>DXKH01000004.1 GCA_019415335.1 Citrobacter sp. | reverse complement strand
TGTAGCCGACGTACTCCAGGGCCGCGTAGCCGTTGACAGCGAAGTCACCGTGCGCGGATGGGTACGTACCCGCCGAGATTCAAAAGCTGGCATCTCCTTCCTCGCCGTTTATGACGGTTCCTGCTTTGATCCTGTACAGGCCGTCATTAATAATTCTCTGCCCAATTACAATGAAGAAGTGCTGCGTCTGACCACCGGCTGCTCCGTTATCGTCACCGGCAAGGTTGTAGCCTCTCCGGGACAAGGACAGAGTTTTGAGATCCAGGCCACTGAGGTTGAAGTCAGCGGCTGGGTTGAAGATCCAGACACGTACCCGATGGCGGCGAAACGTCACAGCATCGAGTACCTGCGTGAAGTTGCGCACCTGCGTCCGCGTACCAACATGATTGGTGCCGTCGCACGTGTTCGCCACACGCTGGCACAGGCGCTGCACCGTTTCTTCGATGAGCAGGGTTTCTTCTGGGTTTCCACTCCGCTGATCACCGCGTCTGATACTGAAGGTGCCGGTGAGATGTTCCGCGTTTCCACGCTGGATCTGGAAAACTTGCCGCGTGACGATCAGGGTAAAGTAGACTTCGACAAAGACTTCTTTGGTAAAGAGTCCTTCCTGACCGTATCCGGCCAGTTGAACGGCGAAACTTACGCCTGTGCGCTGTCGAAAATCTATACCTTCGGTCCGACTTTCCGTGCGGAAAATTCCAACACCAGCCGTCACCTGGCGGAGTTCTGGATGCTGGAGCCGGAAGTGGCGTTCGCCAACCTGAGCGACATTGCCGGCCTGGCGGAAGGCATGCTGAAATATGCCTTCAAAGCTGTACTGACCGAGCGTGCTGATGACATGAAGTTCTTTGCCGAGCGCGTAGATAAAGAAGCTATCAGCCGTCTGGAACGTTTCATCGAAGCAGATTTCGCCCAGGTAGATTACACCGATGCAGTCGCTATTCTGGAAGAGTGCATTAAGAAAGGCAGGAAGTTCGAGAACCCGGTTTACTGGGGTGTCGATCTCTCCTCCGAGCATGAGCGTTATCTTGCAGAAGAGCACTTTAAAGCGCCAGTGGTGGTGAAAAACTACCCGAAAGAGATTAAAGCGTTCTATATGCGCCTGAACGAAGACGGGAAGACCGTTGCCGCGATGGACGTTCTGGCGCCGGGTATCGGTGAAATCATCGGTGGTTCTCAGCGTGAAGAGCGTCTGGATGTACTGGATGCGCGCATGCTGGAAATGGGTCTGAACAAAGAAGACTACTGGTGGTATCGCGATTTGCGCCGCTACGGTACCGTGCCGCACTCCGGCTTCGGTCTCGGCTTCGAGCGTCTGATCGCCTACGTTACCGGCGTACAGAACGTTCGTGACGTGATCGCCTTCCCACGTACACCGCGTAACGCGACGTTCTAAAACGGTTCGCAAGAAGGCCAGCGTTGCTGGCCTTTTTTATCGACCGAACTGTCAGTTTTTGTGAGTAATAAGTAAGCAATTCTAAGATCAACCCCCAAATCTCCCCACTCCTGTTACCTGATATTACGTTGTAATATTTCTGCACAAAAAATAAGCCGTAACTTTCTTGCGGATTAGTATTTCCTCATCCATTAGCACATTTTATACCCAACCCCACAGCATTCCAGACGTCCAGATACGGCCATAAGCAAAACTGGAAACGTCTATTTTCTGTACGTTATTTTTCATTTATCCAAATTAAAGATAAGAAAATCATATAAATAGATATAAGTGGTGTGATCTGGAGCTGAAATCGTTTCGAAATTTGATATCGTTCACAAAGTTCCAAAAATGTAATAATTAGTTACACATTTTTTCTTTCTGAAACCAATTCTTTATCTTTGTAGCACTTTCACGGTAGCGAAACGATAGTTTGAATGGAAAGATGCCTGTCAGACACATAAAGACACCAAACTCTCATCAATAGTTCCGTAAATTTTTATTGACGAAATTTATTGGCGGCAGTGGCAGGTGTCATAAAAAAACCAATGAGGGTAATAAATAATGATGAAGCGCAATATTCTGGCAGTGGTAATCCCTGCCCTGCTGGTAGCCGGTGCAGCTAACGCTGCAGAAATCTACAACAAAGACGGCAACAAACTGGACCTGTACGGTAAAACTGTTGGTCTGCACTATTTTTCTGACAACTCAGGTAATGACGGCGACCAGACTTATGCCCGTCTTGGTTTTAAAGGGGAAACTCAGATCAATGACCAACTGACCGGTTACGGCCAGTGGGAATACAACTTCCAGGGTAACAACTCCGAAGGCGGTGCTGACGCACAGAACGGTAACAAAACCCGTCTGGCGTTCGCTGGTCTGAAATTCGGTGATGCAGGTTCCTTCGACTACGGCCGTAACTACGGTATCGTTTACGATGCACTGGGTTACACCGATATGCTGCCAGAATTCGGCGGTGATACCGCGTACAGCGATAACTTCTTCGTTGGCCGTGTTGGTGGCGTAGCGACCTATCGTAACGCTAACTTCTTCGGTCTGGTTGATGGCCTGAACTTCGGCGTTCAGTACCTGGGCAAAAACGAGCGCGCAAGCAGCTACGAAGTTGACGCTACCGATCCGACCAGCAACAACTTCAGCGATGTTCGCCGTTCAAACGGTGACGGCGTTGGCGGCTCCATCAGCTATGAGTTCGAAGGCTTCGCTGTTGTAGGTGCTTACGGTGCTGCTGACCGTACTAATGCACAGCAGGATCCGGCACTGCGCGGCAGTGGCGAAAAAGCTGAGCAGTGGGCAACCGGTCTGAAATATGACGCGAACAACATCTACCTGGCAACCAACTACGGTGAAACCCGTAACGCTACCCCGATTAGCGGTGGTTTCGCCAACAAAACTCAGGACTTCTTCGTTGTTGCTCAGTACCAGTTCGATTTCGGTCTGCGTCCGTCCATCTCCTACAACAAATCCAAAGCGAAAGACGTAGAGGGTGTAGGTAGCGAAGATCTGGTGAACTACATTGAAGTAGGCGCTACCTACTACTTCAACAAAAACATGTCCACCTATGTTGACTACCAGATCAACCAGATTGATTCTGACAACAAACTGGGCGTGAACTCTGACGACACCGTTGCTGTCGGTATCGTATACCAGTTCTAATAGCAGACCCCTTTGTTAAATGCCTAAAAAACAGGACTTCGGTCCTGTTTTTTTATGCCTGTCAGCAAAATCTTGCGACTTCAAAAAACCTTCAGGGTTTTCATCACTAACGGTTGGCATTTTGTAAATCTACCGTTAACCTGATAACGGATTTCCCTTCTGTAACCACAATGGAACCTCGTCATGTTTGAGAACATTACTGCCGCCCCTGCCGACCCCATTCTGGGTTTGGCCGATCTGTTTCGTGCTGATGACCGTCCTTCGAAAATTAACCTTGGGATCGGTGTCTATAAAGATGAAACTGGCAAAACGCCAGTGCTGACCAGCGTTAAAAAAGCCGAGCAATACTTACTCGAAAATGAAACAACAAAAAACTACCTCGGCATTGACGGTATTCCAGAATTTGGCCGTTGCACGCAGGAACTGCTGTTCGGCAAGGGTAGTGCGCTAATCAACGATAAACGCGCACGCACGGCGCAAACGCCGGGCGGCACCGGCGCGCTGCGCGTTGCAGCCGACTTCCTGGCAAAAAATACGGCAGTAAAACGCGTGTGGGTGAGCAACCCGAGCTGGCCAAACCATAAGAGCGTGTTTAACTCTGCCGGGCTGGAAGTACGCGAGTATGCTTATTACGACGCAGAAAACCATTCCCTGGACTTCGACGCACTGCAAAACAGCCTAAGCGAAGCACAGGCAGGCGACGTGGTGCTGTTCCACGGTTGCTGCCATAACCCCACCGGTATCGACCCTACGCTTGAACAGTGGCAAACCCTGGCTCAGCTTTCCGTCGAGAAAGGCTGGTTGCCGCTGTTTGACTTCGCGTATCAGGGCTTCGCCCGTGGTCTGGAAGAAGATGCGGAAGGACTGCGCGCGTTCGCTGCGCTGCACAAAGAGCTGATTGTCGCGAGTTCCTACTCCAAGAACTTTGGCCTGTATAACGAGCGTGTCGGTGCCTGTACGTTGGTTGCGGCAGATACGGAAACCGTTGATCGCGCCTTCAGCCAAATGAAATCTGCCATTCGTGCGAACTACTCTAACCCGCCAGCCCACGGCGCATCTGTGGTTGCCACAATCCTCAGCAACGATGCACTGCGCGCAATCTGGGAACAGGAACTGACCGACATGCGTCAGCGCATCCAGCGTATGCGTCTGCTGTTTGTGAACACCCTGCAAGAGAAAGGGGCGGATCGCGATTTCAGCTTTATCATCAAACAAAACGGCATGTTCTCATTCAGCGGCCTGACCAAAGAGCAGGTTCTGCGTCTGCGCGAAGAATTTGGCGTCTACGCGGTGGCTTCTGGTCGCGTTAACGTCGCCGGGATGACGCCGGATAACATGGCGCCGCTGTGCGAAGCCATTGTCGCCGTGCTGTAAGACATGCGATAAAAACAAAGCCCGCGGTAAGCGGGCTTTTTAATGGGGATTACCAGACAGGCATTTCATCCTGCAGGAACGGATTGTGCAACCGTTCATAGCCCAACGTCGATAGCGGTCCATGACCCGGAATAAATGTCACGTCATCGCCTAACGGCAACAGTTTACGTTTGATCGAATCAATCAACTGGCTGTGATCGCCGCGCGGGAAATCACTGCGCCCGACTCCACCTTTAAAAATCACGTCGCCTGAGATAAGAAGTTGCGATTGCTCGTCAAAGAAAACAACGTGTCCAGGCGTATGGCCCGGGCAATGCAACACCTGTAAAGTCGCATTCCCTACGCTGACACGATCTCCTTCGTTAAGCCAACGGTCAGGTGTCAGTGGCCGACACTCACCGAGGCCAAACATGCGACTCTGAGCAGGTAACCCCTCCAGCCAGAACTCATCTTCTTTTTCCGGACCGATAACCGGTACGCCATAGTGCTGCGCCAGTTCCGCCGCGGCCCCCACATGATCGAGGTGTCCGTGAGTGAGCAGGATCTGCGTCAACGTGATGCCGCTGACGTCCACTTCCTGTTTGATTTTCTCAGCATCGCCGCCAGGATCGACAAGCGCTGCCAGACGCGTTTGCTCACACCAGAGTAAAGAACAGTTCTGAGAGAACGCGGTGACCGGAATAATACGATAGTTCATACTGCTCCTGTTTCGTTAATCACCAGTGCCGCGCCGGCCCGGTGTCAATATGCACAAAGTTACTGCGTGGGTAGTATCCTACACCACCTGCGCGCATAGATAACGCGGCTTTGCGAATATTACTTAACGAAATGCCTTCAATATGAAAATCCATGGCCTGACCTTTAGTGTGGTAGCTTTGCTTCGCTACCCCACGGCTGTGCGCACGCAATTCATTGTTGGTATCCAGTGAACGATAACCGGAAATCAGTTGAACGGGCTTACGTGTTCCCAGCAGCCCTTGCAGGCGAAAAAGCTGATCGAAGAGTCCGGGATCGATGGACTTCACCTTATTCGCGCGATAATCACGGAAAAAATGGTTAAGTTTGGCTAATTCATCCTGAATATAAGCTCTGCCATCAAAAAATTCCGCTTTAATTGACTCTCCGGTGTTGAGATTGCTCAGAGTCAAAATACGCGGACGCGGGGTAGAGAGTGTGGCAAACGCAGGCACAGGCAGGATGGCAGCGCCGAGGGCAGCACCACCTAACGCCAGCAGTTTGCGGCGATTAGCGTCAAATTTGTCCATGGTTTAAGGTCTACAGGTCAATGTTATCGTCTATATGCTTTAGCGCACGACAGGCACCTTAACTGGCATCAAAGCCGCCGTCAAGTTGGGCCAACCCCAGCAATGACGGGGCTTCTGGGCCCGATGCCCCTGTCACTGCCAATTATTACGACAACAGATTAACCAGAACGTCTTCATTTACCTGATTAATTGTTCTGCTTTTGCCACAATTTGTGCGCTGGATCGCGCTGTCAGATCATAATTGTAAATATCTGTACGATACTGGGTACGCCCGTCCGCACCAACAAACGCCGTCAGGTAGTAAAGGTTGACCGGGATAGTTTGACGAATGTTCACGTAGCGCGTGTCACCCTGCTTCAGCGCATCGGAAATTCGCGTATCGTTCCAGCCCGCATCCTGTAACAGCATGTTTGCCAGTTCTGACGCCTTATTCACACGCACGCAGCCGGAGCTGAGTGCCCGGGTATCCTTCTGGAACAGATTATGGTTCGGCGTATCGTGCAGATAAATAGCATCGGAACTTGGCATATTGAACTTGTAACGGCCCAACGAGTTACGCGCTCCCGGCGCCTGCTGGAAACGGAACGGTAAATTCGACGGTGTGATGGTTGACCAGTCAACCTGCCACGGATCAATCGCCTCTCTGCTATTCCAGCCCCGCATCACGGTATAGCCGTGACGTTCAAGATAGCCCGGATCGTTCCACAGTTTGGGCAGAATGTCTTTACGCGCCAGCGTCGGCGGAACGTTCCACGGTGGATTGACCACCACGTTATTCAGCGCACTGCTCATCATCGGCGTTTTACGATCGGGACGACCAACAATCACCCTGGACGCCAGCACCTGATTGCCGTTCTGATAATAGACCAGCGAATACGCCGGAATATTCACCATAATTCCCGTCGACAGTTCAGCCGGCAGCAAACGCAGACGCTGGATATTGAGCGCCAGTACCCCTGCACGCTGCGCGGGGGTCACGTTTAACCAGTCGCGTGTAGCGGGGCCAATCGCACCATCCGCACCCAGCCCTTGCCAGGCCTGAAAACGCTTTACCGCTTCAACCAACTCTTTATCATACGCGGCACGGACAGTCGGTGCCGGCTTACTGCGTGGTGCAGTCTGCTTCGTCGCATCAACGACTGGCGTTTCGACCGCAACGGCTGACGGACTGACCACCGCTTCTGAAGGGGTCTCATCACCCGGCAGCGCAATTTTCGGTCCCTCTTCCAGCATCCCGGTACGTTGCAGTATTTCCCTCAGCGCCGGTACGTCGTTGCTCCATTGCCCTGGTCGGAGCGTTGCTTTACCGGTGAGTTGCGGCCACGGACGCGAATCGCCCACCAGTGTTAATAACGACGCGTGCATCGACGCGTACTGAGGGTGCTGAGGTGCCAGCCCGGCAATAAACGTCGGGAGTTGCCCATTATCCAGCGCAACCTGCCACTGATTGATCACTGACAACGGCGGTGTCGTCAGTGCATACGGCTTACTGCTGTACAACCAGCGGTTGCCTTTGACCGGGATATTGGCGATCAGATGGAGATACCCCATCATCGCATCAGACAACACCAGGTCGCGTGCGATGCCGTTAACGGCAGGATCCGTCAGTAACGCCACCCAGGTGGTGAACTGAGGCTGGAAGCCAGCAATGGCGACCTCAGCCAGCTGTTGCTGGAACGCTTTGACGGCTTCGCGATTTTCCCACATAGGTTTCATATCGCGCGCCGCATAAAGCAGTTCAAGCTGATTCATATAGACAGGCGTATAGCCTGAAGGAAGTTGCGACTGAAGCTCAGTCCGCGCCTTTTCCGCCGCCCCCTCAGGGAGTGGCTGCAGACCCGCCATCACTGCCGTTGCGCCAGATTGCGCCTGCGGCTGAGCGAGGCTCTGCTCACTGACAACAACAGGGCTGTCGCCAGGTATCACTTCAGGCTCATCAGCCTGAACACTGGACAGTGGAGCGAATGCTACGGCCAGGCAAAAACTCATTGCCGAGAGCCGACGACCACTAATTTTATTAAGCAACATCCCTTGCCCTCTGGTTACATTACGACATGCCCACATCTATCGGAGCTTTCCTTCATTATAGAAAGGCTGATATGCGATTGCCTAACCTAATGTAAAGAAGTTTAAAGAAAATGCACCTGAAATCCATAGTTTAAGAAATGAAAAAGACGGCTTTTCAGCCGTCTTTAGGGTTTTAGCTGGCCTCTGACGGGGCATCAGCCTCACCGGGGAGAGGATCCGGCAACTGCGGCGCGAACCCGCGCAGCCCGACCACATGGACGTGTTCCGTGTTCTGGAAGACCTTACGGACCAGTTTGTAGGTGGTGCCCTTCTCCGGACTGATGTTTTCCGGAGCCGCGATGATGAGCTGCATTTGCAGACGCTCGCACAGTTCGAACAGCGTCGCGATGGAGCGCGCATCCAGACGGGCGGCTTCATCAAGGAACAGCAGACGGCATGGGGAGATGTCTTTCCCGCGCAGACGGCGCGCTTCATCTTCCCAGCTTTGAACCACCATCACGAGGATCGACATCCCGGTCCCGATCGCTTCACCGGTCGACAGCGCCCCGGATTCCGCACGCAGCCAGCCGTCAGAGCCACGATTCACTTCCACTTCCATTTCGAGATAGTTACGGTAGTCCAGCAACTCCTCACCAATGGTTTGCGGCGTACGCTGTCCCATATCAATCTGCGGATTCAGGCGCTGATAGAGCTTCGCCAGTGCTTCCGAGAAGGTCAGGCGATTGCTGTTGAACAGATCCTGATGCTGCTCATGCTGTTCAGACAACACTTCCAGCAGCGTGGCATGGGTTTCACGCACATTCACGTTCAGACGTACGCTGTGAACCTGCCCGAACGATACGCTCTGCAGCCCCTGGTTGAGCTGGCGGATACGGTTCTGTTCGCGCTGGATGGTCTTGCGAATAATGTTCGCCACGCTACGTGAACTGATCGCCAGTTTCTGTTCGCGGGAGGTCAACTCTTCGGTCAGACGGCCCAACTCGATTTCCATCTGTTCGATGGCTTCCACCGGATCGTCGGTACGAATGATATCCTGACGGATACGCTCGCGCAGATGCTGATACACCGCGACAAAGAACTGGATCTTACGTTCCGGACGTTTCGGATCTTCCGACAGACGCAGGACGTCACGCAAATGTTCGTTATCAGCGACAGCCAGACGCAGCGCACCCAGCGCCTTATCCGACATGGAGCGCAATTCGTCACCTGAGAGATAGGCCAGCTCGCGGCGGTGCAGACGACGCTCGACGCCGCTGTCTTTCACCAGTCGCATCACTGCGCACCAGCCGGCTTTCGCGGTTACCACCTGCTCACGCATTTCATGGTAATCGCGTTCCAGTTTGCGCAGTTTGCGGGTCAGGTTATCCATCTCCGCTTCACAGAAGGTGAGCGCTTTTTCGAGCTGGTTACGGCGTGCACGGTTGTTACTGAGCTGCGAGTGCAGCTCATCGCGACGGATACGCGCACGCTCTTCCGCTCCACTGTCAGCACGAACGCCGATATCCTGCAATTCACGCTGCAAATCGTTGAGCAGCTCTTTCTTGGTATCGTAAGAGCTTTTCAGCGAGGCCAGAACCTGATTGTACTGACTCAACTGCGCAGCATGACCACGCAGGGCTTCACGGGCGCGGGTACGTTCGGCTTCCGCATGTTCCAGTCGCTCACGCAGTTTTTCGTTCAGATCGCTGTTGCCGCTGAGCATTTCCGCGGAGTCGGAATAGCCGAAGTGCGCACGACGCTGAACCACTTCGGTCAGCGCAAACGCCTGCTGACGCGCATCGCGCTGCGTCTGCTGGGAGTATGCGTAATCTTCTTTCAGTTGTTCAAACTGTTCCGGGTCGCTCTGCAACACTGACACCATCGGTTCCAGTTTCGCCAGCTGGTTGCCGTGCTGCTGCACAAAGCGCGCAGCTTCCTGCGCTTCATCCAGACGCTCACGGATCTCCTCGACGCGGTCCGCCAGGCTGTCGTCAGCCAGCAGATTCAGACGCGGCAGCAGGCGGTTCAGCGCACTAACGCCCTCTTTCGCCTGCTCGTACTGCAGACGCTGCTGCTGGTTGTCGTTTTCGTGGGTGGTCAGCGCACGTTCCAGTTCAACGCGACGGCTGTTGAGCTGGCGAATTTCAGCTTCCGGATCGGATTCAAACGCCACCGAAAGATGGCTGCCAATGAAGCGGCTGAACGCCTGATGCAGACGCTGCGTTTTCTGAACGTCAAAAGAGAGCGTGGCAAAACGCTCGGATAACCCTTCACGCTCGGCATGCAGCGTTTCGATGCGGTTTTCTCGCGCCGCACGACCGAACAGCGGTACAGACGGGAAGCGCGAGTAGCGCCACTGGCGATCGGCGATCTTCACCACTACCGCTTTTTCCAGTTCGTCGACGCTGAAGACGCTGTCATCAAACGACTGCGGATCCCCTTCGATCAAATACAAATCTTCCGGGCAATCCGTCAACCCTTCCAGTTGATCGGAAATCAGCGACAGATCCGGCACCACGATAGCGTGACGCGATGGGCCATACAGCGCGGAGAAGTACGGGGCATCTTCAAGGCTGACGTCGTCATAAATTTCTGACAGCAACACGCCGCCGAAGCGTTCCGCCAGCGCATTCAGGCGCTGATCTTCCGAACCGCCAGGCTGGCTTAAACGTTCGATCTCTTCATCAACGGCATTCTTACGCGCGCCAACTTCATCGCGTTCCACAATTGCTTCACGTTCACGCTCGAGCAATTGTTGCAGATATTCGGTCACTTCCTGGCTGGAGGTAAACTCTTCGCCACACTGTTCGCTGAGCTGACTCAGGCTGTTTTGTGCCGCCAGCCAGACAGGTGCGCGTTGCATCAGGTGCTGAATGCGGGATTGTAGCTGTTCCTGCTCCTGGCGCAGCGCCATGCGCTGTTCGTGCGCGCTGGAGACGTTGTCAGACAGTGAAGCAATCCGCGCTTCCAGTTCCTGATGCAGGGCTTCCAGTTCGTCAATATCGAAATGTTTGCCCTGACGCTTACAGAATTCCGCCAACAGACGTTCGGCTTCCTGCTGCTCACGCAGACGCTGTTCCAGTTCACTCAGTCGCATACGCAGCGGCTGCACTTGTTCCGCCAGGTGACGCTGGTCAACGCCTTCGCGCAGCAGTTCGCGCGCCACGTCCCAGGCTTCACTTCGCGCCAGCGGGCCATTGATCGCCACCACCAGCTGATAGGCCTGCTCGAATTGACTGTGCGCGGTTTGCGCCACGCTCATTTTCTGTTCCAGCGAGAGCATTTTTTCGGTTGCTTCCTGCTCTTTCGCCTGGAAGGTCTCCAGCCACTCGGCGGCGCTGTCTGCCGTCAGATCCGGCAAATGACATACCGCTCTGGCGCGTTCCAGCGCGGAGATCGCCTGATTGTACTGGATGGCGCGGGTCTGCTGAACGTCCAGCGCCTGCTGGTAATCCGCCAGTTGGCTTTTCAGCTCATCCACTTCCAGCTCGGCAGCTTCGGCGCGAGCTTCGTTCTCTTCCTGACGATCGGCGGCTTCCGCAACCACTTCGTTTTGTTCTTCGAGACGGATCTGCAACTCGTCGAGATCCGCGGCATAGCGTTCAATTTTTTCCTGCTGACGCAGCGCCGTTTGCACCAGGTTCAGGTGATCGCTCGCCGCCTGATAATCGGCTTCGAGATCGCCTTCGGCACCGTTGTGTTCGCCCAACTCACGCGCCATGTCGACGTGCTTATACTGTTCCGCCGCCAGCTGTTTGCGTGAGGTGTAGAGTTCACGGCGGTATTCCAGCGCTTTATCGAGGTGGATCCGGCGCTCATTGGCGTGACGCATATAGTCCGCCGCCACATAGTTAGTGGCTTCGCTGATCAGGTGCTTAAACAGATCGCGATCGGACTGGGTGACGCGAATGGCCTCCAGCGTCAGACGGTTTTCCCGTAGCGCGGCTTCCATATCCTGGAACGCCTTACGCACCCCGCTGTTTTCCGGCAGCAGGTAGTCGCGCAGAGAACGGGTGATCGCACTGGAAATCCCGCCGTACAGCGAGGCTTCAATCAGGCGATAGAATTTACTACGGTCGGATGCAGAGCGCAGACGACGGGCGATGAGGCCCAGATCGAACATCAGCGAATGGTAATCGGTGATCGAGTTGAACTGCTTAAACTGCACGCCTTCCATCTCGTCGAGCTTCTCTTTCAGCTCCGTCAACGGCAGAACGCGCGCCTGACGTTCGTTCAGCGTCTCCGTCACCAGCTGCGTGGGCTGCACCGACATCGGCAGTCCCTGAATGGCAAACGGTTTGATGTCGACTTTACGGTCGCGCCCGGCAACCTGCTGCAAACGAACACCCACCACCACGCGCTGATGGCGCGAGTTGATCGTATCGAGCATCGAATAACAGACACCCGCTTTCAGCTTACCGTGCAGACCTTTATCGCGTGATCCGCTGGTCGCCCCCGCTTCGGTAGTGTTACGGAAGTGCAGCAGGGTTAAGTCCGGGATCAGCGCCGTGACGAACGCCGCCATGGTGGTGGATTTCCCCGCACCGTTCCCCCCGGAAAGCGTGGTAACCAGTTCATCCAGGTCAAAGGTACGGGCAAAGAAACCGTTCCAGTTAATCAGCGTTAGTGAGCGAAATTTACCGCGTTCAATCATTATTCTTCTTCTCCACTGTCCGGCTGATTCTCTTCGGTCTCATCATTGAGCTGCAGGTGGTTTTCGACCGGCATCGCTTCGCCATCGCGGATAAGACGACGCTGCGCTTCGCGCGGGTCATCACCACTGCGCACATCCGCGCCAAAACGGAACACCGATTCCGTAATGCGGAATTTGCTGCTGTCGTGTCCCATAAACCACACCATGCCTAAACGGCGCAGACGGTTTAACGACGAGCGCATTTTTTCCTGTAACTTCTGACGATCGACGTCGGAGCCGGTTGAGCGGTTGTTCACCAGCTTCAACAGTTTGGCTTCGTCAGCCAGCGTCAGCAGCTCGTCGTACAACTCCTGCTGAGTGAAAATCCCCTCGTTCGCCAGCCGCTCCGGGCTGAGATAGAGGTAGCAGAGAATTTTGCCGACCATCATGTCCAGTTCAGACAATACGGAACGCGGAATAATGGTCGTTGAACGCGGACGCAGGTAGAAGAAACCTTCCGGCGCGCGGATCAGTTCCACGTTATAGCGGCTGTAAAACTCTTCCAGATAGTCCTGAAAGTCCATCAGAAAGGCATGATTATCCAGTTCATCCAGACCGATGTGGCGGCCAGAACGTAATGCGCTATCCAGCGCCGGAAATAACGGATTCGCCAGCGCTTGCGCCAGCTTAACCGGCATCACTTGTTCAATATTTGTCAATGACATGCGCCTGTACCTTGGCTCCGTAATCATTAATCGGCTGCCATTTGGCTGGCAGTCCGGTGAAGTCTGCTTGCGCTACGCCAAGACGTACCGCCTGATCGATAACAATGCGCGCAACGTCGAAATGGCGCGCTCGCGGGTATTGCGCAAGATACTCGCGCACTACCAGACCGAGATCTAACGGCGTCTCTTTCGATTTATAGATAGCCAGTTGGCCTTCGATAATCGCCGCCAGCTGTTCGCGGATCTCGTTAAACTCTTCGTACTCTAAATCCGGCGGAAGTTCCCCGGTGACCTCTTCATCACGCAACGCCATCTCTTCGTCACGCATGTCCAGCAGACGGTCAGCGTTGGCGTAGGTCAGCGCCCACGGCTCATCAAAGTAGGTCTGTACCGACTGACGTAAGCGCTGGGCAAAGACGCGGTTTTTATCCATGTCGATGGCGGTACGGATAAATTTGTGAACGTGGCGGTCATAGCCGATCCACAGATCGATAGACTGCTGGCCCCAACTGATAATACGATCGAGCTTACTTTGCAGGTCAAACACCAGGCGATCGACAAAATGCAGATCGTCATGGGTCAGCGTCGCATCCTGAATGCGCAGCAGATTGGCCTGCAATTTATCGCCTGCCGCTTCCAGCGTATCCTGTAATTCGCGCAGGGTACCGGAGGTTTCTGACAGTAACAGTTCACAGCTCGAAATCGCCGCACGCCAGTCTTTATTCAATAACTGCGCGATATCATCTTTCACCTGTTGCTGCTGTTCATCCATGATGCGCTGAGTCAGATCGATACTGTCGAAAATCTCTGCCACTGAATACTTGAGCGGCGCATAGACGTTGCGGTGCCAGTGGAACTCATCACCGCCCTCATCGGCGGCATCCGCTGCGCGCTTGAGTTCACCCGCCACGATCGACAACTGCATCGACAGACGCAGTGTGGAAAATTCACGCTGGCGAATATAGTAATCCGTAATGCCAATGCCGAGCGGCGTCAGGCGATAAATCGCGTTCCCTTCTGCCTGATCACTGGTAAAGCGGTTCAGCAGACGTTGACGCACCATATCGTTGATCGCATTGTTCGCGCGCACGCCAATGGTTTCGCTGGTTTGCTCAAACGCATCACTTACATGGCGGAACGCATCCACCAGTTCGCCTTCACTCATCTCACCGTCCAGGCGCTCGCCGTTCAGCGTGGCCACCGCCAGCAGGAACGAGAGTCGGTCTACCGGCAGCGAGATAGAGAAGTCATTTTTTCTGGCCCAGGCAACCAGTTCGGGGACTGTCTGGGAAAATTCACTCATAGGTTATCCTTGCATCTGCGGTTTACGCGCGGTGACGTGAATGTAACGACCCAGGCTGACATACGGCTCCTGGCGACAGTAACGCGTTTCTAACTCAAGCAATATCTCATAACAGTCACGCTGCTGATGTTTCTCACGCAGATAATCATGAAACACGCGCACCCCGGTTTTCCCGGTGATCTGCCAGCCCATCTGTTCCAGCCATTGGTAAACCTGTCCCGGCTCACGCGGATAGTCTGGCGAAAGGGTACGCTTCTTACGCTTTGGCATCCCTATCTGTACGTAGTCAAAGTTCCCCGCCACCATGTTATGCATTAACAGACCGTTGGCATTGTAGAACATTAATGACAGTACGCCACCGGGACGCAATACCGACCAAAGGGTCTCTAACACGCTGACCGGATCGGCGACCCACTCCAGCACAGCGTGAAACAATATCAGATCAACGGGGCTTTCCAAATGCGAAGCAACATCCTGAGCGGCGCATTGTACAAAATGCATGTTGTGGCTCACATCTTTAGCTTCTGCCGCCCGTTGCGCACGGGCGATCATCTCACCAGAGACGTCGCACAACGTCACGTGATGACCGCGCTCTGCCATTTTAATGGCCGTCTGTCCTTCACCGCCGCCAGCGTCCAGCACCCGCAGTTTCTGCGGGCCGAAGTCCGCCAGAATACGGTCGAGATCCTGCCACAGGATCGCCTGTCTTAGCTGCCCTTTTGTGGTGCCGTAAATATTACGGGAAAACTTCTCAGCAATGTCATCAAAATTGCGATCCCGCATCGGGCTCTCCACAGGCTG
Source organism: Citrobacter sp. (assembly GCA_019415335.1). The sequence continues at coordinate 19,261 of DXKH01000004.1, read as the reverse complement.
GCTAAGGTGTGCTCTGATAAAACCGCTATTTTGTCACACCCGCGCGGAGAATGAACCTCTCTGGTGTAATATCCTGATTATTCTTCTGCTATATGGTCAAAAAAGGAACCAAAAAGGATGCTTTTTACACTGAAGAAAGTGATTGGCGGCATGCTGCTACCTCTCCCTTTTCTGCTCCTGATGATGGGTATCGGCCTGGCACTGCTGTGGTTTAGCCGTTTTCAGAAAACCGGTAAGGTATTTATCAGCCTCAGTTGGCTGACGCTGTTCCTGCTCAGCCTGCAACCCGTTGCTGACCATCTGCTGCGCCCGATAGAAAATAGCTACCCGACCTGGCAGGATACACAGAAAGTGAAATACATCGTCGTACTGGGCGGCGGTTATACCTGGAACCCGCAATGGGCGCCCAGTTCCAACCTGATCAACAACAGCCTGCCGCGTCTTAATGAGGGAATTCGTCTGTGGCGGGCAAACCCGGGGGCGAAATTGATTTTTACCGGCGCGAATGCCAGAACCAATCCGGTGAGTACGGCTGAGGTTGGCGCGCGGGTGGCACAATCGCTGGGCGTGCCGCAAGAGGATATCATTACGCTCGACAAGCCCAAGGATACGGAGGAAGAAGCCGCTGCCGTGAAGCAGGCAATCGGCGACGCGCCATTCCTGCTGGTCACTTCCGCCTCTCATCTGCCGCGAGCAATGATTTTCTTTCAGCAGGCCGGGTTAAATCCGCTGCCGGCGCCGGCAAATCAACTGGCCATCGATTCACCGTTGAATCCGTGGGAGCGGGCGATTCCCTCTCCCGTCTGGTTGATGCATAGCGATCGCGCAAGTTACGAGACGTTGGGGAGAGTCTGGCAGTGGTTGAAAGGCTCGTCAGGCGAGCCAGGGCAGGAGTGATTTCGCAGCGAGATCAAAATGAGATCGGTTAAAGCGCCCGGTATTGACCAGTTGCGCCACTTCATCCCATAACACATATAACCAACGCCGCCAGATGAACGATTCAGCCACTGGCGCGCGTTGCAGGTAGTGCCAGAGCAACCCTTCCGCCAGCGTATTATCCACCAGCCGGAACAGTTCGTACTCCCGTGGAGCCCAGAGCATGATGCCTGGCCCCACCATCGCCAGAAGCTGGTCGCTCCGGGCGTCTTTTAACATGCTGCGCAGACTAAAATTGCCATGCACCAGCACACAGTTGTCGTTAAATCCGTCAAACAATGCCGGCAGACATTCGCGGGTACGAAACAGAATGCGTTTATCCTGCATCGTCAGCCCGGTGTTGTTGAACTGGTTGAGCGTGCTCCAAAGCACCTCTACGCGCTGACGGTACCATGAGGGCCAGATATTCTCCTGCGTATTGTCCACCGCGCCAACACAGCCCCGGCTATCCTGGCGGTGCCAGGCCAGTAACCCTTCGACAATCTGATCTTTGAGCTGCTCCCAGCGCTCAGGCGTCCGGGCTGGTGCTTCAACCGGGACGCCGCGCAGACGTTCCAGCAGCAAGACATCCGGGCCAGGGTGTTCATCGTGAGTCATCACCCCGTAAATCACCGGCATTCGCACGGTACCGCTACGCGCTAACATAGTGGTTTTCCAGGCCAGTTGCTGTGCGACCCCCGGCGTGGTGAAACTTTGGGCCATCAGCGGCATTGGGTTGCCCTGGCTGTCATAGAGCGACCACAGTGCTGTGTCGACCTTTTCATTCACGCATTCAATGCGGCTCAGTTTTTCGCCCAGTAAATGACTTAATTCGGCGCGCAGCTGTTCCATTCAGATTGCCCTCATAAAAGCTACTGCTTTTATAATGAGCGCCACACCGACAGATGTCACCCGGATGAGATCAATTGTTGAAAAGAAAAAACGTGGAAAATCGTAACGGTACGACACTCCTCTCACTAAAGAGCGGAGTGTCGGAAAGGGAATTAACGCATTTCAGCGCGAACGCGCTCGAGATCTTCTGCGGTATCAACACCAGTGCCAGGCACCTCTTTTGCCACAGCTACGTGGATTTTTTCGCCATACCACAACACGCGAAGTTGCTCCAGCATCTCGATATTTTCCAGCGGACTGGGCTGCCAGCTCACATAACGGCGGATAAATCCGGCGCGGTAGCCGTAAATGCCGAGGTGACGCAGGAAGTTGTCGCCCACCGTTTCCCGACTTTTCGCAAAACGGTCGCGGTCCCAGGGAATGGTTGCACGCGAGAAGTACAGCGCATAACCTTCGGCGTCCAGTACCACCTTCACCGCATTCGGGTTGAACGCCTCTTCTGCGCCGTGAATCGGTGCAGCAAGCGTGGCCATTCCAACCTGACGCTGCGCCAGGTTTTCCGCCACCTGGCGAATGATGACGGCCGGGATCATCGGCTCATCACCCTGCACGTTGACAATCACGGTGTCATCGCTGAAGCCACACTTCTCGACCACCTCTGCCAGACGTTCCGTCCCCGACTGGTGATCGGCGCGGGTCATACAGACTTCCCCACCCGCCGCTTCAACAGCACGTGCGACATCTTCATGATCGGTCGCGACGATAATGCGCTCAGCGCCAGATTCACGGGCGCGCTCCAGCACATGCACAATCATCGGTTTACCGTTGATGTCCTGCAACGGTTTACCCGGTAAACGCGTGGAGGCGTAGCGGGCAGGAATAATGACGACAAAACTCATGATTTACGCTCATCAGCCGCTAACACGCGAGCCTCGGTTTCCAGCAAAACGGGAATGCCATCACGCAGCGGAAAAGCGAGGTTATCCAGTTTGCAGATCAGTTCTTGTTTTTCCTGGTTGTACCAGAGTTTGCCGTTACAGACCGGGCAGGCAACGATTTCAAGCAGACGATGATCCATAGTTCCTCCAGATGGACCGGGTAGTGAATGGGGAGATCTTATCATACTCACTCATGCGACTGCGTCTATTTCCCACCCCTGTCGACATTGTGCAAATAACCCTTCCGGACAGTGGCCCAGCGTCACACGAACGGCATTCTGCCAGCGGGCAAAATCGGTTATCGCTTGCTGTAACCCGTTTTGCAGCGTCACACCTTGCCTTACCCCGTCCTGCAGATAGAGAGAAATCACGTCCAGCACGCCCGTTTTACGGTGCATCTTGGCGTCCATCCGTCCCACCAGTTGCCCCCGGTGGAGTAAAGGCAAAACAAAATAACCGTACTGGCGCTTTGGTGCCGGCGTGTAACATTCCAGCCGGTAGCTGAAATCAAACAGTTGCTCCGCGCGTTTCCGATCCCAGACCACCGGATCAAATGGCGACAGCACTGCGCTATGCGTTGCTGTCAGCTTTCCTGCCTGCGCCTGTTCAAGCAGAGGCAACAGATCCGCGTGCAACCACAGTTGTCCGAGGCTTTCGACCTCTACCGGAACAATCTGCTGCTGTTCAGTCCGCACGTCGCGCCAGTTTTGTAATTCGGGGCGTTTCAGACGGTAGTAATCTGCCAGCCACTGTTCGCGAAAAATCCCCAGACTGCGCGCGCTATTGTCCAGCATGACAGACTCCGCTTGCGCCCGGGGCAGCAGATCGCGCTCATCATCCCAATGCGGCATAACCCGATGCGTAAGATCGTACACGCGCTGGAAATTGCGTCGTTCAATCACCATCACTTTTCCTGCCGTGAACAGCCCTTCCAGGTGCAGCTTATGCGGCTTCCAGTCCCACCAGCCGCTGTTGCCTTTACGCGGATGCTCAAAGTCCGCAGAGCGTACCGGTCCATTTTGATGGATATGCTGCAACAGTTGCTCAATTTCGCCGGCATGCTCTTTCATCCATGCCGCCTGGTACTTCCAGCCCATTTTTTCAGGTGCCAGCATCCGGTGACGAATTAGCGTAAAATCACTACGCGGCAGGAAACAGGCTTCATGGGCCCAGTACTCCATCAGTTCACCCTGCGTCAACGCATCATCCAGCCACTGTGTGGTGTAATCGCCCAGTCGGCTGAACAACACAAGGTAGGGGCTGCGGGCAACAATATTGATGGTATCAATTTGCAGCAGTGACATACGGGTAATCGTCGGCAGGATATCGCTTGCCAGCGCACGACGGCGTGGTTTCTTTAACAATCCCTGGGCAGCGAGATGAAGGTTACGGGCATCCGTAAGTGAGAGGTGCGGCAACGACATTCATGATTCCCTCATTTGTACGCTGCCGTCATGGTGGTGCGCTAACGCGTCAGCGAGATCAATTTTTCGAGTAATGCCTCAGGTTCCGTCCCCGACAAATGTGCATCGACAGGGAGATACCACCAGTTATCTTCAGCAAAGGCGCGACACTTGACAGCGTCTTTCTCCGTCATGACCAGCGTTTGCGATGTGTTCAGCAAACCGTTGACATCACGCGGAGTCAATGCCTGGTGATCCGCCAACGGAACACATTTCAGCGGCTGTACGCCACATTCATCTAACGTAGCAAAAAAGCGCGGTGGATGACCGATACCGGCCATCGCCACGACATTTTGCAGTTGAGCGACATCACGACGCTCACCAGTACGTAAGTTCACGGCCAGTCCTGGCGCCAGGCGCATTGGGATCTCACCCGGCTGCGGGATCCCGCCGTTGACGATGACCGCATCCACTGTTTTCAGGCGGCCAGCCCGCTCACGCATCGGACCTGCCGGTAGCCACCAGCCGTTACCGAAGCGACGAACGCCATCAACCACCACAATCTCAACATCGCGCGCCAGACGGTAGTGCTGAAGGCCATCATCAGTGATGATGATCTGCACATCGTGATGCTCCAGAATCGCTTTGACCGCGTCAGCTCGGTTGGGTGACACGACAACCGGTGCACCAGTGCGCTGATAAATCAGTACCGGTTCATCACCTGCTTCAGCGGTGGTAGTTTCGGCATTCAGCAGCAAAGGATAAGACGCCGCTTTGCCACCGTAACCACGGGAAACGACCCCAACGCGCAGACCACGCTGCTGGAGCTGTTCCACCAGCCAGATCACCACCGGCGTTTTGCCGTTGCCGCCCGCAGTCAGGTTACCCACCACCACCACCGGCACCGGTGCGCGCCAGGCACGTTTGATCCCGAGCGTGTAGCACAGACGGATCCCCCCGCTCACCAGACCATACAGCCAGGAGAGAGGGAGTAACAGTCGCCACAAGGGCGATTCACCGGACCAGATGCGTGCGATCATTGACCAAATTGCATTTTGTGCAGTTGCGCGTAGACGCCGCGGTGTTCCAGCAGCTCGTTGTGCGTACCGCGCTCCACAATCAGCCCATCTTCCACGACCACAATTTCGTCGGCCTGTTCGATGGTTGAGAGACGGTGCGCAATCACCAGCGAGGTGCGGTTTTTCTGCAGTTCGTCCAGCGCCGCCTGAATGGCACGCTCAGATTCGGTATCCAGTGCTGACGTGGCTTCATCGAGGATCAGAATCGGGCTGTCACGCAGCAAGGCGCGAGCAATGGCGATACGCTGACGCTGACCGCCGGACAGCAGCACGCCGTTTTCGCCGATCACCGTATCAAGACCGTCATCCATCTTATTGATAAAGTCCATGGCATAGGCCATACGGGCCGCTTCCTCAATCTGCTCACGGCTATACTGCTCATTACGCGCATAGGCGATATTATTCGCCACCGTGTCGTTAAACAGATGCACGTTCTGCGAAACCAACGCGACCTGATTACGCAATGATGCCAGGGTGTACTCACGCAGATCGTGACCATCCATCAGGATTTCGCCTTCATTGATGTCGTAGAAACGCGTGATCAGGCTGGCAATGGTTGATTTACCGGAGCCTGAACGTCCCACCAGCGCAACGGTTTTGCCCGCCGGGATTTTCAGGTTGATATTGCGCAACGCAGGCACTTCGCGGCCCGGATAGGTAAAGGTCACATTGCGGAATTCCAGATCGCCGGTCGCACGTTCAATCACGCGTTTACCTTCGTCTTTTTCCTGCTCGCTATCCAGGATCGCAAATAAGCTCTGGCACGCTGCCATACCGCGCTGGAACTGGGCGTTGACGTTGGTCAGCGATTTCAGCGGGCGCATCAGGGCAATCATTGACGAGAAGACCACGGTGATCGTCCCTGCCGTCAGGCTGTCCATCACGCTTGGGAAGCTGGCTGCGTACAGAACAAACGCCAGCGCCAGAGACGCAATCAACTGGATGATAGGGTCGGAAATGGAAGAGGCAGAAACCATCTTCATCCCCTGCAAACGCATCTTGTTACTGACTTTGTCGAAGCGCTTCGTTTCCACTCCCTGACCACCGAAGATCAGTACTTCTTTGTGGCCTTTCAGCATCTGCTCCGCGCTGGTCGTCACCTGCCCCATCGTATTCTGCATATTCTTGCTGATAGCACGAAAACGTTTGGAGACCACGCGAATCGCGATCGACACAATAGGTGCCAGCACAACGAGGATTATCGACAGTTGCCAGCTGTAATAGAACATCATGATGAACAGGCCGATAATCGATGCGCCTTCACGCACAACGGTAATCAGCGCACCGGAAGACGAAGAGGCAACCTGTTCAGAATCGTATGTAATACGAGAAAGCAGCGTCCCGGTGGACTGCTTGTCAAAGAAGGAAACCGGCATTCCCATCATATGGCCAAACAGGCGACGACGCATGGTCATCACCACTTTACCTGATACCCAGGAAATACAGTAGCTGGAGATATAGCTGGTGATACCGCGTAATATCATCAGCCCAATAACCACCAGCGGCATCCAAAGCAACACTGAGCGATCTGTTTTACCAAAACCATCGTCCAGTAATGGTTTGAGGAGCGATAACATGAAGGTATCGCTGGCCGCGTTGAGGATTAACGCAACACCCGCCACGATCAGACCCGATTTGAAAGGCGCAATGGTTGGCCACAGTCGGCGAAACGTCTGCCACGTAGAGAGATCTTTATCGTTATGCATTCAAGAAACCAGCATCTGTTGAAATAGCCGCATATTCTACCCGTTATCGTCTGACACGCCAAACCACTGATGATACCAACGAGGTAAAATTTGCTCCCGTAGGCTGGTGACCTGCCAGCCCAGTGTTGAAAAATCCAGCGAGATTTGCCCCTGATGCGGGGTATCACACCACCGGTAACCTTGTTGCAGATAACGCTGTTTCACCTTCCGGGACGGCAGGCGCCAGGCGTTGTAGCGTGAGGCGGAGACCAGCGCCGCTCTGCCATTGACGCGTTGAAGTAACGCCAGTGAAGAAGAACTATTACTGCCATGATGCGGTACCTGAACTACCGTTGCTGAAAGATGGTGCCAGTAATGACTGAGCATTTTCAGTTCCGCCGGGGACTCTATATCGCCCGTTAGCAGAATACTGTGCGTACCATCATCAATCTTTACGACGCAGGAGTGGTTATTCCCCTGCGTCGGGTCTCCTTTCAACGGCCAGTGCACCCTAAAACGCAGTCCCTGCCATTGCCACGTCTCACCGCGATAACACGGCAAATGCCCCTGCCAGCCTAGCGGACTGCGTACCCAAAGCGCCGGCCAGGTTGTCTGCAAAGAGTGTAGTCCACCGCGATGGTCGAGATGTTCATGGCTGAGAATAATTCCTTCTGGCTGCAGATGGTGCCAGCGCAACCACGGAATGATCATCTGCTGTGCGCTGTCGCCTCCAGGCCATGCCAGCCCGGTATCGTAGAGTAACGCTTTGCCATTACGGACGATAACCATCGCCAGGCCCTGCCCGACATCCAGCATGTGTACCTGCCAGGCGTCGGTACGTGCCGGACTCCAGAATGGCCAACTCAATAACGTTAGCATTGCCAGACAGAGACCAGGAAAGACGCGCCATGCAACGAACCGCCAGCCGAGTAACATCAACCAGGGAACAAAGGCCACTCCCTGCCAGCGGGCATCAACATTGATCCACCCCGCAGGCAAGTGCCTGAACGCCCAGAATAACGCGGCCAGTGAGCGATCGGCCAGATACCAGAAACCGTCCTCGAGAAACAACGGACCGGTGAGGTGGACCCCCATTCCGGTGAGGATCAGCGGAACGCTGACAAACGTTACCAGCGGGACAGCAAACAGATTTGCGACAAAAGAGCTCAGGCTGATACCATGAAACAGCGCAATTTGTAACGGCAGGAGCAACAGGGTAATGCCCAGTTGCAGGTGCGCCAGTTCAACGAGCAAGCGTCCGGCGCGCGGTAAAGGCCAGACAGGACAAGGAAACCATTGATACCAGAACAGCAAAGCCGCAACGGCAAAGGCCGAAAGCCACAGGCTTTGCGAGATCACGGCGACGGGATCAACAACCAGAATGGCCGCCAGACAGCAACACCATACTGACCATCCGCTCCATTGCCGCCCGCTTAATTTCAATGCCCCCCACACCAGCAACGCCACTACCGTACGCAGCGCCGGAGGTTGCAGTCCGGTCAACCAGGCGTAAAACGCAGCGCAAATAAGCCCGCCAATCACAGGATGTTGCCAGCGAATTGCACCGATCGGCAGCAGAAACTGCACGCCGCGAATCAGAGCTGCTGCCAGTAAAGCCGCAAAAGCGATATGCAGGCCGGAAATTGCCATCAGATGTGCCGTACCGGTATCACGCATGATCGCTTTGACTTCCTGTGGAACCTGCAAGCGCTCTCCCATCCCCAGTCCTAATATCACCTGTTGCCAGGGGTAGTTTTCCAGAGAGGCGGTCAATGAGGCGAGATAGCGGGCTCGCCAGTTGCATCTGCTGTCGACAACCTTTGCCTGCAAAAAGCGGCCAGTGAGCGGTTGATGCTGTGCCAGGGCATAACGCTGGCTATCAAACCCGCCGTCATTCAACTCAGCGTGGATTGCGCGAACCTTCAGCGACATCGCCCAGCGTTGTCCTGCACACGGTGCTATCGGCAAATATTGATCGTAAAGCACAATGCCTACGGCAGGGAAAAGCCGTTGTCCATTAAGATGCGTGATTAGTCCGGCATGTGTTGTCATATTATCCGTGGCAGTAATCTCTACGACCACCTTCTGCGTGGTGACGGGCAATGTATTTACCGCCCACAGCGACTGCTTCGCCGCCATGACGCCCCAGAGAAAAAACAGCAGGAGAAGCCCGGTACACTGTGCCACTTTCCAGCGGAACAGACCGAGCAGACAGGCCAGCGTAAACAGAACGCTAACAACCAATGAACCCGGCAGCGTGGGCAGCAAGAATAAAGGGAAAATTCCTCCTAATGCGCACAGACTGACCGTTGTTAATTTCATACACACCTCCGTGTTGGCGGCAGTGTGCGGGTCTGAACCGACATTGTCAGGGGGAAAATGAGAGATTTACGGCCATAACTCCGCGATTTTCATCGCTGCCCGGCAATGTGCAACGTGAAATGCGAGTGGTATTCCAGGACAAAACAGCAGGCAAGAAAAAAGCACCGTAAAGGTGCTTTTCTGAGGTTACGTTTTGCGAAAAACTTAACCGTAAATATTGGCGCGATCGCGCAGTTCTTTACCCGGCTTAAAGTGCGGAACGTATTTTCCTTCCAGATCCACTTTATCGCCAGTCTTCGGGTTACGCCCGGTACGTGGTGCACGGTAGTGCAAAGAAAAGCTGCCGAAACCGCGGATTTCAATACGCTCGCCCTGTGCAAGAGTCGAGGCCATATGCTCCAGCATCTCTTTTACTGCATCTTCAACCGCTTTCGCGGGAATATGAGATTGCTGAGTGGCAAGTCTTTCAATCAATTCTGACTTGGTCATGATTCCTCCGGTTCCAATAAGCTGCTGCTGTTGCATTGATTAAGGGCGGCCGTAGCCGCCCTTTGTCATTGATTACAGAACGAATTCTATAATCTGTCAAGTATTCTCATCTAACTTCGGGACGAAACATCCCGAAGTATCAAAGAATTACTCGCCTTTAGCTGCTTTGAAAGCTTCAGCCATTGCGTTGTTGGAGAAGTTTGCATCTTCCTGTTTGTTAACAGTTGCGATGGCATCTTTCTCATCAGCTTCGTCTTTAGCACGAACAGACAGGCTGATTGCACGGTTCTTACGGTCAACGCCGGTGAATTTAGCTTCAACGTCGTCACCCACGCTCAGAACCAGGGTAGCGTCTTCAACGCGGTCACGGGATGCTTCAGAAGCGCGCAGGTAACCTTCAACGCCGTCAGCCAGTTCTACGGTTGCGCCTTTCGCGTCAACTGCAGTCACTTTGCCGTTTACAATTGCGCCTTTCTTGTTCAGTGCAACCCAGTTGTTGAACGGATCTTCTGCCAGCTGTTTAACGCCCAGAGAGATACGCTCGCGCTCTGCGTCAACCTGCAGAACAACTGCTGCGATTTCGTCGCCTTTTTTGTATTCACGAACGGCTTCTTCGCCTGCAACGTTCCAGGAGATGTCAGACAGATGAACCAGGCCGTCGATGCCGCCGTCCAGGCCGATGAAGATACCAAAGTCAGTGATAGACTTGATTTTACCTTCAACACGGTCGCCCTTGTTGTGGGTTTCCGCGAACTGCTGCCATGGGTTAGATTTGCACTGCTTCAGGCCCAGGGAGATACGACGACGTTCTTCGTCGATATCCAGAACCATAACTTCCACTACGTCGCCAACGTTAACAACTTTGGATGGGTGGATGTTTTTGTTGGTCCAGTCCATTTCGGAAACGTGAACCAGGCCTTCAACGCCTTCTTCGATTTCAACGAAGCAGCCGTAGTCGGTCAGGTTGGTCACGCGACCGGTCAGTTTGGTACCTTCCGGATAACGCTTAGCGATAGCTACCCACGGATCTTCGCCCAGTTGTTTCAGGCCCAGAGATACACGGGTACGTTCGCGGTCGAACTTCAGCACTTTAACAGTGATTTCGTCGCCAACGTTTACGATTTCGCTCGGATGCTTAACGCGTTTCCATGCCATATCGGTGATGTGCAGCAGGCCGTCAACGCCACCCAGATCAACGAATGCACCGTAGTCAGTGAGGTTCTTAACGATACCTTTAACTTCCATGCCTTCCTGCAGGTTTTCCAGCAGTTGATCGCGTTCTGCGCTGTTTTCGGATTCGATCACGGCACGACGAGAAACAACAACGTTGTTGCGTTTCTGATCCAGCTTGATGACTTTGAATTCAAGCTCTTTGCCTTCCAGGTGCAGCGTGTCGCGCACCGGACGAACGTCTACCAGTGAACCTGGCAGGAACGCACGAATACCGTTCAGCTCAACAGTGAAGCCGCCCTTAACTTTGCCGTTGATAACACCGGTAACAGTTTCAGCATCTTCGTAAGCTTTTTCCAGCGTGATCCATGCTTCGTGACGTTTCGCTTTTTCACGAGACAGCAGTGTTTCACCGAAGCCGTCTTCTACTGCATCCAGAGCAACGTCAACTTCGTCGCCCACCTGGATTTCCAGTTCGCCGGCTGCGTTCTTGAACTGCTCTGCAGGGATTGCAGATTCAGATTTCAGGCCTGCATCAACCAGAACAACGTCTTTGTCGATAGCAACAACAACACCGCGAACGATGGAACCCGGACGGGTTTCGATTTCTTTTAAGGATTCTTCAAACAGTTGAGCAAAAGATTCAGTCATGTTTAATCTTCAGGTTTCATATTTAACGTCCACCTGGCTCCGTGCCGGATGGGGTTGTTTAACATACCCGCTGTCATTCCATTGCAACGGGGGTACTGCAAATTCGGTCGCTTTTAAGCGAGTGCCAGTTTTTGGCGCGCGTATTGTAGCGCTTTTTCAATCACTTGCTCAATGCTTAATCGTGTGGAATCTAAAACTAAAGCATCAGCAGCGGGAACCAGCGGCGCTACAGCACGGTTTCGGTCGCGATCGTCACGTTCTTTGATCTCGGCCAAAAGGCGTTCAAAGTTAACACTAAAGCCCTTCTCCTGCAACTGTAGCATACGGCGATGCGCACGTTCTTCCGAGGAGGCGTCAAGGAAAATTTTGACTGGCGCATCCGGGAAAACCACCGTCCCCATATCACGTCCGTCGGCGATCAATCCCGGTGTTTCACGAAAAGCACGTTGGCGACGCAGCAGCGCTTCACGCACGCGAGGAAACGCAGCGACCTGAGAGGCGGCATTGGCAACTTCCTGGGTGCGAATTTCACCGCTGACGTCTTCCCCTTCCAGAATCACTTCCAGATTTCCCTCGGTTGAGACAAAGCGGACATCAAGGTGAGTTGCCAGCGGAACCAGTGCGTCTTCCGAAGCGACATCAACGTGATGATGTAATGCCGCCAACGCCAGCACGCGATAGATTGCGCCTGAGTCCAACAGATGCCATTGCAATGCTTCCGCCATCGCTTTGCACAAGGTGCCTTTTCCTGCACCGCTTGGGCCATCAATGGTAATTACCGGGGCAATTGCCGTCATCTTTATCTCCTTAAACAGGCGTTCTGTTAACGTAAACGCCGCGCATTATACGCGCCAACGTCCACAATCGTTAACATTGTGTGCAAAAACCGGTTTGGTCTGTCACCAGATGAAGAATAATTGCGCAATTATAGCGGGCTGGGGAGCAACCAGCCCGAAAGATGACAATGTTTTACGTTTATCAGACCGGCGTGCTAATGCGTGCCAGTTGTTCGAAATAGTCAGGGAAGGTTTTGGCAGTACATTTCGGATCAAGGATCGTAACCGGCGTGTCAGATAACGCCACCAGCGAGAAACACATTGCCATACGGTGATCGTTATAGGTGCCAATTTCGGCAAACTTCAGCTGTGCCGGCGGCGTGATGCGAATAAAATCATGCCCCTCTTCCACGTCCGCGCCAACTTTACGCAGTTCGGTTGCCATCGCAAACAGACGGTCAGTCTCTTTGACGCGCCAGTTATAGATGTTACGAAGCGTCGTCGTGCCTTTGGCAAAAAGCGCCGCAGTGGCAATGGTCATCGCCGCATCCGGGATGTGGTTCATGTCCATGTCGATGGCGTTAAGTTCTCCACGGGTACAGGCGATAAAGTCGTCACCCCAGGTTACGGTCGCGCCCATTTTCTCCAGTACATCGGCAAAGCGAATATCGCCCTGCATACTGTTGCGGCCAATCCCGGTTACTTTCACCGTTCCGCCTTTAATGGCACCAGCCGCAAGGAAATAGGAGGCCGATGACGCATCGCCTTCAACCAGATAGTGGCCCGGAGAGTGATACTGCTGACCACCTTTGACCACGAAACGCTGATAGCTCTGGTTCTCTATCTCAACGCCAAAGGTTTTCATCAGGTTCAGTGTGATATCGATATACGGTTTCGACACCAGATCGCCTTTGATACTTATCACCGTATCTTGCGGCGCCAGAGGTGCGGTCATCAGCAGCGCGGTGAGAAACTGGCTGGAGACGCTGCCGTCAACCTCAACCTGTCCGCCGGTAAACCCGCCACGCAGTCGAAGCGGCGGATAGTTTTCCTGCTCCAGATACTCAATGTTCGCCCCGCCCTGACGCAGAGCATCCACCAGATGACCAATCGGGCGCTCTTTCATACGCGGTTCGCCGGTCAGCACAATGTCGTTTGCGCCAAGGCACAGCGCGGCGGCCAGCGGTCGCATCGCCGTTCCGGCATTGCCCAGAAACAGTTCTAACGCGCCTTTGGCGTGCAGAGGGCCAGCGTTACCCGTGATTTCACAGCGGGTACGATCCGCAGACAGGGTGTAATCAATCCCCAACGCACTCAGGGCATTGAGCATATGGCGAACGTCATCGCTGTCTAACAGGTTGGCCAGCGCTGTGGTGCCATGTGCTAACGCCGCCAGTAACAGCGCGCGGTTAGATACGCTCTTCGAGCCTGGCAGATTAATCGTGCCATCGACCCGTGCGATGGGTTGTAACGTCAGGGATTCCATGAAACTCAACTCTCAAAAGACAGAAATAAAAACCCCACAGACAAGGCTGTGGGGATGAAAAGAGACAACAGATTAGCCGCGGCGACGCTCGAAATCAGTCATGAAATCGGCAAGCGCTTTTACCCCTTCCAGCGGCATCGCGTTATAGATGGAGGCACGCATTCCCCCGACAACGCGGTGGCCTTTCAATGCGTGCAGTCCGGCGGCAAAAGACTCTTCCAGGAAGATCTTATCCAGCGCGCTGTCAGCCAACTGGAACGGCACGTTCATACGTGAACGGTTCGCTTTCGCCACATCATTGCGATAGAAGTTGCTGTTATCAATCACGCCATACAACAGTTCAGCTTTTTGCTGATTGATTTTATCCATCGCTTCCACGCCGCCATTGGCTTTCAGCCATTTGAACACCAGGCCGGAAAGATACCAGGCGAAGGTTGGCGGCGTATTGAACATAGAATCATTGTCGTTCAGGACGGAATAATCGAGGATCGACGGGCAGGCCACATTCGCTTTACCCAGTAAATCTTCGCGTACAATAACGATCGTCAGACCTGCCGGGCCAATGTTTTTCTGTGCACCCGCATAAATGATGCCATAGCGGGAAACATCCAGCGGTCCGGAGAGAATGGTTGAGGAGAAATCGGCGGTCACCACCACATCGGAACCAAAATTGGGCGTTTCGTTAATGGCGATGCCATCGATGGTTTCGTTCGGGCAGTAATGCAGATACGCCGCATCAGCAGAAAGCTGCCACTCGCTCATCGGCTTCACGCCGCGCAGGCCATCAACCGAGACTTTGGCATCAATCACATTCGGCGTGCAGTATTTTTTTGCTTCTTTGACGGCGCTGGCAGCCCAGTAACCGGCATCAACATAGTCAGCCGTGGTTTTGTCGCCCAGAATGTTCAGCGGAATGGCAGAAAACTGGCCGCGACCGCCGCCGTGACAAAACAGCACTTTGTAGTTTGAGGGGATATTCAACAGATCGCGAAAATCTTGCTCCGCTTCTTGCGCGACCTGGATAAATTCTTTGCCGCGGTGGCTCACTTCCATGACGGACGTACCAAGACCGTTCCAGTCACAAAGATCCTTTTGAGCCAGTTTGAGCACGTCTGCCGGTAACATTGCCGGACCTGAACTAAAATTGAAGACCTGAGCCATTTCCCCTCACCACGTTGCGTTGTTATTAACCCAACCTCTTTTCGTACATGAACAGACATTGGGTATAAGTTATTCCTGTGGATATCGGTTTTATCATTCAGTGACACGCGCCGCAATGGCTAAAACTGAGCAGAGCAAAAATGAGTGTTTGCTCACACAACAGAATCTTCGGGATTGACGATAAAAGACCGATATTTTTGCTGTCAGACGACCCGTTTTGCACGACTGGCCTTCGACCATTCTGGATTTTTGCAGCGTGGACAAAATTGGCTATCACCAGCGCTCATGCGGATCACTTCACTACAGCGCACACAGGCGTAATCTCCCGCCTCCGGCATGACCCTGAAACGCTGCGTACAATATGCTGGCAGAATGCTGAGCCCAGGCTTTACCTTTTCGTCGGCAAAGAAATAGACGCTGATTTGCCCATTCGTTTCGAGAATAGCCAGTCTGACCTGCCCCAGTTGCTCAACGCCGTTCAGTCGCAGTTCCATAAAGAACTCAAATTCGGTCATGTTGGCATTACCCAGCTTCGACCAGGCTAACTCGCCGTCTTCGATGATAACGACGGGCTTACCTTCCAGCAGATCTTCCAGCGTTTCGCTGCGCGCCATCAACCACATCACCAGCCGGTACAAAATCGCCAGCGTGATAAAGACCACCAGCACCGGCAGCATGGGAACATCGTCATAAAAAGCCACGTCCCCTGCCGCCGACCCCAGCGTCAGAATGATCAGCACTTCAAATAACGACATCTGCCGTACACCGCGCCGCCCCGTCAGTTTGAGAAACAGAAACACCAGAATAAAGGTGTAGAAACTACGCAGCGCGACTTCCCAGAGGAACTCCAGGGGCACGTTATCGAGCGCCATCCGTTGTAAATCAAATGCTTTCATTTTTATGCCCTTAACGCGGTTACTGGATAAAAGCATAGCCAAAACTTTTATTTACGCCGCGTCCGTGGCGGCGATAGCGTCAGTCACATAAAACCCGTATCATTGCGCGCTTTCCGTACGACAAAAGTGATTTTCATGACGCAAACATTTATTCCCGGCAAAGACGCCGCTCTGGAAGACTCCATCGCTCGCTTCCAGCAGAAACTCCTCGACCTCGGTTTCCATATTGAAGAGGCCTCGTGGCTGAACCCGGTGCCGAACGTCTGGTCCGTACACATTCGCGATAAAGAGTGTGCGCTGTGCTTTACCAACGGCAAAGGGGCGACAAAAAAAGCTGCGCTGGCCTCGGCGTTGGGCGAATATTTTGAGCGTCTGTCAACCAACTATTTCTTTGCTGATTTCTGGCTGGGTGAAACCATCGCCAATGGCCCGTTCGTGCATTATCCGAACGAGAAATGGTTCCCGCTGACCGAAAATGATGACGTACCGGATGGTCTGCTGGATGCCCGCCTGCGTGCCTTCTACGATCCCGAGAATGAACTAACCGGCAGCATGCTGATTGACCTGCAGTCTGGCAACGAAGCGCGTGGTATCTGCGGCCTGCCGTTTACCCGCCAGTCGGATAACCAGACCGTCTATATTCCAATGAACATTATCGGCAACCTGTACGTCTCGAACGGGATGTCTGCGGGTAACACTCGGAATGAAGCGCGCGTGCAAGGGCTTTCTGAAGTCTTTGAGCGTTACGTGAAGAATCGCATTATTGCCGAAAGTATCAGCCTGCCGGAAATTCCGGCCGACGTGCTGGCACGCTATCCGGCGGTGGTGGAGTCTATTGCGACGCTGGAAGCAGAAGGTTTCCCGATCTTTGCCTACGACGGTTCTCTGGGCGGTCAGTACCCGGTGATCTGCGTTGTACTGTTCAATCCGGCTAACGGCACCTGCTTTGCCTCCTTCGGCGCGCACCCTGATTTTGGCGTTGCACTGGAGCGTACCGTGACGGAGCTGCTGCAGGGCCGTGGTCTGAAAGATCTCGATGTCTTCACGCCGCCGACCTTCGACGATGAAGAAGTGGCTGAACATACCAACCTGGAAACGCACTTCATTGACTCCAGCGGTCTGATCTCCTGGGATCTGTTCAAACAGGATGCCGACTATCCGTTCGTTGACTGGCGTTTCTCCGGTACGACAGAAGAAGAGTTCGCCACCCTGATGGCGATCTTCAACGCGGAAGATAAAGAAGTGTACATTGCCGATTACGAGCATCTCGGTGTCTACGCCTGTCGGATCATCGTTCCGGGGATGTCTGATATTTATCCTGCTGAAGACCTGTGGTTAGCCAACAACGCCATGGGTGCCCATCTGCGCGAGACCCTGCTCTCACTGCCGAACAGTCGCTGGGATAAAGAAGACTATCTCAACCTGATTGAGCAACTTGATGAAGAAGGGTTTGATGATTTCACCCGCGTTCGTGAACTGTTAGGTCTGGCAACCGGTTCAGATAACGGCTGGTATACCCTGCGTATTGGTGAACTGAAAGCGATGCTGGCGCTGGCAGGTGGCGATCTGGAACAGGCACTGATCTGGACCGAATGGACGATGGAATTTAATACATCGATCTTTAGCGCCGAGCGGGCGAATTATTACCGTTGCCTGCAAACGCTGCTGCTTCTGTCGCAGGAAGAAGAACGTGAACCGCTACAGTATCTGAACGCGTTTGTGCGTATGTATGGCGCCGATGCCGTAGAAGCCGCCAGCGCGGCGTTGAGCGGTGAAGCGGCCTTTTATGGCCTGCAGCCAGTTGACAGCGATCTGCACGCCTTCGCGTCACACCAGTCGTTGTTGAAGGCCTATGAGAAGTTGCAGCGTGCAAAATCTTCATTTTGGTCAAAATAAAGCCAATTAACCTACACTGAGTAGGTTTAAATAATTGTCTGAGCTATATTACGGGGCGCACTAAGCGCCCCGTTTTACTTATTTTTGAATATCCAAAAATAAATGTAATAACAAGGTTAAATATTGGTAGTTGATATTAAACAACTTAACAGTTAGTTGTTACTTTGCCTGTCAATTACTCCATATTAATTAACTGGCTAACAGACCCAGGAAGGAAAATTTTCAACTCATTTGCTAAATTTTAAAATTTATTTTTATCATATTAATCAATAAATTACTCCGCAATTGCATAAAAACCATGCGTATTACGGGCCTATAAGCCAGGCGAGATATGATCTACATCAATTTCTCATCTATAATGCTTTGTTAGTATCTCGTCGCCGACTTAATAAAGAGAGAGTTAGTGTGAAAGCTGACAACCCTTTTGATCTTTTACTCCCTGCAGCAATGGCCAAAGTGGCCGAAGAGGCAGGTGTCTATAAAGCAACGAAACATCCGCTTAAGACTTTCTTCCTGGCAATTACTGCCGGTGTGTTCATTTCCATCGCCTTTGTTTTCTATATCACCGCAACGACCGGTACAGGTACGATGCCCTTTGGTATGGCGAAACTGATTGGCGGTATCTGCTTCTCTCTGGGGTTGATTCTTTGCGTCATCTGCGGTGCAGACCTCTTTACATCAACCGTGTTGATTGTCGTCGCCAAAGCCAGTGGCCGTATCACCTGGGGTCAGTTGGCAAAAAACTGGCTCAACGTCTATTTTGGTAACCTGATTGGTTGCTTGCTCTTTGTGTTGTTGATGTGGCTTTCTGGCGAGTATATGGTCGCCAACGGCCAGTGGGGATTTAACGTCCTGCAAACCGCCGACCACAAAATGCACCATACTTTTATTGAAGCCGTTAGTCTCGGTATCCTCGCAAACCTGATGGTCTGCCTGGCCGTATGGATGAGCTACTCAGGCCGTAGCCTGATGGATAAAGCGTTCATCATGGTGTTACCGGTTGCGATGTTTGTTGCCAGCGGTTTTGAGCACAGTATCGCAAACATGTTTATGATCCCGATGGGTATTGTAATCCGTGATCTCGCTACACCGGAGTTCTGGAGCGCAGTTGGCTCGACGCCGGAAAATTTTTCTCACCTGACCGCGATGAACTTCATCACTGATAACCTGATTCCGGTTACGATCGGTAACATTATCGGCGGGGGTTTGTTGGTTGGGTTGACATACTGGGTCATTTATCTGCGTGACAACGATCATCATTAATTGATATCGCGATACACGAAATCATTCAAGTTGCATTGAGGCGGCAAGTGAATGAGTTCCCAGGAGCGTACACATAGTACGTGACAGGGGCGAATGAGCGTAGCCAACAAAGAGGCAGCTTGAAGGATGAAGTGTATATACGCAGTAAATAAAAAATCCACTTAAGAAGGTAGGTGTTACATGTCCGAGCTTAATGAAAAGTTAGCCACAGCCTGGGAAGGTTTTACCAAAGGTGACTGGCAGAATGAAGTAAACGTCCGTGACTTCATTCAGAAAAAC
>DXKH01000039.1 GCA_019415335.1 Citrobacter sp. | reverse complement strand
GGCCAGATCTTCATCGATGATCTGACGAATAAAGTTAGTCGGGCGGGCTTCTGCCTCACTCATCGTGGATTCCTCAAAGCGTAAACAACGTATAACGGCGTATGATCTTATAAGCGGGACAGGCTGACAACTGTTAGTTAGCGAAAAAATGGTTTTGCGTAAGATATTGGGGCGTTTTCTGCGCTACTGCCAGCAGATCCTCGCGCTGGAAACGTAAGGCCAAACGTCGCCAGCCTGACGCATTTATTAAATTTCCGGATGAGCTGGCCGCAGAGTCGTAGATTAGTCGGCTATGATTAAACGCGTCGACAAGGACGCAAGCGTTCTACGCGTCTGCCCATCAAGCTGACTATCCGTAATAATCTCTGTCAGTTCATTAAGATGCGCGATATTAAACAGCGACCATGAACCGTATTTTGAGCTGTCAGCCAGGAGAATTTTGCGCGAAGCATGCGCGATAAGATCGCGTTTTAGTGCGGCTTTCTCTTCCGTGGGTGCTGTAATACCCTTTTCAAGATCCCAGCTGTTACAGCTTAAAAATGCCACGTCCGGCCAGGTATTTTGCAGCAATTTACGACCATGTTCACCAATGCAGGACTGGCTGGAGTCGTCAATACGTCCGCCGATAATCGTCACTTCAATTTGCTTGAATTCAGCCAAAAAAAGCGCGATATGCAGGTCGCTTGTGATCACGCGAAGCGGTAAATGTGTAATCTGCCGCGCAAGTTCAATCATTGTCGTACCGGCATCAAGGACGACGGAATCCCCCGCCTTGACCATTGACGCCGCTGCGCTGGCGATGGCATGTTTTTCCGCCAGGCTGCGCTGCATTTTCTCATGGGTAGTCGGTTGGGTAGGAATAAACCGGTTGAGAGTCACACCGCCGTGTGTACGGCTGATAACACCCTGCTCATCGAGTTTTATCAGGTCTCGACGAATCGTAGCCGGCGACGCATTGGTTACCGCCACCAGCTCATCTACGGTGACCAGATTATGGCTTTTCAGGTAATCCATGATCTGCTCTAACCGGTTATATCCCTTCATTTTATTCTCGCGAAATCTGCATTGCTAACTGGATGGAAACTGCCATGCTCTCAGACTTGGCTTTTCCTGTCCAGGCAATATCAAACGCGGTGCCGTGGTCGGCAGAAGTGCGAATAAATGGCAACCCGGCGGTGATATTCACCCCATCATAAAATCCAAGCAGTTTTAAAGGGATATGCCCCTGATCGTGGTACATAGCCACTACCATATCGAATAGCCCTTCATGGCATTGCATAAACACGGTATCTGGCGGGCACGGGCCAGTAACATCAATATCTTCGGCCTGCATTGCTTCAATCGCAGGCGCGATAATCTCGATTTCCTCAGTGCCGAATAAACCATGTTCCCCTGCATGTGGATTTACACCCGCCACGGCAATACGCGGACGCTCAATACCAACACGTTTCAGGAAGTGGTTCGCAACACGAATAACCGTTTTGACCCTTTCACCATTCAAAGTATCCAGGAATTTACGCAGTGAGATGTGAGTCGAAATATGGATAACCTTGAGCTTCTCGGTATAGAGCACCATCGCGTACTCTTTGCTGCCGGTAAGATGGGCCAGCAATTCCGTATGCCCCGGATAGTTATGCCCGCCAAGATGCAGCGCTTCTTTATTCAGCGGCGCAGTGGCTATGGCTTTCACCTCGCCTGATAAGGCCAGAGCCGTTGCACGTTTGATACAGCGATACGCTAAATCGCCTGCCACAGCCTGTACCACTCCGGGTGTCAGCGCATCGGGGTTAGCCAGCGGCTCATCCATCACGTTAATCACGCCGGGAGCAAAATGGGCGTCGCACACCTTTTGAATGACGCGTAACTCTGCCTGCGGCGTGATATTCATCGCCATAATACGTCGCAGCGTGCGCACACAGCCCACCACCACCACCGGGGCACCAGCAAGCCCGGCTTCGCTCAGGGATTTAATAATGATCTCCGGGCCAATACCCGCCGGGTCACCCATCGTTACCGCAATAATATTATTCACTACACTTCTCCTCGATAAAATTCAGAACCTGATGCAACGTGGTCTCATCGCCAAACCCACCGGCTTTCGTCATCACCGAACGGGACCAGACGCCGCCCAGAAAGTGACCGTATGGAACGCATTGCGCCACCTTCCCCGTAATACGAAATCCGGTCGCGCCTAACGCACTGGCTGTTGCCATTGCGACATCACCACCAGAGAGATAAAGCGCATCGGGCATTGCGCAAAGCAGAACTTGCCGGGTAAGTTCGCCAAGAAACCGGCAAATTTTTTCCCCAAGTGCAGCGCGACTCATCTGCCAACGCTGGCAAAGGGTGTCGATCTGATGCCTTGCTACAGAATCGTTACAGGTGTGGACAATACAGTGGTCGCCTTTCTGCAAGGCCTGCACAATACGCGCGTCATAGTCACTGGCATTGCCTGCCAGAATGTGTTCAACATCGACGTATATCTGTGTGATACGTGGGTGTGAATGAAGTGTGGCGATCTGCCGTTGAGCGATTTCGCTCATTGAACCAATAATGGCCAGCACGGTGGGTGGCGGCATAATCGCGGAGCGCCGGGCAACGGCATCACAAATACCAGCGGAGCCGACCAGCAGCAGCGGTTGTTTAGCCTGCATCACAGCGGCAGCGATGCGATCCAGGTCGCTGTCCGTCTGCGCATCTATCACGCCAATCCACGGTTGCTCATAAGACAAATGGCTGAGCTGAGAAACCGTAACGGGCTGGCATGGAATGGCCGTCTGCAACCGGATGATGTCCGCAATTCGGGCGCTCAATACCGGGGTTTTCGGATCGCTGGCAAACTCGGTTTCCGTTATCCGCACACCGTTTACCCAACACTCACCGGCCACTGTGGTCCTTCCCGCCTGAGGAAATGCGGGGGCAACCACTGCGCCCGTTATACCGCATGCCTTCATCAGGGCTTCAATTTCTGCGCCGATATTGCCTCGCAGCGTGGAATCTATCTTTTTAATCACGAGCGGCGGGTTATTCGCCAGAGGGAGATGACTCATCAGCGAGGTTATTTTCATCGCCGCCAGCTTAGGATCCATCGCCCGACTGTCGCTGTTAATCACCCATACGCTGGCATCACCGCGATAAGGCATTTCAAAGGCCACATCAACTGTATGCCCCACCTGCGCCAGGCTTACCCCCGCGTCGTTGGCTCCCGTGAAATCATCGGCAACGACGAGAATGCTCGGCTTAGTGATTCCCTTTTCCATCATCACTCCAGGTTGTTTTATGATAACAATGATTATATTCAATCATGATTGATTAAATGTGAGCAAGCTCAAGTTATTAATCACTCGAATAAATTATAAAATTAGACCATGTTACGTAGGCTACGGCATTTTGAATGATTGAATTCAATCACCAGAAGAGAGGTTATTTGTGGTAATTATCAATAGCACGATACTGAGCGGCGCAGGCGCTATCCCTTCCCTGACGTCGCTCTTACCCGACATCAGAAAAATGCTGCTGGTCACTGACCGTAATATTGCGCAGCTCGACGGTGTGCAGCAGATTCGCGCCTTACTGGAAAAGCACTGCCCGCAGGTTAACGTTATCGATAATGTGCCCGCAGAGCCCACGCATCATGATGTGCGCCAGCTAATGGATGCCCTTGGCGATGCCTCTTTTGATGTGGTGGTCGGGATCGGCGGTGGCAGCGTGTTGGATGTGGCGAAGCTGCTATCGGTGCTTTGCCATCCACAATCACCAGGGCTGGATGCGCTGCTTGCGGGTGAAAAACCGACTCAGCGGGTGCAATCATTGTTGATTCCTACAACCGCCGGAACCGGCTCAGAAGCCACGCCGAATGCGATTCTGGCAATCCCTGAGCAAAGCACGAAGGTGGGTATTATTTCCCAGGTGCTGTTACCAGACTATGTGGCGCTTTTCCCGGAACTGACCACCAGCATGCCCGCGCATATTGCGGCGTCCACGGGCATTGATGCTCTTTGCCACTTACTGGAGTGTTTTACCGCGACCGTGGCAAATCCGGTCAGCGATAACGCGGCGCTGACTGGGTTAAGTAAACTTTTCCGGCACATTCAACCCGCCGTGAACGATCCTCAGGATCTGCGCGCAAAACTGGAAATGCTGTGGGCGTCTTACTATGGCGGCGTAGCGATAACCCATGCGGGCACGCATCTCGTTCATGCGCTCTCCTACCCGTTAGGTGGCAAATATCATCTGCCGCATGGCGTCGCGAATGCCATCTTGCTGGCGCCGTGCATGGCGTTTGTTCGCCCCTGGGCGGTCGAGAAATTTGCCCAAGTCTGGGATTGCATTCCCGATGCGGAAACCGCCCTGAGCGCGGAAGAAAAATCTCATGCCCTGGTGACCTGGTTACAGGCATTAGTCAATCAACTCAAGCTACCCAACAATCTCGCGGATCTCGGCGTACCGCCAGAGGATATTGCCTCTCTGAGCGAGGCGGCACTGAACGTGAAGCGCCTTATGAACAATGTGCCGTGCCAGCTTGATCTACAGGACGTACAGGCCATTTACCAAACACTGTTTCCGCAACATCAATTTAAGGAATAAATCATGCCGAAAACCATTGAAGGTGTATTAACCGCTATCGTCACCCCGTTTACCGCGACCGGCAGTCTGAATATCCCGGCGTTAAAAGTGCAGCTGAATCGTCAACTGGAAGCGGGTAACGCGATTTTTTGCGGCGGCACCAACGGCGAGTTTTTTGTGTTGAATGAACAGGAGAAGCTCAGCGTTACGCAAACCTGCGTGGATGAAGTGGCTGGTCGTGCGCCAGTCGTGGCACACATTGGCGAGATCTCTACGCGCGAAACGATTCGTCTGGGTCAGCAGATTGAAAAACTTGGCGTAGATGCCGTGTCGGTCATTGCCCCTTACTTCGTACCGCTGAAACAGGAAGAGTTGATTGCGCATTACAGCGCAATTGCCGACGCACTGAGCATTCCGATGTTTCTCTATAACATCCCGGCCCGCACTGGCAATACGATCCAGCCAGAAACCGCGCGTGCTCTGGCGTCGCACCCCAATATCATTGGGATTAAAGACAGCGCCGGAAGCGACGAAAGCCTGAAGGGTTTTCTCGATGCGGTGTGCGACATTGACGGCTTTAATGTGCTCAACGGCCCGGATTCGCTGATCCATAAAGGGTTTGTCGAGGGATGTTCAGCCTGTATCTCTGGGCTCGCCAACGTCGCGCCGCGAGAAATCAATGCCATCTGGTCTCGCTTCCATGCCGGTGATATTGAAGGGTCTTATGAAGCACAGGAGAGTGTAACGGGCCTGCGTACCGATCTTTATAAAGTAGCATTCTCCCCGGCTGCGGTGAAAAAAGCGTTGCAGCTTATGGGGCATGATGTTGGTGATAGCCGCTACGCGGTTAATTTCACGCCTGAACAGATCAGCGAGATTCAACAAATTATTCGTCATTATAACATTAATTAAATTAACTCTATTATCCAGCCCGCTATAAAGTTTAGATAAAGAGAATAAAGGATTACCCCATGTTTTTGTGGTTTATGCAGCCAGATATCTGGCTCACTTTAATTACCCTCACCTTTCTGGAAATTATTCTTGGGGTGGATAATATTATTTTTCTTTCACTGGTGGTGGCAAAACTTCCGTTATCACAACAAAATATGGCGCGTAAACTGGGTTTAAGCTGCGCGATGATTATGCGGATATTATTGCTGATATCCATTGCGTGGCTTTCACATATTACCCAGCCGCTTTTTACCGTGCTGACGCTGGAGATTTCGTTCCGCACGTTGATTCTGCTCGGGGGCGGGCTGTTCCTGATTTATAAAGCGATACAGGAGATACGCGAAGAGCTGTCGCCCGCGCAGGAAGACGAACATGGCAGCGGATCGCGGCAACTGTCGTTGTGCGGTGCCATTGTACAGATAATGCTGCTCGATATCGTGTTTAGCCTGGATTCGGTGATCACCGCCGTCGGCCTTTCTCAGCATATATTTATCATGATTGCCGCCGTAATGATTGCCGTCGGTATCATGATGTTTGCGGCGAAAACAATTGGTGATTTCGTTAACGCCACGCCGTCAATAAAAATACTGGCGTTAACCTTTTTATTGTTTGTCGGTGTATTGCTGGTTGCCGATAGTCTCAACATTCATATTGCCAAAGAGTATCTCTACTTCGCGATATTTTTCTCATTAAGTGTTGAGACACTCAATATTATCCGTGAAAGAAAAAATAAAAAAGTTTCGACATTGATCGAAACGCATGAATCGCACTCGCATTAATAAATCTATTACCAACTTTAAGATGGAGTCTAACTATGTCTGTAGCCCTTATTCGTGACGGCGTCATCCGTCCATCCGAAAACGATTCGCATGTGCTTACCGCCATGCTGCCCTCGTCCTGCCCGCAAAACCACGCGGCGAATATTCTGCCTTTGCCGGATGGCGCGTTAATGTGCGTCTGGTTTGCGGGAACGCAGGAAGGTATTGCCGATATTTCTGTCTGGGGATCGCGATTGCCCGCTGGCGGAATGCAGTGGAGCGATGCGGTCAAACTTTCCCACGATGACACGCGTTCAGAGCAAAACCCGGTGCTGTTTCTCGCGCCGGATAACGTGCTGTGGCTCCTATGGACCGCACAAATATCCGGTAATCAGGACACCGCCATCGTCCGCTACCGTAAGTCAGACGACCTCGGACAAACCTGGGGCGAGATTGCCACCCTGCTTGATAAACCCGGTACGTTCATTCGACAGCCAATCACGGTGCTTGATAACGGCAACTGGCTGCTGCCCGTCTTTTATTGCCGTACCCAACCCGGCGAAAAATGGGTCGGCAATGATGATATCAGCGCAGTGAAAATTTCCGCTGACGGTGGTCACTCCTGGCGCGATGTCGAGGTGCCGCAAAGTCTCGGCTGTGTTCATATGAATATCACAATGTTGCACGACGGTACGTTGGTTGCTCTCTTTCGCAGCCGTTGGGCAGACAACATCTATATCAGCCATTCAGTGGACAACGGCGAGAGTTGGTCGGTGCCGCAAGCAACCGAATTGCCCAACAACAATTCGTCTATTCAGGTAACGACGCTTGCCAGCGGCGAACTGGCGCTGGTGTATAACGCGATGAGTGCGGCAGGCGCAGTAGAACGTCGCGCGTCGCTTTATGACGAAATCGACGATGGCGACGACAGCCGCAAAGAACCGACAGCCGTCGGACGCTCCGCTTTCTGGGGTGCCCCACGCGCGCCGATGACGGTAGCGATTTCTGCCGATGGTGGGAAAAGCTGGTCGTGGCGGCGCAATCTCGATGAAGGCGACGGCTACTGCATGACCAACAATTCCCTGGAAAAGCTAAATCGTGAGTTCTCCTACCCCAGCATCAAACAAAGCCCGGACGGTACGCTACATATCGCTTACACCTGGTGGCGTCAGGCCATCAAGTACGTACGCATCTCCCCCGAGTGGGTTAAGGGGCAGGCATCATGATTATCGGTAATCTCAACCATTTGTCGCTGGCGGGGCTTCCTGCCTGGGTGAGAAATATTCTGCTGCGCCCGGAGTGTTCGTTATCGGCGTTATCCACCAGAGAGGACGGTCGCTGGCAACCTGAAGGATGTCGGTGGTTCTGCTCGCTGGGAACTTCAGACACGCAACCCGCCGAACTTCGCCATACGGAGTATCACCATCTATGGGCCGATATACAGGTGGTGATTACTGGTTGTGAGGGCATTAATGCGGGAACGCGGCCCATCGCTCGCGAAAACGATGAAGAACGTAAGCCCGATCTGTTTATCGCCCCATCCCCTGAAAACAGTGTCGCCATCACCCTACACGCCGGTGATTTCGCCGTCTTTATGCCTGAGGAACCTCACCAGGCGCTGTGCGCAATTGGCACGGCTACTTCAATACGCAAAGCGGTCTTTAAAGTACCGCGCGACATGCTGGAAGCCTAAAAGGAGAGAAAAAATGACAATGGAAATGATCCTGGCATTAGGAATACTGGTCCTGATGATCGTGCTGATCATGTCGGACAAAATGCCTTTTGGCGCACCGCCACTGCTTGCGTGTTTATTGCTGGTTGTATCGGGACTTTCGACCGTTCAACAGGCTTTTGCCGGATTCGTCAATCCAAGCGTGGTGATGATTGCAGGGTTTATGGTGGTCATGGCGGCGCTACAAAAAACCCGGCTTATCAGCAACGTTAAATCTGCGATGATAAGCCTGGTCAATAAAGGCAGTTACCGCAGCTATGGGCTGTTGTTAGTCATTGTTATGCTGGGTGCCAGTCTTGCCGGCACCGGAGCGACCGGTTATTACGTGCTAATTCTGTCGCTGGTATCCACCATTCCGTACAGTAAAAAGCTACCAACATCGAAATTAATGATGCCCCTGGGATTTGCCACCAACCACCCGCTTCTTCCTATCAATCTCGCGCTTCTCTTTGGCGTTACGGCGACCGTACTCGAAACCGCGGGGTTTCATCAGGCGATTTCGATGGGGCGCTTTGCGCTGGTGAATCTCATCATGTCAGCGGCTTTCCTCGCATGGAGTCTTATTGCCTACCGTTTTCTTCCGGATCATCCCATTGCGGATGCTTCCGAGGATGCGCTGGCGGCACGCGAGGAAACGTTTAACGCCCTTCCTGCCTGGAAAGAATATTGCACTATTGCCGCATTCGCTGTCAGCGTTATCGGCATGATGCTAATGAACATTCTGGGAAATATCGCCTTCGTTATTCCGGGTCTTGCGGGTGCGTTTGTTCTGATGATCGATGTACTGGACTTCAAAGAAGTTCGCGATCATATGGGGGCTCCGGTCATTTTAATGATGGCGGGGGTGATCGGTGTAGCTGATGCACTGGCGGGCACCGGCTTTACGGCGATGGTTGGCGATGCCGTTGCAGGTGTGCTCGGTTCTGGCGTCTCACCGTTTGTATTTATTGTCGCCTTTGCTTTGCTTACCAGTACCTGCGCCACCTTCACGGGTTCGAATATGGGGTCAGTATATATTTTTGCCCCCATCGCCATTGCCGCCTGTACTAGCCTTGGGCTTAACCCGACCGCTGCCGCGATTGCGGTGGTGATTTCTGGCTGGAATGGCGGCTATATGCCTATTGACGGAATGCCAGCCATGATCCTCGGAATGGGGAAATACAAACTTCCCGAATTCTGGGTGTTCTCTGTACCAATGTATCTCATCCGCATTCTGGCGCTTTGTGCAGGCGCTGTTTTTATCTTCCCAATGTAATCTCAGACAAAAAAAGCGGCAGAGAAGATCCCTGCCGCTTTTTATTGTTGGATGCGACGCTGCCGCGTCGCATCAGACATAAAGCAGATTACTTTTTGATTTCATACAGCGGTGTTTGACCCGCCACAACATGGCCCTGAGCTTTAATGATAAGGCCGCTGAAATCGTCGATATTGCTGCAAACCACCGGGCTAATCATCGAGCGAGCGTTAGCGTTCAGGTAATCCAGATCCATTTCCAGAATCGGTTGCCCTGCGCTTACCTGCGCGCCCTCTTCCACCAGACGTTTAAAGCCTTTACCTTCCAGCGCTACGGTGTCGATACCCATATGGACGACGATCTCCGCGCCTTTTTCGGTTTCCAGACAGAACGCGTGGTTGGTGTTGAAGATTTTCACGATTGTTCCTGCGGCTGGTGATACGACGATTTTATCTGTCGGTTTCACCGCCACACCGTCACCCACCGCTTTGCTGGCGAATGCTTCGTCAGGAACCTGATCCAGTTCCACAACATCCCCGGTAATCGGCGATACCAGCTCCGCGATAGATACCGCGTTTGGTACAGCCTGCGGTTTTGCTACAGGCGCGGCAGTTGCAGGTGCAGTTTCAGCTGACGCAGCGGCTACCGGACCACGGGCAACGACTTTCTTCATCGCATCGCCGATGGATTCTGCTTTCGCGCCCACAATCACCTGAATAGTCTGTTTGTTCAGTTTTACTACCCCAGAAGCCCCCAGACGTTTACACATCGCATCGTTGACGCGAGCTGAGTCAACCACGGTAAGGCGCAGACGAGTAATACAGGCGTCAATGGCTTTCAGGTTGTCAGTACCGCCAACCGCAGC
>DXKH01000038.1 GCA_019415335.1 Citrobacter sp. | reverse complement strand
CGCGTTAGCCTTCTTCAACGATGAAGCGGTCGAGCAGGATGAAGAGTCGCTGTTCCTGTGGATGCGCGCCCATCCGTATGATGATTTAGTGGTGCTGGACGTTACCGCCAGCCAGCAGCTCGCTGACCAGTATCTTGATTTCGCCAGCCACGGTTTCCACGTCATCAGTGCCAACAAACTGGCAGGAGCGAGCGACAGCAATAAATATCGCCAGATCCACGACGCCTTCGAAAAAACCGGGCGTCACTGGCTGTACAACGCCACCGTCGGCGCAGGCTTGCCGATCAACCATACCGTGCGCGATCTGATCGACAGCGGCGATACCATTTTGTCGATCAGCGGGATCTTCTCCGGCACGCTCTCCTGGCTGTTCCTGCAATTCGACGGTAGCGTGCCGTTTACCGAGCTGGTGGATCAGGCGTGGCAGCAGGGCTTAACCGAGCCTGACCCGCGTGATGACCTTTCCGGCAAAGACGTGATGCGCAAGCTGGTGATTCTGGCGCGTGAAGCGGGTTACAACATTGAACCGGACCAGGTACGTGTTGAATCACTGGTACCTGCCCATTGCGAAGGCGGCAGCATCGACCATTTCTTTGAAAATGGCGATGAACTTAATGAGCAGATGGTGCAACGACTGGAAGCGGCCCGCGAAATGGGGCTGGTGCTGCGCTACGTGGCGCGTTTCGATGCCAACGGCAAAGCGCGTGTGGGCGTGGAAGCGGTGCGTGAAGACCATCCGCTGGCATCACTACTGCCATGCGATAACGTCTTTGCCATCGAAAGCCGCTGGTATCGCGACAACCCGCTGGTGATCCGCGGGCCAGGTGCAGGGCGCGACGTCACCGCCGGGGCGATTCAGTCGGATATTAACCGACTGGCGCAGTTGTTGTAATCCTGAGCCAGAGAAAGCAGTATTTGCGTAACGCGCCCTGCGGAAAGCGGGGCGCTGTGAGTAAATACTGCTTGTTTATGTAGCCAGTCGATAAAATGTCTGCTGGTTGCTAAAGAGAGCATTTCTGCTTTGCTACTCTTTCCGCCCGTTAATGCACATACCATTTTACGATTTTTTCCCTGAACCCAGAGTTGCCACTGATTTTTCCACCAGCCGTGATAAGTTTTTCCCTGAAAACGCCAGGGCATATTATCGGTATCGTCAGCTATTTCCTCTTCAATAAACCAAATTTCACCTTGCTGTTGGCGAAACAGATCAGCCCAGGCCGTAATAATGGCACCTCTTAGAAAACATTCGTGTGAAATAATATGCGTTTTGACATCTGGATAGCGGATTTTCAGTATTCTGAAATGCCCGTGTGCCGTGATAACCGGGCGTAGTATGGCTCCTTTACCGTTGCGCTTGAGTACAGCACTGCCATACTGAATTTCATCGAACTGGCTCCGGCGCAAGAATTGCGCTTCACGCATATCTACCTTCTGCACGATATCGTGATGGTGCATAGTTGGTTCTGTGTTGCCCTTGTAACTGTACCGCAGACTGTCTCCTGTCTGATGTTGCGTATAATTCGTGGAGAGATGAAGAATGTTGCCACGAGTGGCGTCAAGACTGACTAAAACATACAGTTTTTGTACTGCGCTGGCCCCTTGAAAGGGTATGAACAGTTGAACGGTTTCAATGGCCTGGGGATGCGTAATTTCTTTCTGATATTTTTTAGGCGTCCAGACTTTTTTGCAGTTACGGCATTGAATGCGTTGCGAACCCTGTGGATTGTGACCATAACAAATCATGTCTGTGCCATAACATACCGGGCAGAAATGACCCTTCTCCGAGGCCCACGTAGATAAGTGAACTGACAACCAGTCACGAAATTGTTGCTCGTCAAACAACGGCGGGTAACTGCCACATGCCCGACAGTGCAGTGCCGGATAACCCAGTTTATAGTCTGGCCAACTGTAATCTTCCGATGAGGCCAATCCCAAATTTCGGCAACCGAACGTTTTACAGGCATTAATCGTAAACAGAGTCGACATATATCACCAACGATTTCACATGGTCGTTGATTTTGTCCGGCAACGCTCCCCTGTGGATGTGATTACTCTCACATAAATAACTCTTTCAGAACGTAATGTAGCAATCCTTTATCTCACTGAAAGGGACTGTTTATGAAAATTAAAATACTTGCTGCGGGTATCGCATTAACACTGCCATTCTGGGCTTGCGCTAAAGATGTCACCATCATTTATACCAACGACCTCCATGCACATGTCGAGCCTTATAAAGTGCCGTGGATCGCTGACGGTAAACGGGATATTGGCGGCTGGGCAAATATCACTACGCTGGTTAAGCAAGAAAAAGCAAAAAATAAAGCGACATGGTTTTTTGATGCGGGCGACTATTTTACCGGGCCATATATCAGCAGCCTGACCAAAGGTAAGGCTATTATCGATATTATGAATACTATGCCGTTTGATGCCGTCACAATAGGCAACCATGAATTTGACCACGGCTGGGACAACACATTATTACAGTTGAGCCAGGCAAAATTCCCTATTGTGCAGGGCAATATTTTTTATCAGAACAGCAGTAAATCATTCTGGGATAAGCCCTATACCATCATCGAAAAAGACGGTGTGAAAATAGGCGTTATTGGTTTGCACGGAGTATTTGCCTTTAATGATACGGTATCTGCTGCCACGCGCGTGGGTATTGAAGCGCGCGATGAAATTAAATGGCTACAACGTTATATCGATGAACTCAAAGGCAAGGTTGATTTGACCGTCGCCCTGATCCACGAAGGTGTTCCAGCCCGCCAGTCCAGTATGGGAGGCACAGATGTGCGTCGCGCGTTGGATAAAGATATTCAGACGGCAAGTCAGGTGAAAGGGCTGGATATTTTGATCACCGGACATGCACATGTGGGTACGCCGGAACCGATTAAAGTCGGCAATACGCTCATCCTCTCCACTGACAGCGGCGGGATTGATGTGGGCAAACTGGTTCTCGACTACAAAGAGAAGCCGCATAATTTTACGGTGAAAAACTTCGAGCTTAAAACCATTTACGCTGACGAGTGGAAGCCCGATCCGCAAACGAAACAGGTGATCGACGGCTGGAATAAAAAGCTTGATGAAGTGGTGCAACAAACGGTGGCGCAATCGCCGGTTGAATTAAAACGTGCCTATGGTGAATCGGCTTCCCTCGGGAACCTGGCGGCTGACGCTTTATTGGTAGCGGCGGGTAAAAACACCCAACTGGCGTTAACAAACTCTGGTGGTATCCGCAATGAGATCCCCGCAGGGGCGATCACGATGGGCGGCGTCATCAGTACGTTTCCGTTCCCCAACGAACTGGTGACGATGGAACTCACGGGTAAACAATTACGCAGTCTGATGGAACACGGCGCAAGTTTAAGCAATGGCGTTTTACAGGTATCGAAAGGCCTGGAAATGAAGTACGACAGCAGCAGGCCGGTTGGTCAGCGGGTAATCACACTGACTCTGAATGGCAAACCCATTGAAGATGCGACGGTTTATCACATTGCCACTCAGAGTTTCCTTGCTGATGGTGGAGATGGTTTTACCGCCTTTACCGAAGGGAAAGCGCGTAACACAACGGGCGGTTATTACGTTTATCACGCGGTGGTTGATTACTTCAAAGCGGGCAACACCATTACGGATGAACAGCTCAACGGTATGCGCGTGAAGGATATCAAATAAAAGTGCGCACTGAATTGACTCAACTGTTTGTTACCCGTTGATTGCGCAGATCCTGTATTCGGCCTACGCGAGGGCGCAGGCCGAATCAGATGCCTTAACATCACCATCCGGTGGCAGGACGTTGTTTTTCGAATTAGCCCAGGTGTCGCTGTGTTGTCAGAATATGAGTCAAAACGTGCGAGGTGGATTGCGCTATAGAGAAATCTTTTATCGCCTCTAATTAAGATGAGTTTTTTTCATCTTCCCTGATTTTTCCTCACCATCATTGGTTATTTTTCGGTTGACGCCCTTCGGCTTTTCCTTCATCTTTACATCTGGACGTCTAAACGGATAGATGTGCACAACACAACATATAACGATAAGCGATTGATGAGGTAAGGTATGAGCTTTTTTCACGCCAGCCAGCGGGATGCCCTGAATCAGAGTCTGGCAGAAGTCCAGGGGCAGATTAACGTTTCGTTCGAATTTTTCCCGCCGCGTACCAGTGAAATGGAGCAGACCCTGTGGAACTCCATCGATCGCCTTAGCAGCCTGAAACCGAAGTTTGTATCGGTGACCTATGGCGCAAACTCCGGCGAGCGCGACCGTACGCACAGCATTATTAAAGGCATTAAAGATCGCACCGGCCTGGAAGCGGCACCGCATCTTACCTGCATTGATGCGACGCCTGCCGAGCTGCGGATCATTGCACGCGACTACTGGAATAACGGTATTCGCCATATCGTGGCGCTGCGTGGCGACCTGCCGCCGGGAAGTGGTAAGCCAGAAATGTATGCTTCTGACCTGGTGACGCTGTTAAAAGAAGTGGCAGATTTCGATATCTCCGTGGCGGCGTATCCGGAAGTACATCCAGAAGCGAAAAGTGCCCAGGC
>DXKH01000037.1 GCA_019415335.1 Citrobacter sp. | reverse complement strand
TTCGCGGTCGTAGCGTAAACCATTAATACCCATGTTTTCCGCCAGTTGAATATCGGTCGCGCGATCGCCAATCACATAACTGTTGGCACGATCCATCGCTTGCTCAGCGAGATAACGCTCCACCAGTTTTACTTTCGGTTTACGGCAGTCGCACTCATCTGCGGGCAGGTGCGGACAAATCAGCACTTCATCAAACTGCACGCCTTGCGAGGTGAAGATCTGCATCATCAGGTTGTGCGGTCCATCAAAATCCGCCTGCGGGAAACTTTGTGTTCCCAGACCATCCTGATTAGTGATCATCACCAGTTTGTAGCCCGCTTTTTGCAGCTTCAGCAGTTCCGGGATCACGCCCGGTTCAAAGGCGAGTTTGTCAAAACGGTCCACCTGAAAATCACTCGGCGGTTCGCTAATCAGGGTTCCATCGCGATCGATAAAAAGATACTTCTGACTCATCAAACTTGCTCCGCACGTAAGGCGTCAATGACGCGCTGGCTTTCTTCACGGGTTCCGACGGTAATTCGCAGGCAGCCGCTTAAAGAGGGTTGTTTATTCTGATCACGTAAGATAATGCCCTGATCCCACAAAGATTTAAACACTGCGCTGGAGGCTTTAAAGCGCGCCAGAATGTAGTTGGTTTCGGAGTCGAAAACCTGCTCCACGCAGGGGATCTCTTTCAGTGCGGCCATCAGGTATTCGCGTTCAGCAATAATTTGCGCCACTCGTTCGCGCATGGCGACGATCCCCTGCGGGCTTAACGCCTGGGCTGCAATGTCGGCAACCGGCGTCGAGAGCGGGTAGGGGGCGATCACTTTCATCAGCAGGTTGATGACTTCTTCGTTTGCCAGCGTAAATCCGCAACGAAGGCCCGCCAGAGCGAAGGCTTTCGACAGTGTGCGCAAAATAGCCAGGTGCGGATATTCCGCCAGCCAGCCAGCCAGCGATGCCTGCGGGCAAAACTCGATATAGGCCTCATCGGCAACCACAATCGCTTTACCGCGCGTTAACTCCAGCAGGGTGCGAAAATCCTGTGGATTGATCAGTTGCCCGGTCGGGTTGTTGGGGCTGCAAACATAAACCACTTTTACGCCGTCCAGCTTGTCGGAAATGCCCTGCAAGTCCAGTTGCCAGTTTTTCAGCGTCGGCACTGTGCGGCACTCGACGCCAATGGTTTCGGCGCTGACGCTGTACATGCCGTACGTTGGCGGGCAGTAGAGGATGGCGTCTTTACCCGGTTCGCAAAAAGCGCGAATCAGCAGTTCAATACCTTCGTCCGCGCCACGGCTGACCAGCACCTGCTCCGCCTTCACGCCTGCATACTGCGCGTAATTTTCAATCACCGCTTTCGGCTGGCATTCCGGGTAGCGGTTGAGCGTTTGCTGAGTAAGCTGAAACTCCACGGCTGTGGGGTATTCGTTGGCGTTCAGCCAGACGTCGCCGTTACCGCCCAGACGACGCGCCGACTGATACGGCGTCAGGTTGCGGACGTTCTCACGCGCTAAATCGGTAATAGTCACGGTGCTCATGCTTGCTCCTTAAGGGCGTTAACACGCAAAGTAACGGCATTTTTGTGGGCGGTCAGGCGCTCGGCGGCGGCCAGTGTTTCAATGGTCGAAGCCAGCGCGGAGAAACCTTCTTTCGACAGTTCCTGTACGGTCATGCGTTTCTGGAAATCTGCCAGCCCGAGGCTGGAACAGGTGGCGGTGTAACCGTAAGTCGGCAGAACGTGGTTGGTGCCGGAGGCGTAATCACCTGCCGATTCCGGTGACCAGTCACCAAGAAATACCGAACCGGCGCTGGTGATGCTATCGACCAGTTCGCGGGCGTTGCGGGTCTGAATGATCAGGTGCTCCGGGCCGTACTGGTTGGAGATTGCCACGCACTGCGCTAAATCGTTGGTCACGATCAGGCGGCTGGCGCTCAGTGCCTGACGTGCGGTTTCGGCACGCGGCAGTTCTGCTAACTGGCGTTCGACGGCTTCGGCAACTTGATGCGCCATATCAGCGTCAGGCGTCAGTAAAATCACCTGTGAATCCGGGCCGTGTTCAGCCTGAGAAAGCAAATCAGAAGCCACGAAATCCGGCGTAGCGCCGCTGTCAGCAATCACCAGCACTTCCGACGGGCCTGCGGGCATATCGATCGCCGCACCGTCCAGACGCTGGCTCACCTGACGTTTCGCTTCGGTGACAAAGGCGTTACCCGGCCCGAAGATTTTGTCCACTTTCGGCACAGATTCCGTACCAAACGCCAGCGCGGCAATGGCCTGTGCGCCGCCGACGTTAAACACGTCCTGCACACCGCATAGCTGCGCCGCGTAAAGAATTTCATCGGCAATCGGCGGCGGTGAGCACAGCACCACTTTATTGCAACCCGCAATACGCGCCGGAGTCGCCAGCATTAATACCGTTGAGAAGAGCGGGGCGGAACCGCCAGGAATATACAAACCAACCGAAGCTACCGGGCGCGTGACCTGCTGGCAACGCACACCAGGCTGAGTTTCAACATCTACCGGCGGCAGTTTTTGCGCAGTGTGGAAGGTTTCAATATTCTTTACTGCCACCGCCATCGCCTGTTTTAGCTCGTCGCTCAGGCGTTCGCTGGCGGCGGCAATTTCCTCAGCAGACACCTTCAGTGCGGTAACCGTGGTTTTATCAAACTTCGCGCTGTATTCCCGCAGGGCGTCATCACCGCGTGCTTTCACGTTATCGAGAATATCGTTAACAGTGCGGGTAATGCTTTCAGAAGCGGAGATCGCCGGGCGCATTAACAGCTGGCGTTGTTGCTCCGCAGTACAGCTATTCCAGTCAATGATTGTGTTAAAGCTCATGGCGATCACTCCATCATCTTCTCAATCGGCAGGACCAGGATTGAACTGGCACCCAGCGCTTTCAGTTTTTCCATCGTTTCCCAGAACAGGGTTTCGCTACTGACCATGTGCATCGCTACGCGCTGTTGATCACCCGCCAGCGGCAGAATAGTTGGGCGTTCGGCACCTGGCAGCAGGGCGATGACTTCATCCAGACGTTCGGTCGGTGCGTGCATCATGATGTATTTTGATTCGCGCGCCTGGATCACACCCTGAATACGGGTCAGCAGTTTGTCGATCAGTTGCTGTTTGGATTCTTCCATTTCGCCATCGCGTTGGATCAGGCAAGCTTTCGAGCGGTAGATAACTTCGACTTCGCGCAGGCCGTTTGCTTCCAGCGTGGCACCGGTGGAAACCAGATCGCAAATCGCATCCGCCAGTCCGGCACGCGGGGCGACTTCAACAGAACCGTTCAGTAAGCAGGATTTAAAAGAGATGCCTTTCTGGTCGAGATAACGCTTGAGCAGGTGAGGATAAGAGGTGGCGATACGTTTACCGTTTAAGGAGAGCGGGCCGTCCCAGGCTTCATCAACCGGCGTTGCCAGTGAAAGTCGGCAGCCGCCAAAATCCAGACGACGCAGGGTAAAGTAGCGCGGATCTTCACCCTGGGCGCGGCGGTTAAGCAGCTCTTCTTCCAGCACGTTTTCGCCGATAATCCCAAGGTCTACCACGCCATCCATTACCAGACCGGGAATGTCGTCGTCACGCACGCGCAGAATATCAATCGGCATGTTTTCTGCCATCGCGATCAGGCGCTGGGTGTGAAGATTGATTTTAATGCCACAGCGCGCCAGCAATTCGCGTGAATCATCACTTAAACGGCCGGATTTCTGCATAGCTATGCGTAAACGAGTGTTGTCTGTCATTTTGTTATTCCTCTTTAAACCTGTCTGAACCGTTATCAACCGCGCAATAAAAAAGCCCCCGGAAGGTGATCTTCCGGGGGCTTTCTCATGCGTTCATGCACCACTGGAAGATCTGAATGTCTTCCAGCACACATCGCCTGAAAGACTAGTCAGGATGATGGTGATGATGGTGGTGTTTAAATTGAACGCGTGTCATAAAAGTCTCTGTGAATGTTTATTCAACTGATGTCTTTTAACCTAAACCACTTTCACGTTAGAAAGCAAGGGCTTTTTTATATATTTTATGGC
>DXKH01000036.1 GCA_019415335.1 Citrobacter sp. | reverse complement strand
CGCGCCGACATGATTGAATTCACTATGGAGCACTGAATGCACGCAGATACCGCGACCCGCCAGCACTGGATGTCCGTGCTGGCGCACAGCCAACCGGCTGAACTGGCAGCCCGCCTGAACGCGCTGAACATCAACGCCGATTATGAGGTGATCCGCGCCGCTGAAACTGGCCTGGTGCAGATTCAGGCGCGAATGGGCGGCACCGGCGAACGCTTTTTTGCTGGCGACGCCACGCTCACCCGCGCCGCCGTGCGTCTGACTGACGGCACACTCGGCTATAGCTGGGTACTGGGGCGCGACAAACAGCACGCCGAACGTTGTGCGCTGATTGATGCGCTGATGCAGCAAAACCGCCACTTTCAAAACTTATCAGAAACCCTTATCGCCCCGCTGGACGCTGACCGTATGGCACGCATTGCCGCGCGCCAGGCCGAAGTGAACGCCAGCCGGGTCGACTTCTTTACGATGGTTCGCGGAGACAACGCATGACCCTGGAAACCGCTTTTATGCTTCCCGTGCAGGATGCCCAGCACAGTTTTCGTCGCCTGTTAAAGGCCATGAGCGAGCCGGGCGTGATTGTCGCCCTGCATCAGCTCAAGCGCGGCTGGCAGCCGCTGAATATCGCCACCACCAGCGTGCTGCTGACGCTGGCCGATAACGACACGCCGGTGTGGCTTGCCGCGCCATTGAGCAACGATATCGTCAATCAGAGCCTGCGTTTTCATACCAACGCGTCGCTGGTTAATCAGCCGGAACAGGCGACCTTCGCGGTAACAGATGAGGCGATCTCCAGCGAGCAGCTCAACGCCCTTTCCACCGGCACTGCCGTTGCACCAGAAGCGGGCGCAACGCTGATTTTACAGGTCACCAGCCTGAGCGGCGGGCGTATGTTGCGCCTCACCGGCGCAGGTATTGCCGAAGAACGGATGATCGCCCCGCAACTGCCAAAGTGCATTCTTCATGAACTTACCGAGCGCCCGCACCCGTTCCCGCTCGGCATCGACCTGATCCTGACCTGCGGCGAGCGCCTGCTGGCTATTCCGCGAACCACTCATGTGGAGGTGTGCTGATGTACGTTGCCGTGAAAGGGGGCGAAAAGGCGATCGACGCCGCCCACGCCCTGCAAGAGAGCCGACGCCGGGGCGATACTGATTTGCCTGAACTGAGCGTCGCCCAGATTGAACAGCAGCTTAACCTCGCGGTAGATCGCGTGATGACCGAAGGCGGTATTGCCGACCGCGAGCTGGCCGCGCTGGCGCTGAAACAGGCCAGCGGCGATAACGTCGAAGCGATTTTTCTGTTGCGCGCCTACCGCACCACGCTGGCGAAGCTGGCGGTCAGTGAGCCGCTCGACACCACCGGGATGCGTCTCGAACGGCGTATTTCAGCAATTTATAAAGACATTCCCGGCGGCCAACTGCTTGGCCCCACCTACGACTACACCCATCGCCTGCTCGATTTCACCCTGCTGGCAAACGGCGAAACGCCAACGCTGACCACCGCTGACAGCGAACAGCAACCGTCGCCACACGTCTTCAGCCTGCTGGCGCGTCAGGGGCTGGCGAAGTTTGAAGAAGATAGCGGCGCACAACCGGACGACATCACCCGCACGCCGCCGGTTTATCCCTGTTCGCGTTCTTCCCGTCTACAACAATTAATGCGCGGTGACGAAGGCTATTTGTTGGCGCTGGCCTACTCCACCCAACGCGGTTACGGGCGCAATCACCCGTTCGCAGGCGAAATTCGCAGTGGCTATATCGATATATTTATTGTGCCGGAAGAGCTGGGATTTGCGGTGAACGTCGGCGAATTGTTGATGACCGAGTGTGAAATGGTCAACGGTTTTATCGACCCGCCGGATGAACCACCGCATTTTACACGCGGCTATGGGCTGGTGTTCGGCATGAGCGAGCGCAAAGCAATGGCGATGGCGCTGGTTGACCGTGCGTTGCAGGCACCGGAATACGGCGAGCACGCAACAGGTCCGGCACAGGATGAAGAGTTCGTGCTGGCCCATGCCGACAACGTCGAAGCCGCAGGCTTTGTTTCGCATCTCAAACTCCCGCACTACGTCGATTTCCAGGCCGAACTGGAGCTACTCAAACGTCTGCAACAGGAGCAGAACCATGGCTAATCTGAGCGGCTACAACTTTGCTTACCTCGACGAGCAGACCAAACGCATGATCCGCCGCGCTATCTTAAAAGCGGTGGCAATCCCCGGTTATCAGGTGCCGTTTGGCGGACGCGAGATGCCGATGCCCTACGGCTGGGGAACCGGCGGCATTCAGCTCACCGCCAGCGTGATTGGCGAAAGCGACGTGTTGAAGGTGATTGACCAGGGCGCAGACGACACCACCAACGCCGTGTCGATTCGTAACTTCTTTAAGCGCGTGACCGGGGTGAACACCACCGAGCGCACGGACGATGCGACACTTATCCAGACGCGTCACCGCATACCCGAAACGCCGCTGACCGAAGATCAGATCATTATCTTCCAGGTGCCGATCCCCGAACCGCTGCGCTTTATCGAGCCGCGCGAAACGGAAACCCGCACCATGCACGCGCTGGAGGAGTACGGCGTGATGCAGGTGAAGCTGTATGAAGATATCGCCCGCTTCGGTCATATCGCCACCACCTACGCCTATCCGGTGAAGGTGAACGGGCGCTACGTGATGGACCCGTCGCCGATCCCGAAATTCGATAACCCGAAAATGGACATGATGCCCGCCCTGCAACTGTTTGGCGCGGGGCGCGAGAAGCGCATCTATGCCGTGCCACCGTTTACCCGCGTGGAAAGCCTCGATTTCGATGATCATCCGTTCACCGTCCAGCAGTGGGATGAACCATGCGCCATCTGCGGATCGACCCACAGCTATCTTGATGAAGTGGTGCTGGATGACGCCGGAAACCGCATGTTTGTCTGCTCCGATACCGATTATTGCCGCCAACAGAGCGAGGCCAAAAGCCAATGAATCAACCGTTACTTTCGGTCAATAACCTGACCCACCTTTATGCCCCGGGCAAAGGCTTCAGCGATGTCTCTTTTGATTTATGGCCGGGAGAAGTTCTGGGCATTGTTGGGGAGTCCGGT
Organism: Citrobacter sp.; assembly: GCA_019415335.1. The sequence goes on along the minus strand of DXKH01000036.1, from coordinate 1,593 downwards.
TCCGGGAAGACCACGCTACTGAAATCAATTTCCGCCCGCCTGACACCACAGCAAGGGGAAATTCGCTACGAGAACCGTTCGCTGTACGCGATGAGCGAGGCCGACCGCCGTCGCCTGCTGCGCACCGAATGGGGTGTGGTGCATCAGCATCCGCTTGACGGCCTGCGCCGCCAGGTGTCGGCAGGCGGCAATATCGGCGAACGGTTGATGGCAACCGGAGCGCGTCATTACGGCGATATTCGCGCCACCGCGCAGAAATGGCTGGAAGAGGTGGAGATTCCCGCCAACCGGATCGACGACCTGCCGACCACCTTTTCCGGCGGCATGCAGCAACGTTTGCAGATTGCCCGCAACCTGGTGACGCATCCGAAGCTGGTGTTTATGGATGAACCCACTGGCGGGCTGGATGTGTCGGTACAGGCGCGCCTGCTGGACCTGCTCCGCGGTCTGGTGATGGAGCTTAACCTGGCGGTAGTGATTGTCACCCACGATTTAGGCGTCGCCCGTCTGCTGGCGGACCGTTTGCTGGTAATGAAGCAAGGGAAAGTGGTGGAGAGTGGGTTAACCGACCGCGTGCTCGACGACCCGCACCATCCGTATACCCAGTTGCTGGTGTCATCGGTTTTGCAGAATTGAGCTGGTGCCGGATGCGGCGTAAACGCCTTATCCGGCCTACAAATGCGCTCCCCGTAGGTCGGATAAGACGCATCAGCGTCGCATCCGACACCCGAACCACGAGGCGAAAAATGATTAACGTACAAAACGTCAGTAAAACCTTCATCCTGCACCAGCAAAACGGCGTGCGCCTGCCTGTATTACAAGGCGCCTCACTCACCGTCAACGCCGGCGAATGCGTGGTACTCCACGGCCATTCCGGCAGTGGAAAATCAACTCTGCTACGCTCGCTGTATGCCAACTATCTACCCGACGAAGGGCAAATCCAGATCAAACACGGTGATGAATGGGTCGACCTGGTCACCGCGCCAGCGCGCAAAGTGGTGGAGATCCGCAAAACCACTGTCGGCTGGGTAAGCCAGTTTCTGCGCGTCATCCCTCGTATTTCGGCACTGGAAGTGGTGATGCAGCCGCTGCTCGATACCGGCGTACCGCGTGAAGCCTGCGCCGCTAAAGCCGCGCGTCTCCTCACCCGCCTGAACGTGCCTGAACGCCTGTGGCACCTTGCGCCATCGACCTTCTCCGGTGGCGAACAGCAGCGTGTCAACATCGCCCGTGGCTTTATCGTCGACTACCCCATTCTGCTGCTCGACGAACCTACCGCCTCGCTGGACGCTAAAAACAGCGCCGCCGTAGTGGAACTGATCCGCGAAGCCAAAGCCCGCGGCGCGGCCATCGTCGGTATCTTCCATGACGAAACCGTACGCGAGCAAGTCGCCGACCGCCTGCACCCAATGGGAGTCTCTTCATGATTATCAATAACGTCAAACTGGTGCTGGAAAACGAGGTGGTACACGGTTCTCTGGAGATGCAGGACGGCGAAATCCGCGCCTTTGCCGAAAGCCAGAGTCACCTGTCAGAAGCAATGGACGGCGAAGGCGGCTGGCTGCTACCGGGGCTGATTGAGCTGCATACCGA
>DXKH01000035.1 GCA_019415335.1 Citrobacter sp. | reverse complement strand
CGGGATAACGTTGCCGTGCTTGTCCTTCGCCTGCAGCGTCAGCGTACTGGTGGCCACATCGTCCGCCACAATGCTGGCCGGACTGACCGTAAAGGCCGAGGTGTCGCCATCCGGCGTGCTGTCCGCCGTCAGGATCACCGTAACGCTTAAAGCTCCGATAGCCGCACCGTTGTTCAGCGGTGTCATGGTGTAAGCCCCTACCAGCGTACCTTTCAGCGTCGCGGTGTACACGCCCGGCGTACTGCTTTCTGCGAGCGTGCTCAGCACCACCTTACTGCTGTCCGGGGTCCGGCTCTGGCTGTCTTTGATGTCCAGCGCCAGGGTCGTCAGGCCCGCAATGGCATTGCCGTATTCGTCCTTCGCAGTGAACCTCAAGGTGCTCATGTCAGTATCGTTGGCGGTCATCAACAGCGGACTCGCTGTCAGAGATGACTGCACGGCGTCCGGCGTGGTGCCCGCGGTCAGGGTCACGTCGCCGCTCAGGCTGCCGACCGGGCTGCTGTTAAACAGCGGTTTCACCGTATACACGCCCGCCAGCGTCCCTTTCAGCATCGCGATATAGATACCCGGGGTGGCCGTTTCACTGACCTTGCCCACTGTCACTTTAGCGCTGTCCGGAACCTTACCCTGGCTGTCGGTCACGCTCATTTTCAGGCTGGCGGCGATGCCGCTGACCACATTACCGTTTACATCCTTCGCGGTGAACGTCAGGGTGCTCATGTCGCTGTTGTTGGCGACCACCGGCGAGGTTACAGTGAAGGCCGACTGCGTGCCGTCAGGGACGGTCCCCGAAGTCAGACTCACTGTAGCGCTCAGGATGCCGATGGCACTGCCGGCGAGTTTCGGCGTCACTGTCCAGTCACCCGCCACCTTCCCTTTCAGGGTGGCGGTGTAGGTGCCTAGGGTGGCAATTTCAGTAAGCTGAGTGACAGTCACATCACCGGTAATCGGCGTATTGCCGTCACTGTCCTTCACCTCCAGTGTCAGGCTGCTGCCCTGCCCGCTGATGGCGTTACCGAACGTATCGCGCAGGGTCAGGATGAGGGTACTGCTTTCTCTGTCATCCGCCGCGATGCTCTGTGGTGTCGCCGTGAAGCCGGACAGACTGCCGGACGGCGCACTGCCCGCCGTCAGCGTGACGTCAGCATGCAGGGTACCGATGGCGCTGCCACTGAGCAACGGCGTCACGGTGTACGCATCCGCACGCTGACCTTTCAGGGTCGCAGTGTAGGTGCCCGGGGTGGCCGTTTCGGTGAGCGCGGTGAGCGTCACTTTTCCGGCTACCGGTGTCTGGTTCAGACTGTCTGTCACGCCGAGCGTCAGGTCACCTGCTCGCCCGGTCATGGCATTACCGTTCACATCCTGGATGTGCAGCGTCAGGGTACTGGTGCTGCTGTCATCCGCCACCACGCTGAGTGGTGCGGCACTAAAGGTCGAGTTCGCCGCATCCGGCGTGCTGTCCGCCGTCAGGGTGACCGTGTCGCTTAAGCTGCCGATGGCGCTGCCGCCCAGTTGCGGACTCAGGGTGTAGACATCCGCAAGAGTGCCCTTCACCGTCGCGGCGTACACGCCCAAGGTCGCCGTTTCGGTCATGCTGCTGACCGTCACTTTACCGGCGGCAGGCACCGCATTCTGGCCGTCCTTCACGCCGACACTCAGGCCGCTCAGGCCGCGTACCGGGTTACCGAAGGTGTCTTTCGCCGTAAACAGCACGGTGCTGGTCGCGGTGTTGTTGGCCACAATGCTGTGCGGCAGGACCGCAAACGTCGATTTGGCTGCATCCGGCGTAGTGCCGGCGGTGAGCATCACAGTGTCGCTTAAGGACCCGAGTGCACCGCCGTTCAACTGTGGTGTCACAGTATAGGTATCCGCCAGTTGACCTTTGAGGGTCGCCGTCCAGGTACCCGGGGTAGCCGTTTCGGTGAGTATGCTTAACGTCACTTTGCTGCTGCTCGGTACCTGGTTCAGACTGTCCTTAATGTTCAGGGACAGGCCGCTGACTCCGCCGATAGCGTTACCGCTCGCATCCTTCACCTGCAGGGTCAGAGTGCTCATAGCGCTATCATCCGCCGCGATGGATTTAGGACTGGCATTGAACAATGAATTGCTTCCATCCGGTGTACCGCCTGCCGTCAGGGTCACCGTATCGTTTAAGCTGCCAATCGGGTTGCCGTTGACCTGAGGAATGACCGTATAGGTGCCCGCTAACGTCCCTTTCAGGGTCGCCGTCCAGAGCCCAGGAATGGCCGTTTCCGTCAGAGTGCTGACAGTCAAGCTGTCCGCCTCCGGAGCATGACCCTGGCTATCTTTCACTGTCAGAGTCAGACCGCTCAGGCCGCCGATAGCATTCCCGTTTACATCTTTGACTTTCAGCGTCAGCAGGCTGGCAGCGGTACCGTCCGCGGCAATTGTTTTTGGCGTAGCACTGAAGGCCGACTGATTACCGTCAGGCACCGTGCCCGCCGTCAGGGTGACGGTGTCGCTTAAGCTACCGATGGCGCTGCTATTAAACTGCGGCTTCACTGTGTAAGTTCCTGCCAGCGTCCCTTTCAGGGTCGCGCTGTAGGTCCCCGCAGTGGCAGTTTCTGTCATGCCGCTCACCACCACCTGTGCGGAAGTCGGTGTGCTGTTCTGGCTGTCTGTCACACTGATACTGAGACTGCCGGCTGCACCGACCAGGGCATTGCCGTTGGCATCTTTCAACACCACGGTCAGCGTACTGGTAGTACTGCTATCGGCCACAATAGATTTCGGGCTGACGCTGAACATGGATAAACTACCGTCAGGTGTACTGCCTGCGGTCAGAGTCACTATGTCGCTCAGACTGCCTATCGGTCTACCGTTAACCTGAGGGGTGAGCGTATACGAATCCGCCAGAGTTCCCTTCAGGGTAGCCACCCAAGTGCCGGGCACTGCGGTCTCCGTCAGACTACTCACCATCACTTTGTCCGTTGCCGGGGTCTGTCCCTGACTGTCTTTCACCGTCAGCGTCAAGCCGCTCAGGCCGCCGATGACGTTACCGTTCACATCTTTCACTTTCAACGTCAGCAGGCTGACGGTGCTGCCGTCTGCAGCGATGGTTTTTGGTGTAGCGCTAAAGGTTGACTGACTGCCGTCCGGCACCGTGGCCGCCGTAAGGGTCACCGTCGCACTCAGGCTGCCGAGCGCACTGCCGCTGAACTGCGGTTTCACGCTGTAGACGCCCGCCAGCGTCCCTTTCAGGATCGCAGTGTAGACTCCAGAGGTCCCTGTTTCACTGATGCTGCCCACAGTCACCTTCCCGGCGGCGGGTTCGGCATCACTGTTGTCTTTCACGACAAATGTCAGACTGCCTTTGATACTGGTCACGGCGTTGCCACCCGCATCCTTGGCGGTGAACGTCAGGGTGCTGGTCGCGGTGTTGTCTGCCGCAATGCTCACCGGCGCCGCGCTGAAAGTAGACTGCAGACCGTCCGGAACAGTACCTGCCGTCAGGGTTACTGAAGCACTCAAACTACCGAGCGCACCGCCGCTGAACTGTGGTTTCACGCTATAAACGCCCGCCAATGTCCCTTTCAGGGTCGCGGTGTAGGTACCCGGGATGGCACTTTCACTCAGGCTGCCCACCGTCACCTGTGCGGCAGACGGGGTGTTACCGTTACTGTCTTTGATGCTCAGCGTCAGAGACGCGGCGACGCCCTTCACGGCATTACCGTACGCGTCTTTCGCCACCAGGGTCAGGGTGCTGGTCGCGAGATTATCGGCCGCCACGGCAGGCGGGGCCGCCGCAAAGGTCGACTGGCTGCCATCCGGCGTGGTGCCGGCGGTCAGGACCACGTTGTCACTCAGGGAGCCAACCGCCCCGCCGTTAAACTGTGGTTTCACGCTGTAAGCGCCCGCGAGGGTGCCCGTCAGGTGTGCGGTGTAGATGCCCGGGATGGCGCTTTCGGTGACGCTGGTCACCGTCACTTTTCCGGCCGCAGGGGTCTGGCCCCCGCTGTCTTTGACCACAAAGGTCAGGCTGCCGGCAATGCCGGAAATGGCATTGCCACCCGAATCCTTCGCGCTGAAGGTCAGGGTACTGGTCGCCGTGTTGTCTGCAGCAATAATTTTCGGACTGGCGCTGAAGTTAGACTGCGCACCGTCCGGTGTCGTGCCGGCGGTCAGAGTAACGGATGCGCTCAGACTGCCGAGCGCACTACCGCTGAACAGCGGCTTCACAGTATATACGCCTGCCAGTGTGCCTTTCAGCGTGGCGATATACATGCCCGGGGTGGCGCTTTCGGTTATGCTGCTCACCACCACTTTATCCGCCGTTAGCGTGTTGTCGTTGCTACCTTTAACACTCAGCGTCAAGCTGCTGGCAATACCCGAAATGGTATTACCGTTCACGTCCTTTGCCTGTATTGTCAGAGTACTAACTGCAATATTATCTGCCGCAATCACCGTTGGGCTGGCACTGAAAGTGGAGGTGCTGCCGTCCGGTGTACGGACAGCCGTCAGCACCACGGCGTCACTTAAGCTACCGATGTCACTGCCACTAAACTGCGGCCGGACTGTATAGCTACCGGACGCCGTGCCGCTCAGGGTCGCGATGTAGGTGCCAGCCACCGGAGTTTCGGTCACGCTGCTGAGGCTGATTCCCTCCGCACTTCCCTGCCCGTTCACCGCCACCATGCTCAGACTGCCGGCAATCCCGGTCATGACGTTTCCGCCCGCATCCTTCACCGTCAGGGTCAGGGTGCTGTTCGTACTGCCATCGGCCGCCAGCAGTTTCGGGCTGGCGCTGAAGGCGGACTGCCCCGCATCCGGGGTGCCGCCTGCCGTCAACGTCACGCTGTCGTTTAACCCGCCCATCGCGCTGCCATTATATAACGGTTTCAGCAGCCAGGTTCCGGCTTTGGTCCCTTTCAGCGTTGCGGTGTAGGTCCCTGCTGTGGCGGTTTCCACCATACTGCTGACCGTGACAATACTCGCCATCGGCGCCGTCCCTTGGCTGTCCGTGACTGCCACCGACAGGCTGCCAGCCACACCGGACAGCGGATTACCAGATGTATCTTTCACCGCCAGCGTCAGCGTGGACACAGCGGTGTTATCAGCCGGCAGGGTTTTCGGGCTAGCCACAAACGTGGACTGCCCCGCATCCGGGCCGTTCTTCACAATAAAGAAACGCGCGGCGCTGAGCAGGGTCTGTCTGACCTTCGGGGTCAGCATCAGCAGCTCAGGCTGGGTCCCTGCTGTTACGCTGGCGGTATACACGCCCGCCGCTTTACGGGTGAACGTCGACACGGTCGCATCGGTTGCGGGCGCGGCCTTCAGCCCTGTTGCCGTCGCCTGAAGCCCACCCGATTGCGGGAACGGCGTGATGGCGGTGGTCACCGCGATATCGCTCAGCGGGACATCCACTGGCTGGTTCTGGTCATCCACCAGCGTCAGCGTCACCCGCTCCTGGCTCGACCCGTCTGCCGGCAGGTAGCTGTCGGCTGGCGAGGATTTGAGCGGAGAATCCGGCAGGAAGGTGGATTTTATCGCGCTGAGGACGGCAGCATTGACCGTCACTTGGGTCTCACTCGGGGCGGAACGGTTGTTGTGGCTGTCGACCGCCACACCAGAAATCAGATAGGTGTTGCTCGCCCCCTGCGCACTCTGCCAAGCCGGCAGTTGGACGTCATAGCTGACGGCAGAGTTAGCGATAATTTTACCGCCTGCAGCCAGCAGTGTAGCGGCCGACCAATCGACCTGCTTCACGCCGTGTTTGCTGTTTACCGACACGCCGAGAGATTTTCGTTCTCCGCCGTTACCGGTCACCAGCGCCGCGGTTTTCAGGCGGATAAGCTCCTGTTTGCGGTACTCCAGAATGATGGAATTGTTACGTTCAACCAGGTCATAGCGGCTGCCGTTGAGCGTGTGCATCGCCGCTACATTATTCGGATCGATCTGGTGTTTCCACGGTACGCCTAGCTGGTAGTTCATCGCCAGCCCCATCAGGGTCTCATTGTCATCACTACCGCTCTGCCGCCGTTCAGCGCTCAGGGTCACCAGCGGTACCGGGGTGTAGTTCAGCCCAACGGTGATGGCATGCGGATCGCGTTGACGGTGATCTTTGTCCATCAGCGCCACTTCATCGCCATAATACTGCTCGTAGACTAACTTACCACCGAGCTGTGGCAACGCAGGCAGCCAACCCTCTGCGCGAACATCCCAGCCGTTAGCCGGGCGCTCCTGGTAATCCTCTACATCCGGGGAGTCTTTCCAGTTGCTCAGGCGCTGATAGCCGTTGGCGCTGAGCTTCATGAAATCACGCCCGTATTCAAGGCCAAATCCCAGACGCGAGTGGTCACGGGAGAGGTCGTAATCAAGGAAGGTGTTGCCACCCACCATCCAGTCGTCGGCAAAATAGCGCAGACCCAGGCCAAGGTTGGACTGAGTTCTGTCATCTGTACGGTGGACGCTGCCTTGAGTAAATAACAGCATGTTCTGCCGCTCCCATAAAGGCAACAGCAGATCAAATTCCGAATTTTTGAGTGAGAAGTTGTCATCGACCCCCAACTGTACACGGGCGGTGCCATAGCGGCTCAACACCTGTTGCAGTTTGTTACTGGCAGACCCCACCGCCATGCCAGTGACCAGCGACTGCGCAGCCTGCCCGTCTGGGCCATTGCTGAGAAAGGACCCCACCTGCGAGGCCAACCCTGCCACTTTTTGTGCCTGCTCATCCGGAACGTCTGATGCCAACTCGGGTTTATCTTTCGTTTCTTTGGCGACAAGCGTAGCGGGAACATCCAATTCATCACCGGGATGCAGTCCGGAAAAGCCGTGCGCGAAGGTGCGGAACTGGTTCAGTTTTCGCAGTTCTTCGACGGTGAGGTGGTATTTTTTAGCAACGCTCTGCACGCTTTCGCCACGGGCCAAGGTATAGACCTGAGTGTGGGACGACGCATCTGCTCTGACAGTCACGGCGCTACGCGCGTGGGCAATCGCCGGTGTGAATGCGCTCGCCAACGGGAGCAGGAACTGCAGAACAATATTCAGCCAGACAATTAATCGAGCCAAACCGGTACATCCGCTAACCGAAGTAGAAGAATTCCGCTCAAAAAGGGTATGCTGTTTCATAATACTCACAGGGATATTAAACATCATCATAAGCCACGATGTTTATTACATTTGCTGTGAGTCTGTACCTACGTATCCCAGTCGCTCACGGAAAGCCAATAAACATCAAATCAATGACTAGTAAAGAAAATCAATACAGAAAGAAATAAAACCTATGAAAATACAGAAGGATAAATCACAATAAATATTTAATGAAAACCCAAAGTCGCTAAAAACATCTTAATATAATATTTTTAAAACAAATAACCTTCTAAATTACCGACACATTATTAGGCACTCAGAACACTTATTCAATTGCTATATTTTCCACAAGTGGACGATATGAATACATACTGTATCTCACTTGTTAATATTATGAAAAAACATCTTTTTAATAAAAAATCAGCATAAATCATTAAGCCTATTCTTGGCATAAAAATAAAACGCTCATAAAATGTTGACGATAAACAATCACCATCTACTATTAAATAACTGAAATGCCGAAGGCTACCAAAATGACAACCCCATTAAAATCAAATGGAAACACGTTGGAGGTTCAGCCCTCTGAACATCTCGTTTCCTTAGCGGCTAAGCAGGCTATTCGCCTTGAGGCAATTACCTCTCCCCATGCCGCACAGCAAAAACTACATGATGCATTAATGCCTTTTAGCACCCCCTACGGCTCCACCTCAAATCGTACTAAGGTCAACATGGTTCAGAGCCAAAGTATGCTTTGGCTTATAAGCAACGGATCTGTTAGTTTTTATCGGGTATATGATGATTTGAAAATCGCAGTCGCCGCAGGCCCAATTGTCATGGGACTTGCTGAGCTATTTGAGCCGCTGGGTCGCTATTACTTCAAAACCGCAAGGGGGGCCAAGATCGCCTCCATTTCCATTGAACGAGCCAAAGAAGTGTTCAGTGAACATGGGTTGTGGCAAGAAGTTGCAGAGGTGCTGGCATTCACCGTTCACATGATGGGCTACCGTGATGAACATCTTGTCAGTAAAAATTCCTACTCGATTATACGAGCCAAGCTTTTTGAATACATGAATAAAAAAGATGTTGCTGACTTCAGCGGCACAGGTATTGTTGCCTATATACAGGAAACCACTCATCTGTCACGGAGTTTAATTTATAAGATAATATCCTATCTTATTGATGGTAATTATATTAAAGTAAGAAATGGAAAACTAATGGAAATTGTGAAGTTGCCGAAAAATTTTTAATCACACAGGGCAAAACTTGAACCTATACGTATTAAGGCTGTTTTCACCGTCGCTATTCGAGTGCTGATATAAATATTACAAATTTTCTTGCCATTATAGGTCCAGGACACGACTTCCATCGGTACGTAAGTGCAGGCTCACAGCGAATATAAAACCTTATAATGATATTTAATATCACTGTGAGTATTAAAAGAAGCACACCTTTGCTGAGTGGAACTCTTTTACTTCGATTGGCGGAAGTGAGCCACCTTCCCCCGACCTTCACAACTTGTAACGGTCTGTGACGACCCAGCATGCTGTGCTCGTTGTAGTGGTGTAGACGTTGCACTTCCAGCCGGAATGCTGAGAGGCAAGCCACTTACCTGGCGGGTCTGTCGAAATGTAGCAGCGATCATCGCATGGAAAATGAAGCGACCGATGCTTGGGTATAGTATGGTAACCAGGAGTCGATAGCGCTTTATCGAACAATGCGCGGGCGATAGCGGCGTATTGGTCATCAGTAATAAGAATTACGCAGGTTTTAGAGTTTTTCTTCATGGTGTTTCGATCTCCTACTGGATGTGCTTACAGTGGCAAGCTTAAACACAAAAAACGCAACGTTCATATAAAACATTGCAATAAATGAAACTCCGTAACGCTTTTAATCGGGCTTACAACGCACATCAAAAATAAATTAAATAGATGTGTTGAGATTATGATTCCAATTAATTTATTAGATGAGTAAATATGGGTAACAATAGTGATATAAAATATTACAAATAGAAAAATCGTGAAGGAGTAATGTTTGGTTAATTTCCTAACCAAATGGAGTTAATTAGAATGGCGATTCCTGCACATTTTTTTTTACCGACGACGGTGGTGCAGCGATTAAGGGTTCATCTGACGTAAGGGATCGCGAAGGCAGTGTGGAAGTGTTGGCATTTGGTCACGGGTTGCAGCTCCCTACCGATAGCAACACCGGCAAGATCACCAGAACCAGAGTTCATAGCGCGCTAACTTTTGAAAAGGAGTTCGACTCGTCCAGCCCTTATCTTTACAAGGCTGTAGCGAAAGGCCAGACGTTGAAAAGTGCAGAGTTTAAATGGTATCGCATTAATCACGCTGGCCAGGAGGAGGAATATTTCAATATGCTGTTGGAGAACGTGAAGGTGGTTTCCGTATGCCCCGTTATGTATGACGTTAAAAACCCTGCAGCAGAAAAACACAACCACCTTGAAAGCGTATCCCTACGTTATGAACGCATCACCTGGAAATATTGCGATGGTAATGTCCAATTCTCTGACGCATGGAACGAAAGATGATCCGCTGCACTTTTCACCTCAACAACGGGCAGCTATCCAATCTTAGTTGCCCTGGGGTTGGTTTCTTTCCCGCCTACTCAGGCAACAAAGGGGCAATGAGAAACAACCCCGACGCCGCTGGCATACAGGATGTTGGCCCATTGCCGCCGGGTAAATACTACATCGTCACAAGACCGGGCAGGGGCTTTAAGCATCTCGTAAAAGATGCTGCTTATTCTGTTGCTTCTGGATCTAACCACTTCACCTGGTTTGCTTTGTACAGGGAGGATTCAAACATAGACGATCATACATTTATTGGCAGCGTTGAAAGGGGTAACTTTAGGCTACACCCTGCTGGATACAAGGGCGTAAGCAATGGCTGCATAACCTTTATCAGCAAAGATGGTTTCAACATTTTCAGGGCAGCATTGCTGAGAACGCCAACCTTTAAGATATCCGGGCAACTGGAGGCATACGGAACGGTGCAGGTGTACTGATGAGCATAAAAAAATTTCTTATCGCGTGGCACGTCTTTGCATTCACCTACCTGGTGGTTTTCGTGTTTCTGATGGGCGTTTTTCCGGAGTTGAAAGTGTTTTCATTTTTAACAAAAAAATACGGTTTTATTGATATTGAAGATTGGGATTTTTTCTATCTTGTATTCGTGTCATTGGCGGCCCTTATTTTTAATAACATGCTAATTCTAGTGACTTTCAGGTTATCGATGAGATTAAAGAGAGGTAATTAAATGTGGATTCCTTCATGGACAATCGATGCCATGAGTGCAACGCAGAAATATGAAAATATTTACATACCGCCGGGATGAATCTCATATGAAAATAAAATCAGCGCTCATTGCAATGATGTTTTTATCGGGCGTGGTCCATGCCGCTGGATGTGAAACCATTGAAGAAATGGACGCCGTAGACGCTGCCATCAGTAAAATACATGACTGGACTGGCGTTCACTCGTTTTACAGCCATTTGCAGCAATGTGACGATGGCTCTATCTCAGAGGGAATATCAGCCACTGTCGTAAACCTGCTCGCCCATCAGTGGGGAACATCAGGCCAACTGGAGAAAATAGCAGACAACGATAAAACCTTCGAATCATGGGGACTTAGTCATATTGACACCACGGTAGACGATCGAGATTTAGAAATCATCGTCAAAAATGCAAAGCGTAAATGCTCTGAAGGTGATGGTAATTTCTGCGAAAAAATAGAAGACGCAGCAAATCAGGCATTGCAGGAGATAAAAATCCCCCCCTTAACACCGAAATAAAAAAGCCCGCGATTATATGCGGGCTTCTCAGATGCTATCAAAGCGGCGATTGAAAATCGGCAAGAGCATCAAGATAGGTTGTTGGCTTCACGCGCGCTCAACTTCGGCCAGTTCCTGAAGCTGCTCACGCATATACAATGAAAAATATTCAGGGTCTCTAATCAAAACCCGTTCACCGGCTTCAAACTTCTCAGCCCACTTAACCAGTTTTTGCGTAAACCCAGGGTTCCACCCCTCCTGCTCCCCACGCGCAACGATATCCGACGCACTTGCCGGGCGGCCCAGTTCTTTCAAATATTTCAAAATTCCTTTCGCCGTGCTTTCATCCATGGGTTCTGGAGATGAGGCCGAGGTGTTCATACCATTAATGAAATCTAATGCTTTATCAATGACTGCAGGCATACTTTTATCCTTAAAATTTACCATGTAAAACACAAGACTACCCTATGACCTTAAACCGATTTCAGCATCAAAGAAATCATTAAATTTCATTGTCCCGACGGTGCTCACTTTACTTGCTGTGCCAGTACGCCGCTGCCCGGACTAACTGCTGGTCAAACGGTTCCTGCTCAAAGCGCTGGCTGAGCTTTTTCACCACTTTCCCTTCTCCAGTGATCCAGATGAAGTAATCTTCTTTCGGTACCTCGATCTGCGCCAGCCGCGCGGCAATCGCCTGCTCATCGTGTCCCAACCATTCAATGGCAAAGTTGTCCAGATGCGCGAGGTAATCCTGATATGCCGGATCGGCGACGCTCACCAGCGCGGTCACCGTCGGTTTTACCGGTAAGCGACTCAGCGCTTCAAGACGGCGCCGCAACGCTGGCATACCGGACTCATCACAGACATAGAGCTGGTAAGCGTAGTCTTCCGGCACCACCAGTGAACCGCGTGGCCCGCCGATCGTTAGCGTATCGCCTTCGCGCGCTTTCATCGCCCAACCACTCGCCACACCGCCGTCGTGAATAAAGAAATCCAGCGCCAGTTCATGACGGGTTTCATCGTACAGCGGCGTGTAGTCACGAGAAGCCGGACGTACGCCCTCGCCCCAGACAATGCCTTCCTCCGTCACGGTTGGCGGTACAAAAGGGCTGCCCGCTTGCGGGAAAAACACTTTGCTGTGATCGTCAAAACCGCGCGAGCTAAAGCCTTCCAGTGCATCGCCGCCGAGGACAATACGCTGAAAACCCGTGCCGATACGTTCTACGCGCAGAACGGTAAGTTCGCGAAAGCGCAGTTCATTGCGCACGCGCTGAGGGTAACGTGAAGTTTTATCCATCATTTTTGGCCTTCGTGTGATAATCAGATATATCTAAATAGATTTTTCAAATGATAATGATTGTTAATATCCAGAATTGCAAGTCATTTTTTGATAGTGTCTACACTGCTACGCTTTTAAATATTTATCATTTAAATTCATGCAATTAGTAAAAAATTAAACACTATCCTTGCCAAAATATTCAATTTAGATATAAATTAGATATATCTAAATAACATCAGGAGAATATCATGCGACATCATCATGAAGGTTGCTGTAAAGGCGAAGGTCATCATCACGACGGTTGCGAACATCGTCACGGTAGAGGCGGCGGTGGCGGACGGCGTCAGCGCTTTTTTGGTCATGGGGAGCTGCGTCTGGTGATTCTGGATATTCTTTCCCGCGAAGCCAGCCACGGCTATGAGCTAATCAAAGCCATCGAGAATCTGACCCAGGGCAACTATACGCCGAGCCCTGGCGTGATCTACCCAACGCTGGATTTCCTCCAGGATCAGGCCTTTATTACGATCAGCGAGGAAGATGGCGGGCGTAAAAAGATCACCATCACCGACACTGGTGCACAGTGGCTGGAAGAGAATCGTGAACATCTCGGCCACATTCAGGAACGCGTCAACGCACGCAATGTTGGCTTTGAACTGCGTAAGAATCCGCAGATGAAGCGAGCGCTGGAAAACTTCAAGGCAGTGCTGGATCTGAGGGTGAATCAGGGTGACATCAGCGACGCACAGTTAAAAAGGATCATTGGCGTGATCGACCGTGCGGCGCTGGAAATCACTCAGCTTGATTAAACAGGCAAGGCGTCACCATCACGAACGCGGAACACTTTCACCATCTCTTTTAAGTGTAACGCCTGCTCGTTCAGTGACGCCGCTGCCGCAACGGACTCCTCGACCAGACAGGAGTTCTGCTGGGTAGTGGCGTCAATCAGGCCAATCGCGCTGTTGATCTGCGAAATCCCCTCGGTCTGCTCACGACTGGCCTGGCCGATCTCCCGCAGGATCACATCCATCTCCTCGACGTTGTTGACCATGCCGTTAATCAGGCCGTTAGCTTTCTCGACCAGTTGCATCCCTTCCTGGGTCTGACCGGTGGAATCCTCAATCAGATGGCGGATCTCGCTGGCAGAGGATGCGCTCTTCTGCGCCAACTGGCGTACTTCTCCTGCCACCACGGCAAATCCGCGGCCATGCTCACCGGCTCGCGCGGCTTCGACTGCCGCATTCAGCGCCAGAATATTGGTCTGGAATGCAATGGAGTCAATCAGGTTGATGATGTCCGACATCCGGTTAGTCGTTTCATTAATCACGCGCATTTTCTGCGTCACCTGATTCATCATCTCGCCATTGTTCTTCACAACGGTCGCGGCACCCGCAGAGAGCTTCGTCGCTTCTCCGGTATGTTCAGCCGTGTTTTTTACCGTGGCGGTGATCTGCTCCATTGACGCCGCGGTCTGCTCGACGGAGCTCGCCTGCTCTTCGGTTCGCGCCGCCAGATCCTGATTCCCGGCGACGATCTGCGCCGCCGCACTGGAGATATTCTCTGAACCGTTCTGAACTTCCTGGACGATTTCCAACAGGCGAGTTTTCATTGTCATCAGCGCGTGCAGCAGTTCGCCGGTCTCGTCTTTCTGTGTGGTAATGATATTGCGGGTCAGATCGCCCTCGGCAATCGCTTCGGCAAACTGCACCGCTTCATTCAGTGGTCGGGTGATGGACCGCACGATATACCAACCCATCATACAGCCCGCGGCAACACCGATGAGCGCCAGTGTGATAAGCAACGCCCGGTTCGCGGTAAAGTCGCTTTCCACCTGCGCGCCAGCACGCAGCATCTGCGTATCTTCAATGGCGATCAACGCCTGGACTTTCGCTTTATACGCCTGCTGTACATTGACAGTCGTGGTCATCATCTCCTGCATCGCCGCCTGTCGGTTATGGTTTTGCAGTTCCTGCAGAATGCGGAATCGGGAGGCGAGATATTGCTCGCGCACGTCGCGGATCCCGGCGATAACCTTTTTCGATTCAGCGTTTAGCGGCGCAGCGTCCAGTTCATCCAGCAGCACCGTAATCTGCTGGCTAATGGTATCGAGCTTTTTCTGTGACGTCTGGGCCCACCGCCCTTCTTCGTCCATCAGCATCAACTGCTGCGTACTGACGAAATCCTGAAAATGATCGATGAGCTTGTTGGCTTTTACCGTGACAGGATAGTCATTGGTAATGATGTTTTGCATACCGCGGTTGGCGCGGTCCAGGCTAAATAATGAAAGGCCCGAACTCACCATCATCAGTACAATAAACAATCCAAACGCGATAAATAATTTTGAGCGAATTTTCATGTTACGCAAAAACATATATTCTCCCTGGAGATAGTTTTCTTCAGACAGATTCCTTTATCGGTAACAAACTCACTAACTTTATGATATTGATCGCTTTTTATTATCAATAACTGCTGGTAAATAGTTTTTGACGATGAATAGAGGCAGACCGATCGTTATATAAACGATTTTTTATCATTTCTAAATAGCGAAAAGAGAGAAACGGGAAGAGGTTAATAAAATAGAGAAATAACCCGCAAGTGGTAATATTTAATATGCCATTAACATTATTATTACAATAACGCTTACCGATACAGGTAAGCGTTGATGAGGATAAAAGAAAGGATTAGTGCAGCACCGTCACGGCATCTTCCAGACGGCTGGCGCGGTGTTTAACCATGGCGGACACCTGGGCGCTCTCTTCAACCAGCTCGGCGTTCTTCTGCGTAATGTCGTTAAGTTCGCCTACCGCACGCGTCAGACTGGTTAAACCGTCAGACTGTTCCAGCGTTGAATGACTGATCTGTGCAATCAACTGGGTGACATTCTGGACCTGAGAGACAATATCATCCATCGTACGTCCCGCCGCATGAACCTGCTGGGAACCCGACTGCACTTTATCCGCACTGGCATCGATCAGCTTACGAATATCATTCGCCGCGCTGGCGCTGCGGCTAGCCAGATGGCGCACTTCACCCGCCACGACGGCAAACCCTTTGCCCTGCTCACCGGCCCTGGCCGCTTCAACTGCGGCATTCAGCGCCAGGATATTCGTCTGGAAAGCGATGTCGTTAATTAGCGTGGTGATGGTGCCAATGCGCTGCGTGCTGTTGGCGATGTCATCCATGGTTTTAATCACGGTGTCCATCGCTTCACCGCCCTGCGTCGCCGCGCTACTGGCGGCAATCGACAGCTTATCGGCGGCGGATGCGGTTTCTGAGTTTTGTTTTACCGACGCCGCCATTTGATTCATGGTGGTCACCGTCTGCTGGACGTTATCGACCGTCTGACGGGTGTGCTTATTCAGATCGTCATTGCCTTTCGCTAAGGTTTCGCTGCCGTTTCTGACGCTCGACACCTGGCTTGAAACGTCGTTGATGAGCCAGCGACACATCAGACCAAGTTGCCCGACGGCGCGTAGCGTCAACCCCAGTTCATCACTACGATTCAGATGCGCCACGCTGTTTCGCTCACCGGTCGCTACTTTCAGCGCCTGCTTCGCTACGTTCTCAATCGGACGAACAATCTGCCACTCAAACGCCGCCGTCCCCAGCAGCATCACCAGCGCACACATCAGTTGTGCAAGCCATGGGGCGCCGGACAAGTGTAGCGCCGCCGCTAATATCACGTAGATCAGCGCCATCACGCTGCGGACCCGCCAACGCACCGGCATTGCCGGCAATTTCCCGAGCCATCCTTTACGCACCACCAGTCCTTTGTGGATCCGGCGTCGACAACGACCTTCATTGAGCGCCTTGTAAAGCGGCTCAACGGCGGCGATCTCCGCATCCGTCGCGCGGGTGCGAATTGACATGTACCCCGTTACGTTCCCCTCTCGCACCATCGGTACCGCATTTGCGCGAACCCAGTAGTGATCGCCATTTTTACGGCGGTTCTTGACGATGCCGCTCCACGGCTCGCCCTGCTGCAGGGTGTACCACATGTCGGCAAAAGCTGCTTTCGGCATGTCCGGGTGACGCACCAGGTTATGCGGTTGCGCCAGCAATTCATTGAGTGAGTAACCGCTAATATTAACGAACGTATCGTTGGCGTGCGTGATGTAGCTGTGGAGATCGGTAGTCGACATGAGGGTCGTATCGTCATCCAGCGGTGTATTTTGCTGGGTAAC
This sequence comes from Citrobacter sp., assembly GCA_019415335.1. Next base: position 38,338 of record DXKH01000035.1, on the reverse strand, counting down.
GTAGAGCTGAGAAGACATAGTCGCGTCCTGTGCAGGTTATCTGGTTGTTAACTTCTTGTCAGATGTTATTTCGGCGCTAACAGATTTATCTTTAGATGTTAAATTTGATTTAGATCGCAATTTGCGATTAAACCTCATTATTTGTACGAATTCTAATTGATTGATTTAAAATACTTTCACTTTGAAACTATAAAAGTGAACGGGAAGACACGCACTATTATTGCGCAATTTTTGCACTACTTCCGCGCAAGCGCCCCTTCTGATGCCACGCTCGCACGGCCTTCATTCTGCGCAAAAACACAGCAATTGTTAACAAATGAGATTAAATGTTGCGCAATAACTATTCTCCCTGGTGTTTATCCCGATTTTCGTGAGCGCCGCCGGGATGGCGCAATCCCTGCAATACTTAAATCGGTATCATGTGATACGCGATCTCCGGGAGCATATTTTGAACAGGTTACCTTCCAGCGCATCGGCTTTGGCCTGTAGTGCGCACGCACTGAATCTCATTGAGAAGCGAACGCTTGATCATGAGGAGATGAAAGCACTTAACCGAGAGGTGATTGATTACTTCAAAGAGCATGTTAATCCGGGATTTTTAGAGTATCGCAAATCTGTTACCGCCGGCGGGGATTACGGAGCCGTAGAGTGGCAAGCGGGAGGTCTGAATACGCTTGTCGACACCCAGGGACAGGAGTTTGTCGACTGCCTGGGAGGTTTTGGAATTTTCAACGTGGGGCACCGTAATCCAGTTGTGGTTTCCGCCGTACAGAATCAACTCGCGAAACAACCTCTGCATAGTCAGGAACTGCTTGACCCACTACGGGCCATGCTGGCAAAAACCCTTGCAGCCCTGGCACCCGGAAAACTGAAATACAGCTTCTTTTGCAATAGTGGTACGGAATCGGTCGAAGCGGCGCTGAAACTGGCGAAGGCATACCAGTCACCGCGCGGTAAATTCACCTTTATCGCCACCAGCGGCGCGTTCCACGGTAAGTCGCTGGGCGCGCTGTCTGCCACCGCCAAATCCACGTTCCGCAAGCCGTTTATGCCACTGTTGCCGGGCTTCCGTCATGTGCCGTTCGGCAATATTGAGGCCATGCGTACTGCGCTCAGCGAGGGCAAAAAAACCGGAGATGATGTGGCGGCGGTGATTCTGGAGCCTATTCAGGGTGAAGGCGGCGTGATCCTGCCACCGCAGGGGTATCTCACCGCCGTACGTAAACTCTGCGACGAGTTTGGCGCGCTGATGATCCTCGATGAAGTCCAGACCGGGATGGGGCGTACCGGCAAGATGTTTGCCTGCGAGCATGAGAATGTGCAGCCAGACATTCTCTGCCTGGCAAAAGCGCTGGGAGGCGGCGTGATGCCGATTGGCGCGACGATCGCCACCGAAGAGGTCTTCTCGGTACTGTTCGATAATCCGTTCCTGCACACCACCACCTTTGGCGGTAACCCGCTGGCCTGCGCGGCCGCGCTGGCGACCATCAATGTCCTGCTGGAGCAGAACTTACCGGCTCAGGCTGAACAGAAAGGCGATATCCTGCTGGACGGCTTCCGCCAACTGGCGCGGGAGTACCCCGATCTGGTGCAGGACGCGCGCGGAAAAGGGATGCTGATGGCCATCGAGTTTGTCGACAATGAAACCGGCTACAGTTTCGCGAGCGAGATGTTCCGCCAGCGGGTCCTGGTTGCCGGAACGCTCAACAACTCGAAAACGATCCGCATCGAACCGCCGTTAACGCTGACCATTGAGCAGTGTGAGCAGGTGCTAAAAGCTACGCGTAAAGCGCTGGCGGCACTGCGGGTCAACGTGGAAGAGATGTAAATCTATGCCGGGTAAGTCAGTGCCGGATGGCGCTGCGCTTATCCGGCCTACAACGGCACACACTTTTTTGAATCCCATCACAATCATCGCATTCCCCTTTTCCCTTTTATCCGCCGACGGCTAAATTAATAACTCATCCGACCACATAACAATAATTTTACATACTGGACAATCTTATGAGCTATCCGTCGCTGTTCGCCCCGCTTGATCTCGGCTTTACGCAGCTTAAAAACCGCGTGCTGATGGGTTCAATGCATACGGGGCTGGAAGAGTATCCTGATGGGGCTGAGCGCCTGGCGGCCTTCTATGCTGAGCGCGCCCGGCACGGCGTCGCGCTGATTGTCACGGGTGGCATTGCCCCGTCGCAGTCGGGTGTGGGGATGGAAGGCGGAGCCACGCTTAATAATGCCCACCAGGTGGCGCATCATCGCGTCATTACCGATGCCGTTCACAACGAAGGCGGAAAAATTGCCCTACAGATCCTGCATACCGGGCGCTACAGCTATCAACCACATCTGGTGGCCCCTTCCGCGATTCAGGCGCCAATCAACCGGTTTACCCCACATGCCCTGAGCCACGAAGAAATTCTGCAACTGATCGAGGACTTCGCTCACTGCGCCCAACTGGCGCGGGAAGCCGGCTACGACGGCGTCGAAATCATGGGTTCAGAAGGCTATTTGATTAACGAGTTTCTCGCCCTGCGCACCAACCAGCGCGACGATGAATGGGGCGGTGATTATGCCAGGCGTATGCGCTTTGCCGTTGAAGTGGTGCGTGCTGTGCGTCAGCGGGTGGGGAACGACTTTATTATTATCTATCGCCTGTCGATGCTTGATCTGGTGGAAAACGGCGGCACCTTTGCAGAAACGGTGCAACTGGCGCAGGCCATCGAAGCCGCAGGCGCAACGCTCATCAACACCGGGATCGGCTGGCACGAAGCGCGCATTCCCACCATCGCCACGCCGGTGCCGCGCGGTGCCTTTAGCTGGGTGACGCGTAAACTGAAAGGTCACGTTTCGCTGCCGCTGGTCACCACTAACCGCATTAACGATCCGCAGGTTGCCGATGAGATTCTGGCGCGTGGCGATGCCGATATGGTGTCGATGGCGCGCCCGTTCCTCGCGGATGCCGAACTGCTGTCGAAAGCACAATCGGGGCGTGCCGATGAAATTAACACCTGCATCGGCTGTAATCAGGCGTGTCTGGATCAGATCTTCGTCGGCAAAGTCACGTCGTGCCTGGTGAATCCCCGCGCCTGCCATGAAACCAAAATGCCTGTCGTTCCGGCTTCCATAATAAAAAATCTGGCTGTCGTCGGTGCGGGTCCGGCGGGCCTTGCCTTTGCCATCAATGCGGCGGCACGCGGTCATCACGTCACCCTCTTTGACGCGCTGGGCGAGATCGGCGGGCAGTTTAACATCGCCAAACAGATCCCCGGTAAAGAGGAGTTTTATGAAACGCTCCGCTATTACCGTCGGATGATCGATGTCACCGGCGTCACCCTGAAACTGAATCATTATGTCGCGGCAGACGATCTGCTGGTATTCGATGAGGTGATCCTCGCCAGCGGGATCGAGCCGCGCAGGCCGCCGATCGACGGTATTAATCATCCGAAGGTCTTAACCTATCTCGACGTGCTGCGCGACAAAACCCCGGTGGGACGTCGGGTGGCAATTGTTGGCTGCGGCGGGATCGGCTTTGATACCGCGATGTACCTGAGCCAGCCCGGCGAACCCACCAGCCAGAGCATTGCCGATTTCTGTGTGGAATGGGGTATCGACACCAGCCTGCAACAGGCCGGCGGATTACGTCCGGAAGGCCCGCACCTGGCTCGTAGCCCGCGCCAGATTGTGATGCTCCAGCGTAAGGCCAGCAAACCTGGCGAAGGACTGGGGAAAACCACCGGCTGGATCCATCGCACCACGCTGCTTTCACGCGGTGTGAAGATGATCCCGGCAGTCAGCTATCAGAAGATCGACGATGCCGGTCTGCACCTGTTGATCGGTGGTGAAGCGCAGACGCTGGAGGTTGATAACGTCATTATTTGTGCCGGTCAGGAGCCGCGACGTGAGCTGGCCGAACCGCTGCATGCGGCGGGAAAAACCGTGCATTTAATCGGTGGCTGTGATGTGGCGATGGAACTGGATGCTCGCCGGGCCATTGCCCAGGGCACCCGTCTGGCGTTGGCGATTTAATGTGCCTGATGGCGCTACGCTTATCAGGCCTACAGGATAGCCTCCCAATACGTAGGTCGGATAAGGCGCAGCCGTCATCCGGCAAAACGTTAGCGACGGCGTCCCAACTTCACCGCTTTGAGCACCACAAACTTATTGTTGGTCGCAACGGTGGCGCAGTTGCCGAAGATCTTCTTCAGCTTGTGGAAGTAGTCGAGATGGCGGTTGGCGACGATATACAGCTCGCCGTTGATCTTCAGGCAGCGACGGGCGTGGTGGAACATTTCCCAGGCAATGTTATCCGTCAGCGCATGCTTCTGATGGAACGGTGGATTGCACAGTACGGCGTTAAAGCGAAAAGGCTCCACTCCGGACAGCGCGTTGTTAATCATAAACTCGCAGCGATCGATGGCTTCAGGCAGGTTAGTTTCCACATTCAGACGGCTGGAAGCCACCGCCATTGGGGATTCATCGACAAAGACCACGTTAGCCTGCGGATTTTTTTCCAGCAGCGTCAGGCCAATTACCCCGTTGCCACAGCCGAGATCGACAACCTCCCCTTCCAGGTTTTCCGGCAGGTGCTGCATAAAGAAACGCGCGCCAATATCCAGTCCGGTGCGGGAGAAGACGTTGGCATGGTTGTGGATGGTCCAGTCTGTACCTTCCAGTTTCCAGCTCAGCGTCTCCGGCGCATCGGCCAGAGCCGGTTCGCTGAAGGTGCAGTGGATAAGACGCGCCTTTTTCCACGCCAGCGTAGTGGTCGTTGGGCCGAGCACTTTCTCAAACAGCTCCAGCGTGGAGTTATGGATGTCGCGCGCCTTCGCGCCGGCAATAATACGGGTTTGCGGGGTCACCACTTTTCGCAGCGCGCGTAGCTGTTGCTCAAGCAGTGCCAGCGTTTTCGGCACTTTGATCAGTACCACGCCCGGCGCCTGCGGGTACTCTGCCGTGCTGTCGAGAAACTTGACGCTGGACTCCGCGATGTCGTTATGGCGCAGGTTTTCCCGCGTTGCCAGTTCGCTTAAATAAGAATCGCCAATGCTGTACGGCGACTGCTCCGCCAGCGCACAGCTCAGCGCACCGAAGGTATCATTCAGGATCAGCACCGGGCCGCGAATCTCCGTATCGTCCACTTGTTGCAGCAGATAGTCATCCGCCGCTTCCCACGCCAGCAGTGGGTTAACGTCGTCCGTTTCCGGGAAACGTTTTAGTGTCAGTGAACGGAAACCGTTGTCTGTGTGGCTCATCGGCCCTCCTGAATGGTAAAATTTCGGCGTATCCCGTAAAAGGGTGCGTGAGTATACACTTTTTATGATTTGCATGGGTGACGATGAGCCAATTAACTTACCTCCAGGGCTACCCGGAGAACCTGCTTTCGCAGGTGCGCACGCTGATTGCCGAGCAGCGACTGGGCGCGGTGCTGGAAAAGCGCTATCCCGGAACGCATGATTTCTCGACGGATAAAGCGCTCTGGCAATACACCCAGGATCTGAAAAGTCAGTTTCTGCGTAACGCCCCGCCGATCAACAAAGTGATGTATGACAATAAAATTCATGTGCTTAAAAATGCGCTTGGCCTGCACACGGCAGTCTCCCGCGTACAGGGCGGCAAACTGAAAGCGAAAGCCGAGATCCGCGTCGCCACCGTGTTTCGCAACGCGCCGGAACCCTTTTTACGGATGATCGTCGTACACGAACTGGCGCATCTGAAGGAAAAAGAACACAACAAGGCGTTTTATCAACTTTGCTGTCACATGGAACCGCATTATCACCAGTTGGAATTTGATACCCGCCTCTGGTTGACGCAGTTGTCGTTAAAGGAAACTGCGCAGTAGCGCACTGGCTTTGTCATAAAGGCGTGCTAAATTGACGAAAGAATCCCTTTATGGAGCCTGAAGGCATTTATGATACGTTTCGCAGTGATTGGCACAAACTGGATCACCCGCCAGTTTGTCGATGCCGCCCATGAGACCGGCAAATATAAGTTAACCGCAGTTTATTCCCGCAGCCTCGAACAGGCGCAAACCTTCGCCAATGATTACCTCGTCGAACATCTGTTTACCTCGCTGGATGCGATGGCGCAAAGCGATGCGATTGATGCGGTGTACATTGCCAGCCCGAACTCGCTGCACTTTCCCCAGACTCAGCTGTTTCTGAGCCACAAAAAGCATGTGATCTGCGAGAAGCCGCTGGCGTCGAATCAGGCCGAAGTGGAAGCCGCCATCGCCTGTGCGCGGGAAAATCAGGTGGTGCTCTACGAAGCGTTTAAAACCGCCAGCCTGCCTAACTTCCTGCTGTTACAGCAGTCGCTGCCGAAAGTCGGTAAAGTGCGCAAAGCGTTTCTCAATTACTGCCAGTACTCTTCGCGCTATCAGCGCTATCTTGACGGCGAAAACCCGAACACCTTTAACCCGGCCTTCTCAAACGGCTCGATCATGGACATCGGTTTCTACTGCCTGGCCTCTGCCGTGGCGCTGTGGGGCGAACCGCACAACGTACAGGCCTCTGCCAGTTTGCTGGAAAGCGGCGTCGATGCCCACGGCGTGGTGGTGATGGACTACGGTGATTTCAGCGTCACTCTTCAGCATTCCAAAGTGAGCGACTCCGTTATCGACAGTGAAATCCAGGGCGAAGCCGGATCGCTGGTGATCGAAAAAATCTCCGAATGCCAGAAGGTCTGCTTTGTTCCGCGCGGCGGGAAAACCCAGGACCTTACCCAACCACAACACATCAATACTATGCTGTATGAGGCACAGGCGTTTGCAGAACTGGTGGACGCCAATGAAGTGAATCACCCCGGATTATCCATCAGTCGCATCACGGCAAAACTGCTGACCGAGATTCGTCGCCAGACCGGCGTCATCTTCCCGGCAGACGATGTCAGCCGCGCAGCCACTGCGTAAAACATTGTAAAACAGATGTTACAGGCCATTGACGGAATGCGTGGCCTGTCATATTTTGTTACCTGCAAAGGGGAGTAACTTCATTGTCGGTCGATCGTCATTACGATGTGTGAAAAACCACATCCGGTCACCGGGCAACGAAAAAGGAATGCGTTAACGCATTCTTTTTTTGTTGTAAGTGAGACCTTGCCGGAAGGCGAGGTCTATGCATAAAAAAGCAGCGGCTGGCGTCTTCCGACGTTGGCCGTTTTTTTATGTGTAAGGAATGATGATGAATACTGTCGGCACACCGTTGTTATGGGGCGGATTCGCTGTTGTTGTGGTGATCATGCTGGCTATCGACCTCTTTTTGCAGGGGCGTCGTGGCGTACATACGATGACCATGAAGCAAGCGGCTGCCTGGTCCCTGGTCTGGGTCACGCTCTCATTGCTGTTTAACGCTGCCTTCTGGTGGTACCTGGTACAAACCGAAGGCCGCGCCGTCGCCGATCCGCAGGCGCTGGCGTTCCTCACCGGTTATCTGATCGAAAAATCCCTCGCCGTCGATAACGTCTTTGTCTGGCTGATGTTGTTCAGCTACTTCTCGGTGCCGCCTGCCCTGCAGCGTCGGGTATTGGTGTACGGTGTATTGGGTGCAATCATCCTGCGTACGATAATGATTTTTGCCGGCACCTGGCTTATCACCCAGTTTGACTGGATCCTGTACCTGTTTGGCGCATTCCTCCTGTTTACCGGGGTGAAAATGGCACTGGCGAAAGAGGATGATTCCGGTATCGGCGACCGACCGCTGGTGCGCTGGCTGCGTGGACATCTGCGTATGACGGATACCATCGAAAACGAACATTTCTTCGTGCGTAAAAAGGGTCTGTTGTATGCCACACCGCTGCTTCTGGTGCTGATTCTGGTAGAACTGAGCGACGTTATTTTTGCGGTCGACAGTATTCCCGCCATTTTCGCCGTTACCACCGATCCGTTCATCGTACTGACCTCAAACCTGTTTGCGATCCTGGGCCTGCGTGCCATGTACTTCCTGCTGTCGGGAGTTGCAGAGCGGTTCTCCATGCTGAAATACGGCCTGGCGGTGATCCTGGTGTTTATCGGTATAAAGATGCTGATCGTCGACTTTTACCATATCCCGATTGCGATTTCGCTCGGCGTGGTATTTGGCATCCTGGTCGTGACATTACTGATCAATGCCTGGGTCAACTACCAGCACGATAAGAAACAACAGGCGTAATTCTGCTGTGCCGGGCGGCGCTAGCGCGTCCCCGGCCAATAGACAATCTGGCGTCTGCTATTTGCAGAACATGTCACATCATTGTTAATGCAAAGTTATAAAATATGACCACAACATAAAATCCAGCATATTTCGCTTCCCGAAGCGTTATCTTTCCTTATACTCAACCAGGCAAACACTTTGTTACATCCGGAAAGAGACGTCCCAAGAACGTCCAAAGGATGGGCAATAACACAATGAAAGGATCAAGAAATGACTACGCAACGTTCATCGGGGCTGCTGCAGCGTTTGGCTCAAGGAAGCCTGGTAAAACAAATTTTGGTGGGTCTCGTACTGGGGATCTTACTGGCATGGATTTCAAAACCGGCGGCCATTGCCGTTGGCCTGCTCGGCACGCTGTTCGTCGGCGCATTAAAAGCCGTCGCACCGGTGCTGGTTCTGATGCTGGTGATGGCATCGATCGCGAACCACCAGCACGGGCAAAAAACCAGCATTCGCCCGATTCTGTTTCTCTATCTGTTGGGGACGTTTTCTGCGGCGCTTGCCGCGGTAGTCTTCAGCTTCGCCTTCCCTTCAACGTTGCATCTGGCCACCAGCTCGCATGATATCGTGCCGCCGTCAGGCATTGTGGAAGTACTACGTGGTTTGCTGATGAGCATGGTTTCCAACCCCATTGATGCACTGCTGAATGCCAACTATATCGGCATCCTGGTGTGGGCGGTGGGTCTTGGTTTTGCCCTGCGTCACGGCAACGACACCACCAAAAATCTGGTCAATGATATGTCGAACGCCGTTACCTTTATGGTGAAACTGGTGATTCGTTTTGCCCCGATCGGTATTTTTGGTCTGGTTTCTTCCACGCTGGCGACCACCGGGTTCGCGACGCTGTGGGGCTACGCGCAACTGCTGGTTGTGCTGGTCGGCTGTATGGCGCTGGTCGCGCTGGTTATCAACCCGCTGCTGGTGTTCTGGAAAATTCGTCGCAACCCATATCTGCTGGTCTTTGCCTGCCTGCGTGAAAGCGGCGTTTACGCCTTCTTCACCCGCAGTTCTGCAGCGAATATTCCGGTGAATATGGCGCTGTGTGAAAAACTGAATCTGGATCGCGATACCTATTCCGTTTCTATCCCGCTGGGCGCAACCATCAATATGGCGGGCGCGGCGATCACCATTACGGTGTTAACGCTGGCGGCGGTCAATACGCTGGGGATCCCGGTAGATCTGCCTACCGCGCTGCTGTTGAGCGTCGTCGCTTCTCTGTGTGCCTGTGGCGCATCGGGTGTTGCGGGTGGCTCGCTGCTGCTGATCCCGCTGGCCTGTAATATGTTTGGTATCCCGAACGATATCGCCATGCAGGTGGTTGCTGTCGGCTTTATCATCGGCGTGCTGCAGGATTCCTGTGAAACCGCGCTGAACTCGTCAACTGACGTTCTGTTTACCGCGGCGGCCTGCCAGGCTGAAGACGAACGTCTGGCGAATAATCCTCTGCGCAGCTAAGCCCCAGCCCCTTCCGTCATCTGGCGGAAGGGTTCTCTTCCTGTACACTTTTCTCAATTTTGAACGGATCGATTCCCCGGCGTTTCATACGCCAGAAGCGGATAATGTTCAGCCCGTTCATCACCAGAAAACTGCCTTCAATCAGCGTACCGCCGATCGATCCCAGCCAGAAGTTATGTACCACCCAGCAGGCTGTCGCGCACCACATCACGCAGCGCACCGTTAATCCTTTACAGCGGAACAGCGCCCAGGTACTGGCGAGCGTGCCGATGATAGGCAGAATTTCCATAGCATGCTGTAGTTTTGCCAGCCCAAGCACCAGCGTGAGGATAATAAACAGCGCCATCACCCACAGTTTGCGGGTGCGCATCGACACCAGGGTACGCACGGTATTGAGTTCCGCGCTCATCCCGGCGGGCCAGGCACCCATCAGAAAGAAGTGTACGCCTATCGTGGCGCTATAGACGGCAAGCTGGAGTCGGAAGCGGCGCTCATCGCGATTGAAAAACGTCGTAATGCCAATCAGAAACGCGAGCACACCGACGCCCTGAGCCAGCCAATACGCGGTCATGGGAGATCCTTGTCAGGAAATACAAAAACAAACGACGCTTCATCATATGAAACGTCGTTTTTAAAATCCAGATTCTCGTGATTACCCGAAAGGGAAAGGGTAATTACAACGTTACGCCGCTTTTAAAGATAGCCAGTTCGCGGAAATCATTGCGTTCATTGCAGGTCGGCTTGCCGTTGGCAAAATCGACGATGGTATCAATGAACTCATTCAGCAATTGTGGCATCGCTTTGCCGTGGATCAACTGACCCGCATCAAAGTCGATCCAGTGCTTTTTCTTCGCAGCCAGTTCGCTGTTGGTGGCGATTTTTACCGTCGGCACAAATCCGCCGTAAGGGGTACCGCGACCGGTGCTGAACAACACCATGTGACAACCGGCCCCCGCCAGCGCACTGGTGGCAACCGCATCATTACCCGGCGCGCTCAGCAGATTCAGACCGTGGGTTTTCAGACGCTCGCCGTAGCGCAGCACGTCAACCACCTGGCTGGAACCCGCTTTCTGCGTGCAACCCAACGACTTATCTTCCAGCGTGGTGATCCCACCGGCTTTGTTACCCGGCGAAGGGTTCTCGTAAATCGGCTGGTTGTGGGCGATAAAATACTGCTTGAAGTCATTGACCATGGTGACCAGTTTGCCGAACGTCTCTTCGTCGCGGCAGTGACTCATCAGCAGTTGCTCCGCACCGAACATCTCCGGCACTTCAGTTAGCACGGTGGTGCCGCCGTTGGCAATCATGTAGTCAGAGAAGCGACCGAGCATCGGGTTCGCGGTGATCCCGGAAAGCCCGTCAGAACCGCCACACTCCAGACCAAACTTCAGCTCGCTCAGTTTCCCCGGCTCGCGTTTGTCGTGACGCATCACATCATAAAGCTGATGGAGATGCTCAAGTCCGGCCTCCACTTCATCGTCCTGATGCTGACAAATCATAAAGTGCACGCGTTCAGGATCGAAGTCGCCCAGCGTTTCGCGGAAAGCATCGACCTGGTTGTTTTCACACCCCAGGCCAATCACCAGCACCGCGCCGGCATTCGGGTGACGGACCATGTTTTGCAGCATAGTTCGGGTATTGATGTGATCGTCGCCAAGCTGCGAGCAACCGTAAGTGTGGCTGAACAGAAAGACACCGTCGGTGCCCTCGGCATCATGGGTCTCTTTCAGGAAACGGCTCTGGATCTGCCGCGCAATCCCGTTAACGCAGCCAACGGTTGGCAGGATCCAGAGTTCGTTTCGTACCCCGACGTCCCCATTAGCGCGACGATAAATCTGCACGTCGCGATCCGCAGGTTGCGCGGGAAGATCCTGAAAATCAGGTTGATAGCTATACTCATCCAAATCGCTCAGATTGGTGCGAGTATTGTGGGCGTGAATATGTTCACCCGCCGCAATGTCCGCCAAAGCATGGCCGATAGGTTGGCCATACTTAATCACGTACGCCCCTTTCTTGATGTCACTCAGAGCAAATTTATGTCCGCGAGCAACATCCTGGCGAAGCGTTACGGTGTGGTTGTCCACAGTGACGTCTGTTCCCTGCGCCAAATCAGCCAGCGCGACCGCAACGTTATCCTGCACATGGATTTTGATGTATTGCATATCAACCCCGGACCTTAGTTCAGTTCAATGGCGAAGTAATCACGCGCATTGTTAAAGCAAATGTTTTTCACCATCTCGCCCAACAGTTGACTATCCGCTGGCGCTTCACCGGCCTGCACCCAACGACCAATCATCTGGCACAGAATGCGGCGGAAGTATTCATGACGGGTGTAGGAGAGGAAGCTGCGGCTGTCGGTCAGCATGCCAACAAAGCGGCTTAACAGACCCAACTGCGCCAGTTGTGTCATCTGACGTTCCATACCGTCTTTCTGATCGTTGAACCACCAGCCGGAACCGAACTGCATTTTGCCCGGCATCCCTTCTCCCTGGAAGTTGCCGATCATGGTACCCAGCACCTCGTTATCGCGCGGGTTCAGGCAGTAGAGAATGGTTTTCGGCAACAGGTTTTCTTCGTTCTGCTTGCTGAGCAGTTTTGACAGCTCTTCGGCCATCGGACGGTCGTTGATGGAGTCAAAGCCCACATCCGGCCCCAGCAGTTTGAACTGACGCAGGTTGTTATTGCGCAGGGCGCCGATATGGTACTGCTGTACCCAACCGCGACGCGCATATTCCGCCCCCAGGAACACCAGCACAGCCGTTTTGAACTGCGCCACTTCATGTTCGTTCAGCGTCTCGCCCGCCAGGCGGCGTGCCAGAATACTGTCCAGTTCAGCGTCGCTAGACTCTGCGAACAGCACCACGTCCAGCGCATGATCGGAAACTTTGCAGCCGTGCGCCGCGAAGTGGTCCAGACGTTTGGTCAGCGCGCTCTGCAGATCGGTAAAGCGGCGAATGTCGGTGTCAGACACTTCACCCAGTTTTGCCATGTAATCGTTGAAGGTCGCCTGCTCAATATTGAAGGCTTTATCCGGACGCCAGCTTGGCAGCACTTTCACGGAGAAGCTGCTGTCTTTTGCGACCGTTGCATGATGCTCCAGCGAATCGATCGGATCGTCAGTCGTACCGACCATTTTCACGTTCATCTGCTGCATGATGCCGCGCGCGGAGAACTTATCCTGCGCCAGCAGCTCGTTGCACTGATTCCAGATCTCGTCCGCCGTCGACGGAGAAAGCAGCTTACCTGTCACGCCGAATGGGCGACGCAGTTCAAGGTGTGTCCAGTGGTATAACGGGTTGCCGATGGTATGCGGAACCGTCGCCGCCCACGCGTCAAACTTCTCACGGTCAGAAGCATCACCGGTACACAGGCGCTCGGCAACACCGTTGGTGCGCATCGCGCGCCATTTATAATGGTCGCCTTTCAGCCAGATGTCATACAGATTCTTGAATCGGTAGTCTTCGGCGATTTGCTGCGGCGGCAGATGGCAATGGTAATCGAAGATAGGCTGGTCTTTGGCGTAATCATGATACAGACGGCGGGCAAATTCAGTATCAAGTAGAAAATCTTCTGTCATAAACGGGGTCATTATCGTCTTCCTCTCAACGAGTGCGTCTGATTGCTTATGTAGCGATGCTGACAAAGTTATCACACCAATTTCCAGAGCCTGTAGATATTTTCGTGAGATAGATCAATAAATGCTGACAAATTGTTTACCCTCAAAGAGGTAAACGCCGCCCCAGCCCGCGCCAGCTCTGGCATCGTCTAATCGAAATAATAACCACGCTAAGATTCACACTTTTGTGATGGCACTCACCTTTTGAAGTTGTATGACAAGTTATCTTTCTGCCGTCGCGATACATAAGCCGACGGAATGCAAAGTTACCGATGAATCATCATCGGATTGACCGGTACGGAAACCGAATTAGCAAAATTTATTTATGGCAACGTTCGGGCGTACCGGCTTTTTTTGGTTACCCCGTCGTAAACAGCATCCTCTGCCACTGGCAGGAAGATGACCGCGATCCTTGCGGAAATAACAAAACGATGAGGTTTTACATGCGTAAAATTAAAGGGTTACGTTGGTACATGATTGCACTGGTGACGCTTGGCACCGTGCTGGGTTACCTGACGCGTAACACTGTGGCGGCAGCTGCGCCAACTCTGATGGAAGAGTTGCACATCTCTACCCAACAGTACTCCTATATCATCGCAGCCTATTCTGCTGCTTACACTGTCATGCAACCTGTTGCCGGCTACGTACTGGACGTACTGGGAACCAAAATAGGCTACGCAATGTTTGCCGTGCTATGGGCCGTTTTCTGTGGCGCAACCGCGCTGGCAGGAAGCTGGGGTGGCCTGGCGCTGGCGCGTGGTGCGGTCGGTGCGGCAGAAGCCGCGATGATCCCGGCAGGTCTGAAAGCCAGTTCCGAATGGTTCCCGGCGAAAGAACGTTCCATTGCGGTCGGCTACTTTAACGTCGGCTCCTCTATCGGTGCGATGATTGCCCCGCCGCTGGTTGTCTGGGCGATCGTGATGCACAGCTGGCAGATGGCGTTCATCATCTCTGGTGTCCTGAGCTTCATCTGGGCCATGTCCTGGCTTGTCTTTTATAAGCATCCACGTGACCAGAAAAAACTGACGGACGAAGAGCGCGACTACATCATTAATGGTCAGGAAGCGCAGCATAAAAACAGCACCAAAAAGAAAATGTCACTCGCGCAGATCCTGCGTAACCGCCAGTTCTGGGGCATCGCGCTGCCGCGTTTCCTGGCAGAACCCGCCTGGGGGACGTTTAACGCCTGGATCCCGCTGTTCATGTTCAAAGTCTATGGCTTTAACCTGAAAGAAATTGCGATGTTCGCCTGGATGCCGATGCTGTTTGCTGACCTCGGTTGCATCGTGGGGGGTTATCTGCCACCGCTGTTCCAGCGCTGGTTTGGCGTTAACCTGATTGTCTCACGTAAAATGGTTGTCACACTGGGTGCTGTACTGATGATTGGCCCAGGGATGATCGGTCTGTTCACCAGCCCGTACATCGCCATCATGCTGCTGTGTATTGGTGGTTTTGCTCACCAGGCCCTGTCCGGTGCGCTGATTACGCTCTCTTCTGATGTCTTTGGTCGTAACGAAGTGGCTACGGCGAACGGTCTGACCGGGATGTCCGCCTGGCTGGCGAGTACGCTGTTCGCCCTGGTGGTCGGCGCGCTGGCTGACACCATCGGCTTCAGCCCGCTGTTTGCGGTACTGGCCGTGTTCGACCTGTTGGGCGCGCTGGTTATCTGGACCGTGCTGCAAAACAAACCGGCCAGTGACATCGATTCTGGCCCGCAGTTCGATGAACCAGCGGCGCAAAGTTAGCCTGTCGACGGATAACGCATAAGCAAACTCAGCCGCCTGCTGGCACTCGCAGGCGGCTTTTTCGTTTCTGCATATAGAGCCAACCTCGCGAAAGTGGTATAACAAATACAGTCTGCCGTATCATGCCTGGAGTGCATATGGAAATCACTGAACCACGACGTTTGTATCAACAACTTGCTGCTGATTTAAAAGAGCGCATCGAACAGGGCGTTTATCTGGTGGGCGATAAATTGCCTGCCGAACGTTTTATTGCCGATGAAAAAAATGTCAGCCGTACCGTGGTTCGTGAAGCCATCATCATGCTGGAAGTCGAAGGGTTTGTTGAGGTCCGTAAAGGTTCCGGGATTCACGTGATTTCCAATCAGCCGCGCTACCAACAGGCCACTGACGAGTCGCTGGAATTTGCCAACTACGGTCCTTTTGAATTGCTACAGGCGCGTCAGCTTATCGAAAGCAACATTGCGGAGTTTGCCGCCACCCAGGTTACCAAGCAAGACATCATGAAACTGATGACGATCCAGGAACAGGCGCGCAATGAAAAATGTTTCCGCGACTCCGAATGGGACCTGCAATTCCACATTCAGGTGGCGTTAGCCACGCAGAACTCTGCGCTGGCCGCTATCGTGGAAAAAATGTGGACTCAGCGCAGTCACAACCCGTACTGGAAGAAACTGCACGAACATATTGATGCGCGTACCGTGGATAACTGGTGCGACGACCACGATCAAATTCTTAAGGCATTGATCCGCAAAGACCCGCATGCGGCAAAACTGGCGATGTGGCAACACCTCGAGAACACAAAAATCATGCTGTTCAATGAAACCAGCGACGATTTTGAATTCAATGCCGACCGTTACCTGTTTGCCGAAAATCCGGTGGTTCATCTCGATACCGCGGCTAACGCGACAAAATAAAATATCTTGATACAACAGGCGCGCCGCTGCGCCTGTCAGTAAGCGAAAGGTATAAAGTGTCAGCCTGTGTAAATCCTCTCGCCACCCTCTCCTGCGATCAGCAAAATCACCTTTAACGGACGTGTAATTTCTATAACGGACTACGTTGACCTTTGTTACAATTAGATGCAATTCGAATTTATGTTTGTTAGTGCTTGCTTACTTCATAACTTTTAACAGGGATTAGTTCAGGCCGTGGCTTTGCGCCGTTCGCACACCATGTAAAACATTAACAATGATGCGGCGTAGCAAACTGTTAAACCCGGCGTGACGTTAACCAATTCGACCTGGAATACTGAATGGAACTTTTGACTCAATTACTGCATGCCCTGTGGGCGCAGGATTTTGAAACACTGGCCAATCCTTCCATGATTGGCATGCTCTATTTTGTTTTATTTATGATTCTGTTTCTGGAGAATGGGTTGCTGCCAGCCGCCTTTTTGCCCGGCGACAGTTTACTGGTGTTAGTGGGTGTTCTGATTGCCAAAGGCGCCATGGGCTTTCCGCAAACCATTCTGTTGCTGACAGCAGCGGCAAGCCTCGGTTGCTGGCTGAGCTATATTCAGGGTCGATGGCTGGGCAATACCCGCATCGTACAAAACTGGTTATCGCACCTGCCCGCTCACTATCATCAACGCGCCCACCACTTGTTCCATAAGCATGGTCTTTCCGCCCTGCTGATTGGCCGTTTTATCGCGTTTGTTCGTACACTGCTGCCTACCATCGCGGGTTTATCTGGCCTGAATAATGCCCGCTTTCAATTTTTCAACTGGATGAGTGGCTTGCTGTGGGTGCTGATTTTAACCAGCCTGGGTTATCTGCTGGGGAAAACGCCGGTATTCCTGAAGTATGAAGATCAGTTGATGTCATGCCTGATGCTGTTACCTGTCGTGCTGCTGGTTTTTGGCCTGGGCGGGTCACTGGTTGTCCTGTGGAAAAAGAAATACGGGAATCGAGGGTAAGGGATGCTGAAACCGCGCATAACGCTTAAACAACTGGCCTGGAGCACCGCCTTTCTGCTGGCGTTGAGTGCCATGCTGTTGGTCTGGTCAGCGATTCGTCAGCAAGAATCCACGCTCGCGATCCGTGCCGTCCACCAGGGTGCCAGCATGCCGGACGGTTTCTCGATCTGGCATCACCTCGACGCTAATGGCATTCGTTTTAAAAGCATTACACCGAAGAATGACACTCTGCTCATCACTTTCGATTCCAGCGACCAGAGTGCCGCCGCCAAAGCGGTGCTCGACAGAACGTTGCCGCACGGCTACATCATTGCCCAACAGGATGATAGCAATCAGGCCGTCCAGTGGTTGTCACGTTTACGTGATACGCCACATCGGGTAGGGTAATCTCCAGGAATCCGAATCATATCACCGACTTTGGTGATTTCTGCGATTAATGTCTATGATTAATGAGGCGATGGGGTCACCCTGTCGCTTTATCACTGGATCATCGTTTCTGAATTCATGGGGACGAGTCACAATGGAAGGTTCAAGAATGAAATACCGCATCGCTTTAGCAATTTCCCTTTTCGCTCTCAGTGCTGGCAGCTACGCCAACACCCTCTGCCAGGAAAAAGAGCTGGATATTCAACGGGAAATTAGCTACGCCGAAAAACACAATAACCAGAACCGTATCAATGGGCTGAAAAAAGCGCTCAGCGAAGTCAGGGCTCACTGTACTGACAGCAAGCTGCGCGCCGATCATCAGGAAAAAATTGCTGAGCAGAAGGAAGAAATCGCTGAACGTCAGCGCGATCTCGCCGAAGCGAAGCAAAAAGGCGATGCGGACAAAATTACCAAACGCGAGCGCAAGCTGGCTGAAGCACGAGCAGAACTGAAAGAGCTTGAGGCTCGCGACTACTAAGCATCAGTACCACTTACTCACCTGGAGAAAACTATGTCGAAAGAAAATACATCAGAACATCTGCGCGCTGAGTTGAAATCCCTGGCCGATACGCTGGAAGAGGTGCTGAACTCCTCTGGTGATAAATCGAAAGAAGAGTTGAGTAAGATCCGCAGCAAAGCCGAGCGTGCACTGAAAGAGAGCCGCTATCGTCTCGGTGAAACGGGCGATGCCATTGCCAAACAGACACGTGAAGCCGCTGCGCGTGCTGATGACTATGTGCGCGAAAATCCGTGGACCGGCGTCGGGATCGGCGCAGCAGTGGGCGTCGTGCTGGGCGTTCTGCTGTCGCGTCGTTAATGATGGCGGATCCTCATCACGCACAAGGGCCCGGGAAAAGCGTTCTGGGTATCGGGCAGCGGATTGTCACTCTTCTCGTTGAGATGGTGGAAACGCGGTTGCGCCTGGCAGTGGTCGAGCTTGAAGAAGAAAAGGCTAACCTCTTTCAGCTTCTGCTGATGCTGGGACTCACCATGCTCTTCGCTGCATTTGGTTTGATGAGCCTGATGGTGTTAATCATCTGGGCTGTCGACCCGCAGTATCGGCTCAATGCGATGATCGCCACCACAGTCGTTCTGCTGGCTCTGGCATTGATTGGCGGGATATGGACACTGCGAAAAGCGCGACGCTCCACATTGTTACGCCATACCCGCCATGAACTGGCGAATGACCGGCAATTACTCGAGGAGGAGAGTCGTGAGCGGTAAAGTCGAACGTGCACAGCGTAAGGCCCGACTGCTTCGTGAGATCCAACAGCAACGGCTGGATCTTTCAGCCAGTCGTCGTGACTGGCTGGAAGCCACAGGCGCTTACGATCGTGGCTGGAACACGCTGCTGAGCTTGCGCTCCTGGGCGCTGGTCGGCAGCAGCGTGATGGCGGTCTGGACGATTCGCCACCCTAACCTGCTCGTGCGTTGGGCAAGGCGTGGGTTCGGCCTCTGGAGCGCCTGGCGACTGGTTAAAAAGACGCTGCGCTCATCCGTTGCCTGATGGCGCTTCGCTTATCAGGCCTACGCACTCGACCATTCCCTACTTCGCCTGATGGCACTTCGCTTATCCGATTCTCGCACTCAATATGTAGGCCGGATAAGGCGTAGTCGCCATCCGGCATCTGTACCGGGAGCGCTTCGCTTACCCGATCTTCAATACCGCCCCGCTACAAAATCAAAATTTTTGAAAAATATTGACAGTTTTCCTTGCTAACAATTCTTATTCTTCACGCTTATGATTCTCTCCATCGACAGCAATGACGCGGAACACCGCGAAATTGCACCAAAAAACAAAATCAGCAGTTTGTGTAGTTCCTGGAGAGAAGAATGAAAAAATTAGAAGATGTTGGTGTACTGGTAGCGCGTATTCTGATGCCAATCCTGTTTATTACCGCAGGTTGGGGAAAAATCACCGGTTACGCAGGTACCCAACAATATATGGAAGCGATGGGCGTTCCGGGATTCCTGCTGCCACTGACCATTTTGCTTGAGTTCGGCGGCGGTCTGGCGATTCTGTTCGGATTCCTGACCCGTACCACCGCGCTGTTTACCGCAGGCTTTACACTGCTGACCGCGTTTATCTTCCACAGTAACTTTGCGGAAGGCGTGAACTCACTGATGTTCATGAAAAACCTGACCATCGCTGGCGGCTTCCTGCTGCTGGGTATCACCGGTCCGGGCGCATTCAGTATCGACCGCGTACTGAACAAAAAGTGGTAAGCGCTCTATAATGAATGAAAAGAACGAGGGGATTTTCTCCTCGTTTTTGCTATCTGAGGGAAAGAAATCATGGGACAACTGATCGACGGCGTCTGGCATGACACCTGGTATGACACCAAATCCACCGGGGGCAAATTTCAACGTTCGGTATCGGCATTCCGCAACTGGCTCACAGCGGATGGCGCGCCGGGCCCCTCCGGCGAAGGCGGTTTTGCAGCAGAAAAGGACCGCTATCACCTGTATGTTTCTCTCGCCTGTCCGTGGGCGCACCGTACGTTAATCCTGCGTAAGCTCAAAGGCCTGGAGCCGTTTATCTCCGTCTCGGTCGTGAATCCACTGATGCTGGAAAACGGCTGGACCTTTGACGATGATTTCCCGGCGGCCACGGGCGATACCTTATATCAGCACGAATTTCTGTATCAGCTTTACCTGCACGCCGATCCCCATTACAGCGGCCGCGTCACCGTGCCTGTCTTGTGGGATAAAAAGAACCATACGATTGTCAGTAATGAATCTGCTGAAATTATTCGCATGTTTAATACGGCGTTCGATGCGCAGGGTGCAAAAGCCGGGGACTACTATCCCCCTGAACTGCGCAACAAGATCGACGAACTAAACGGCTGGATTTATGACAACGTTAACAATGGCGTCTATAAAGCGGGCTTTGCCACCAGTCAACAAGCCTATGACGACGCCGTAGAAAACGTCTTTACCGCGCTGGCGCGACTGGAGCAGATCCTCGGTCAGCATCGCTATCTGACGGGCAATCGGCTTACAGAGGCTGATATTCGTTTGTGGACAACGCTCATCCGCTTTGATCCGGTGTATGTCACGCATTTCAAATGCGACAAGCATCGCATCAGCGACTATCTCAACCTGTATGGTTTCCTGCGTGATATTTATCAGATGCCAGGCATCGCGGAAACCGTCAATTTTGACCATATTCGCAATCACTATTTTCGCAGTCATAAAACCATTAACCCGACGGGCATTATCTCCATTGGCCCGTGGCAGGATCTCGACGAACCGCACGGGCGTGACAGCCGTTTCAAAGAGTGAATTCAGGCACCCTTCGCGGTGCCTTATTAATTCACCATTCAAATATTTACCGCCTAATCATTCGCATCTATTCTTATTCTGATTGCTTTTAAAACAAGTGATTGTCACAAGGGTGAGGCGAAAATGGACTGGTATATAAACGTTTTACGCAATTACATTGGTTTCGGCGGTCGGGCCCGTCGCAAAGAGTTCTGGATGTTTGTGCTGGTCAACATTATCTTCACGTTCGTTCTGGGCGTCCTGGATAAGATGTTTGGCTGGCAGCGCGCCGGAGGGGAAGGAATACTGACGACGATTTACGCGATCCTCGTCTTTTTACCCAGTTGGGCCGTTCAGTTCCGACGTCTGCACGACACCGATCGAACGGCCTGGTGGCTATTATTGTTAGTGATTCCCGTCATCGGTTGGTTGGTGATCCTCATCTTCAACTGCCAGGACGGCACGCCAGGTGAAAACCGCTTCGGACCAAACCCTAAGTAAAACAAAATGCGTTGATCGGCTTCGGGGCAATCGGTTTGCCCCGAATATGGTAATCATGAAGAAAGCGTCGTTTATTTCCTGGCAAACAGTTTGGGAATTTCACGCAGACACCAGGCTTTGGCTTCACCCATACTGTCTCGCCGCCAGGCCATAATGATGTCAATCTCGCTGGTCGATTCTGGACTGACCACGCGCAGTCGCCCTTCCGCAATATCCTGTTCCACCAGCGGATATGGCATCGTCGCCACGCCTAATCCTGCCAGTAACGCCTGACGTTTATCTTCGATGGTGCTGACGGTGAGTCGCGCTTGTTTATCCAGCAGTTGCACGGTTAATACCGGACGTTCACGTGCAGTATCCGCGACCGCGACGCCACGATATTTCACACGCGTCACTTCCGACAGCGGTTCCGGCTCCTGATGAATCGGGTGATCCGGCGCGGCAACATAGACGTTCATCAGGGTATACAGTTTGCGGGAGTTAATTTCAGACGACGAGCGAAAGTGCATATCCGGGGCCACCACAATATCCGCTCGCCCCTGTTCCAGCCGCTCCCACGCCCCTGCCAGCACCTCGGTGATCACCGAAAGCTGCGTATTGGCTTTAACAGCCAGTTTGTCGATCAGCGGGAAAAAGGCCGGGGTCGGCACCAGCGCCTCTGTCACAATCGTCAGATGCGTCTCCCACCCTCGCGCCAGCGCCTCAGCGTCCGTTGTGAGCTTATCAGCCGCCTCCAGCAGTACACGCCCTCTTTCGAGCAGCATGCGTCCAACGTTTGTGAATTTTGTTCGATGCCCGGAGCGGTCAAACAGCACCACATCCAACTCTTCTTCCAGTTTCTGCATGGTGTAGCTGAGCGCAGACGGCACACGTCCCAGTTCATCCGCCGCGGCAGCAAAGCTACCGCGACGGTCTATCGCGTCCATTACGCGTAATGCCTCAAGCGTTAACGCCCTTTCTTTGGCCATATCGTTCTCATTCAGGAAATTTGAACATACCGGGCAGAATATCTGGCTAACAATGCAGCGTCCAGCCCCTTAACATAAAAGGAAGTAAAGAGAGGTCAAGAACTATGATTACTACGCGAACAGCCAAACAATGCGGACAAGCCGACTACGGCTGGCTGCAGGCCCGTTACACCTTCTCCTTTGGACACTATTTCGACCCGAAACTGCTGGGCTACGCATCGCTGCGCGTGCTCAATCAGGAAGTACTGGCGCCCGGCGCGTCCTTCCAGCCGCGCACCTGGCCAAAGGTGGACGTGCTCAATCTGATTCTCGAGGGCGTTGCTGAGTATCGTGACAGTGAAGGCAACCATGTGCAGGCCCAGGCGGGTGAAGCGTTACTGCTCGCGGCGCAGCCGGGTATCAGCTACAGCGAACATAATATCAGCAAAGACAAACCGCTTACGCGTATGCAACTGTGGCTCGACGCCTGTCCTGAGCGCGAGAATGCTCTGGTGCAGAAGACAAAACTGACGAAGGTTAAACAGCAGCTGATTGCCTCACCCGACGGCGAGAACGGCAGCCTGCAGTTGCGCCAGCAGGCGTGGGTACACCATATTGAGCTCAATCAGGGCGAGTCGCTGAGTTTTCAGCTTCACGGCCCGCGCGCTTACTTGCAGTCGATTCACGGCACCTTTCATGCCGTCACCCACGATGAAGCGCGCGAAGCGCTGACCTGTGGCGACGGGGCTTTTATTCGTGATGAAGCTAACATAACGCTCGTTGCCGATACGCCGCTGCGTGCTTTGCTGATAGATTTGCCGGTGTAATCGGTAACCGGAGTGGTGTATGAGCAAGAAAGCGAAAAAACAGGCCCCGACAGGGAAAGTGGCAACGACAGAAACCGACACTGCGCCCCGTGCGTTTGACTTCGAGGCGATGCTGACCGAGCTGGAAGCGATTGTTGCGGAAGCGGAAGTTCGTCTGTCCGAGGAAGACGCTGCCGCCTGACCCTCGTTGCCGGATGACAGCGCAAGCGCTTTATCCGGCCTGGACGTTCGTAGGCCTGATAAGCGTCGCGCCTTCAGGCAGTCAGCCCTCCACTTAATGCGCTTTACGGGCCATGATCTCGATAATCTGTTTGTCCGTTTGCTGCATGGAATGACACGCCAGCGCGCACAGGTTGGCAATAGATTGTTCCACATTGTGCGCCACAATCCCTTCGTTACCCGTCACCGCCGTATCGTCCAGCGCCATCAGCACCGCCTTCCACGCGGCAGAAGCACTGGTAGAGACTTTCATCGCGCAACTGTTCGATGCCCCATCGCAAATCATTCCGCTGACATCGCCAATCATGCTGCTGATCGCCATCGAAATCGTGCTGTAGCGCCCTTCGTCCACCAGCCAGGCCATCCCTGCCGCTGCGCCCATCGCGGCGGTCGTTGCCGCGCACAGCGCCGACAGACGCGGAAGCTGATGATGTATATAGATCGCGCTCAGATGGGAAAGCATCAACGCACGCGCCAGTTTCTCTTCATCAGCGCCAAAGTGCTCGGCCACCACCATCACCGGTACCGTAGCGGTGATCCCCTGATTGCCGGAGCCGGAGTTACTCATGGCGGGCAGCGTCGCGCCACCCATGCGCGCATCCGATGCCGCACTGGTCCGGATGAGGATCGACGTCGAGAGATCGTTCGCCAGCAGACCACGTGCGCACTGTTTTTCCAGCGTTGCACCGATATGCAGCCCCCAGTTTCCCCGCAACCCTTCCCGAGATAACGCGCCGTTGAGACGGGCGGCGTCGAGAATAAAACGGATGGCGTCAAACGGCACCGTATTCACAAACGCCAGAATCTCCTCCAGCGAGGTCTCAGAAAGCACCGCCAGCGGCGATTCCTGCGCTTCCTCGCTCGCGCTCGCTTGCTGAGCAAACTTCACGCCAGTATGGGTTTCGATACGCACAATGTGGGTATGGCCGCCGACAATGGTGACGCACGCCCAGCCGTCATGGCTATAGACCTTCGCCCGGGAAAACAGGATGTCATCACAGGGTTGTTGCAACATCACCGACACCTTACCGGCTTTCAGCATCGCTTTTGCATCGGCAATGGCCTGCGTGGAGGCATCTTTCAACACTTCCAGTCCGGCATTCGCATTTCCGCCCAGCGCTCCCAACGCCGCAGCGATGGGCAGCCCAACCATGCCGGTTCCCGGCACCGTCACCCCCAATCCGTTTTTCATCAGATTGGGCGAGACCCAGGCATCGATTCGTTCCACCGCGCCATTCAATTCAGATGCCGCCACCGCCGCTGCCAGTGCAAGGGAAACAGGTTCCGTACAGCCCAGCGCCGGTTTCACCTCTTCCTGTACTGCGCGGATGAAACGCTGCCACAACGGATTTTTTATAGTCTCAGACATAACAACAACCTTCAGGATAAATCAGGAAAAAGCCAGGAACGGAGAGACGCACAACAGCAAACCGGTGACGATAATCAGATACAGCGACGCCCCTTTGTATTTGTGCAGTGCAGGCACTTTGTAGACCAGCCAGGCGGGGATCAAACATCCCACCATGCCGAAAATGGGGCTACAAATCGACGTAAAACTCAGAACCGGTGCGTTGAGCACGATAGCGCTCCAGGCCAGTAAAATGGCAAACAGCATGATGCCGCGCTGCACCAGCGTTTCATTGATCCTCTCAGCCGGCAGTTTGCGGCGCAGGATGTTCATCGCAATCCCCTGCGTGGCTTCGCGAAAGCCTAAATAGACGCCAAAGAACGCGGTCATCACGGCGAAAATGTTCAGGATGACACTCACGACTTTCACCCAACCGGCGCCTGCGCCGCTGATGAACTGGGCGGCAATCGCCAGCGCGGAGATATTCTGCTCATAAGCTTTAACCGCTTCATCGTGCCCCATTGCCAGCGTAAAAGAGACGGCGTAGAAGAACACGGTGACAAACAAAATGCCGAAGGCAATGTTCATGGCGCGTAGCGCTTTATGACGTGCGACCTCGACGGATTTCTCGCGGGAGCGGTAGGAGATCACCATCGGGCTCAGGGTCTGGATAAACAGGATCGAGGTCAGGGTAAACGGCAGTGTGATAATCGCGTTCTTCACCAGCAGTGCCATCGGCGGCAACGCGCCAATATTGTACAGATGCCACATGCCCACCATCGACACTCCCAGCGCCGCCACGACCAGCAGTTTGGTCAGCACCATACCGGTAGAGATTTTGAACAACAGTTTCTCACCGCGCGAAGAGATAGCGACGAGAATGCAGATCAGCACCAGACCATAGAACGGATTATCGGAGAGCAGTCCCTCTGTCACACCAAAAGTATGCAAATAGGAAGCGCTGTCGTTGGTAATAGCGGTGGAGTAAACAAACATCCAGATAACCAGCATCACAAAGTACAGCGCGCCTAACAGAATGCCCCAGTTTTTCCCCAGATACCCGCTGATGACGCTGGGATAATCTTTGCACTCCGGGGATTCCGCCAGCGTATTGATAAACAGTCGCTGAAACAGATACATGGCGGGATAACCGATCACCGATGAGAGCAAAAAGACCCACAGCCCCATCAAACCGACCTGCACCGGGAGAAAAACAATCCCCGCCCCAATCGCCATCCCGATACTCATAATGACCCAACCGGTGTCGGTGCTGTCGAATTTAATCGCTTCCCGCCATTCACTCTCTGTCATTCCAGCCCGGCGCGCAGGGGCGCTGGCGTCGAGAATGACACTGCTGTTCGTTGCCGTTTCCATAAAATTCTCGCTCATTGTGTAGGGTATATTTTTAATTTTTGTCGTGCCGCATCAAGGCGATACGCGGTACGGGATATGCAGGCGAGTCATTAGAATGGAAAAAAGCATACGCTCAGGCGCAGAGAAAAACTTCACAAAAGAACCCTGATATTTTCTGTAAGTTAAGAATATTTTTCTCCTTAATGACATTAAAATATACGCTATTTCTAAATTTGAAGATGATCACAACAAAAAAGCACACCGAAGTGTGCTTTTAGATGGCTGACAATGGATGAAATGCCCGATGGCGCAGGCTTATCGGGCCTGCGAGCGATGAACATCCAGGCCGGATAAGGCGCCAGCCGTCATCCGGCAAAACAACCAAATGCCCGATGGCGCAAGCTTATCGGGCCTACAAGCGATAAACATCCAGGCCGGGTAAGGCGACAGCCGTCATCCGGCAAAACAACCAAATGCCCGATGGCGCAAGCTTATCGGGCCTACAAGCGATAAACATCCAGGCCGAATAAGGCGACAGCCGTCATCCGGCAAGCTTTCTGGTGTTAGCTAACTGCACACCACTTTGATCGCTAAACCACCGCGCGACGTTTCGCGGTACTTATCGTTCATGTCCTTACCGGTCTCGTACATGGTCTCGATGACCTTATCCAGTGAGACTCGCGGTTCGGAGGTACGGCGCAGCGCCATACGGGCGGCGTTAACGGCTTTAACCGCGTTGATCGCATTGCGTTCAATACACGGGATCTGCACCTGCCCGGCCACCGGGTCACAGGTTAAGCCGAGGTTGTGTTCCATGGCAATTTCCGCCGCGATACAAACCTGCGCCGGACTGCCACCCAGCAGTTCGGTCAACCCCGCCGCCGCCATTGAACTGGCCACGCCGATCTCGCCCTGACAGCCAACTTCCGCCCCGGAAATTGACGCATTCATTTTGTACAGCGCTCCGATGGCCCCGGCCGCCAGCAGATAACGCGCAATGGAGTTGGCATTCAGCGGACGGCGGAATTTATCGTAATAGGCCAGAACGGCTGGAATAATGCCGCATGCCCCATTGGTTGGCGCTGTCACCACGCGCCCGCCTGCCGCATTCTCCTCGCTGACCGCGAGGGCAAACATGTTGATCCAGTCGATGACGTTCATCGGGTCGCTGGAGAGACTGTCACTGGAGACCAGCAGACGGCGTAACGCCACCGCGCGGCGCGGTACATTCAGCGGGCCTGGTAAGACGCCTTCGGTATTCATCCCACGTTCTATGCCCGCATGCATCACGTCCCAGATATGAGCAAATCCGGCATCAATCTCCGCCTTGCTGCGCAGTGCCAGTTCGTTTTGCATCATCAGTCCGGAGACCGAAAGGCCATTGCGCTCGCACAGTTTCAGTAGCTCGCTGGCGGAATGAAAATCATAAGGGACCGGCGCTTCCACGTCGTGTGCCTGACCAAAGCGCTCTTCCTCAACGATAAACCCGCCGCCAATCGAGTAGTAAGTTTTACTCAGTAGCGTGTCCTGGTTTTCCCAGGCGGTGATCCGCATACCGTTCTCGTGACGAGGCAGCGTTTCACCATGAAAAACAATGCTGTCGGTAACCGGGAAATCAACGACATGTGACCCCTCAGCGACCGGCAAGCGACCGGTACGGGTCACCTCGTCAATAAACGCGGGGATGGCGTCAATGTTGACGCTTTGCGGCGTGTTTCCGGCCAGCCCCATCATAATGGCGGTATCGGTCGCATGGCCTTTTCCGGTCAGCGACAGTGAACCATACAGATCAACCGACATGCGCGTCGTGCGCGATAAGCTTCCACTGCTGACCAGTTGATCGATAAACCGTTTTCCTGCATTCATTGGCCCTACGGTATGCGAACTGGAAGGACCAATGCCAGGTTTGAAAATATCGAATGCGCTAATCATTTCTAGACCCTCGGACTCGTTCAGTGGAGACCAGGTTTTTATACGCATAATGAATCGGGGCGATCCGCAGACCGCCCCGATAACGTTACATCGCCTGGGTGAAAGTACGCGAAATGACGTCCTGCTGCTGCTCACGGGTGAGCGCGTTGAAGCGCACCGCGTAGCCGGAGACACGGATCGTCAGGTTCGGATAGTTTTCCGGATGTTCAATAGCATCCAGTAACATCTCCTTGTTCATGACGTTAACGTTCAGGTGCTGCCCACCTTCCACGTGCGCTTCATGATGGAAGTACCCATCAAGCAGCCCGACCAGGTTGGTTTTTCGCACCGGATCCTCTTTCCCAAGTGCCGCAGGCACAATCGAGAAGGTGTACGAAATCCCGTCTTTCGCGTAGGTGAACGGTAGTTTCGCTACTGAGGTTAGCGAGGCGACAGCGCCTTTGCGGTCACGCCCGTGCATCGGGTTAGCGCCCGGCGCGAATGGCGTTCCGGCGCGACGTCCGTCCGGGGTATTCCCGGTTTTCTGCCCGTACACCACGTTGGAGGTGATGGTCAGAATCGACTGCGTCGGTACCGCGTTCCGGTAGGTCGGCAACACTTTAATTTTCTTCATAAAGCGTTCAACCAGATCGCAGGCGATGCTGTCCACGCGCTCGTCGTTATTGCCGTATTGCGGATATTCCCCTTCAATCACGAAATCGACCGCCAGTCCGTTATGGTCACGAACCGGTTTCACCGTTGCGTATTTGATTGCAGAGAGTGAATCCGCCGCCACCGACAGCCCGGCAATCCCGCACGCCATCGTGCGATAGACGTCGCGATCGTGCAGCGCCATCAGCGACGCTTCGTAACTGTACTTGTCGTGCATGTAGTGGATGATGTTCAGCGCGCTGATGTACTGCACCGCCAGCCAGTCCATAAAGTGGTCCAGACTGTCCATCACCGTGTCGTAGTCCAGCACGTCGTCCAGCAACGGCGCGGTTTTCGGCCCCACCTGGATTTTCAGCTTCTCATCCACCCCGCCGTTGATTGCGTACAGCAGCGTTTTGGCGAGGTTGGCGCGCGCGCCGAAGAACTGCATCTGCTTACCGATCACCATCGGGCTCACGCAGCAGGCGATCGCGTAGTCGTCGCTGTTAAAGTCGGTCCGCATCAGATCGTCGTTTTCATATTGCAGTGACGAGGTGACGATAGAGACCTGCGCGGCATACTTTTTAAACGCGATAGGCAACGCTTCTGACCACAGCACGGTGAGGTTCGGCTCCGGAGCCGGTCCCATCGTGTGCAGCGTATGCAGATAACGGAAAGCGTTTTTGGTCACCAGCGTGCGACCATCCAGCCCCATCCCGCCGATGACTTCGGTCGCCCAGATCGGATCGCCGGAGAACAGCGTGTCAAACTCCGGCGTACGCAGGAAGCGCACCATCCGGATCTTCATGATGAAGTGGTCGATCAACTCCTGCGCCTGTTGCTCTGTCAGGATCCCGGCATTGAAATCGCGCTCGATATAAATATCGAGGAACGATGCGGTGCGGCCCAGCGACATCGCGCCGCCGTTTTGCGATTTCACCGCCGCCAGATAGGCAAAGTAGACCCACTGTACCGCTTCCTGCGCGTTACGCGCCGGGCGAGAGATATCGCAGCCATATTTTGCCGCCATCTCCTGCATTTGCAGCAGCGCGCGACGGTGCTCCGCCAACTCTTCACGCAGGCGAATCGTGGCTTCCAGATTCTGTCCCCACTCCAGATTCGACTGGAGATCGGCAAACTGCAGTTCACGCTCACGCACCAGATAGCGGATGCCGTACAGCGCTACGCGGCGATAATCGCCGATAATGCGCCCACGACCATAGCCGTCCGGCAAACCGGTCAGCACACCGGATTTACGGCAGCGCAGCATGTCCGGAGAATAGGCGTCAAAAACACCCTGGTTGTGGGTTTTACGCAGTTCGGTAAACAGGTACTCGAAGTTCGGATCCATTTCACGACCATAAGCATCGAACGAGCTTTTGATCATGTTGACGCCGCCAAACGGATGCAGCGCGCGCTTCAGCGGTTTATCCGTTTGCAGACCGACGATCTTCTCCAGTTCCTGCTCAATGTAACCCGCATCGTGCGCGGTAATGGTGGTCGCAATATTGGTATCGAAATCGACCGGCGCATGCGTCGCGTTTTCGATACGGATGCCCGCCATCACCTTTTCCCACAATGCTGTGGTGGCAGGCGTTGCATCAGCCAGGAAGGATTCATCCCCTTCATAAGGCGTATAGTTGTGCTGAATAAAATCACGGACATTAATTTCTTCTTTCCAGTCCGTACCTTTAAAGCCAAGCCATGCTTCGGCATACAGCATATCGCTGGTATCGATATCTACCTTCATGAAAAATAATCTCTCTACAGAACAACAAATAAATTAGGCGTATTCCACGGCTGCGTTAATGCGGCCTAATTGAATCGCATCGAGCGCAATCATTTTTTCTTCGTTTGTTGGGATCACAGCGCAAATAACCCGGGCCTCAGGGGTGGAAATAATGCGCTCGCCATGAGAATTCGACAGGTTATTTCGCTCGCTGTCGATATTCACCCCCAATACCGTCAGATGCTCAACCACCAGACGACGAATTAATACCGAGTTCTCACCAATACCGCCGGTAAAAATAATACCGTCCAGACGGTGTAACGAAGCGGCATGTCCGGCAATATGACGGGCAATGCGGTGAACAAAGGTTTTAATCGCCAGCTGTGCGCGCTCGTGTCCTTCATGCCAGGCTTTTTCCAGCACCCTTAAGTCGGACGACAGGCCAGAAATCCCGAGCAGACCGGACTCTTTATTCACGACCCGCTCCAGATCGCTCAGAGTCTGGTGGGTTTCGCTGGCGACCCACGCCATCGCGCCGAAGTCCACATCGCCGCTGCGCGTCCCCATCATCAGCCCTTCCAGCGGCGTCATCCCCATTGAGGTGTCGACGCTGTGGCCATTACGGACGGCACAGATTGACGCCCCGTTGCCAAGGTGGGCAATCACCAGGCCGGAGTCCTGTTCGGACAGCGCAAGCAGCTCATGCGCACGTTGAGAAACATAGCGATGCGACGTTCCGTGGAAGCCGTAGCGCCGCACACCCAGCTCTTCGAAATACTTCCACGGCAGGCCATACAGGTAAGCTTCAGGTGCCATGGTCTGGTGGAAGCTGGTATCAAATACCGCCACCTGGGTGACGCCGGGGAACAGATGCTGTGCAGATTCAATCCCGCTCAGATTCGCGTAATTATGTAACGGCGCCAGGGGTGAAACACGGCGAATATTATCAATAACCTCATCGGTAATAATCGCTGATTCGGTAAAGATATTTCCACCGTGGGCAATGCGGTGGCCAATTAAGGCCACGCTGTCATTTAAATTGCGTTTTTCCAGTTCAAACGCAATCGCTTTTAATGCGCCTTCGTAGCTGTGGTGAGCCAGCGTGACTGGCTCACCTCCATTTACAGATAAGAACGCATTTTCCGAATTAATACCATCCGCAATGCCTGCCATTAATACGTCGCAGTTATTTGCATCAAGTACTGAAAACTTAATTGAAGACGATCCACAATTAATAACCAGAACTATCGGAAACTCATTCATTTCACTACTCCGCTCATCCTGAGCTTAAGGATTAAAACAGTTTGTACACGATATTCAGAATGGTCAGCAGACCGATGACGGTGACAAACACGTTATCCAGACGACCACGGTATTTCGCCAGCGACGGAGCCTTACGAATGGCATACATCGGCAGCAGACACAGCAGCGAGGCAATAATCGGCGCGCCCATCGCTTCAATCAGGTCCAGAATGTTCGGGTTGGCGTAGGCCACAACCCAGGTGGAACCCATGATGAAGATCATGCTGATGGTATTAAGTTTGCCGGAGGAAACCTTCGTTTTATCGCCTTTATAACCGAACTTCAGCACCAGACCGTTCAGCCCTTCCAGCGTTCCCAGATAGTGGCCGAAGAAGGATTTGAAGATGGCAACCAGCGCAATAATGGAGGCACCATATTCCAGCACGGTGGCGAAAGTCGACTTCGTTCCGGTTCCGGACAGAGAAGCAAAGTGGTTCGCCAGATAAGACAGCACCGGAATGTTCTGTGCTTTCGCATCTGCCATGTTTGCCGGAGAGAGCGTGAACAGGCAGCTAAAGGCGAAGAACATCACCACAGCCACCATCAGCATGCTGGCGCGAGAGATGATCTGAGAACATTTCTGCTCGGTATATTCACGACCAAAATCTTTCTCGTATTCTTCACGTTTAGAGACCACGAAAGACGAAACGATCGGCGAGAAGTTGAACGAGAACACCATGATGGAGATACCCAGCCACACGGTGACCAGAATGCCATCGTGACCGGTTAAGGCGATATTACTGATATCGACCTGATCGATCACCGCAGAGTTCCAGTAAGGGATCAGCGACAGCGAGATCAGCACCAGGCTGGCAATGAACGGCCATACCAGGTAGCTCATCACTTTAACCATCAGATCCTTACCAAACCAGATAACGAACGCCATCAACAGCAGCAGGAACAGCGCCACAAAACCGCGGTTCAACGCCGGCATCTGCAACTGGTTTTCCCAGAACGTCATGAACGTGTTGGTTATGGTGACGCCATAAATCCACAGCAGCGGACAAATCGCGAAGAAATAGAGGAACGTGATAACCACGCCGCCCGTCTTACCAAAGTGCTCTTCAACCGTTTCTGTGATGTTGCCGGACGGGTTTGACCCGGACAGACACAGACGGGCCAGCGCACGGTGGCAATAAAACGCGATGGGGTACGCCAGTACCAACATCAAAAGAATGGGGATTAAGCCGCCAAATCCTGCGCGGATGGGGAAGAACAACACCCCGGCGCCGATGGCTGTACCAAATAAACCCAGTGTCCAGGTGGTGTCTGATTTACGCCAGGACGACTGTTTTGTCTGGCTGGATACAATGCTGTCAGTAGTACTCATATCCTATCCTCAACGAAGAGATTAATAGCCGGATTTACGCGTCAGCTAAACCCGTAATTTGCGATACACGAGAAAGATCGATATTGCCGCCAGAAATAATGCTGACCGTTTTTCTGTTCTGGATATAGGCATCTAATTTCCCGCTTAATAAAGCAGCACATGCCAGTGCACCTGCACCTTCTGTCACCACTTTGTTGCGTTGAATTAAAGCAATCATGCTGTTACGAATTTCGTCTTCGCTAACCAGGACAATGTCATCCACTAATTCACGCACAATTTCGTAAGTTAATTTACCCGGGCGGGAAACATCACAACCATCCGCCAGGGTGCCGGTCGTTCGGTGCGTGGTTATTTCTCCAGCCTGATAAGACGCCGCCATGCCGTGTACGTTTTCAGACTGCACGCCAATCACTTTAATGGTCGGGTTAATAGATTTAATGGCAATAGCAATACCGGCAATTAAACCGCCGCCGCCGATAGGAACAATCACGTTATCGACATCATACAAATCTTCCATAATTTCCAGACCGATGGTGCCCTGGCCGGCAATCACTTTCGGATCGTCATACGGCGGAATAAAAATACGCCCTTCCATTTCGACAATCTCACTGACCTTGGCGATGGTGTCGTTGAAGTTATCGCCGTGCAGCACCACTTCCGCCGAGTAATCACAGGTGGCAGCCACTTTCGACTTCGGCGCGCCCTTCGGCATCACCACTTTGCCATCAATGCCCAGCATCGCGCAGGAGAGGGAAACCCCTTGTGCGTGGTTGCCCGCTGAACATGCAACAACACCTTTGCGTTTTTCCTCATCCGTCAATGAACTGAGCTTGTTAAACGCGCCACGAATTTTAAATGAACCGGTACGCTGCATGTTTTCAAATTTAAGGAATATTTCCCCTTTGCACCGCTCACTAAAATAGTTAGAACGAGGCATGCCTGTTTTATATATTTTCCCCGCCAGTCGTTTTTTTGCTTCGAGGATATCTTCAATGGCAACCGGGAGATCGTAAGTAATGTGCATTGTAACCTCTTACCTGATAGTAAAGTAATAGATAGCCGTAACCAGCGTCTAATATTAAGAACGATGGTATGAATTGAGGATTAAATTAAATTTAATCGGTTAGTTAATTTCAATTAATTGCTTTCGTCTGCAACCTTTATAAGATGAATATTCTTTGGCTAATTCAACCAAAACCGATGCGGCTTTTTTAATACGATAGTTTTTTGACCATATTGCGGCATAGCGTGCAATGGGTAACGATTCTTCTACAGGGAGAGTAATAAACTGGTTCGAACCAAAAGGTGCGGCCATATCGCATGGAATCACTGTCAGAAAATTAGCATTGAGAACAAGATTATAAATGGTCACAACGGAGTCGGTTTTAACGATGTTTTCGATGCTGATGCCATTTCTTTGCAGGGTGGTGAGGAGTTCGCTGTAGTAGCCCATATTCGTTTGTGGCAACACCCACTGTTCGTTCTGCAACGATTCCAGTGTGGTGGTGCCGGTGCATGTTCGGGACTTATTCGCCACCAGCACGAACTCCGATTCAAAGAGCGGCTCGACGTGCAGATCCTGCAATTTCATTTCATCGCTGAGCGTACCAATCGCGAAATCCAGTCGCCCGTCGCGGATCGCCGGCAGGAATGAGGAGAGCTGCGCCTCATACATGGAGACCTGTGATTTTGGGTAGACCTCTTTGAACTTCTGGATCATATCGGACATAAAGGTAAAACCAATCAGCGAAGGAAACCCGAATGAGATATCAACCACCGTGTTGTCGGTCATGCTGTTCATCTCATTCACCATGTTTTTCATCTCACGGGTGATGGATTCAGACCAGGAGAGTAAAACCTGCCCTGCATGGGTTAAGGTGACGCCGGTATTTTTGCGAACCACCAACTCAACGCCGAAATAAGCTTCAATGTCGTTAATGATTTTACTAACAGCCGGCTGAGTTAACCCTAACTCTTTTGCCGCAGAACCGATAGAACCGCTTCTGATGACTTCCTGAAAGACCACTAACTGCTGTGTTTTAGGGAGAGCGAACGTATTCATATCGACCTGCGTTAATAACCTTGTTGACGGCGTGAAGTGTAACAAATTACGTGAAGCAGGATATGTGCGACCACTCACAAATTACCTTCACCTATATTTCAAGTGGTTATTATAAAATAAATAAACTCTTTTTATTCAATGCATTACATAAACACCATGTCACTTTAGCCTGATTTTTGTCAAAAAAAGAGGGGGGGATAACAATATTTTATGGCGATAACACACGTTATTTTCCCCTCACGTTTGAAAATGAGGAATGATGATATTTCAAGCAATTATCGGGCAGTTAATGGTCAATTTGTTCATTAAATTTAATAAGTAATTTATCAAATATAATTATATCCAGGAGATAAGTTGGGTTAAATAACGTTACACATCACGCTTTTTTGCCTTATTTGTTTGTAAAGAAACATTGAATTTATCATTAATTAAATATAAGCACACAAACAGTTATCATTTACAACAACATGTTAACACTGCCATTCTTCATTTTTTCAGCGTGTAATTTTACCCGGGATAACGTTTGCTTTTCGTTTCTCTTGCCAAACTCATTACTGGCAGCGTTTTGTGTTGACGCTCACAGAACCAGAAATCTCTTATCTGCGGGTATTTCAAAACCATGCCGGATGGCGATGGTATCGCATCTTATCCAGCCTGGAGGATTCAGTGCGCTGTTCGTAGTCCTGATAAGCGAAGCGCTATCAGGCAACAGCGTTGTAGTAGCCTTAAAAAACAAAAGAAAGGCCGGGATGAAGCCCAGCCATTCGTTCACGGATGGAACTTACTCATCGCGAAAGCCGGGTTTGCCATTGGCTTTTCGCCATTCTTTGACTTCTTGCACGATCCCCTCAGGACTATCTTCTCGATCATCGCGAGGATAAAAAATCAAGTCAGAGCCATCAGGATGCTCAGTTAAACGTTCAAACTCTTCGACCAATTTGTCATTTTCTTTTTCCGTCGCCCCTTCGGCATTGCATATTTTACGAACAAAATCTAAAAATTCGCCCTCGGTGTAATCAGAAAAATTCTGTTTTCCAGTCATATTAGTAACCTTATTTTTTTGAGTGGGTATCAATATGGTGTTTAGGTGTCATTACTCTCATATTATCAATATCATACACATCACCGCCTTGGCTGATTGGCTTTATGTGATGTATTTCATAGCGTTTCCTTCCCCCCACGATGTCATTTTTACGAGAAAAGGGAGAGTTACCTTTCTGGATATTAGTTTGATTAAAGTTCTTGAACTGCTTTGATAGCTCAACATCTTTACTTACCTCTCTCCAGAATGCTTCCCTAAATCCATCAAAGTGGGAGAAGGTACGATCACGCAGTTTATCGGCAATCTGAGATGGTATCGGCGATCCGTTCCCCTGGCCTGCGTCGGTTAACCACGTGCCAGTGACCTTTTGCCCCTTGCCAGTGACTTGCCCCGAATTGTTGCGAATGTAGATATAAATCGGCGGGATGTCTGACACGGGCAGGATCAGAATGTAATCTGCGAAACTCTTCTCATCTGGGGCCGGAGTTGTCGTCGTGGTGATCCGGGTATCTTCCGGCAATGGATTAACGAAAATCGTCCCTGGTAACCTCGGCGATGTCTGATTACCTGTGTTTGACGGAGTGTTAACACCGGAATGATCCGGGGTCCAGATAATGGTAACGGGGTTTTCTTCTTCCGTGGTGAAGGTGTAGACCTGTCGGGTGTTGTCCCACAGCATTTTACGGACTCGCACCATATCTTTACCCGGTGGAGTGTGCCAGCCATGCGGAACGGGATTTCCG
This sequence comes from Citrobacter sp., assembly GCA_019415335.1. Next base: position 1,769 of record DXKH01000035.1, on the reverse strand, counting down.
TTACTGTCACTCTCCCATATAAAGCGCACACGGGTAGGCGCTTTACTCATCTGAGCAAGTCGCATACGGTCGTTGAGCCTGCCGGGCATCATGCCAACTAAAAAACCAGCAACAGATATTCCTATGCCGCCAGCGGCAACATCTGCCCCCGTCGCGGCCCATGTGCCGTAGGTGGTAAACCGTCCCGCGACCTGCTCAAGAATGTTGACGCCGGCAGTCGCGATTTGCGCTCTGGTCGCACTTGCGGCGGCTGCAACTGCGACCTGATATTGCACCTCTTCATGATTGCCGTTGAACCACTTATACAGAGCGCTACGCTTCTTCGGTTTAGGGATATCTTCCGGGACTTGTGGTTTTTTCTTTGCCGTCTGCGCGTGCTGCGGGGAATCTGAATCTGTTACAGCATCAGCAGCAGGTGCTGCCCGGAAGAGGCCCATTTCCGCAAAATGAGTATGAGGTTCTTGTTGTTTTCCTGCATCTGTATTTCCTGTTCCGCGTTCTCTGGATTTGGCAAAGACGGGGACGGGTAACTGGACAGCGGAACCCGCCAGGGTTGATGAATTTGAGGAAACGACTGTCGGAGATGGGGCTGCCGCTACTGGCAAAGTGACACTGGATTCACCGCGAGATTCATAGGTTTGCACGGTAATCTGCGGAATGATTTTTGCGTTACAGGGGCAACTGCTGCAACTGTCCAGGCTACCTGCAACAAGGCGACCCTCTGTTTTTATCCATGATATGCCGCCGATGAGGCTATAGGTCTTGCCATCTTTGCCGCAAGTGACTTTATCACCCATTCGTGCAACTGATGTGCCGTTGGTTCTTCTGTTTGGTGCTCCTTCCAGTACACGACCGCCACACGTGGTGCGATCGTACATGTGAAGGATGTATCCCTTCGCCATAATTCCCTCTACATAGAGAAATATTCCTACTGGTCATCTTACAAACAACACTGGCATGAGCAATAAGTATCAGATCTAAGTAATGCCCTGTTTCGTAACAAAATGAGAGGGGGTTAGCGGTGATAAATTTGAGTTAAGCCACATTTTATTTTCGCTGCCACATAAGCAAAACCCCGCCTGGTGGCAGGCTTCTTAAAGTAGTGACGCTGACCGATAAGCCGCGTTCTTTTGAGCATAGCGTCGTGGACAGTCATTCATCCACATCATCTACAAAGCAAAAACCCCGTCTGGTGGCGGGGTTCTTAAAGTGGTGACGCTGCCCGATAAGCCGCTTTCTTTTGAGCATAGCGTCGTGGACAGTCATTCATCTACATCATCTACAAAGCAAAAACCCCGTCTGGTGGCAGGGTTCTTAAAGTAGTGAAGCTGACCGATAAGCCGCGTTCTTTTGAGCATAGCGTCGTGGACAGTCATTCATCTATATCATCTACAAAGCAAAAACCCCGCCTGGTGGCGGGGTTCTTAAAGTGGTGAAGCTGACCGATAAGCCGGGTTCTGTCGTGGACAGTCATTCATCTAGGCCAGCAATCGCTCACTGGCTCAAGCAGCCTACCCGGGTTCAGTACGGGCCGTACCTTATGAACCCCTATTTGGCCTTGCTCCGGGTGGAGTTTACCGTGCCACGGACTGTTACCAGCCGCGCGGTGCGCTCTTACCGCACCCTTTCACCCTTACCTGATCCCGCTTGCGCGGGCCATCGGCGGTTTGCTCTCTGTTGCACTGGTCGTGGGTTTCCCCCCCAGGCGTTACCTGGCACCCTGCCCTATGGAGCCCGGACTTTCCTCCCCTCCGCCCGTCTCCCCCGAA
>DXKH01000034.1 GCA_019415335.1 Citrobacter sp. | reverse complement strand
ACGGTAATTTCCGCACGGCGTCCGGATTCATACAAAGCACGAACCACATTACGCCCGATGCGACCGAAGCCATTTATCGCTACGCGTACGGTCATAGATCTCCTGCAAGGTTTTCCCTGAGCAAATTTGCCAGACAGAGTAATCCAGCAAATCGTTCGGGGAAACCTTACCTGTCGCAAACTGCGACTGATTGGTTAATTGTCGAACATTTAATCGACTGAAACGCTTCAGCTAGGATAAGCGAAACGTGGAATAAAAGGAATGATTGTCCAGTCAAAGAAGACAATTATCTGACTTACGTCACGTTTTCAGCCCCGCCCCTGTGGAATTTATTCCACTTTGCAGAATCACGAATAAGCGTAGCAAAATCTTTTCGTTGTGCCGTCACAAACCCTGACTTATATCAGAATATGACTGATGCAGCGTCGATATTATCCGCAATACGTCCGAGTTTCGGAGTACTCCAATGATGACATTGCCCTACCCATATTCTTCCTCCGCACGCTTTTACGCGCTGCGCCTGCTCCCCGGGCAGGAAGTTCTCTCCCAATTACGCGCCTTCGCGCAGCAACAACAACTCCACGCCGCGTGGATTGCAGGTTGTACCGGCAGTCTGACTGACGTCGCCTTACGCTATGCCGGGCAAGAAAACCCGGCCCTACTAAGCGGTAAGTTCGAAGTCATCGCATTGAACGGCACGCTGGAACAGAGTGGTGAACATCTTCATCTCTGCGTTTCCGATCCACACGGCACGATGCTTGGCGGTCATATGATGCCCGGCTGTACCGTGCGGACCACGCTTGAACTGGTGATCGGCTGCCTTGAGGAACTGGCGTTTAGCCGCCAGCCTTGCGCGCTTTCTGGTTACGACGAGTTACATATTTCCCCCGTTAACTAACTATTTTCAGAGAGGTTTTCTTATGGCGCGTCGCCACTTTTCCAGTCAGGCGCTGGTGTTAATCGTTATCTCTATCGCCATCAATATGATCGGCGGGCAACTGGCCAGCATGGTCAAATTACCTATATTTCTCGACTCCGTCGGCACACTTATTAGCGCGGTACTGCTTGGTCCGGTGATCGGGATGCTGACCGGTTTACTGACCAATTTACTCTGGGGATTGCTGACCGACCCGATCGCCGCCGCATTTGCGCCTGTCGCGATGGTCATCGGCCTGGTCGCCGGTTGGCTGGCGCGAGCGGGTTGGTTTCGCACCCTGCCAAAAGTCGTTGTTAGCGGCGTGATTATTACGCTTGCGGTAACGGTCGTCGCTGTACCGCTGCGTACTGCGCTGTTCGGCGGCGTGACAGGAAGCGGAGCCGATTTGTTCGTTGCCTGGATGCACTCGATGGGGCAAAACCTGGTGGAGTCGGTGGCGATTACGGTGATAGGCGCGAACCTGGTCGATAAAATTCTTACAGCGGTGATAGTCTGGCTTTTACTGCGTCAGCTGCCGATTCGCACCACGCGCCATTTTCCGGCAATGGCTGCCGTGCGCTAAATGCATCCTTTTACATCCTTAACGCTGTGGGCGCTGGCGGCCTGCACCACGCTTATCCTGCCCACACAGACAATATTGCCAGTCTATAGCGCGGCGACCTTTTTCTGCCTTATTGCGCTAAAGGCCACGCGGCGGCGGGCAAAATATGTCGTCTGGCTGATGTTCTCGCTGGGGGCTGGACTGTGGCTGGTGCACGGTGGCTGGCTGACAGAATGGCTAAGCGGCACGCCACGCTCTCCAGAACGGTGGGCGCATGCTATTACGCTCTGGTTGCGGATTCTGGCGATTGTTTCAACCTCACAGTTGTGGATGCAGTACGTCCCCGTGCAACGTTTTATCCGCGCTTTGTTTGCTTCTCGCCTGCCGCCGGGCGTCGCTTATCTGTTTGCCGGGCCGTTATTGGTCGTTGAGCAGTTAAAACGGCAATTGGCGATTATTCATGAAGCGCAGCGCGCCCGCGGCGTGCCGCTGGATGAGGGCTGGTTTCAGCGTTTACGTGCGATGCCCGCGTTAATTATTCCGCTAACACACAATGCGCTAAACGATCTTGCTGTCCGTGGTGCGGCGCTGGATATGCGGGCATTTCGAATCAACAATAGGCGCACTACGTTATGGGCACCAGCCGATAGCACCCTACAACGCGTAGCACGTTACGCCATGATCTTGCTAATGCTGACTGAATTCGGAGCGTGGATATGGTTACGTTAGAACAGTTTCGCTATTGCCCAACACACTCAACGCATCCTCCGTTCTGTTATGACTTTCACTATGTCAAACCGGGGATGGTCGCCATCTTTGGTGACAACGGCAGTGGCAAAAGTACGCTGGCACAGCTGATGGCGGGCTGGTATCCGGACTTTCTACCAGGAGAGATCACCGGCACGGGGACGCTTCTCGGTACGCCCATTGGGCGTCTCCCGCTTAATGAACAATCCGCCACCATCCAGCTCGTCCAGCAATCGCCCTATTTGCAGCTCTCCGGCTGTACCTTTAGCGTGGAAGAAGAAGTTGCCTTTGGGCCAGAAAATCTGTGTCTTGCTGAAAAAGAGATTATGGCGCGGATTGACGCCGCCCTGGCCCTGACCGAGTGCCAGCCGTTGCGCCATCGTCACCCGGCAACACTCTCCGGTGGAGAGACACAGCGCGTGGTCATCGCCTGCGCCATCGCGATGCAGCCAAAGCTCTTAATTCTTGATGAAGCCTTTAGCCGCCTGACGCCGCAGGCCCGCGAAATGCTGTTGCAGCGCTTACAACACTGGGCGCTTGAACGTGGTTCGCTGATTATTCTTTTTGAACGTCATCACACACCTTTCCTGAACTACTGCCAGCAAGCGTGGCAATTGCAAAACGGAGCGCTCCAGCCACTATGTTAACGTTAAATCAGATATCTTATCGCTGGCCTGGAGCGGCAACGGATTGTCTTTGCGACATTTCTCTACAACTCAAACAAGGTGAATGGCTGGCGCTGACCGGCGACAATGGCGCGGGAAAATCGACGCTGTTACGAGTAATGGCAGGTCTTCTTACGCCCACAGCCGGTACGGTTATGCTGCAACAACAAGCGATGAAAAACCTGAAAAACCGCCAGCGCGCGGCAAAGATTGGCGTACTGTTTCAGGAAGCGGAAAACCAGCTTTTTCACAGCACCGTTGCTGACGAGATCGCATTTGGTTTGAAACTGCAAAAATGCCCGGCGGATGAAATCACTCAACGTACCAATGCTGCCCTGCAATGCTGTCAGTTAGCAGACACTGCCAGCGCGCATCCGTTAGATCTGCATAGTGCGCAGCGACGGATGGTCGCCGTCGCCTGCCTGGAAGCACTCTCTCCGCCACTATTGCTACTGGACGAGCCGAGTCGGGATTTTGACGAAAATTGGTTGAGCGTGTTTGAAAGCTGGCTGGAGAAGTGCCGCCAGCGAGGCACGAGCGTCGTAGCAATCAGTCATGACGCCGCATTTACCCGGCGTCATTTCTCTCGTGTGGTGCGACTGGAAGATGGTGTAATCAGGAACGTTAATCCATCAGACGATATTCACCCGTAGCGGTCATCATTAAGGTCAAATTTGCAGGCAGACTTTCTTCCAGCACCCGGCGAACATTCGGCCCGTCGGTACGGTCATAAAAGGCTTCTGCGTCTGCCAGCGATAACCCTCCCGCCAGCTTGCGCCCCACCAGACGCTCCCGCAACGCAGATGCGGGAGCTTTGATAAAGATCGAGAAATCACAAAATTGCGCAAGCTGGCACCACTTCTCGTCGTCCAGCAACAACCAGTTTCCTTCGACGATGACGAGAGGAGCGGTAACGTCCAACGCATCTTCAACAGGATCATGCTTTTGTCGATCGTACTGCGGCCACGTACAATCCCCTTCCACAACCCGGCACAGATTTTCCGCCAGTTTCGCAACGTTGAATGTCTCTGGTGCGCCTTTGAAGGGGCGCAATTTATGCGCATCCAGCCAGCTATTGTAATGGTGAAAACCATCCATCGGCAGCGTCTGAATAGCGGGTAGTTCCGGGTCTTGTTGCGCGAGATATTCCCAGAAGGTGGTTAGGGTAGATTTACCCGTCCCCGGCGGAGCGCAAAGAAAAACCACCGTACGCCGCTGCGGATTTACCGCCTGTAAGGCCGCCAGCATACGCAGTAGCGGTTTATGAACATTCTCAATTTCATCATCAGAGTACTGCGCCTGTACCTTTAGTCCATTCACCGTCAGTTCGATTTTCACGGCGTTAATTCCTTTAAGGTGGTCGTTACTGCCAGCGTCAGCGCCGTTTTGACCATCCCGCTAAAACGCGCCTCTGACCAGACGGCGAAATCGGCGAACTTCATCGCTTTCAACGCGTCATAGAGCGTCGCATTGCGGGTTATGCTGTTGACGTTGCTGATAAAATCCCAGGTCATGTCATCGGCAAATCCGGGCGTTTCATCCTGTTCGTTCAGGTAATGCCAGAACTGGGAAAAATGCGTGATATCGGCGTACAGCCATTTATCCATTTTCCCCAGCGCATAAATC
>DXKH01000033.1 GCA_019415335.1 Citrobacter sp. | reverse complement strand
TCCGGCGTGCGGGCAATTAACAGGGGTTCGCTCATGAGATTTCCTCCAGTTTCCTGCCTGGAGTATAGGCAACGTCCGGCAAAGAGAATATGTGTAATGCAGAGAAAATAACCTAAAGCGTGTTACCGTGATAAATCTGATACCCGAGGTCAACAGTGTTGTGGTTGTGATCGTTATTCTTAATTTTGCTCAGCAACATTTGGGCGGCCATCCGACCAATATCAAAACGGGGCGTAATTACGCTGGCGAGGCTTGGGATCATTTGCCTGCCAATCTCCAGCCCATGAAAACCCGCAATGGAAATTTGTTCTGGCACGGCGAGGTTTCGCTCGCGGCACAGCAGAAGCGCACCCATCGCAATATCGTCATTGGTGCAAAATACACCGTCTAAATCCGGGTTTGCGCTAAGGGCATCACGCATTAACTGCATTCCTAAATGAATGGATGAGATGGCGCGTGGATTCATGCGTAATGGGGAAAGATTATGCAGCATCATCGCATCGCAATACCCCTGATAACGCTGTTCATCGCGGGTGTCATCTTTGGAACCGAGATACAGAATTTTGCGCCTGACTCGCTTATCCAGCATGGTACACACCATGTCAAAAGCAGCCTGCCGATTATCAAAACCGACCTCCATATCCAGCCGTTCTCCCTGTACATCCATCAATTCCACGACCGGAATGGTGGCTGAACGCAGAAATTTCACCGTCCTGATGGTGTGATATTTTTCCGAAAGAATAATCCCGTCAATGTTATAAGAGAGCAGGTTAATCACCGACTCTTCTTCGGAATCGCGATCGTAATTGTAATTAGCAATAAGGGTCTGATAATTATGCACAGAGGTGACGGATTCTATTCCCGCGAGAATGTCAGCGAAGAGTTGATTTTGAAATGACGGAATCAAGATACCGAGGGTATAACTTTGTGCATTCAACAACATGCCGGGAGCGCGATTAGGGATATAATTGATCTCTTCCATAATTTTGGCGATGCGCTCGCCTGTTTCCTTTGCCACCTTTTTCGGCGAGCGGATATAACGACTCACGGTCATTTTTGTTACGCCAGCCAGCGTAGCGATATCCTGTAAAGAAATTCTGTGATTGCGCATAACTTCTCCCAACGTCGGGGGAATCTTCAATCTTCCCCCGAAACTACATCACAATATTTTATTCTTTCAGTGCAATACGGCGTTAATGGTTAACACGCCCAGCAAACCCATAATAGAAATAAGGGTTTCCATCACCGTCCAGGTACGCAACGTTTCACCAACCGTCAGATTAAAATACCCTTTAAATAGCCAGAAGCCAGGGTCGTTTACGTGTGACGCGATCACGCTGCCCGCACCAGTTGCCAGTACCATTAAAGCGGGATCGGCATGGGTAACGTTGATAATCGGCAACACCACACCCGCGGTGGTAATGGCCGCGACGGTGGCAGAGCCCAGAGCGATACGCAACAGCGCCGCAACAGTCCAGCACATCAATAACGGCGAAAGCGTAGTTCCGGTCATTAAGTGTGAAATATACTGCCCGACACCGCTATCTACTAATACCTGCTTAAACGCGCCGCCGCCAGCGATAATAAACACAATCATCGCGATAGCGCCTATAGAACCCCCAATGATATCCATGATTTGCTCGATGGTGCGTCCATTACGTCGGCCCAGTGTGGAAATCGCAATAATAATGGCAATAAACAGCGCAACGGCAGGGTTACCGACAAATTCAAAGAAGAGGCGCACGGTGTTAGTTTTCGGTAACGTAATTTCACAAACGGCGGCGATAGCCATCAGGATGACCGGGATCACTGCAGCAAAAATACTGTTCCAGAAGGAGGGCATCTCCTCTTCGCTAAACAGATGAGGATTAAATAAGCCTTCCGGTGGTGCTTTCTCAAAGCGAGTTAGCAGTTTAGAAAACAGCGGTCCTGCGACAATAACTGTCGGAATGGTAATGATAAATCCATACAGTAAAGTCGTTCCGAGATTAGCCTCAAAGATAGTCGCGATGGCAGTAGGCCCTGGATGTGGCGGCAGAAAACAGTGGGTTACAGAGAGCGCTGCTACCATCGGTACGCCAACATACAACAGGGGTAATCCAGATGATGCCACGATGGTAAATACCAACGGCAACAGCAGGACAAAACCCACTTCAAAAAACATGGCGAGGCCCACAACCAGACCGGTGATCACTAGCGCCCATTGCACGCGTTTTTTACCAAAAGTAGCAATCAGCGTAGTGGCGATACGTTGTGCCGCGCCCGTATCAGAAATCAGCTTGCCTAACATGGCCCCGAAACCGAGGATCATTGCCAGCCCGCCGAGCGTGCTGCCGATACCATTTTGTATAGAGTGCAGGACGGCCTGTGCATCCATCCCTTCGGCAAATCCGACGACGGCAGCGACCAGAACGAGGGCAATAAAGCCGTTAACTTTAAAGCCGATCATCAGGATAAGAAGCAGCGCGACGCCTGCCGCAATAATGATTAATGGCATAGTCTTTATCTCTTATTAGTGCCAGAAAAGCAGCGCTTTCGCGCTGCACGTAGGGTAGTAGCTGTTAAACAGCCACTAACATGCCGCCATCAACAAACAACAGGTGGCCGTTTACGAAATCAGAGGCTTTTGAAGAAAGGAACACCGCAGCACCAATCAGTTCCTGCGGATCTCCCCAGCGTGCGGCGGGGGTCCGTTTGCACAACCAGGCGGTGAAGGCTTCGTCCTCAACCAGTGCTTTAGTCATTTCTGTTTTGAAATAGCCAGGCGCAATACCGTTGACCTGAATATTGTGGCGCGCCAGCTCGACGCACATGCCGCGGGTGAGCATTTTTACCGCCCCTTTCGATGCGGCATAAGGGGTGATGGTGTCACGTCCCAGTTCGCTTTGCATCGAGCAAATATTAATAACTTTACCTGCCTTGCGTTCAACCATGTGACGAGTTACCGCTTGCGACACCAGGAACACGGCGGTCTGGTTTACTGCGATCACATCATTCCACTCTTGTTCAGGGAACTCAGTAAAAGGATGACGGCGCTGGATACCGGCGTTATTCACCAGCACATCAATGGGGCCGATGTCCTTTTCGATATGTTCAACGGCGGCATCAATTTCATGTTTATGAGTAACATTAAAAGGTGCGGCAACGGCCTGAATACCCTCCTGGTGGAGTTTTTGTACAGCAAGTTCTACGCGTTCGGCAGTAATATCATTAATAATTATTTGTGCGCCATATTTACCCAGGCCGGTTGCCAGTAAAAAGCCAATGCCCTGTGCTGAACCGGTAATCAAGATATTTTTTCCTGCCAGTGAAAATAGATCGTTCATTGTATTATTCCTTTATTTATCTCTTAGAAAACAAGCTGGACTTTTGCTGCCTGGGTTTTATCACCGGCGAAACGTAGCGCCTCTTCCAGGTCAGTGAAGGGATATTCAGCACTCAGTAAAGGCAGTGGATTGATAATGCCATTCGCCAGCCATGACACTGCGGTATTAAATTCGCTGGTAAAACGGAAAGAGCCTTTGAGTGAAATCTCCTTACCAATCAATGTCATCATTGGGAATTCTGCCATCGCGCCTCCCATACCTACCTGCACCATTACGCCGCGTGCACGAGTGACCTCCAGACAGGTATTCACTGATGAAGGATGACCGGACACTTCAAAGCTGACATCGAAATAGCCTTTTTCCGCTTTCCAGTGATCCATGTCGTCGTTTTGTGGGTTTACGAGCACATCCGCCCCCATCTCTTTGCCCAGCGAAAGGGAACGGGGACTCACATCGGCACAGACAATTTCTGCGGCCCCCAGTGTTTTCACAGCACTGACAATCAGGCAACCAATGGGCCCAACACCAGAAATAAATACTCGCTTGCCCTGTAACTCGCCGGCCTGATGTGCGGCATGAATCGCGACGGCTAAAGGTTCGGCAAAAGCCATAACCTTTTCGTCAGCTTTGGCCGGATAAGGGACACATTGCGACGTTTCGACCATTTTATAACGGGTAAAGCCACCATCAACATGAGGGAAATACATGGCACTGCCAAAAAAACGCATCTCTGTACACTGATTCTCGTTATGTTCAATGCAGTATTTGCAGTGACCGCACGGTTTAGACGGATTAATGGCTACTGTTTGCCCTTCATGTAATTTTGATGAGTCGCTATGAATAACTTTACCGATAACTTCATGACCTAACACCATCGGTGCCTTTATCATGAAATTACCTACTTTTCCTTCCTGATAATAATGTAAATCGGAACCGCAAATTCCACCTCGGGTTATTTGTACTAATGTTCCATTATTATTCCAATCTATCGTCTGCTCGGTAACGGCAACAGTTTTCTTGCCTGCAACAACGCAGGACTGTGTTTTCACTTGCATAAATTCCTCACTGGTCAGGTAGACACCTCGGAAGCATTTAAGCGGTTTTAATTGTCATTATTTGTGATGAAGATCACGTTAGAAAATTGTTACATTACTATGTTACGCATAACGTGATGTGCCTTGTAATTCTTATCAGCAGAAATAAAAAAACGTGAAATTATTATGCCACCAGGCGTAGTATCGCAGCAGGTAAGATGATTCAGGAGATTTTAAATGGCGGGTGAAAGCTTTATTTTGATGGGCGTTTCAGGGAGTGGTAAAACATTAATTGGTAGCAAGGTTGCCGCGTTATTATCTGCTAAATTTATTGATGGTGACGATCTTCATCCAGCCAAAAATATAGATAAAATGTCGCAGGGTATTCCATTATCTGATGAAGATCGACTTCCCTGGCTGGAACGCTTAAATGATGCTTCATACAGTCTTTATAAAAAGAATGAAACAGGATTTATTGTCTGTTCATCATTAAAAAAACAGTATCGTGATATTTTACGCAAGGGTAGCCCCCATGTTCATTTCCTCTGGTTAGATGGCGACTATGAAACTATTCTCGCGCGAATGCAGCGTCGGGCTGGGCATTTTATGCCGGTAGCGTTACTAAAAAGTCAGTTTGAGGCACTGGAGCGTCCACAAGAAGATGAACAGGATATTGTGCGCATTGATATCAACCATGATATTGCCAATGTCACCGAACAATGTCGGCAGGCTGTGCTGGCGATACGACAAAACAGAATATGTGCGAAAGAGGGCAGCGCCTCAGATCAGCGCTGCGAATGATTTTCAAAAATCGGCTTTCAACACCACGCGGTAACGCGCCTTACCGTCGCGCACATGCTGGATGGCGTCGTTAATTTTCGACATCGGGAACAGTTCGGTAGTCGGCGCAACCTTGCTGCGGGCGGCAAAGCGCATCAGCTTACGCAACTCATAAGGTGTACCGGTAGCAGAGCCAGAGACACTGCGATCGCCCGCAATCAGCGTAAAGGCCGGAACCGGCAACGGCGTGAGAACCGCACCGACGGTGTGGAAATTACCGCCATACGTCAGCGCCTCAAAATAAGGCTGCCAGTCGAGGCTGACGTTCACGGTATTGATAATGAGATCGAACTGCCCCGCCAGTGCTTTCAGAGCCTGCGGATCGCGGCTATTCACCACTTTATCGGCACCCATCGCCAGCACTTCCTGCTCTTTCGCCGGATTAGAACTAAAGGCTGTCACCTCGCATCCCATTGCGTGCAGAAGTTTTATAGCGATATGCCCCAGCCCGCCAATACCAATTACCCCAACGCGGCTGGTGGCAGTGATATGGTGCATCAACAGCGGTTTAAAGACCGTGATACCGCCGCACAACAGCGGCCCGGCGGAC
>DXKH01000032.1 GCA_019415335.1 Citrobacter sp. | reverse complement strand
AGCTAATCCCATCTGGGCACATCCGATGGCAAGAGGCCCGAAGGTCCCCCTCTTTGGTCTTGCGACATTATGCGGTATTAGCTACCGTTTCCAGTAGTTATCCCCCTCCATCGGGCAGTTTCCCAGACATTACTCACCCGTCCGCCACTCGTCAGCGAAGCAGCAAGCTGCTTCCTGTTACCGTTCGACTTGCATGTGTTAGGCCTGCCGCCAGCGTTCAATCTGAGCCATGATCAAACTCTTCAATTTAAGTTTGATGCTCATAGAATTAAACTTCGTAATGAATTACGTGTTCACTCTTTGAGACTTGGTATTCATTTTTCGTCTTGCGACGTTAAGAATCCAGTCACTCTGAGTGCCCACACAGATTGTCTGATAAATTGTTAAAGAGCAGTTGCGACGCGCTTTAGCGCTCTGTCGCGAGGTCCCGTATATTACGTTTTCCTCATTCAGAGTCAAGCATTTATTTTTGCTTTTCTCTGTGGGCGTTCATCGCTGAACCCCGCTGACCCGGCGGCTTGCGTGCCGTTGTTCCGTGTCAGTGGAGGCGCATTATAGGGAGTTATTTCGGGCTGACAAGTCAAAAATACAAAAAACTTATCAACCGCTCACTTTTCAGGCAAACCACCCTATAAACCGTCATTTTAGCCTGGTTTTTAAACAAAAATGGGCTCCAGAGAGCCCATTTATTATTTCATCAGGAACTACTGTACTGCGACAATGCGATCGTCGTTTACTTCAAGACGAATCGTTTTGCCTGGAATTAACTCACCAGACAGAATTTGCTGCGCCAGCGGGTTTTCGATCTGTTGCTGGATTGCACGTTTCAACGGACGAGCCCCATACACCGGATCATAACCATTCGCGCTCAGCAGTTTCAGTGCCTCATCGGAGATGTGGATTTCATAACCACGCTCTTCAAGACGTTTATACAGACGCTGCAGTTGGATCTGCGCAATAGACGCGATGTGTTGTTCACCCAACGGATGGAATACCACAACCTCATCTATACGGTTGATGAATTCCGGGCGGAAGTTGTGACTCACCACACCTAACACCAGGTCTTTCATATGGCTGTAGTCGAGATCGCCGAAGCGTTCCTGAATCAGATCGGAACCCAGGTTAGAGGTCATAATGACCACCGTATTACGGAAGTCGACCGTTCTCCCCTGTCCATCGGTCAGACGACCATCATCCAGTACCTGCAGAAGAATGTTGAACACATCAGGATGCGCTTTCTCAACTTCGTCCAGCAGAATAACGGAATAAGGACGACGACGAACCGCTTCTGTCAGGTAACCGCCCTCTTCATAACCGACATATCCCGGAGGCGCCCCCACCAGACGCGATACGGAGTGTTTCTCCATAAACTCGGACATGTCGATCCGCACCATCGCGTCATCGCTATCAAACATAAAGTTTGCCAGTGCTTTACACAGTTCTGTTTTACCGACCCCGGTTGGCCCAAGGAACAGGAACGAACCAATCGGACGGTTTGGATCGGCAAGACCCGCACGGCTACGACGAATTGCATTCGATACCGCTTCTACCGCTTCGTTCTGCCCGATCACGCGGTTGTGTAACTCCTGCTCCATACGCAACAGTTTTTCACGCTCGCCTTCCAGCATTCTCGCGACCGGAATACCGGTCCAGCGAGCCAGCACTTCGGCAATTTCTGCATCTGTCACTTTATTACGCAGCAGACGCATGGTTTTACCTTCCGACTGTGTCGCGGCTTCCAGCTGTTTTTCCAGCTCAGGGATTTTGCCGTACTGCAGTTCTGACATCCGCGCCAGATCGCCAACACGACGCGCCTGTTCAATGGCAATCTTCGCCTGTTCCAGTTCGGCTTTGATCGTTTGTGTTCCGGAGAGCGACGCTTTTTCCGCTTTCCACTCTTCTTCTAATTCAGAGTACTGACGCTCTTTATCGTCCAGTTCTTCGTTAAGCATATCGAGACGTTTTTTGCTCGCCTCATCAGACTCTTTCATCAGCGCTTGCTGTTCCAGTTTGAGCTGGATAATGCGGCGATCGAGTCTGTCCAGTTCTTCCGGCTTGGAGTCAATCTGCATACGGATGCTGGATGCCGCTTCATCGATCAGGTCAATGGCTTTATCCGGCAACTGACGGTCGGCAATATACCGATGAGACAGCGTGGCTGCCGCGACGATCGCCGGGTCGGTAATCTGCACATGGTGATGCAGTTCATAACGCTCTTTCAGACCACGCAGTATCGCAATGGTATCTTCCACTGACGGCTCAGCCACGAACACTTTCTGGAAACGACGTTCCAGCGCCGCATCTTTTTCGATGTACTGCCGATACTCATCGAGCGTTGTCGCCCCTACGCAGTGCAGTTCCCCACGCGCCAGCGCCGGTTTCAGCATGTTCCCGGCGTCCATTGCGCCATCTGCTTTACCTGCGCCCACCATGGTATGCAGTTCGTCGATAAACAGGATGACATTCCCTTCCTGTTTAGCGAGATCGTTAAGTACACCTTTTAAGCGCTCTTCAAATTCACCGCGGTATTTTGCCCCCGCCACTAACGCGCCCATATCCAGCGCCAGTACGCGACGGCCTTTTAAGCCCTCCGGGACTTCACCATTGATGATTCGCTGTGCCAGCCCTTCAACAATTGCCGTTTTACCGACGCCAGGCTCACCGATTAATACCGGGTTGTTTTTTGTACGACGCTGCAGCACCTGAATAGTACGGCGGATCTCTTCATCACGGCCGATAACCGGGTCAAGTTTGCCTTGCTCGGCACGCTCGGTCAGATCAACAGTGTATTTTTTCAAGGCCTGACGTTGGTCTTCAGCCCCCTGGTCGTTCACGCTTTCACCTCCACGCATTTGTTCAATTGCCTGAGTAATATTAGCGGTCGTTGCGCCAGCCGATTTCAGTAAATCGGGCAGTGTGCCACGCGACTCAAGCGCCGCCAGAACGAACAGTTCTGACGAAATAAAGTTGTCCCCTCGCTTTTGCGCCAGCTTGTCGCAAAGATTCAGTACGCGTACCAGATCCTGAGACGGCTGGACGTCACCGCCGGTACCTTCCACCTGCGGTAAACGACTCAGCGCCTGCTCGATGGCAGTGCGTAGCTGTCCGGCATTAATGCCGGCAGAGGTTAATAAAGGACGTACCGATCCCCCTTCCTGATTCAGCAAGGCACTCATTAAATGAAGAGGTTCGATGAATTGGTTGTCGTGCCCCAGTGCGAGCGACTGGGCATCGGCAAGAGCAAGCTGGAATTTATTAGTAAGACGATCCAGACGCATAACTCCTCCCATAACAGGTCAAATTTGCTACTGGAGATTAAATGAGGTCATCCCTCAATTATTCAAGGTTATTGACCTGAATTATGTGAAAAGAAAATTACACGTACCGGATCGTCTTGATTCTTTAGGTTATATCAGCCAAATAAAACTTGCCATACGCCCTGTGGTCTTGTCGCGACGATAAGAGAAGAAAGTCTCATTTTCACTAAAAGTACAGCGGTCGCCGCCATAAATTTGCTCAACACCGACATTTGCCAGGCGCTGACGCGCAAGCTGATAAATATTCGCCAGATATTTTTCGCCGTGAGGCGCAAAGGCTTCATGCGCATTAGCCTCTTTGGCGATAAACGCCTCGCGCACCTCTGGTCCGACTTCAAACGCCGCAGGGCCAATCGCCGGGCCTAACCAGGCAAGAATATTTTCAGGCTTATCGGCAAAGCAGGCCACCGTCTCTTCCAGTACGCCTTCACATAATCCACGCCAGCCCGCATGGGCTGCCGCCACCTCCGTTCCTGCCCGATTACAAAAGAGTACGGGCAGACAGTCTGCCGTCATTACCGCACAAACGGTACCCGGCGTATTACTGTATGACGCATCCGCCCGTTTAGAGGCGTAAGGCTCGCCGGTCAGCTTCAGGACATTTTTCCCATGCACCTGTTCCAGCCAGACCGGTTTTGAAGGCAGATTGCCCGCAGCAAACAGGCGTCTGCGGTTCTCTTCGACATGCTCCGGGTTATCGCCACAGTGGGCCCCCAGATTTAAAGCATCATACGGAGGTAAACTCACACCGCCGGTACGGGTCGAACTGCAGGCCGCCACACCGTTCGGCAGGGGCCACTGCGGGACAATAAGCTCACTCATAGCCAGGCCACGTCATCCTTATGCTCTTCGAAATCCGCACGCATCGCGTCAATCAGTTCAACCATATCCTGCGGGATCGGTGCATGCCATTCCATTTCGATACCGGAAATCGGGTGATACAGACGCAGCATGGTGGCATGCAGCGCCTGACGGTCGAATTTACGCAATGTAGAGATAAATGCATCCGACGCCCCTTTCGGCGGACGCGGACGGCCACCGTACACCTGATCACCCACCAGCGGATGGGTAATATGCGCCATGTGCACGCGGATCTGGTGCGTACGTCCGGTCTCCAGACGCAACCGCAGACGCGTGTGCACACGGAAGTGTTCCATAATGCGATAGTGCGTGACCGCTGGTTTACCCATCGGATGCACCGCCATATGAGTACGCTTCGTTGGGTGACGGCTGATTGGTTCTTCCACCGTGCCACCTGCGGTCATATGACCGATCGCCACCGCTTCGTATTCACGAGTGATCTCACGCAGTTGCAGCGCTTCCACCAGCCGCGTTTGCGCCGGAACAGTTTTCGCAACCACCATCAGTCCGGTGGTGTCTTTATCCAGGCGATGGACAATACCTGCGCGTGGAACATCAGCAATCGGCGGATAATAATGCAGTAACGCATTCAGAACCGTGCCGTCCGGGTTGCCCGCGCCAGGGTGAACCACCAGATCGCGTGGCTTGTTGATAACAATGATGTCATCATCTTCATAAACGATATCCAGTGGGATATCCTGAGGCTCGAAGCGGATTTCTTCATCGATTTCAGCATCGATGGCGACCCGTTCTCCGCCTAACACTTTTTCTTTTGGTTTGTCGCAAAGTTTACCGTTGACCAGCACGCGCTGATCAAGAATCCAATCTTTTATGCGCGATCGCGAATAATCAGGGAACATTTCGGCCAAAGCTTGATCTAAGCGTTGACCGAGTTGATTTTCGGATACCGTTGCGTTGAGTTGTACTCGTTGTGCCATATACAGCTTCTTCGTTTAACGTTGGGTTTTACGGCTTTGCCGTTTAATATAGTGTGCTATTGTAGCTGGTCTTAACCGGGAGCAGGAACAGAGAATCTCCCGTAAAACATTTTGAGGAAAGTCAAAACGTCATGACGCGCATGAAATATCTGGTGGCAGCAGCCACGTTGAGCCTGTTTTTGGCGGGTTGCTCTGGTTCAAAGGAAGAGGTGCCCGATAATCCGCCTAATGAAATCTACGCGACTGCTCAGCAAAAGCTGCAGGACGGTAACTGGAAACAGGCAATAACGCAATTGGAAGCGTTGGATAACCGCTATCCATTTGGTCCCTATTCTCAGCAGGTGCAGTTAGATCTCATCTATGCCTACTACAAAAACGCCGATCTGCCGCTTGCTCAGGCTGCCATCGATCGCTTTATCCGCCTGAACCCGACTCATCCTAACATTGATTATGTCATGTATATGCGTGGCCTGACCAATATGGCGTTAGATGACAGCGCATTACAAGGGTTCTTTGGTGTCGATCGTAGCGACCGTGACCCTCAGCATGCGCGGGCTGCGTTCAATGACTTTTCAAAACTGGTTCGCGGTTATCCGAACAGCCAGTACACCACCGACGCCACCAAACGTCTGGTGTTCCTGAAAGATCGTCTGGCGAAGTATGAGTACTCCGTTGCGGATTATTATACCAAGCGCGGTGCATGGGTGGCAGTGGTTAACCGTGTAGAAGGTATGCTGCGCGATTACCCGGATACACAGGCAACGCGTGACGCTCTGCCGCTGATGGAAAATGCCTATCGTGAAATGCAGATGACGGCGCAGGCTGACAAAGTGGCGAAGATTATCGCCTCCAACAGCAGCAACACCTGATCAATTTTCAGATGCAAAAACGGCAGCTCCCTGGCTGCCGTTTTTTTATCCGTTTCGCGTCATGACCCTGTTGACTTTTGCGTGACGCAACCCATCAAATATGGCCTGCTTTCTGGCTTTCCTCAAGTTAAAAATCACCTCTTCCTGCGATAACTCACAAAAAGGTTCCCTTGACAAAAAGTGACAAAATAATGTGATTTAAATCACACATTTTGACATTGGGAACGGTATGCTGGAATCACCAAGACGGGAAAGACAAGAGGTAAAATTTATGACAATGAACATTACCAGTAAACAAATGGAAATTACTCCGGCAATTCGCCAACATGTCGCAGACCGTCTCGCCAAGCTGGAAAAATGGCAAACCCATCTTATTAATCCACATATCATTCTGTCCAAGGAGCCACAGGGTTTCATTGCTGATGCCACCATCAATACACCGAACGGACATCTGGTCGCCAGCGCAAAACACGAAGATATGTACACCGCTATTAACGATTTGATCAACAAGCTGGAACGGCAGCTCAATAAAGTGCAGCACAAAGGCGAAGCCCGTCGTGCAACAACTTCAGTAAAAGACGCCAACTTCGTCGAAGCAGAAGAAGAGTAGTCCCTTACATTGAGTGTATCGCCAACGCGCCTTCGGGCGCGTTTTATTTCACTGTAGCGTATTGAAATAGAAGGATTTATTTCAACTAACGTCCACATATCGACCACATCGACAAACAAAACCCCGTTAATCGGGGTTTTTCATGGAGATTACAGAGGCAAGTTAAACATGACCCCTGACGCGGATCAAAAAGCAAAAGAGATTTACGAACACATTCTTCAACAAACCAATGCCCAGCGTGATGAACATGATAGAAAGCAGTTTCGCCGCTTACAATTAGTGACTCCTCAATTATTCGCTGAATTTCTGGCAGAAAAAGGTGTTACTGGTCATTGTCTAGCATGTGGTCACAAAGAGCTTTCAACACCAGAAACCATGAGTCTGGATTCATCTCGTAATCCGTTCCCAGATAAAAAACCGTCAGAACTTACGGAAGAAGAATCTCAACAATACGTTGATGCAACGGCAGTTCACTATGTAACCCCATCCCTGATTGATGAGTCGAAAATACCATTAGTCTCAAATCATCAATACCGGCTCATCTGTCAAAACTGTGGATTCATCAGCTATTTCCGAGCGGCTAACGTCGTTTATTGGGTAGAAGACCGTATTAACGCACCAGGGGATCAGCCATAATGCAACCAGAATCTGATAAGCTTGTATTATTGGAATTTCCCGAGAAGAAGAACGGCGGTGGTGGAGGTGGCGGTATGCTCGAACGGCTGGAAAAGAGAGTTGAGAGGCTGGAGTCTGAACTTTCAGCAGCACGGCTTGATATTGCAATATTGAGAGAGCGTTCAGAAAACTCAGCCACGAAAGAAGATATCCAGGCTACTAAATCAGATATCCAGTCTGCCAAAGCAGATCTCCAGGCCGGGTTCGTTGGTGTCTATAAAGAAATTACTAGCGTACACAAGGAACTCCGTTCCCAGACGGTATGGCTTGTTGGCTCAATATTCACCAGTATGGCTCTTTTGTTTACGGCTATTAAGTTGTTCACTTAACTGTAAACAACCTCGCAAACGCCCCGGCCTATCGGGGCTTTTTTGTACCTGCAAAATGTTAATGAATTTGCGCTTCCGCACCTATCATTTTTAAGACGGCCATCGGAAAACCGTCACAACCATCACGCATCCTGAAATCACACCTTAACCACATGATTAATTTAAATAAATATTGTGACGGCAAAACCATCACAAAACGTAACGTAAACCGTCACACCCAATAAATTCAGTAAGTTATAAAACAGAGTTGTGATGGCTTAAGACCGTCACACTGTGATGCTGTTGTGATAGTTTTGTGATGGTTTTCAATACCACTATTTACTTATATATATCATAGAGATAGATATTATTTTTAAGTCTTGTGACGTTTGTGACGGTTTTCCGATGGTCCCCCTCAATTTTTGAAAAAATCAGAATCGGTCAGAAATCACCCTGATTTGTTGGTAGTTTTGTATATCTATCTGTTAGTGACTTGAACACTGTAGCGTATACGTTAATGCAGGTATGGCGATGGTTCATGCTGTGCAAAGTATTTCAGTTCCGCATTTCATTGCTATTACGCGCCAGAGCACGTCAGCTAAGGCCTGGACACTTCCACGCACTGATCTGATCTCGCTGCGACCGTTACGTAAAAAGTCACGTAATCGCTGTTAATCCCGCATGAAAC
This sequence comes from Citrobacter sp., assembly GCA_019415335.1. Next base: position 37,791 of record DXKH01000032.1, on the reverse strand, counting down.
CCGGCACCGGCATTGTTCACCCACAGCCGGTCATCGCACAAAAACTGAAATCCTTGAAATTTATTTCACACATTTCAGTTGGCGAACTACTGCCAAAGCCCCAGCGCTGGCGCGGTCTGGCGATGTGTTTTGTACCACCGGAAAAACTGAAATCATTCTCAACACGAAAACCGCAGGCGGGTGCGGTGTAGCGCCGTTTTCGTCACTTCCTCAGTTATTTCGTCGAAAGTTGGCTGTGCCACTTTAATTGATGAAGTAATAGAACTAGTCCTCATGTTATTCTTATCCTTAGAATTTTCGTGAGGGACGATTCATGAGCAATAACAACAAACTGCATTACGAGGAAATGAAAAGACTCTTGTGTGCAGAAGTGCTAAATGGAAGAAAAAAATTTTCCTGGCGGAGAATAATCCTCCGTTGCTGGAGACAGCGTGGTCACAGGTTTATGTGTTGGTGGCGCATAGCCAACTGCCTTTACTGCCAGGGCGGAAAATCCAGAGTGAAATGGGCGCGAAGAATCCACAGTATGCTTGTATCAAAATATAATACTGACATTGGTCTGGGGGCGAGGATTGGAGAAGGATTTAAGATTTACCACTTCGTTGGGATAGTGATTTGTCCGCAGGCAGTGATTGGCAAAAACGTATGCATCCGGCAAAACACAACTATAGGGATAAAGACGGTTGAAGGTATAACAGCCGTCAGGATTGGCGACAATGTTGATATTGGTGCAAATTCATGCATCATCGGTGATGATCTGACTATCGGGAATAATGTTACAATTGGCGCTATGTCTTTCGTTAACAAAGATATTCCAGCAAACAGCGTATACATCACCCGCAAGAGTCATACAATCACACCGGCTTAAATCTTCCCTTTACATTTGTACTGGCCTACCCAAAAAATTGAAAAATTAGTAGGTAGTCCAGAAATGTTCACCGTGTAACAGGAAGCTATGTATTAGCAATAATCCCCTGGTATTTGATCCGGGTCTCTCCGGCTTTCGTCGCAGTCTCCGTGAATGATGCAGCATTGGTCGGTGTGCCTACGCTGGGGTGTGAATGGCTGGCGCACTGCCTCGCCAGTTCTGCCAGCAAATCAATAGTGTCCAGCATCATGGACAGGGTGTTGATACTCTCACTGCCAATATGTACTGTCGGCCCCATAATCTGCTGACCGCCAGCGGCCACGGATTTACGCAGCGCGGCAATCTTTTCCGTCAGGCTCTCACCCACATCGACCATCACCGCGCCGGCCACTTTCATGGACTGCCGACCGCTGATATCACTTTCCGAGTTTCCTTCAATACTGGCCAGCATATTCCCCTTCACAGCCTGACTGAAATCACCGGCACTCACCTGCAGAACAGCACCGGCCAGTAATGTGGCAGTACCCAGCACCGTCGTTTTGTCAGTAGCTTTAACCGTGGTTTCCCGGCTTACCAGTTCGCGCTGTTCTGTATCAGCTTTTACAGCCCGCACCATCGATGTTTCACTGATGGTCTGATCGGTCTGCCTTACCCAGTCTCCAGCCTGAGTCACCCTCTGGGATACTTCTTCCCGCTGCTGCTGCAATTGCTCACCGGGTTTAATGTCCGGCAGACTGGTGCCATCCGGTAACGTCTGCCTGATAAAAGGTTTATCCGGCCTGCCTCCCGTGAATGCGACTTCAACCAGCGTCCCTTCGGGCGGGAACTGAAACATACCTGAATCATTCCCGGCCATCGGTACCGGCAACGGCACTGCTGAGTAAACTGGCGTCTGATTGTCCGGGTTTCCGTCTGCGTCAAGCAACTGCACGTCCACGGCGTAACGTGGCCGGAAGGGATCGGCAAAGTTACCGCTTTTTACCGGCTCAGAGTGCGCCACGACTCTGGCCGTCTTTGGCAAATGAAGCCCGGATGCCAGTTCCGGGTAATGGCTTTCAATCTGTCGTTGTGCCGGTGTTTTCTGCAAAGGTTTACCCATTGCGCGGTTTCTCGGCGTCCATGTGATCGCCATCGTGTCATTAGTCAGGTGAACTTTAGTCACGCGCTCACCGTTCATCTCTACTCCTGGCCGCATTGTCTGGATCACAGGTAATGTCACAGAGTTACCGCCGGCAGCTCCCTGGCTGAACTCTGACGGGATTTCTACGGGGCGACCGGCAAACAGTGACTTGTCAGCGCCGCCCACATAAAGAGATCCGTCAGGGAGCTGGTACCAGATGTAATCCTGGATACTGAACGCCCTGCCCAGATTGTTCAGCAACTGATAGCCGGTACCGTTATGGGTAAAATGTGGGATGGGAGTATCGCTGTACTGTGCATCAGGCACACTGACCGTGATCCCGCTGTTTTCTTCCAGCCATCCCGCAATTTCACGCAAAGTCGGATGTTGAAATGAACATGGCCACATCCTTTCAAAAACACCGGCCAGCTCACGAATGAACAGACGCTGATAACCGTTTTCAGCTGGTTGTGAACGTTCAACATAACCGGTAAACCAGCGCAAAAGCAGGTCGGTATATCCCACATCCAGCCGCACCAGTTTCCCGGTATAATCAGTGGTTGTCTCTGCGGTAATAAATCCCCGACCGCAACTGTTAAGCTCCAGTACCAGGCTGGCATCCGCCAGATGCACTTCATCCGTTGAAAGGTAAAGACGTTTAACTGGTTTCATCATTAGCCCAAAGCATCATTGACGGGTTTCAACACTTTGCGCTCAAACCACGTCATTTTTTCTTCATCCTCACCGGCCGTCTGCCCACCGGACTGTCCCGCACTACCGGCAGTCTGTTTTTTTGCGGTCGTCTTACCTGTTGCCCTGGCCTCTCGCTTTTCCTGCACGCTGATATGTTCCGCCAGTGTGAATGTCACCAGCCAGGACATTTTCCCGTCCTGCTGCGGGGCATCCAGCATTCCGCTGAATGTAGCCTCACGAAAATTCACTGCTCTGGCAACCTCATGCGCAACGCGGTATGTCTGTCGTTTCCCGCTGCCATCGGTAGCGCTGGCCAGTTCAAATATACGCTTCAGAATCTCCGGATGTTTGAAGGGAATTTCGCCACTGATACGCAGCTCTTTGCCCTTTGCCCCCTGCTCAGATTTTGACGTTGCGCTGGTCTGCCCGGACTGGTCTTTATCCTGAAACTGCTGTGAGACTGTCACGCGCATATTCTTCAGCTGTATGGCCTCGCCGTTAAGCGCCAGTGTCGGGATCGAAGTCATGAATCATTCCCTTTATTCCATCAAGATTATCGCCAACCAGCATCATGGCAGCGGTGTAAACGGCAGACTGCTGCGGAATGTCCTTCATCAGTTCCAGTAACGTGGTGCCGGTGTCTCCGCTGGCAGTAAAAACCCACGCTCTGGCACTTTTTCCCTGTAAATCATTCAGGCCGCTGGCCACATCACTGATAAGCTGGTCACGCAGCTGCGTGAACTCGCCCAGCTGTTTTTTCAGCCCTTCGATATCAAACCCGGCACCCGCCGCCTTTTGTGCCTGGCTGATTGCCGCAGCAGATAAAGCTGTCCTGCTGGTTGGTACAGACAGCGGAATGGACGCAGGTAACGCTGCGGCGATTTTCGCAGGGATCTGCATCTTTTCAATAGCCAGCGCTGCGGCGGATTGCGCCAGCCGTTTTACCTGCGTGAATGCCGGTGCAGGAAATACTTCCACCAGATTATTGAGGCTTGCCATGAAGTTTTCCTGTGACTGTCCGGCCACCATCATGATGATCACATCAGCATTCCCTCCAGTACCTGCGAGCCTTTCGGACAGATAAAGGACAGCATTGGCGGGGCTGAGATATGCCCCGTTCTCTGTCTGCTGTCCCAGCCCATAAATCCACGGGTGCGCCGGAACGATGGAACAATTGAGCGCAGCCAGCGAATCCGTAAAAGCCAGGCGAGCTTCACGCCACATTTACAGGCACCTCCGGCCAGACAATATCCGGCGCATCTTCCGGTTGAATACGGTTCATTAAAACGCGGTATTTTTTCCATGCGGTAAGCAGCAGTGCTTCTTTTTCGGTCGCCATGTCAAAATCAACGGCATCCTGCAATGTGGCAATGGCATCACTGGCCTGTTTAAGCAGTCTTTTCTTTTCGGCGTCTGCCTCGCTGGCTAATGCAATTCGCATGGCCTCCGCATCATCCACCCACGCCCTACCATTCCATTTTTGCCAGACATTAGCCGGTGCTAACGTGGTTGTCCCTTCCGGGTAAGCGCCTGGCTCGGTGATCACCAGCTCATTACCGTTTTCTGTATCAAACACCACCTCACCACGATGATCCTCACGGGAAATCCATCTTTGTTTCTCTGCATCAAAAATCGCCACAAATCCTGCTTTAATTGCAGGTGGCTTTATTGTGGTGCAGTTTGCTGGTAGCCCGGTATGTGCGGGAATAAACGCGTCACCGGAACCAATAAATTCATTCGTATCAGAACGCAGGTTATAAACAGTAACTGTCTGATCTGTTTCACTCATTTTAAAAGTCATTACGCAAGTCTCACTATGTAGTTAAATGCAATGTTCTTAACGGTCGTTTCTGCGTTGCCCGACGCGGCAACGGTAATGGTGTGACTGTGTGCGCCTATTGCTACAGTGTGAGCGTGAGCACCGATACCTACGGTGTGACTGTGTGCGCCAATTGCTACGGTGTGAGCATGGTTGCCAGCCGAGCCTGTATTGCCAGTTGTTACGTTATCGCCGCCCTGACCTTTATTGACATCTCCATTTTGAGTGGCCTGCCCCTTAACATATGTATGAGTATGCGCACCTGTCGTATTGGTTGTTTTAGTCCCGTAGTCAAACGTACTCGCCGTTTTAGTACCGTGATCAAATGACGATGTTGATTTGGTACCCAAGTCGGTACTGGATGCACTGGCTGTATGGGTATGGGATTTATTGCCATCATCTTCATAGGACAGAACTGCGCGGCCGTCTGGTTTCCCTTTGATAGTCCGCCCACGCGCATCAGGAATTACGCCCGAGGGATATGCAGCAGCCAGCAAAGGATATGCCGCCTTATCAAAAGTCTGTCCCTGCATAATTGCCCACCCGGCAGGTGGAATATCCGTTGACCAGGGCAGCGGAACACCAACCGGCAGAACATCACTACGGCTTAAAACGGCCAGTTCGCCCAGATCCAGGCTTTTTCTTGCTTTTACCTTGTCTTTAACATCCGCAAGGTTCGCATCTTTCCGCAGAAAATCACTGCTGGCCTGTTGCTCGCTCAGACTACCTTTTGGCCGTAAATCTGTGATGTTGCCATCCACATCAATGCTGGCCACCGCAAACACGTAATGCTGAACCCCGTTCTGAACGTAATCAGCAAGATTTGCATCCACCGTGATTTTGCTCTGCACATTCCAGACACTGGTCAGCGTTCCCGTCCAGCACACATCCAGCCAGACTTTCACTGGCTTCGTTGCCACCGTTATATTCTGGTTAGCAGCCAGTGATGCCCGGAGTCCTGCCACATAGCCCGTGCCCTTAGTGACGAAAAACTGATTTCCGGTTTTAGCGACCAGATACCCGTTACCAAAAAACGCCGCCGCACCATAAATATCTGTATTTTCAATGCGCTGGCGTTCATCCATTCCGCCCATGCGTGCGGTGAAGTCAATCTGCCAGGTTTCAGCGGGCGTATTGATGCCGGTTTCTGTCTGTGCGCCGTTGTATTCCATCAGGAAAGAACGGGTCAGGACATTCCCCTGCTGCCCTTCTGCAGTTTTCAGCTTTTGCTGGACAGGCGCATGAACAATCATCGCCAGCGTGCCGCTGGCCTTGTTAATCAGGCCGATCCAGTTAAACGAAAAATCGCCCACATCAGCGCCCAGCACAACGGAATGCACCACGGCATTCTCATTCACCACACCTTTACGGCTGACCGCCTGTCGGTGAACAATCTGCGCGGCCGGTGGCAGTGTCTCGCTGCGATCAACGGGTTGTTCGGGGTTCAGTCCCGGCACATTGGCAAAAACAAATTCGTCCAGCAGGACAGGCTCGCCAGTGGCACCCTGCAGCGCCTTCCACTGTTCAAATGCCAGTGTGATAGCTGTCTGTGACATAAAATCTCCCTATAAACCCGCGCGGAACGTCGCGCTGTCTGTTTCCGTACTGTTTAACGCTGCCGGATACGCCACATATTCCCCCTGATCCCACCCCGCCCGGATTGCCAGGCTTTCAGACGTGATCACCTCAAACTGATAACGGCGGCATGTTCGCCCGTACTGGCGAATTATCTGGATCAGCAACTGCGTGTTGTCCGCAATCTGGCTGTCTGTCACGCGAACCAGTATCACGTCCCAGTCAATCCCCGGCTGGCGCTCCTGCAGCTCAACGTATCCAATTCCCAGCCGTTCAAAGATGTTGATAAACCCCTCAACGGAACCGGCATCCCGCGCATTGACAAAGGCATACGCCACGCGCTTACGGAACAATGCCAGCGGTTCACCGTCAAAGCGGGTAATATCGCGGTCATACGCCAGCAGGTTCAGTAATGCCGGCGTACACGTCAGCGGATCGAACTGATTCACTGGCCACGTAACCCAGCCGTAAACCTCAGTCCAGAACCGCCGCGCCGTTTTCAGCAGCTTCGCCGGCTCGCCTTTGTTCATCCAGGAAGGAAGCACCATCCCGGCCAGCTTTTTCAGGAACTCACTCATTTTCAACAACCACCGCAAGCGATTTCAGGCGTGGAACACTCAGTTCGCTGGTGATATCACCCAGTGAAAAAGACAGTGATTCCGTCTGCGCAAATGCCTTATGGATCTCCCGCCCCAGTTGGGAAAAGGAAAACCGCGAATATGGCCACGTCTTCCTGACGTCATAATCAGCATTCTCACGAAAGGCACAGCGGATCATGTTCTCCACCCCGTCTTTCAGGGTTTTCCTGTCCTCATCGCTGAAATTGGCCAGATTTTTGACATAAACTGTGACGGACAGATCATGAAGCGTTTCCGGCATGGGATAGCACTGCATATCATCACCGTGGCCGTGATGCCCCTGCGTGTTGATATAGTCATTGACGGCATCCACGAACGGCGAAGAAGCCACCCCGCTGTCCAGCAACAGATACGCGTTGGCAGTACCGGGTCCCCTCGGCGCTTCATGTTCAAAGAAAATCCGGTCAATACTCAGCCCTGCAACGCCGGCAATCATCGACCGGTAAACTGCGTCAGTGTGGTAATTCCCTACCAGATTGAACTGATTGCGGCAGCGTTCGCGCAGCTCGTCATCACTTTCTTCATCCGCGCCCGGTACAGTCAGCCAGTTTTCTTCACTGGTCACATGGCTGACACCGTCAACAGCCACCGGCAGAATGCGGTAATATCCCGGCGCAAGGTTATATGCGCCCCCGGTGCCGGTGGCTTTCACCGGCAGTAATGCGCTGGCCGCACCGGAAGCGATCACCACATCCTCAGTGGTGGCCAGTTCGTACACACGGCCGTTAATGCGCTCTGTCTGGATAACCGTCCCGGCTTTCACCGTCACTACAGCTTTTGCATCTTCTTTGAAGAAGCGGATCACACCCTGTGCAGCACTCGCCGGTTTTGCCGTGACGTTCACCGCCCAGGCCAGCAGACGCAACATGCTCCCGCTGGCCGTGGCCACAAACATATTGGCCAGCACGGTGAACACCAGAACGTCTTTCAGCCACATCACTGGCGCGGTCACAATGGCCGTAATCAACCGCCAAAATGGCGACATGCGGGACGTATTGGTGATGATGCCCTCCTCATCCGCAATCGCATTAAAGCGATCGCGAACCTCAGATTCCGTCACCGGCATCCCGCTGGCTTTCACCACTTCTTCAAAATCTACCTGGGGCTTTTCCGTCATAAGTCCACCTGATACGAAAGCGTGCCAAAATCGTATGTACTGGCCGTCACCCACAGCCGTTTCTGGCTTTCTTCACTGATTTCCACCGTTCCCGGCACAATGCGCTCATCGTTTTCAACCAGTAATTCCAGTTGTGTAAAAATATCTGCCCTCAGTGTCGGACTGCGCTCTGCAATTAATTGCGTGGCTAATCCGCTCTCAATAATGGCGTGAATAATGTCCTGACCGATACTTTTCCGGTTATTACATAATTCAGGTTCATTACCGGCATTTAATGAGAAGTCACCATGCTCAATAAGCAGGTCAATATAAAGGGCTTCACTCATACACCCAGCTCCTGATATTCCATTAACTTGCCGGGCGACATCATTTCAGTTGGATAAATATTCACAGTATCAATTCTGCGGCTGTTATCCGTTACTGATTTAGAATTACTACTAATTGTTTTACTGATACCGCCTTTATCAACGCCTTTTAATTCACCGCCAGTAGAAAGGGTATTCGTTGTCAGTGCCGGTTGAGATTCGTTCGCCAGTGAAATATCGACGCCCGGAATTTTATTGAGCTTTCCGACAATCCAGTTCCACGATTTCAGGAACCCGCCTTTGATGGTCTGCCAGACGTTATCAAACAGGGAGACAATCCCGCTGGCCATGCCGCTTAGCGCCTGTGACGGTGAAAACCCGGTCAGCAGCGCAATAAAGCTGTTCCAGCCGTCCGTGATCCATTGCCACGCAGCGGAAAACACGCCGGCAAGCCATTCCACCACACCAGCCACGGCGGTAAACGCTGCCGTATTCATCACCGCAGCTTTCACATCATCCCAGTGTTTAATCAGCAGATAACACCCGGCTGCCAGCAGAGCAATCGCCCCGATAACCAGCAGAACCGGCCAGCTCATCAGGTTGATGCCAATACCGGCCATAATCGCCGCCATACGCACGGCCAGCAGCGTACCCCGCAGGAATTTCAGCGTCAGGTTCCACGCCACAACAGCCTTTGAGGCAATCCAGACCGTGGCCGTGTAAAACTTCGTGACCAGCATCAGGGCGCTCCAGAGTCCCTTCAGTCCCACCAGGATAAATTTTGAGACGCCCATGACAATATTTGTCACCGCGCCCGCTGCCGCCACTCCAAACAGCGCAAGTTGCACGTAACCAATCACCCGCGCAATGTTGGGAAACATCTGCATCCAGCGTCCGAACGTCTGCCCCATATCGGCCAGGCGGTTCAGTACCGGGTACAGAACCGGGATCAACGTCAGCCCGATCACCGTCTGAATGGCTTTAAGGATTTGTACAAAGCGATCCCACGGCTTGACCAGCTTCCCGGCCATCTCCTGTGTACGCTTCAGCCCGTCAGAGCCGCCCAGTTCGGTGATATTACGCTGCAGTAACGCCACATTGCCGTACAGATGTTTTATCACCGCTGAACTGTCACCAAATGCCGCATCCAGCTCCGCCTGGGCTTTCAGGTTCCCTTCCAGGCTTTTGCCGTATTTGCCCTGCAGCTTGATCAGCATTTCAGGCATGGACAGCATTTTGCCGGTGGAGTCCGTGAAGGACAGCCCCAGCTTTTTAGCTCCCTCCATCGCGCCGGTCATGAAACCTTCGTAAGCGCTGCTGGCCTCTGTTCCCAGCGTACGGTTGAGCTGTCCCAGCACCGCCAGCTGTTCATCCAGCCCGACGCCGTAGTTGGTACCGACACCCCGCGCCCCTTCCATCAGGTCTTTAATGGTACCCATTTCGGTACCGAAGACCTTGCGCATATACACCATTTTTCCCGCCAGTTGCTCAGCGAACTGAACTTTACCCAGCCGCGCCGCATCGGCGGAAAAGTTACCGTACATCTGCCCCATGAACTCCGCCGTGTCGGCGGATGTGGATTTCAGGGCAAATGCCAGCGTATTAGCGACCTTCGTCACTTTCGGCAGCTCGCTGGCGGTAAGGCCGGCAATGGAAGCGTTAATGTTCTCTGTGGATTTGACGAACTCCACCGCGCTGGCACCGTAGGTCATGCTGAACCGGAGCGCGTCACGCTGTACGGTCTTTAATGCCTGATTATCAATCCCTTTTGCGGCGGCATCATTCAGCGCATCGTACATTTCGATAGCCGGCGATAACGCACCTTTTATGGCCATCCCCGTACCGGCCAGCCCCAGCACGCCGCCGCCAATCTGCGAAAAGGCCGCTTTTGATTTTTCCGCAAAGCCGGTGACGCTGCCCTGCGCCTGTTTTAACGGGCGCGTCAGCTTATCAATCAGGCTTAATGTAAAATCTAACTGTTTCATTCCGTGCCTTTAAATGCAGTGCTGATTCCGTTAGCAACCGCTATTCGCATATTTTCCCAGTGGCGATTATCCAGCCAGATAGCAGCGGAAATATCATCCACGGAATCCTGACCGTGTGGTAAATAATGGCGACGCAAAATTAAATACTGTTCGAGTCCGTTCTGTTCAATTGCCCGGACTCGTTTTGTCAGTTTTTTACTTCAATTTCCAGTTCTGGCGCATAAAGCTCATTCACTTTTCCGGCAAGCTGGAGCGCTGCACCCGGACGTTTCAGAATGTCTTCCAGCGCTTCTTTACTTTCTGCCGCCACAATGCGTACAAGATAATTGTGCGCGGGTGCCACTTTATTATCCATCGCCATATCGTTGATGAACTTATTATAAGCGGTCTGATTCGGTTCAAAGGTAATTTCTTTTTTGCATACAACCAGGTTAATTTTTTCCATAAATAACTTTCTCTCTTAAATTAATTTCATCAACAAGCGCGTTATGCCGTGCAGCACACTGCCCGTATAACTCCAGATAAAGTGTCAGTAATTCCGCCGCGTCTTTTCCCTGCGTTCCACTCAGGCGCGGCAGTTGCGTGACGCATTTAGTTTTCAGGTTTTCCTGATAACGTACGTTCGGTACTGGTGACGGCGTCGTTGTACATGCGGACAAAGTCATCAGACAGACACTTATTGGTAAATACCGGCTTAACCACTTCCGTGCGAATTTCACGCGGTGGCGCATTTTTCAGTGCCTCCAGTTTGTCTTCCAGCCGGCGACCAGATGAACCGGCAATTTCAGCCAGTTGTTCCCCGGTCGCGGTGACCGCTTTTGAGACAGTCAGATCAATACTGTCCCGCTGCCAGCCGGCCGTTTTCCAGCCGGCTATAAATGCCAGAGCAAGGGTGAATAACCAGCCTGACACGACGCGATCCATCAGCGCACCCCGTTATGTTCCAGGCTGAAATGATTACCATCAGGGCGGGACTTGAAGCGACCGCCCCATGAACCACCCAGCGATTCCCAGTATTCGCCCAGTGGCAGATAATCTTCCGTCCGGGTTTTGTATTCCCCCTTCACGAACAGATTAAAATCCACGGCCAGACGCTGTGTGTGCAGGCTGTTGGAAATGCCGCTGCCTTTCTTCGCATTCAGTGCAGCCTGTTCCGGAGTGCGGTATGCTTCACCAAACGTCAGCCACATACCGTTGGCATTGGCATACTGGATCAACAAAGCAATCATTGACGTAAAGCGCTGTTGTTTCTCGCTCAGTGTCATTTCCCTGCCCCTTTATTAAAAATCCCTGTAAAACCCCGCTTACGCAGCCAGGCTTCCACCGCATTCTGCCCCAGAATACCCAGCGCCGAGCCAAATCCGGCCAGCGCGAGCGGATGAATATCCGGGACAAAGTACAGCGCCCCCCCGGCAATCAGTGACAGCCCGCTGCCCACAATGACACGCCCCGCCACCAGACGAAGGGTGATCGGTTCATCACTGTTGAGCAATTTACCCAGCGCAATCAGCGCCCCCATGACTGCCAGTGCAATGAACCCCTTTTCGTACTCCTGCATCCCTGCTGCCTCTTATCCAATCAGGTTTTCCGTGGCTTCCGCTTCCAGATACGGCACACCGTTGATGTTGACGAACTTCGGACTTGTCACGAAGTATTTGATTTTATGCGTGGACACACTGCCACCCTTCGGATCACCATCCAGAACGCTGTTGAGCTGCAGCTTGTTACCAAAGGTTTCCACCTTCATTTCTTCTCTGCCGGCTTTGGCGTAAAAAAGGAAGTCAACCGGAGGAATGCCACGCCATGACCCCGCTGAACGGGCTTTGGCTGTCAGAACCTGCAGCACTTTGGAACTGACTTCAATTTCACCCTCGGCAGCAACATCACCGTCCACATACCCGTCAGGGACACCGCGCGTCTGTGCCGCCGCGCTGTTATCGGTGATATCCAGCGAAATTTTTTCAATGTGGATCAGGTCGCCGTCCAGATAGATGTCAAAGGACATCCCTGAAATACGTTTGGTCATGCGCTAGCCTCCAGACTTGCATCCAGTAACAGACTGATGGTGATCTGCTGCGGTACTTCATACGTACGCACCACAATGTAAATATCCACCGCCTTTTTGTTCTTCCAGACAATGGTCACGTCACCGTCCTGTGGTGGTTTCACCTCGCCCGGAAATGACACGCCGTTAATGCTGGCCGCAGTGGACATTTCCCGCAACGGACGGGCAAACAGCGTCTGGTGTGCGGCAATACTGCCCGGTGTACTGTTAAGTGAGCGATCGGCAATCTTACCGATGGCCAGCAGACGGACGCGGCGTGCTGCCTTATCCACAATACGCAGTGTCTCGATGGACTGGTAATCACCGCCCTCAACGTCCAGCGTGCGCCCGTCAGCCCAGTAAAAGCCGTCATAGTCCGGATACCACATCGGCACGCTGTAGCGCTGTGCTTCCAGCGCCTGAAGGGTCGCCAGTTCCAGCGTTTCGCCGGCACCGTCTTTCGGCAGTTCATCACTGCCCATGCTCAGCAACGCGCCTGTTTTCACCCGCGCCGGACTGTCGGCAATAGTGACAGCACGGTTGCAGAGACGACCAGCCAGCACGCCCGGTTCATTCCCCCAGAGACGGGGTACCAGCTGTACCGCTTTTTCCGCGATACCTTCCTGAAGGGTGGACAGACGCACCAGATAATCCGCCTGGGCTTCATCCTGCTGCATCCCCTGAACCGCCAGAATGAACCACACCCAACGCCCGTATTTAGCAATCAGTTCAGATCGCAGCGTTGCCGCCTGGTTAATCTGCGCTTTCGCGGCCACATCATCAGACAGCACCACACCCTCCACCGAACAGGAGACCTGTGCCGCCTTAACGGCATCCACCCATGCCCCCGGCTCGCTGTCTGCGGCCAGCACATGAACAAATCCCCACCAGTTCTGGCCGGCGTTCGCCAGTGCGGCCAGCACATCACTTTTTAACGGGCTGTCACCCTCGCCCAGCAGCGCATCAAAATCACTCTGTGCGTTAACTGCCAGCGTCTTACCTACATTTTTGGTTCCCGTACCGATAAACAGCAGCGTGCGCTCCACTTCCGTGGTTTCACCCAGCAGCTGATTTACCTGGTTTACGGTCACAATTGGCCAGGTCATGCTCTCCCCCTGATATCCTGCGCGTTAACATCCCAGCCGAACCCGATAGCCTGCAGCTGTCGCGCCAGCGCTTTGTTAAAATCATCCTGACCTATCCCCAGAAACGCCCTGGCAGGTAAATCAATCTGCCAGGACGTTTTGACCGGTTTGTCCTCCAGTATCCGGATAAGCAAACCTGCCTGTCTGGCGGTCATCCTTTCCTGTATTTCCTTATAACCGGGCTTACGCCAGCGCTTACCGCGCCTGACTTTATACCCGGCCTTGCGCAGACGTTTCGCCTGTCGCAGTGATGCAGGCTTGTCACCCTGCTCACGGCCTTCCACCTGCTTACGGTTGACGGTCACGCTCATGCCGTTCTGCTGGACATACCCCACCACGCCAGCAGGCAGATTTCCCTTCGCATTCCGGTAATGACCACCGGCCAGATACAGCCTGACCGACTCTGTTTCAGGCATTTCCCGGATGCGGATCAGTTTCGGCATATTGCGCAACATTTTGCCTTTACGCCGGGTCTGTCGCGCCTGCCACTTATCACCCTCCGGCGACTGCTGATTGCGCACATTACGCTTTGCTGCAGCTTCCACGCCGTATTTCGCCATACGCCACAACAGCCGGCGACGTTTCGCAGAAGGTAAATCCAGTTTTTTCAGCGCCTCCTGGAGCTGGCGGAACTGTTCCTTGTTCAGCTCGCCATTTATCATTCCTGCCCCTCACTGACCGGGATCACCGTCACCTCATCAGCCGTCCAGACTTCGGGGTTTGCCAGCTTCCAGCGCTGGCCATCAAACGGGATCTGGCCTTTGGGATCGGGAACCAGATTAAGTTCCTCCACCATTGGCAGCGTCACCACCATGATGGCGGTTTCCTGGTCGATGGTTTCGATATCAAATTCCGGCAGCTCGGCGTCAATGCCGGTTTCCTCAAAGAGCGTGCGCTCATCCTGGCAAAGCCACGACATAAACAAAGCCATCAGGATTTTGGGATCGTACTCGCGGTAGGGATAACGCTCCCACGTCAGCACGGCGTTATAACGGATGATGGCAATACGGTACTGCCCCAGCCCGGTGTCCCGCTGTGCCGGGATGAACGCGATCTCGTCCATCTGGCTGTCAAATCCCTGCATTGCCCGTCTGGGCATGTTGGCAATGAGAAAATCGGTTAATTCCGTTAACTGGCTCATATCATGGCCACCGTAATGCGTTTCAGCCCTTTGATGCGGCGTACTGCCAGTGTGGACTCCGCAATCAGGCTGGAGCGTGTTTCGTCACTTTCCTGCCCCGGATGGCTCTCACGGCGACCAACAGAGGCAAACTCGCCCATCAAATCAGCTTTGGCACGTGCATATACCGCTTTGCGATAACGGGCGCACAACAGATTTTCGCCGTCAATTTCCACGCCCGGAACGTGCGCCGCGCGCTCATGACCAGCGCTGCGATACCTTGCCGCCACACTGACCAGATCATCATTGATTTCGCCGGCTGCAGTCAGCAGCGCCTGGCGGATGGTGGCCGCATCAATATCGGCCGGAATGGTGCGCTGGGACTGAAAATCTTTCACGCTCAGGTCAGGCCAGAAGCCATCATTCGTCAGAGTGGCATCGTCAAAATCAATTGAAGTTCCGCTGAACATCCTGTTTCTCCGGAAAAAAGCGGGCTGGCCGGTTTCCACGGGCGATACGCTTATGCGATCCCCTCCACCGCGCCCGCTTTCGGGTCGGTAGTCTTACTCGCCGCGTTTTGCGGCCTGAATCTCACCTTCTTCAAACCACGCATCAGATGCGCGGCCGTCAGCAGTCTGATAGTGGATCAGATACTGATTGCAGCTGTTGGTGTACTCCGCACGGGCTTTGATATGCCCCTCTTCGCCGCTAATGGAAACTTCAACAACCTGGCCTAACTCATGCTTAAACGACATATCAAACTCCCTTAGACTCTTTTTTCAGCGCCCGCAGACGCGCAGCAATACGCTGCAACATCGTGCCAACACCACATTTAGGGTCGAATCCCTTCGCCTGCTCCAGCAGTTCCTTAGCCCGGAGCAATACTTCCCTGTCTTCCGTTGCCGCTGCGCGTGGCTCTCCGTTTTCATCGCGTAGCAGGTGCAGACCGGCAAACTTCAGGTATTTGGCCTTAATGACCTCATACACATTCCAGTGCTGCGTCACGTTTTCCAGCGTACGGCCAAAATACGGCTCCACATCATGCCCCTGCACGGCTTCCGCTTCCGCCCAGGACAACACCGTATCCGCCACAAACACCGGGAACGTACTGCCGAACGCGGCCGGGGTTTCCTGCCCCCGCTGGATTGCCACATCCGCCCAGTCCAGCGCCTGGTCAAACTGGCCTGTATCAAACAGCCAGACGACACACCAGGCAAAAACAGGATTCTGCTGCACACTGTCACCTTCCTGCCAGGATTGCGCGGTCGGCATCCAGCGCGGTAACAGCACATCACGCTTAAATTCCATGCGCTCAGCGCGGCTTTCAATCGCTGCGGCCGCGGCGACATCTTTCTCCAGCGCGACAATCTGAATATGCAGGCTGGTTTCCGTGTCCAGAGACTGCTGCTGTCGCAGTAACCGCTCCGCTTCAATTCGTGCGCTGTGGCGCTGTGCCGGTGACAGTTGCATTAAATCCCCCTTACTCCCCTGCCGGAGGCGCGACCGGTGCCCCGATAGTTACCGCACTTTCATCAAATGCGGCGTACAGTTCCGGATACTCAACCGCATAACCTTCGTTACGCAGGTATTTGTTTTCGTACTGTTTACGGTCTTCCACAAACTCCGCCTTACGCTGGCGTGTGCCGCGCTGGGTGTAAATGTGCAGGTTCGGCAGCGTGGTGACGATCATACGTTTACCCGGCATGAACGGCGGGACGTAAGCCGTGCGGCCGGCGATGCTGTCGGACAGCAGCTGCGCGGCAATCTTCTCGGTCGGCTTATCCGCTTTCTGGTACAGGCGGAAAGATTCAGCCGCCACAAGGTCAGCGCCAACCAGCACCACCAGACGCGGGTCATTACGGAACTGTGCCGGGATTTTGGTATTGATGAGATCGGAAGCCATTGCATCCAGCGACACGTAATCGCCTTTCCCGTCACCGTCAAGCACCACCGCATCAGTGATGATCTGCTGGCCGTCCTTCCACTCTTTGACGATCTGATGCCAGCCCTTGTTCACATCCTCGCCGTTCGGGTTGGTTTCCGCGTTCGTGGTTTCGGCCACTTTGGTACCGTTAAAGCCGATACGCAGCATATCCAGCGCAAACGCCTGATTGGTGAACTCCTGAACACGCTGGAAAAACTCGTTTTCATCGCCGGCGTTCGCCCAGACAGAAAGCAACTGCCAGGTGAGTGCGGCGCATGAGTCGGTCTCGACCAGACTGTAATCATTACCACTCACGCCCACTTTCTTACGGAAGCGTCCATCCAGTACACGCCCGGTATACAGGCCAGAGCTGCCAACCGGAACCACCTGCCCCTGCAGCTGATCGACATCGGCAACGGTGATCAGATTCAGGAAATCAGACTGCTCCATCAGCGCATTGCGCAGCTGGGTTTCTTTGGGGTCGGTGAGTGCAAACCAGCGTTCGCTGTCGGTCGCCCCGTAGGATTCACGCAGCCCGGTGTGATACTGAAGCAGAAACTCACGGGCTTTCGCATTTAATTGCATATTCTTTTTCCTTAAAGAAAAGTAGTGTTATCCCTTACAGGAAATTGAAGCCTTTTTTGCCCTTGCTGAATTTCTTGTCCGGCAGTTGAGTAACTTTGTTATTCAGCTTGCTGAAGTTTTTCACCAGCTCCGGCAGGTTCCCCACCAGACGCGCAAAATCTTCGGTGTCCACCACTTCCTTCACGGTGTCCACATCGTCCTGCACATCAGATACCGCCTCTTCCGCCTCACCCAGACGGGTTTCAATAGCAGATACGCGCTTATCAATGGCATCCAGCGCTTCAGCCAGCGCCTGTAAGGCATCAGACTGTGAAGGTTCCTGCTCCGGGGTCTGCTCCGGTTCTTCGATACTGAAAAAATGGCGCCAGCCCTTTTTCGCTGTCTTTGACATTCCCTTTTCCTTTTTAAATTCCCTGACTTCATCAAACGCCAGCGGCTTGTATGGTCCGATGCGTTTTCCCTTGGTGCGGCTGAAACGTAACCGTGTGGTGCTTACCCCGGCCGGACTGTCAGTAATGGCCAGTCCCTCAAGATAGGTTTTCCCGGTATTTCTGAAATTCCCGTCTGGTGTAAACTCCGGTGATAAAAATAAAAGCTGCCCCTTCGCATTCGCCTGAAGCAATGCAATAGCCGGACAGAGTCGGGCATATAAACGAAGAATACCTTCATCATCCCGCTCTGCTTTTACTTCCAGCACTTCCCCCATATTCCCGAAATTGCGGGTATGTTCCGGCCATAACAGCGCGGTATATAAGTTGGGGTCATATAATTCAGCGGCATCAAGTAACCATTGTTCTTCAATGGTTCTTTTATCGACCGTTTCACCCGCAGTGGCGATACAAATCCAGTTTGTTGCCAGTTGTGAACCTGACATATTGCCTCCATTCCTGCTGCGGTTTTCAGTATCGCCAATAAAATTAACCGCCGCATTCACTTCATTTCGGATAAAGGCTATTAGCCGAACACATCAGAAATAAAGCGGGATTTAATATACAAACGCCCGTGCATAATGTGCGCATGGCTAAATATTCAGAAGAATTAAAAGGCGTTGCGCGGGCGCTTTATTTAAAACGCTATACCCCGCAGGAAATTGCCAGCGAACTTAATCTGCCTAACAGACGCATTGTCTATTACTGGGCGGAGAAATATTGCTGGGCGGAATTACTCAGTCATGAATCCACCGAAGATGCATTAAACCGTCGCATTCAGTCACTGACATTACGTGAAGGGAAATCGGAGCTGGAGCTGCGGGAGCTGGACAATCTCGTTTCTCACCTGGTGAAACTACGTGCACAACACAATAAGCATCAGGAAAAGCTGGCAGAAATTAAACACAGTGAAAATGATGCGCCGGCGCGTCAGTCCGGTGGCGACGAAAAGCCCCGGAAACGTGGCAAGTACAAAAAGAACGACATCAGCGGACTGACACAGGAAGATTTTGACCGGTTCGCACTGGAGCACCTTTTCGGCTATCAGAAACACCTTCGCGCTAATCTTCATCAGCAAATCAGGAACATCCTGAAAAGCCGCCAGATTGGCGCAACCTGGTATTTCTCAATAGAAGCCTTTGAGAATGCGGTCATGACAGGCGATCCGCAAATCTTCCTGTCCGCATCAAAGGCTCAGGCGGAAGTATTCCGCAGCTATATCGTCAACATTGCGGAGCAGTATTTCGGCGTGGAGCTGACGGGAAACCCCATCCGCCTCTCCAACGGCGCGGAGCTGCGATTCCTGTCCACCAACAAGAACACCGCCCAGTCATACAGCGGCCATCTGTACTGCGATGAATATTTCTGGGTACCCAACTTTGCAAAATTAAACGAAGTGGCCAGCGCGATGGCCACACACGACAAATGGCGAACCACCTACTTTTCCACCCCCAGCAGCAAAACGCACCAGGCGTACCCGTTCTGGACTGGTGAAGAATGGAAGCGCGGTGACAAAAAACGCGCGCGCGTACAATTTCCCACGGAGAAGGAGCTGCGCGACGGTGGACGGTTATGTCCTGATGGACAGTGGCGCTACATCATCACGATGGAAGACGCGATCGCAGGCGGGTTTAATCTCGCCAGCATCGGGAAGCTGCGCAACCGCTACAACCGCGACACTTTCAACATGCTGTATATGTGCGTGTTCGTGGACAGCAAGGACAGCGTATTTTCGTTCTCTCACGTGGAACGCTGCTGTGTAGATCCGGATATCTGGGAGGATCATGACGAAAACTTGCCCCGGCCGTTCGGCAACCGTGAAGTGTGGGCGGGTTATGACCCGGCTCGCAGCGGAGACACCTCCACCTTCGTGATCATCGCGCCGCCGATAGTGGCCGGCGAAAAATTTCGCGTACTGCGGGTATTCCACTGGCAGGGGATGAACTGGAAATGGCAGGCGGCGCAAATCAAAAAGCTGTTTGGTCAGTACAACATGACTTACATCGGCATTGATATCACCGGACTGGGGAGCGGGGTCTTTGAGGATGTGCAGCACTTCGCCATGCGTCAGGCGGTGCCTATCCGCTATGGCGTGGAGACGAAAAATCGCCTGGTGATGAAGATGATCGACGTTATCGAAGATGGCCGTGTGGAATGGGATAAGGAAAAAACCGAAATTGCCGCCAGTTTTATGACCATCCGCCGCACGTCCACAGCCAGCGGTAACGCCATGACGTTTGTCGCCGACCGTACAGCAGAAACCGGCCACGCTGACAGTTTCTGGGCTATCGCCCATGCCATTGACAACGAGCCATTAAACTTTGAAAACCAGCGAAAATCACGCTGGGGTAACTTAGGGAAAACAGCATGAAAAAACGGAAATACAGGGAACGCCGCACCGCCAGCAAGCCGCGCCATATGAGCCTTATTACCCTGGGTAAACCGGAACCCATTCTGACGACCGGCACAAACTACACAGACCTCTGGTATGACAATGAAGCGGAACACTGGACGCTCCCGATTGACCGGCTGGCGCTGGCGCAACTGGTGAACCTGAACGCGCAGCACGGCGGTGTGCTGTATGCCCGTCGCAATATGGTGACGGCAAACTATAAAGACGGCGGACTGACGCATGAACAGCTTGGTGCAGCCGTGTTCGACTGGCTGACCTTCGGTGATGTGGCCATTCTGAAAGTGCGCAACGGCTGGGGGGATGTGGTGGCACTGTACCCGCTGCCGGCACTCTATACCCGCCAGCGTAAGACCGGGGAGTTTGTGGTACTGCAGCAGGGTGAACCGATGATTTATCCGCCTGAAGATATTATTTTTCTCAGGCAGTACGATCCGCAACAGGCGATTTATGGTCTGCCGGATTATATCAGCGGTATCCATTCTGCCCTGCTTAACGGTGAGGCAACAATTTTTCGTCGGCGCTACTACCATAACGGCGGACACACAGGTGGCATGATCTACTGTAACGACCCAAATATGACTGATGAAGTGGAAGAAGAAATTATTCAGAAGCTGGAGCAGTCAAAGGGGATCGGGAACTTCAGCACCATGTTTGTGAACATCCCCAAAGGCGATCCGGACGGCATCAAATTTATCCCGATTGGTGATATCAGCGCCAAAGATGAGTTTCATAACGTGAAAAGCATCAGCGCTCAGGATGTACTGACCGCTCACCGTTTCCCGGCCGGTCTGGCCGGAATTATCCCCACGAACGGGGCAGTAATGGGTGATATTGAGAAAGCGGCCAAAACTTACCGCAATGCGGAAATTTTACCTATTCAGCGCATGTTCACCGCCGCAGTGGAACAGGAAAGTGATGTGCCACCCCACCTGTACCTTAATTTCCTGAAAGACAGTGAGCTGGAAGGTGATTAATGTCCACAAAAAGGCTAAAATATCATCGTTTTCCAACTTCCGGAGCGATGGATATGCGGGTAATGAAGGTTTACTGTCCGGTATGTGAGGCAAGGGCTGTTATCAAAAAAACAGCCAGAAAACACAAGGAGCTGTCTGATTTATATTGCGCCTGTACTGATGTTGAATGCGGTCACACTTTTGTGATGAATATGACGTTCTCACATACCATCAGCCCCAGCGCCAAATCCAGCGATGCGTTGATCGCCACTATCTGTAACAGCCTTGATATGCAGCAAAAACAGCTGATGCTCAAGTTTCTGAGTCAGGACGGTACTGCACTGGCATAACAAATGGCACCGATACCGGTGCCATTTGTTATCTTTTTATCTAACATAAATCCAGCATCAAAATTTATCTTTCATATTCACTTTTACAACGAAAACTCTTTCGTACAGTTATTATAAAGCAAGACATAATCACATTCATTACTTTAACTTATCAAAAACCATTGCACATCACACTTCTCTTTACATCCCTATTTATATTTCCTAAGTTTGTAATACAATTACTTTTCAAGTTTCAAGATTACAATCACACAGTGCTTAAGGAAATAGAAATGACTGTACGTCTTACAAAAGTAAATATAAATAACTTTAGGTCTTGCAAGTCAACAACCGCTGTTCTGCGACCTTTCACTGCATTAGTTGGTTATAATAACGCAGGGAAATCAAATATTATTTTAGCAATAAAGTGGCTTTTAGAAGGTTCAACAATTTCCAGTGAAGACATGTATGACCCAAGAAAACCTGTTTTTGTTGAAGGAGTTATAGAAGGTATAACAGAAGAAACTCTAACGTTACTGACTGAAGAAAACCAACAAAAGATAGCACCTTTTATCATTGATGGAAAATTGAATTTCTTAAGAGCACAAGAAATTGACGAAAAAACAGGCAAGACAAAAAAAAGCCTTGATGTATTTGATGGTACTAACTGGAAAAAGAATCCGGGTGGGATTGATGGAGCAATATCCAACATATTCCCTGAACCTATACACATCCCTGCAATGTCTGATGCTGTTGAAGATGCAACAAAATACAAAACATCTACTACTATAGGCAAAATCCTATTAGCAATAGTCTCTGAAATAAAAAAAGAGCATGAGGAGAAATTCTCTAAAAACATTTCCGAAATAGGAAAGTACCTTGCACATGATGGCGAAAATAGGTTAGATGGTCTAAATACCATAGATTCTGGTGTTAATAATAAAGTTAATAAATTCTTTCCAGATGTAAGCGTAAAACTACACTTCCCAACCCCTACACTCGATGACATATTTAAATCAGGAACTTTAAAAGTATTTGAGAACCGTGAAGATGGCTCTGTCATGCGAGACATAAGTAGATTTGGACATGGGACACAACGTTCTATTCAAATGGCTTTAATACAATACCTTGCAGAAATAAAGAAAAAAAGTGAAGACACTAAAAAGTCAAATACGTTGATTTTTATTGATGAACCTGAACTTTACTTACACCCATCAGCAATAGATTCTGTGAGAGAGTCACTTGTTTCATTAAGTGACTCAGGTTATCAAGTAATTATATCCACTCACTCAGCAAGTATGCTTTCAGCTAAACATGCGCCAAATGCGATCCAAGTGTGTAAAGATGCTGATGGAACCATTGCCAGAAAAACCATTTCAGAAAAGATAGAAGAACTATATAAAACTTCTTCTCCGCAGTTACATTCAGCATTCACTTTATCAAATTCATCTCTTTTCTTATTCTCTGAAGAAGTATTATTGGTCGAAGGAAAAACTGAAACAAATGTCTTATATGCTTTATACAAGAAAATAAGAGAAAATGAACTTAACCCAAGTAGAACTTGTATAGTTGCTGTTGATGGGAAAGGGAGTCTCTTTAAAATGGCTGACGTGATAAATTCAATTGGAATCAAGACTCGAATACTTGCTGATTGTGATTTTCTATCTATCGTCCTTCCAACCACTCACACTGAAAAGCTCAGAACTGAATGTGACAATCTATTAACTGCCTTAAACTCAATTAAAAACCCGGCTTCACTTCAACTAAAAAACCCAATCACATCAATTGAATCGTTTAAATCCAGCTCAAGTAAAGATTTCATTGCGATATGCAATCATGAAGAAACCAAAGAATATATCCACGCCATCCATCAAAAACTTAAAGATGAAGGGATATATATTTGGAAATCTGGCGATATAGAACAAGTATATGGATTTGGTAAAAAGCAAAGCGAATGGGATAACCTTTTAGATTGTTTATGTGATGACACTAAAGATGCGAGGGGAATTATCAAAAATTATGACGAAATGGAAGATTTTATAAACTGGATTTAATTTAATTTGTCCCGACACATGAACTTAATATTTTATGTGCCGGGACAAAACTTTTCAATTGCTAATTTTCTCTTCTGAAAATCCAACATCGAAATGTTTCTGGCATTCTTTGCATATCCCCTTTACCACGATTATGACGCTCACTTACCACGCTGCGCGTGGTGCTTTGCCTGATGAACCGGCGTTCATTACCGTTTTTAAGCAGCTTTTTAATTTCCGTTAAAGTGAACGGAATCCGCTGCCGGTGAGCTGCGGCGACTTCCTCCAGATGGTTAAAGTTAACCGCAATTTCATTTTCATCTGAGGAGTGATTGACACCATAGGGTGCCAGTTCATCCAGGTAATCAAACAGCTCCCAAAACTCCTGCACCATCGGGTGATCCTTTTTAAGTGCCAGACAACGTTCAATGGCCAGCGCGGTGATGGCTTCACGAGTTTTTTCTATGCGTTCAACCGGTACCGGCACAACAAGCGCAAGCGCTTCCAGCAAGCCCACAAGCTGCGCGTGATTCTTTGCAATACGGATATGACGAATATTGCTGTTAGACTCCAGCGCATTCCTGGCGCGCTCATACCCCTTGCCAAAAGTTTGCATGATTTCTTTTTCACGCATGGTGGCCAGCAGTGTGAATCCGGATACTTGGCTGACTGGGAGTTGTTCCAGCCGCTCAGCAGCGTGGCGCGTCTGAATTGACTGCCCGCGTTTGTCGGTATAGATATGGATAATACGCTCCAGAAACGCCTTGCTGCCGTCTGTATCAGCGTTCTGTGCAATCACAATACTGCCCCTGAAAGGTGGTTCGTATGTCTCGTTATTATTGGATTTTATCCCCACAGCACGGGAAGCGCGGCCGTTATACAATGATTTCAGTTCATCCCAGTCAAAAGCGCGTTGCTTGGCATTATCTGTGGTGCGATCGCCTTCGATTAACACAACCGGCAAGTTGCCAACCTGGGCAAAGTTACGCCCACGCGCTGCGGCTGTGGATTTAGAAGGATCAAAACCTTCGTATTCTTCACGGCCGGCGAGCTTCCACAGAAATTCAATCAGTGTGGATTTACCTGTCCCCGGTTCACCCACGATTTCCAGAAACGGGAATGACTTATCGCGCTCCCGGATTTGTTCGGCAAAAAGCGACCCCAGCCAGAATGCCAGCGCCACGTACCCCTTTTCACCAAATGCCGTCCAGATATCGTCAATCCAGCCAGTGGTAAACTCATTCAGCTTTGGATTCAGATCCAGCGATGGTGTCAGGCTCAAGCTTTTTACACTGGCGTGATTGATTTCAAAATAGTCTTCATCGTTCATCTCATACAGCCGGCCATCGCACACGGCCACACGGTTAAACAGCCACGCTGAATAATCTTTGTTGTAGCCGATAAAGTTCTGTGTCTTAACCTCTTTTATTTGAGGAAGCCGCATCTGGATGAACTTATCCAGTTGCTTGGTGCTGCCGATGTATACCGCCCCTTTGGCGATATGCAGCAAACGTTTCTTAAACTCGGCGGAGCTGGTGAGCTGGTTCGCCGTGAAGGTATCCTTCACAGCTGGCCGGTTCGGCATGTTGACCTTAACGTAATACCAGGACTCGTCAGTAGGTTCAGAACGCTGGAAATAGAGCGGGGTCAGCCAGCAGTTAGCTATTTCTGTCACGCCGCCAGATTCTTTCACAGCCCGTTCTTTGGCTTCCCAGTCCTGGATAACTTCGGTACCGGTATTACTGATTCGTTCATAGGCTCGCATGTACCTATCCAGATCCAGTTCAAACCAGTACATGCGGGAATTATGTTCAAAATAGAACGAATGCCACTCATTATGTTGATGCATGAGCAGCGCTTTTTCAGTCGGGCTTTTCGCCAGCAGAATATCGCCATAGTAGCGATAATTTTTGATGTCCGATTTGCTGAACCGGCCACGCAGCAACAAGTCATTCCAGTCCAGACAGGAGGATGATTTCACTGGCTGCGCCGCGCGAACTTTCCAGCCTGCACCCTCACTACGGGCGGCGAACGCCAGCGTATGCTTTGTGCCGGCTTTATCACCATCAAATGCCCATACAAGGCGTGGGCGCGGTTTTTCGCCCAGTTCTTTGGCCAGCATATCCAGTGCGGCCAGCGGGTAGTTGTTGCTGCTCAGTGTGGCAACCGCGGGTAAACCTGCCTGGCAAAGACTCAGCGCATTAAATATCCCCTCAGTGATCCAGATTTCGTTCACTTCCAGCAGATTGACAGAAGGTGGCACCCACCAGTGACCGACATAGCTCCCTTTAATATTGGCTTTTTGCTTACCAAAGCGTTGGGGCTGGTCAATAATGCGCTCCCACGTCGCACCACATGACAGCTTAAATTTGACTGTTGCCGATCCCATGCCATCTTTAACAAACGCGCCCTGGGTGAAAATGCCTTTCAGTGGTTCGGTATCCAGCCCTCTGGCCTCACGCAAATACGCCTCAGCAGCTGCGTGTGGGGTTTCCGGCGTATCCTGATACCGCTTAGACCAATCCTCAAAAATATCCGGGTACAGCTCCTTAACAACGACCTGATGGCCGCAGTTATTTTCGCGGCCACACTTCAGAATCCAGGGCTTATCTATGCTGGTGAATAATTCGCGCTTACGACACTTAGGGCATACACCCTGCTGCAAATACTTATCCCGCTCTTTAAACTCAAAATCCTGAACAAGACGGCGCACAACGTCCTGTTGTATCGTTGCGTTCATATATAATCCATGTGTGAAATGATGAATAAAAGGCAAAAACTATATTCTGTACTGCTTGTTATATCTTTCATGCGTCATTAACTCCCAGCTTCTGCCATTATCCTTACTAAGCAAACGCCAGCGATAGGAGACATGAACAGAGAAATAATGATTTGGTTTTATAACCTGATATATCTTTTTGCCATTGTAATATTCTGTCAGCGCTGAAAATGCCTTGTTAATGACACTTTCACTTGCATGAGAGGTCACTTTCAGCATAGTTATTTCACACTGGCTATTTTAACGAGATAAGTCCAGACGTAAGACACTAGTTTAGCCTGATAAATAGCGTCATATAGTGCATGGTGCGGTGTACCTTCAAATTTAATAATGTTTTTGATGTTCAACCCTAAATCTTTGGCCAGCGCATTTATCGTCCTGACATCACGGTCATTCCAGTAATTCCACATCGGGCTTAACAAGCCTACCTTATTTGCAGCATGGCGGAGGATAACGTTATCAAACGACGCTCCATTACCCCAAACCTGTAAATGATGTGCATCAGTGAGTTCACTGATAAAGTGGAAAAGGTCAGAAATGGCCGTATCCAGCGGACAATTCGCATCATTAATAATCTCGCTCCTTGCTTCGGAGGACTGACGCAGCCACCACAGAACTGTATCGGCTCCCATAGTGCAGTCGTAATCAACGCTACTTGCAAGACTGACACGGCGATAGAAAGTTTCCCCCATTTCGCCAGTTTCCGGATTAAATAATACAGCGCCAATAGCGGTAATTGCTGCCGTTGGTTTGTTATCCATTGTTTCAAGATCAATCATTAAATGTTTCATAGCATTCCCTTAACGTTAAACAGCTTTCAGACTAGAATTGCCTTTTCTCATTACTCCTGAAGCAAGAGAAGAAAGCACAGGAATATTATCTTCCGTTGGTATATCGCCATTAAATGCCATCAGGGTAATTTTGTGAAGCTCTGCGAAATCATCAACATCATTATTAAATCGTGCCGTTGCTGATATTCCTTCCAGACATTTTGCCAGCTGAAGATTCAATTCCATTAAATGAATACCGTCACTATGGACAGAGAAATTTTCTTTATCAATCGCTGTTGCCTGGGCATGATAGCTTTGCAACAAGTTTCGAATAAGCGTGGCATATTTGCTTTTCATAATTAATTTCACATTATCTAATGAAGTTAATATTTAATTCTGAGTTCTGGATTTTTCGGTTGTGAATAGCCGATTTTTCCAATCATGCCATTCTGGGGGTGCCTCTTTTGCAAGATGTTCCGCATAAGCATCCCACTCGCCACGATGAATATATATTTCGCCACCTTTCTTTGATGGGTTTTGAGGGTCTTTCATGCGGATCACCGGCAGTTTCCCAGCCGTGGCCATCTTGCGAATAGCAGCAGGTGTTTTGCCTATATATTCAGCAAAAAGCTCTGGCGTCACAAGGCTGGAAAGCACGTTTTCGGCTGGTTCCTTCATCTGTGATATCCTCCGTTAGTTTAGGTTCCTAGAGCGTCTTAGGGCGTTCTAGGGTGTATTTTTATGTCACATCTGACACGGAAAGGATATGTCACATATGACCAATTCGTCAAGTGCAGGAAAGAAAATACAACTGATTCGAAAAGCGGAGGGAATTAGCCGAACTCAACTTGCTGAAATGACAGGAATTTCATACAACACCTTGACTAACTACGAGGTAAAAGGCATCCAAATGACAGAAGGTAATCTAATGCTGTTCACACAACATCCGAGGTTCGAAAAATATACTCTTTGGTTAATGACGGGAAAAACAGCGCCAGCAGCGGGGCAGATTTCTCCGCCTCTCTCCCCTGATGGGCAAGACGACAAAAAATCGCCCCACTCCGTCCAGAAGGTTGGTTAATTGTCTGGTTTTTCTATGCGTTAAATCAAAATTTACATAATGATTCAAATATCGGAGGGCTTCGCTATGTCGATTAAGAAGCTCGATGATGGTCGTTTTGAAGTGGACGTAAGACCGCGCGGAACTTCAGGAAGAAGGATTCGTCGCAAATTTAGTCGTAAAGCGGAAGCTCAGGCATATGAGAAGTATGTTCTGACAAACTTCCACGATAAAGAGTGGCAGGACAAACCCGCAGACAGAAGACTATTGTCTGATTTGATTTCTATATGGTGGAGTTACCACGGGAAGAATCACAATTATGGTGACTCATACAAAAAACGCCTGGATAAAATCAATCGCGAAATGGCCGAACCGAGAGTGTACGAACTTACCCGTAACTTTCTGATGAAATATCGTGCAGAAAGACTTCACAGCGGAGTATCGGCCGGAACGGTAAACAGGGATTTCTGTGTCATGTCCAGCATGTTCAGTTTGCTGATTGATATGGAGGAGTTCCACCACGAAAACCCATTCCATACTGTGAAGAAACTGCGTCTGGAAAATACAGAAATGTCGTTTCTGTCAGAAGAAGAAATCCGCAACTTGCTGAATGCTCTTATCGGGGATGACCGCAGGGTTGTCGTTCTGTGCCTGAATACAGGTGCAAGATGGGGAGAGGCGAGTAATCTCAAAGCTGAACACGTTATAAGTAACCGTGTTACGTTTGTTAAGACTAAAACTGGCCCAGCTCGTACCGTACCGATATCAAAGGAAATCGCGGACTATATCCTCACGCGCAAATCGGGGAAATTGTTCGATACCAACTATGAACGGGTTCGTGATGTTCTTCGTAAGATAAAGCCAGACTTACCGAAAGGTCAGGCATTGCATGTTTTACGCCATACCTTTGCAACGCATTTCATGATCAACGGTGGAAATATCATCACGCTACAGCGCATTCTGGGGCATACGACAATCGAGCAAACAATGACATATGCACACTTCGCCCCCGATTATCTGACTGATGCCATACGCTTTAATCCAATGCGCGGGAGTGTCCACATAATGTCCATGAACTAGGGCATTTTAGGGTGTATTAGGGTAAAAGAGGCGCTCATAACATATTGATTTATCAATGAGCGCCTTATTTGACAGGCTTTATAAACGCACCTTCGGGCGCGTTTTTTGTTGACAGGGTGAAAACAGTACGGGTACTTTACTCACATCACCTAAGGAAACTGATATGAAACTCACCCCGTTCTTCTTCGCATTCTTTTTTACCTTCCCCTGAATGGGAGGCTTTCGTCGTGTGAAAAAGAATGCGAAGACGAACAATAAGGCCTCCCACATCGGGGGGCCTTTTTTATTGATAACAATAAAGGCAACACTATGACATCGGAAAACCCATTACTGGCGCTGCGCGATAAAATCAGCTCGCTGGATGCGAAATTGCTGGCGTTACTGGCCGAGCGACGTGGGCTGGCGGTTGAAGTCGGTAAAGCCAAGCTTGAATCCCATCGCCCGGTGCGGGATATCGACCGCGAGCGCGATCTGTTGGACAGATTGATTACGCTTGGCAAAGCCCATCATCTGGATGCGCACTACATCACCCGCCTTTTTCAACTCATCATCGAAGACTCCGTTCTCACCCAGCAGGCGCTGCTCCAGCAACATCTGAATAAGATCAATCCGCATTCTGCGCGCGTGGCGTTTCTGGGGCCAAAAGGCTCTTACTCACATCTCGCGGCACGTCAGTACGCGGCTCGTCACTTTGAGCAGTTTATTGAGAGCGGTTGTGCGAAGTTTGCCGATATCTTTAATCAGGTTGAAACCGGCCAGGCCGATTACGCCGTCGTGCCGATTGAAAACACCAGCTCGGGTGGGATTAACGATGTCTACGATCTACTCCAGCACACCAGTCTCTCAATTGTGGGCGAGATGACGGTGACTATCGACCACTGTGTGCTGGTTTCCGGTACCACAGACCTCGACACCATTGAGACGGTGTACAGCCACCCGCAGCCGTTCCAGCAGTGCAGCAAGTTCCTCAGTCGTTATCCACACTGGAAAATTGAGTACACCGAAAGCACATCTGCCGCGATGGAAAAGGTCGCTCAGGCGAACTCTCCGCACGTTGCCGCACTCGGTAGCGAAGCCGGTGGCGTGTTGCATGGTTTACAGGTCCTGGAACGTATCGAGGCGAATCAGACGCAGAACATCACTCGTTTCATCGTGCTGGCGCGTAAAGCGATCAACGTTTCTGACCAGGTGCCAGCCAAAACAACGCTGCTGATGGCGACAGGACAACAGGCAGGCGCCCTGGTGGAAGCGCTGCTGGTGATGCGTAACCACAATCTGATCATGACCAAACTGGAATCCCGCCCCATACACGGCAATCCGTGGGAAGAGATGTTTTATCTCGACATCCAGGCCAATCTGGAATCTCCGCAGATGCAAAAGGCGCTCAAGGAGTTGGGCGAGATTACTCGCTCCATGAAGGTGTTGGGCTGCTATCCCAGTGAGAACGTGGTGCCGGTCGATCCGAGCTAACGTGCAACAAGGCCGGAGGGCGCTATGCCTGTCCGGCCTGCTGTTTATGTTGCGTAGGCCGGATAAGACGCTTTAGCGTCGCCATCCGGCATAATCCAGCCATTACTGTCGACTGTCATTCGCCTGGCGTAATAGCGTACGACTTTCGCTCTGGAAGCGTTTCGCATAGTCACCGAACCAGTGCTCCACTTTACGGAAGCTGTCGATAAACGCCTGTTTATCCCCCTGCTCCAGCAAGTTGATCGCTTCGCCAAAACGTTTGTAGTAGCGCTTAATCAGAGCCAGATTGCTCTCCGACGACATAATGATATCGGCATAAAGCTGTGGATCCTGAGCAAACAGTCGCCCCACCATCGCCAGTTCAAGACGATAAATCGGCGAAGAGAGCGCCAGCAACTGTTCAAGCTGCACGTTTTCTTCTGCCAGATGCAGACCATAGGCAAAGGTCGCAAAGTGACGCAGCGCCTGAATGAACGCCATGTTTTGATCGTGCTCGACGGCGCTAATGCGGTGCAGCCGCGCGCCCCACACCTGAATCTGCTCCAGGAACCACTGATAAGCTTCCGGATTACGCCCATCGCACCAGACCACCACCTGCTTTGCCAGGCTGCCGCTGTCCGGACCAAACATCGGGTGCAGACCGAGCACCGGGCCGGCGTGCGCCGCCAACATTGCCTGTAAAGGACCGTTTTTCACCGACGCCAGATCGACCAAAATACAGTCGGCTGGCAAAGGCGGTAACTTGCCGATCACCGATTCCGTCAGATGGATCGGGACGCTGACGATCACCATGCCGGCATCCGCGACGATCTCCTGCGCGCGATCCCAGTCATGCTGTTCGAGGATCCGCACCTGATAGCCCGACAGGGTGAGCATTTTCTCGAACAACCGTCCCATCTGACCGCCACCGCCGACAATCACCACCGGGCGCAGCGAAGGACACAGCGTCTTAAACCCTTTATCGTTCTCACTGGAATAGGACTCACGCATAACCCGGCGTAACACATCTTCAATCAGATCCGGCGGCACGCCGAGCGCTTCCGCTTCAGCACGGCGCGACGCCAGCATCGAGGCTTCGCGCTCCGGTACGTAAATCGGCAGGCCAAAGCGGCTTTTGACTTCACCGACCTCAGCCACCAGTTCCAGACGGCGCGCCAGCAAATCCAGCAACGCCTTGTCTACTTCATCAATTTGATCGCGTAATGCGGTCAACTCAGCAACCATAACGAACCTCTTAAGCCTGGCGCGCCGCCAACTGACCGTTCAAGTCTTTGTTAATTTCACGCAGTAACGCGTCCGTCATTTCCCAACTGATGCAGGCATCGGTAACGGACACGCCGTACTTCATTTCGCTGCGCGGTTGCTCGGAGGACTGGTTGCCTTCATGAATATTACTTTCAATCATCAGGCCGATGATTGAGCGGTTGCCATCTTTAATTTGCGCAACCACCGACTCCGCCACGGCAGGCTGACGACGGTAATCTTTATTGGAGTTACCATGACTGCAATCTACCATCAGTGACGGTCGCAGTCCCGCCTGCTCCATCTCTTTTTCGCACTGGGCGACATCTGCCGGGCTGTAGTTAGGCGCTTTGCCGCCGCGCAGGATCACATGCCCATCCGGGTTACCCTGAGTTTGCAGCAGCGCAACCTGACCTGCCTGGTTAATACCGACAAAGCGGTGCGACTGTGCTGCCGCGCGCATGGCGTTGATCGCCGTTGCCAGACTGCCATCGGTGCCGTTTTTGAAACCCACCGGCATCGACAGACCCGACGCCATTTCACGGTGCGTTTGTGATTCCGTGGTGCGTGCGCCAATCGCGGACCAGCTAAACAGATCGCCCAGGTATTGCGGACTGTTCGGATCCAGCGCTTCTGTCGCCAGCGGCAATCCCATATTGACCAGTTCAAGCAGCAGCTGACGCGCAATTTTCAGACCGGCCTCAACGTCAAAGGAGCCATCCATATGAGGATCGTTAATTAACCCTTTCCAGCCGACGGTGGTACGGGGTTTTTCAAAATAGACGCGCATCACCAGATAGAGGCTATCGCTGACCTCTGCGGCAAGGGCTTTAAATCGACGAGCATATTCCAGGGCCATTTCAGGATCGTGAATGGAACACGGACCACACACCACCAACAGGCGCGGATCGCGACCGGCAATGATGTCAGAAATAGTTTTGCGCGACTGGGCGATTTGCGCCTCTTGCGCCAGGCTCAGCGGGAATTCCGCTTTAAGTTGTTCCGGGGTCATCAGAACCTGTTCGTCGGTAATATGTACGTTGTTCAGCGCGTCTTTTTGCATGATGGCGATCCTGTTTTAGCTCGTTTGCGATAGTTTTCTTCAGTGAGGATGACGTAACGATAACACAATGAGTAAAGATATCAATCCAAAATACGTAAACATTACGTTACATAAGCCATTTTGGCTCGATTTAAAGCCCACTATTATGTACTAAATAATTTACACTCACTTATTGCGCGATCCGCTATGCTTTGAAAAAACAGGAGAACGAACAATGACGAGAAGAGTCAGTATTGCAGTCATTTTTCTGCTCAGTGGCTGTCAGATCGATCCTTACACTCACGCACCAACATGGACCAGCACCGACTGGTATGATGCCGGCATCGAAGATGCGATTTCCGGCGTTGCGGTTAAGGATAATGAAACGCTGGCCGATACCTTTAATGACCCGGAGGTGGATCGTCCGCAATACCTCAAAGGCTACGCAGAAGGTCAACGTAAAACCTGTCAGCAAAATTTTGCCTATGCCAGAGGCGTAACGGGGAAAACCTTCCCTGCCAGTTGCGATACGGTAGAAAATGCCAGTCAGTTGCGTGAAGCATGGCAACAAGGTGCTGATGAAAATGTCGGCTCAACACGTCTGAATTAATATTTGATCAGATTTAACTTAAAGCACATCTGTTAATCTACAAGGTATAATGACGCTCCGCAAAAATAATGCTATTTTGCTTTAAACAAAACATGGATGTATTTTGATGACTGATGAAAGATGCTGGTGAGGAAATCGTTATGTTCGCTTCTCACCGACGCCTGATGCTGTTAATGCTTTTACTGGCAGGGTCGCCAGTTTGTGCTCAGGACATCCCTGATGCGGCGAAAAACGTTCGCGCAATGGTCTCTGGTATCGTCAGCTATACGCGCTGGCCAGCCCTCTCAGGGCCGCCCAGGCTGTGCATTTTCTCGTCTTCCCGGTTCGTCCGCGTTCTGGAAGACAGCAGTGATACGCCGCTGCCTTATCAACCCGTCATTATTAACACCGAACAAGAAGCATTAACGGCTCGCTGTGATGGTGTTTATTTCGGCAGTGAATCTCCCACTGCTCAGGTTGAATTAACAAATAAATATCCGTCTAAGGCGTTGTTATTAATTGCAGAACAGAATACCGAATGCATTATTGGTAGCGCCTTTTGTCTGATTATTAACAATAATGATGTCAGATTCTCCGTTAATCTGGATTCCTTGTCGCGCAGTGGCGTAAGGGTCAATCCGGATGTATTAATGCTCGCACGGAATAAAAAGCATGGATAAGGATCATTCCCCTACCCCCCGTCCAACGTTTAAGCGAGCGTTGCGACGCATCAACATCACCAGCGTGATCGTGACCATGACGCTGATCTGGCTGCTGCTGTGTGTGGCTTCGGTACTGACGTTAAAACAGTATGCGCAAAAAAACCTCGAACTCACGGCGGCGACAATGACTCACAGCCTGGAGGCCGCGCTGGTATTCACCGATGATGCCGCCGCCGCAGAGACACTGGCCGCGCTCGGTCAGCAGGGGCAATTTTCCGCCGCTGAAGTGCGTGACAATAATCAGAATGTCATTGCTTCCTGGCACTATAACGCGCAGGAGAACGACGATAAGCTGGGTGATTTTATCAGCCACTGGCTCTTTCCCTTCCCTGTTGCCCAGCCCGTCTGGCACAGCGGGGAGATTATCGGTGAAGTTAGACTTACCGCGCGTGACAGCTTAATCAGCCACTTCATCTGGCTTTCTCTGGCCGTGCTCACCGGGTCAATTCTGTTGGCCTCCGGTATCGCCATTTTGCTGACCCGTCATCTGCATAGTGGCGTGGTTGAGGCGCTGCAAAATATCACCGAGGTGGTGCACGATGTGCGTACCAACCGTAACTTCTCCCGCCGCGTCTCTGAAGAGCGGATTGAAGAGTTCCATAATTTTGCCCAGGACTTCAACAGTCTGCTGGACGAAATGGAAGAGTGGCAGCTGCGTTTACAGGCCAAAAATGCACAATTACTGCGAACGGCGTTGCACGATCCGCTGACGGGTCTGGCAAACCGGGCGGCGTTCCGGAGCAGCATCAGCGCGCTGATGAACGACAATTCTGCCCGTAGCAGCTCAGCACTCCTGTTTCTTGATGGCGATAACTTCAAATTCGTAAATGACACCTGGGGACATGCCGCAGGCGATCGCGTGCTGATTGAAGTTGCCAGACGACTGGCTGAATTTGGTGGCAACCGCCATATCCCTTATCGCCTCGGCGGAGATGAGTTTGCCGTCGTGCTTTACGGCGTCCATTCAGACTATGAAGTCCAGCGAATCAGCGCCGCGCTGTCACAAGAGTTTAATCGTCCTTTTGACCTGCATAACGGGCATTTAGTCAGTATGACGCTGAGTATGGGTTACGCGCTGACCTGGGAGCACGCTTCCGCCGAGAAATTACAAGAACTGGCCGATCGCAATATGTATCAGGCTAAACATCAGCGCACAGAGCGCTCGATTAAATAAAAAAGGAATGCACACATGCTTAAGCGTCTTTTATCTCCACTCATTCTTGCCACGCTACTGCTGGCAGGCTGTCAGGCTCCACAGGGCAAATTCACGCCTGAGCAGGTAGCGGCCATGCAGTCGTACGGATTTACTGAATCCGCGGGAGACTGGTCTCTGGGGCTTTCCGACACCATCCTGTTTGATAAGAATGACTACACGCTGCGTGCGGAAAGCCAGCAGCAGATCCAGTCGATGGCCGCTCGTCTGGCCTCAGTGGGTCTGAATCATGCGCGTATGGATGGGCATACCGATAACTACGGCGAGGACAGCTACAATGAGGCGTTATCACTCAAACGCGCCAATGTTGTGGCGGACGCGTGGTCAGAAGGCGCGAAGATTCCGCGCACCAATCTGACCACTCAGGGATTAGGGAAGAAATACCCGATCGCCAGCAACCAGTCGGCGAAAGGTCGCGCTGAAAACCGCCGTGTCGCCGTGGTCATCAGCACGCCTTAAACCTCAGTCGGCTGACTGCGCGATTACCGCCCGTGATGCGTGAACCCAGCGCAACCAGTCGACCAGCATAAACAGCAGCAGACTTCCCCCCAGCACTGGCATCGCCAGTCCGAGCACAATCGCCAGCAACCCGACACCCACACGCCCCCAAACGCTCAGCATGAGCCAGCTTTGAACCAGCGTTTGCGCCGGACTGGCTGATGGGCTCGCCGGGCGGCGAATCCACCACAGCCGATAGCCAATTACGATCATCAGGCAAAGGCCGACGCCAAAACCGATTAGCAGTAATTGATTCGGCAATCCCAGCAGAATGCCCATATGAAAATCGACGCCCCAACGCGTCAACTTCGCCATTAGTGGGAAGTCAGCAAACCGGGTGTGGTCGGTCACCTGCAGCGTAGTCGGGTCAACGGCAACGGCATCCACCTGCGTAGGCCAGCGGCGATCAATTTCCGTTACCGTCCAGCCATGCTGCGTATCCTTCGGCGGGCGAATTTCCAGCCGAAGCGCATTGAGTCCTGCCGTTCGCGCGGTCTGTAATACGGTATCGAACTGACGAATATTCACATGCATCGCAGACATCACCATCCCGCCATGATGGTCTGCATGCTCATCATGAGGCTGTTGAGGTCCATGAAGTTGAGCATTAAGCTGTGGCGTCAGCCAGCCAAACGCTGCGCGCATTTTATCCACGTTGCCGCCTGCCCACTGCGACCAGGTCAGACCGGTGGCCGAAAACAGCAGCATTCCGACGAACAACAACCATCCCAACGAAACGTGCAGGCGCCGGTGATTCTGTACTGGATTATTCAACCTCCGCCGGGGTCGCGTTACTGACCAGAGTGCAATGCCGCCCAGCGCCGCTACCCACATCCAGGATGCCGCCAGTTCACTGTAGAGGCGCCCGGCCTCCCCCAACAGTAGCGAACGGTGCGCATAATCAATCCACTGACGTAGAGGCAGAATGCCGCTGGTTCCGTACACCGGCATATCGCCTTTAACGGCCAGGGTTACCGGATCGATAAAAATGGCCCGATGTTCAGAGGCCGCCAGCGTAGGGTCGGCAAACATGACTCGTGTTGTATCGCCAGGTTCCAGTCCAGGGCGAACGGCGTGCAGGCGCAGGTGTCCACCGGTCACCTGCTGCGCGATCGCAACCTGTGCCGTCAGCGATTGCGGCTCTCCCTGCGTCGTCGCGTTAAGTGCCTGAGCGTAAATGGCCTCTTCCAGTTGCGGCGTCGCCACATACAGCGTGCCGGTCAGTGCGGCAACAAAGATAAATGGCCCGACAAACAGGCCGACATAGAAATGAAGGCGTCGCAGCAGGGTTATCCATGCCGCGCGCGGTGTGCAGGTTGTCATACTTTTCCTCAGAAAAAGCAAAAGAGTGTCGTGACGCTTATGCGTCAATCTTATTTTCAGAAACAGGAAAGTGAGGACCTGCGCGGCGGCGCACGCGTATCAGGATACAGCCAGGGGAAGAAATACCAGTGTTTTACCGTCGGACGAGCGGGTGTGCATTGCACTCTGAGCAGAACGCCGCAGAGCAGAATCATCATCGCCAGGATAAGCCCTGGAACATGAGCCAGTAACACACAATAGCCACAGGCTTCGCCGTGATCGACAGGTATCGGGACGGAAGGAGAATCACTGTGATGCCCGGAGTACTTCGCCATCGAACTCATCTCATGATGCATACCCGGCATCGCGCTCATCGGGTCTTTTTGCAGCGCAACGGAGATTAGCGGGGCAATGACAATCAACAGGATCGCAAACAACGCGAGACATGCCGCGTGCCGCTGAAAACCTGACTGACGAATTTTACCCATAACCTCTGTCCCTCCCACAGCGAACGAGGGGCATTGTAAATGATTTATGAACTGAAGGTTAACGCTGTGAGTAAAAGGGAGATAAAAAAAGGGCCAGCCAACTGGCCAGCCCTTCTAACAGGATGTCGCCTGAGCGATATCTTAGTTAAGACGCTCTTTGATACGAGCAGCCTTACCAGTACGCTCACGCAGGTAGTACAGTTTAGCTTTACGAACGGCACCACGACGTTTAACAGCAATGCTGTCAACAACCGGAGAGTGAGTCTGGAAGACACGCTCAACGCCTTCGCCGTTGGAAATTTTGCGAACAGTGAATGCAGAGTGCAGACCGCGGTTACGAATAGCGATAACCACGCCCTCGAATGCCTGCAGACGTTTTTTGGAACCTTCAACAACCCATACTTTCACTTCCACGGTATCACCCGGACGGAAGGAAGGTACGTCC
>DXKH01000031.1 GCA_019415335.1 Citrobacter sp. | reverse complement strand
ATCCGGGTAGCCCGTTTACGGGCCGTAAGTAACGAAGTCTGATGCAAATGTCAGATCGTATGCGCCTGTTAGGGCGCGGCTGGTAACAGAGCCTTATAGGCGCATCAGAAAAACCTCCGGCTATGCCGGAGGATGTTTATTGGTAGCGCCAGGCAATCAGAAAAGACGTCACCGCTGAGTGTGCAAGCTGCTCCAGCATATCGCTGTCCAACGGTTGCTGATCAATCAATGCCCCCGGGAAGGGATATCCCATGATTGCCCCGAGAAAGGCGGTCGCCTGAAGTTGCGGATTATCAAGCTGTACTCTCCCCTGTGACTGATATTGCGTCAGTATCTCTACCAACGCCTGTAAAACGCGCCCTGTTGGACGCTGTTTAAGCGTGGCGTAAAGCTCTGGTTTCTGCACCAGAACCTGAATTAACAAACGCTGAAAGTGGATATGCGCAGGGGCATAGAAGTGTGCTTGTACCACTTTCGCGAAACCGCGCAGTAACGCCGGGAGATCGTCCGCGTTATCCGTCATCATCTGATGGAGCGGAGGTTGCATCCTGTCATTGAGAAATGAAAACGTTTCAATCAACAGCGCGTCTTTCCCGCCGGGAAAATGGCTATACAGTGTTGGCCGGGAGATCCTGGCAGCGGTGACAATGGTGTCTAGCGACACATCAAGCCCCTGCTCAAGAAAAAGATCACAAGCAGCCTGTAAAATGCGAGGGCGTGCTTTCATCGGACGCCCACGTTGATTTGCCATTAAAACTGTCCTTAATGATGTGTCGATGAAATCTTACTTCTTCAGATACCGTAGCCCTTGTCGAATAAGGATGAAAAACAGCGGCACAAAAAGCAGCGTTAATACCGTACCTGAAAGCATTCCCCCAATGACGGCAGTACCTATTTCTATTCGGCTGGCAGCCCCCGCTCCGGTAGAGAGTACCAGAGGGATAACGCCTGCCACAAATGCCAGTGACGTCATGATAATAGGCCGCAAACGTAACCTTGCGCCCTCATACGCCGCCTGCGTAATACCCAGACCTTCGGCGATACGTGACTGCGCAAACTCGACAATCAAAATCGCGTTTTTTGCCGACAATCCCATGGTGGTCAATACGCCAACCTGGAAGTAAATATCATTGTTGAATCCAACGAGCATTGAGGCCGTCACCGCCCCCAAAATGCCCAGTGGGATGATCAACATCACCGCGAGTGGAATGGACCAGCTTTCATACAACGCCGCAAGACAGAGAAAAATAAAGATCAGCGACGCCATATACATCCAGAGCGTCTGAACGGACGACGCTTTTTCCTGATACGACAGACCGCTCCACTGCAAACCTAAACCCGGCATTTCCTCTATCATCTCCGCCATCACGTCCATTGCATGACCAGAACTGACACCTGCCGCGGCATTACCCTGAAATTGAACCGCAGGTAAACCATTAAAGCGCTGCAGCATCTGCGGACCTGTTGTCCATCTGAATGACGCGAAACTCGCGATTGAGGCCATCGTGCCACTCGTTCCTTTTACGAACCAGGAGGCGAGATTCTCAGGGTTTGCGCGCCAGCCAGCATCTCCCTGCATATACACCCTTTTAACACGCCCGCGATCGATAAAATCATTGATATAAACGCCTCCCAGCGCAGCGGAAATTGTCTCATTGATATCCGCGTAGACAACGCCCTGAGCACCGGCTTTCAGTGGGTCGATGTCGACCCGTAGCTGTGCCTTTTCTTCCAGGCTGTTGATTCTGACTGCAGTGAGGTGTTCATTGCCACCTGCCTGGTGTAAAAGCGCCTGCTGCGCCTGCAGGAGCGCCTCATATCCGCTGGCTGATTGATCCTGAAGCCACAATTCAAATCCGCTGGACTGTCCAAGTCCACGGACGGTCGGTGGGGACATCGCGTTGATTGATGCCAGAGGGACCGTTTTGAAGTATTGGTTCGCACGGGAAATGATCGCTCTGGCACTATTCTGTTCCCCGCGTCGACTGTCCCAGTGCGTTAATTCCGCAAAAGCCATTCCGACGTTTTGACCGCTGCCCGCATTATTGCGTCCTGTGACCATAAAGATAACGTTGAGGTTATCTTTCTCTTGCGTCAGAAAGTAATCAGTAATGGCATCCCCTACGCGTTGCGTCATAGAGAGTGGCGATCCGGTAGGGAGTGTAAACTGAATCATTACCGCGCCCTGATCCTCATCAGGAAGAAAACCTGTCGGCAAACGTTGATATTCCCACACCATAAACAGCACCAGTAATGTCGAAATAATGCACGAACGTAGGGGCCGCGAAACAATCCGTCGCAGTGCGGCTAAATACCCCCGCTGGCTCTTTTCCATCCCTTGATTAAAACCGGTAAAAAAGGTCCCCTTCTTCGGGTGCTCTTTTTTCAGCAAATGGGCGCAGAGGGTCGGTGTCAGTGTTAACGCCACCAGCGCGGAGAGTGTCATTGCCGCCGCGATGGTCACAGTGAACTGTCGATAGATAATCCCCACTGAACCGCCAAAAAACGCCATCGGAATGAAAACAGCAGCCAACACCAGCGCGATACCAATCAGCGCGCTGGTAATTTCCCTCATTGAATGTAATGTCGCTTCCGTGGGTGTCATATCTTCTTCGGCCATCACTCGCTCAACATTTTCAACAACCACGATGGCGTCATCGACTAACAGACCGATCGCCAGAATCATGGCAAATAAAGTCAGAGTATTAATGTTGTAGCCCAGGACACTTAAAATACCGAACGTACCAAGCAGGACGACCGGTACGGTGATCGCGGGAATGAATGTGGCCCGCCAGTTTTGCAAAAACAGATACATCACCACAATCACAAGGCAGATCGCTTCAATTAACGTCCACACGACACCCTCAATAGACACGGTCACAAACGGCGTACTGTCGCGCGGATAAGCGCTCACCACCCCTCGCGGAAATAGCCCACTGAGACGGTCAACTTCAGCGCGAACATGTTCAGCTGTCGCTAAGGCATTCGCCCCTGAAGCCAATTGAATGGAAATCCCGGCGGCCGGATAACCGTTCAGGGTCGTCTGATTCTGATAATTTTCCGCCCCTAACTCTATACGGGCAACGTCACGTAAATAGATGACCGAGCCATCACGATTAATACGCACAACAATGTTTTCAAATTGTTTGACCGTTTCGAGTCGCGACTGCGCCATTACCGTCGCATTGAGATATTGCCCCTCGACTGCAGGCAGTGAGCCTATCTCGCCCCCGGTGACCTGTGCGTTCTGAGCTTCAATAGCTGCCCGGATGTCAGACGGCATCAAACCAAAACTGGTGAGCTTGTAAGGATCCAGCCAGATGCGCATCGCATATTGCGCACCAAAAACGGTTGTTTCGCCAACGCCATCAACCCGACTGAGCGGATCCTGCAGGGTGCTAATCAGAAAATCGTTAATATCCAGACTGCTGAGTTGCCGGGTTTCATCATAAAGCGCGACCACCATCAGGCTATCCCCCTGCGATTTGGTCACGGTAATCCCTTGCTGCTGCACTTCCGGCGGTAAGCGTGTTATCGCCTGGTTGACTGCGTTTTGTACCTGGACCTGCGCCATGTCCGGGTTTATCCCCTGATTAAAACTGAGGCTGATTCGGGCCTGGCCGGCGGAACTGCTGGTTGACGAGAAATAGAGCAGCCCGTCAATCCCTTTAATCTGTTGCTCCAACACCTGGGTGATGCTGTCTTCAACGGTCTCGGCAGATGCACCAGGGTAATTCGCAGTAATATTCACCCCCGGAGGAGCAATATCGGGATACTGTTCAACCGGTAGCAGAAACATCGCAAGCGTCCCTGCCGCCATGATTGAGATGGCCATCACGGCGGAAAACACAGGTCGGATAACAAAAAAGCGTGCCAACATAGACAATTTCCCCCAGTCCGGATCCGCTAAACAGATATCGCACGAGCCAGAGACCTTACCTCTATGTCTGGCCTGTTCATTAAATAGTCCATTTATTTACTTTACAGTAAAGTAAATAAATAAATCAAATAAAACCCTTCGCCGGGATGACGAAGCGGTTTTGTCAGAAAAATGGGAACCTAACTGATCCTGAATAAAACAAATCCGACAACAGCCGCCCACATCAACATGGGCACGGAATAGAGATGAAAGCGCCACCAGATGCGTCGGTCGTTTGCCATCCGCAGTGCGATTAAATTCGCCAGCGATCCCGGCAGCAAGCCGAATCCACCGACGTTAACCGCCCATGCCAGTAATATGCCAGGAGGAACATAGTTCAACAGTAAGATGGTGCTGGGGACATTGCTGATAACTTGCGACAGGCCAATCGCCGTCAGCCACAGGCCGGGTTCAGACAACGAGCCGACGTGATTTAACGTCCCCTGCAGTACCGGCAGTTGCGTCAGCAGATGGACATCGATAAACATCGCCATAAACACCAGCAGCAACGTCCAGTCAACGCTTAACACCACACGCCGCGCCAGTAGCAGAAACCCCAGCGCCACCATCGCCAGCCCCATCAGCTCTTGTTTGAGCTCCAGCGCCGTCAGAAAGACGATGTACAGCCCCAGACATCCCCACACCAGTCGCGGCTGCCATTGCGGCGCACGTGTCCCGGTGTGATACGACAGGGGCTTATCCGGAAAACAAAACCAGCACACGACCAGCAGCGTCAACATCATCGTGGCGGCAAGCGGTGCCATCTGGCTGATAAAGGCCAAAAATGAGAGCCCGGAACGCCCCCACAACAGAATGTTTTGCGGATTACCGATCGGTGTCAGCAATGAACCAGCGTTCACCGCCAGCGCTTCAAAGATGATCAGCCGATTAACCGGTATTGCACACAGCTTCTTCAGAGTGATCGTTAGTGGAACGACGATAAAGAGCGCGACATCGTTGGTCAGAAAGGTCGACAGCAGCGCCGCAGCCAACACCATGAACATCGCCAGACGGCGTTCGGTCGCAAAGCGGCGGGTCATTTTACGCCCCAGGACATCGAAGTAGCCGCTAAGCTCTACGCCTTTGGTCAGCAACATCAGACCGCTGAGGGTGATAATGGTGTGCCAGTCAATGGCGCCGGGCCAGGTCCGTGGCGTGAACGGCACCCACAGACTCAACGCCACACCAACGACAATCAATAGCTGAAAAAAACGGTCACGTTTCAGCGCCCGTAAGAAAGGCAGGTTCATTCAACGGAAGTTCCATGCTGCTCAGTGAACAAACGGAATGCGTCCAGCGTCTCCTGGCTGACATGGTGCTCCATCCCCTCGGCATCGCGACGGGCAATCTCTGCACTCACACCCAGCACCAGCAGGAAGTTCTCTACAATCTGATGGCGTTCACGGCTTTCCTGCGCCAGCTTCTCCCCTTCCGGAGTTAAGAAAACCCCGCGCCAGGGGATCATTTCGATCAGCCCCACCGAGGCCAGACGCTTGAGCATCTTGGCTACCGTCGGCTGAGACACCCCGAGCCGGGCAGCCATATCCACCTGACGCGCCTCGCCGACTTCAATAATCAGGTCAGAAATCAACTCAACATAGTCGTCGATCAGTTCACGGCGATGCGCCTCTCGCACCTGACGAAACCCTTCAACGTGTTCCTCAACGTTCACTAACTGCGTCACTTTTTTTGTTGTTGGCATACCTGCGCGACGACTCATTCTGCTTCCTCATTCCTGTGACGCGTTAACAGCATCTAATTGGAGAGCGTCCATTGTAAACCAGAGTTGCCCGGGCACAAAAAATTAACGTTTTAGCAATAGCTAT
This sequence comes from Citrobacter sp., assembly GCA_019415335.1. The sequence continues at coordinate 79,214 of DXKH01000031.1, read as the reverse complement.
ATAATATAGCCTGTGCTATATCTGTATGTAATGCCGTCATCCCTCACGGATCGAGGGACCAGAAAGTCAGGAGGTCAATATGAACGAGTTCAAGAGGTGTATGCGCGTGTTTAGTCACTCTCCCTTTAAAGTCCGGTTAATGCTGCTCTCCATGCTGTGCGATATGATCAACAGCAAACCTGAGCAGGATAAACCCTCAGAAAAATAACGCGGCGTCGCGGTACGCCGCTTCATCTGGCTGTCATATTCGGCCGTTACACTCCTGTTTATGTCAAAATAGCCCTTCTTTTTACCGGATTTGCTAACCCCTTCGCAAAACAATTTCTGTCTGCCCGTTGACCTTCACATTCACACGCTCTATCTTCTTGCAGCCCTGCCTAACTTGCGGCTCGCAGATGCGGACCTCTTCCCCTCTTCACGCACTCTCAGCAGGTAATGACCCTTGGCGCCAGGGTAAGCACATGGCGTTTTTACGATAGTGGCATATGAATTTAACCGTCAAAGACTCACTTCTTGCTCGCAGCCGGGCCCTTAGCCCGTGGGCTGGCTTTTATGTGTTGCAGTCCCTGCTGATCAACCTGGCGCTGGGCTATCCGTTTAGTCTGCTGTATACCCTGGCTTTTACCTGCATATTACAGTTGCTCTGGCGGAGTGCGCCAAAAGCGCAAAAGGTGCTGATCGGCGTTTGCTCGCTTGTCGCCGCCTTCTACTTTCCTTTCGGTCAGGCCTACGGATCGCCAAACTTTAATACGCTGCTGGCACTGCACTCGACCAACATGGAAGAGTCCACGGAGATCCTGACGATCTTCCCCTGGTACAATTACCTGATGGGCGTGTTTATCTTTGCCCTTGGCGTGATTGCCGTGCGCCGTAAACCCAGCGAAGAGAAAAAGCGCTGGAATAAATATGACACTCTGTGTCTGCTGTTCAGCGTCATCGCTTTTTTTGTCACCCCCGTGCAAAATCTGGCCTGGGGCGGTGTGTTTAAATTAAAGGATACCGGCTACCCGGTGTTCCGCTTCGCCAAAGACGTCATCGTCAATAACAATGAAGTGATTGACGAGCAGGAACGCATGGCGAAATTCGCCAGCATGAAAGACACCTGGACCGTCACCGCCGTGAAGCCGAAGTATCACACCTACGTGGTGGTGATCGGTGAAAGCGCTCGCCGTGATGCGCTGGGTGCATTTGGCGGCCATTGGGATAACACCCCGTTTGCCAGCAGCGTCAACGGCTATCTGTTCACCGATTACGTTGCGGCCAGCGGGTCAACGCAAAAATCACTCGGGCTGACCCTCAACCGGGTCGTTGACGATAAGCCGCAGTATCAGGATAACTTTGTCACGCTGGCAAACCGCGCCGGTTTCCAGACCTGGTGGTTCTCGAATCAGGGACAAATTGGCGAATACGATACCGCCATCGCCAGTATCGCGAAGCGGGCTGATGAAGTGCAGTTTCTGAAAAGCGGCGACTTCGAAGCGGACAAAAACACCCAGGACGAGGCGTTGTTAAAAATGACCGCGCAGGTGCTGGAAACCGAACGTACCCAACCGCAGCTGATTGTCCTGCATCTGATGGGTTCTCATCCGCAGGCCTGTGACCGGACAAAAGGAAAGTACGACACGTTCGTACAGTCGAAAGAGACCTCCTGCTACCTCTATACCATGACCCAGACGGACGAACTGCTGCGAAAACTGTACGATCAGCTTCGCAACAGCGGCGGCAGTTTCTCGCTGGTGTATTTCTCCGATCACGGTCTTGCCTTTAAAGAGCGTGGGAAGGAAGTGCAATATCTGGCGCATGATGACCAGTTCCAGCAAAACTTCCAGGTTCCGTTTATGGTGCTTTCCAGCGATGACAAAGCGCACAAGGTCGTCAAAGCGCGGCGTTCCGCCAATGACTTCTTGGGCTTCTTCTCACAGTGGACAGGGATTAGCGCAAAAGAGATTAAGATGAAGTACCGGTTTATCTCTGAACAGAAGGCGGGGCCGGTGTATATCACCAACTTCAAACTGCAGAAGGTGGATTACAACCACCTGGGAACCGACATTTTTAGCACCAAATCGCGCTAAACATTCGCGAATAGCAACCAAAAAAAATCCGCCCCTTGAGGCTAACACCGTTCACTTAAGATGTTTTGAGTGAACGGGATACTGGGTTTTTGAGATCCTGACGGTCCTTTCTTTGGGCCGTCTTCTCTTTTCTGGCAGGATAAATTGCTTCACATTCTCCCGCATTTTCTTCAGTTTCGTCGGGATTGTCCCCGGTTTGCTCAGTGAGCACCAGATGAGTTCATCCTGGATCAGCCTCATCGCCATCACGAAGCTTATTCGAAGCGGAGGCACCTCTGCTTCCCGGGCTATCTGACTCATCTCCATTCTGATCAGATTATAGGCTGTCAACAGACCCCAGATTTCCTGGTAAATCCCGCTCACTTTCTGGCTGCGCAATAGCGTCGCTGTGCCCAACTGGAACTGTTTCAGCTCGCCGTAACCATTTTCTATACTCCATCTTTCCTGATACACATAACGCAGCGAGTCTGCCGGATACTGTTCCGGTGCTGTCAGAGAGGTGATAAAACCTCTGTAACCACCTGCTTCGCCCTCACATTCTATCAGTCTGGCCTGCCAGTATTCAGGCAGCGAGCAGTCCTGTTTCCGGGCCTGTGGTGAGACCTGCATCTCCACCAGATGGTCTCCTTCTCCGAACGTTTCCAGTATCCGGTATTTTGTATTGCCCTTCAGGGGAACCAGCCAGTGTGCTTCCTGCTGCTTTCGCTGCCAGTTAATCAGTAACCCTGCCGATAAGTAACAGCGGTCAAACAGCGTAAGACTGTTCGCCTGTACCGATAACGGCTTCGCGTAATTCACTTCGCTGGTATTCGCCGGGCCGAATTTAACATCATGGATTAACCGGCTACGCAGTGACATCAGAGCGCACAGCCTGACCATCGGATATTCAGTGTGTCTGTCCGGGCGGTGTTTTATATACTCAAAATGTTCCGCAAGCTCAGGCGTATCAGGGGTACGAAAGAGCGTGCCATCAACGGCAAAGAGGCGAAGGTCGTGCCAGAGGTCATCCTTATCTTCCTGCTGAGTCCAGTGTCTGGCTGTCAGGGTGAAGAGTTCCCGAAGCGGTTCATCACTGAGCCTTTGACGGGCCTGGGCAATGGAGCTGGCGGCAAGGGTTTCCCCCTCCTGCGAACTGAGGACGAGGTCAAGTTTTGTCACCACGTCAGTGATGGAACGGTCACGGTACAGACCCATCCCGACAATCAGCCAGACCACGAGTTCTGCGGGGAGCTTACGTTTACGGATACTGGCTTTATTGGTGGAATTAAGCACTTGAGAAATCCACTCAAGAGGAATGGCGCGCTGAAAACAGGAAAGTGAAGCGGGTTCAGCCCAGGTCTGCGTATCGTCAAGCCAGGTCGAAAGCATAAAAAAAGCCCCATCAGAGAATTGATGAGGCTATTGTCGTCTACCCACCGGATCGTTCAACCGATCATTTTGCTTAACCGATCGGTGTTACCCCTTGAGGCGGATTTTTTATATCACCGACGTGATTAGAAGCGGTAACCGACGCCTGCGATCCAGGTGCCAACGTCAACGCTACGAATACGACTCTGCTCGTAAGAGAAGTCCAGAGCAACGTTTTCGATCGGGTTGAACTGCACACCTGCGCCATAAGAGAAACCATAATCGCTGGTGTCATCTTTATGCGTCGGGTAGTTGGTGTCCTGGAATTTACCGTAACCCACACCCACAACACCGTAGATGCTTGCCCAGTCGTTCAGACGGTAAGCCGGACCAGCAGTGATGCCGTAGTACTGAGTTTTGTTGTAATCGCCTGCACCGTTAGTACGATCTTTTTCGGTGTAAGTGAAGGAACCGATCACACCCAGTGGGTTGTTGTCCTGCTCATAGCGATACTTCAGGTTGAAACCGTTCATTTTGTTCGCTGCGCCCTGAGCATCGCTCTGAGCATAGCCACCGGTAACGGTAGAAGTCGCAGCTACTGCGGAACCTGCGGAGATAGCCAGAACAGCGGCCAGTGCTGAAAGACATGCAATTTTTTTCATAACCACCTCAAATGTGCTTCAAATAAATCCTAAGCGTTAAATATATCAAAAATTGATGAGAAACTCTTTGCGATTAGTGATGTCTAACGGACCATTTCATGTAACAGAACATTTCTATGAGCCGCTATCTCTTTCAATTAACATCACTTTTCCAGATATTTGCCCCATTATTACGCGCATAACAAAGGACATTCATCCAGATTATTCCTAATCTGCCAGCGCATTAATCCATCAACTTGCCGCCATTTTACGGCTTTCCAGGAATTTTTTTTCAACGAAGACTCAACCGCAGAAGGTTATTTCCATTACACTGCCTCTTTTACTTTTCTATACACAAATCAGGCAGATTGCCGGATGCCGTGTATCTACAGTTATGTCGGGAGAACGGATGCCAGGGTCGTCACGTAAAACGCCAGTTTGGTTGCCTATTTTAGTACTGCTTATCGCCATGGCCTCGATCCAGAGCGGCGCATCGCTGGCAAAATCATTGTTTCCGCTGGTTGGCGCGCCCGGCGTGACCGCCCTCCGTCTGGCCCTGGGCACGCTGATTCTTATTGTCTTCTTCAAGCCATGGCGTCTGCGGTTTGCCAAAGAGCAGCGTCTGCCGCTGCTTTTTTACGGACTGTCGTTGGGGGGAATGAACTACCTCTTCTATCTGTCGATTCAGACGGTCCCGTTGGGGATCGCGGTCGCGCTGGAGTTTACCGGGCCGCTGGCGGTGGCCCTGTTCTCATCGCGACGCCCCGTTGATTTTATCTGGGTGGTGCTCGCCGTTCTGGGGCTCTGGTTCCTGCTGCCTCTGGGTCAGGACGTTTCGCATGTCGATCTGTTCGGTGCCGCCATGGCGCTGGGCGCGGGTGCCTGTTGGGCTATCTATATTCTTAGCGGTCAACGCGCCGGTGCTGAACACGGCCCGGCCACCGTCGCGGTAGGCTCGCTGATTGCCGCTCTGGTTTTCGTCCCGCTTGGGGCGGTACAGGCAGGGGAAGCGCTCTGGCACTGGTCGGTGATTCCGCTGGGTCTGGCCGTTGCGGTTCTCTCGACAGCGCTCCCCTACTCGCTGGAGATGATTGCCTTAACCCGTCTGCCTACGCGCACCTTTGGTACGCTGATGAGTATGGAACCGGCACTGGCCGCCGTGGCAGGCATTCTGTTTCTGGGCGAAACGCTGACGCCTGTCCAGTTGCTGGCACTCGCCGCGATTATTGCTGCCTCAATGGGGTCGACGCTGACGATTCGACGGGAGAGCAAAATAAAAGCGGTTGATGTAAATTAATTTTACATTTCTGCATGGTTGCATAACCATGCAGAATATCTTCCCGCTGTTTTCCCTGTATTTTCCTGATATTTCCCTACCGCTCATCTGCCTCGTACCGACTATTTATTCTCATTCTCATGCCAGGGTAGGAATATTTACACCTCAATCCTTTACCCGCGCAACTACATGAATAGTAATGCAATTAAATACCGATGTTGTTAAATGCTATTAAAGCGATAGGCAGAGCCAGAAAAGCAGGAACGATAACCGGTGCTATACTGAATCTCGTAAATTACTGGGACATAACATCAAGAGGATATGAAATTATGAGTACCGCTAAATTGGTAAAAACAAAAGCGTCCAATCTGCTTTATACCCGCAACGATGTCTCCGACAGCGATAAGAAAGCAACAGTTGAGTTGCTGAATCGTCAGGTGATCCAGTTTATCGATCTGTCGCTGATCACGAAGCAGGCCCACTGGAACATGCGCGGTGCAAACTTTATTGCCGTCCATGAGATGCTGGATGGCTTCCGTACGGCATTGACCGATCACCTCGACACCATGGCAGAACGTGCTGTACAGCTGGGCGGTGTGGCGCTGGGGACCACGCAGGTTATCAATAGCAAAACACCACTGAAAAGCTATCCGCTGGACATCCATACCGTTCAGGATCACCTGAAAGAGCTGGCAGATCGTTATGCTGTCGTCGCCAACGATGTGCGTAAAGCCATCAGCGAAGCGAAAGACGAAGATACCGCGGATATCTTTACCGCCGCTTCCCGCGATCTCGACAAATTCCTGTGGTTCATCGAATCCAACATCGAATAATCGCGTCATAAGTATTCCCTCTAAAACCCTCGCCACGGCGGGGGTTTTGCACTTTTATGGTGCACCACATCATGACACCTCCGCTGCAAAGTAAAATATTTGTAATAATCACCTCACACAATCGTTAACGAAAGATTGTTTTATCAACGATCTTTGCGCTAAATAGGCAGACCGTTCACACCGCCTTTGGGTTGCACTAAATCAGTGCCCCAACATGGTGCAAAAAGCGAGTTTTGCGCCGCTAACTGTGCAGAAGAGTGCGATACCCTCTTGTTAAAACAAGGGGTTGCAAAACTGGCACGATTCTTTCATTACACATATCGTTCTCGCAGGGGATCGTCCCGTGGATAAAAAAGGAAATGCTATGAAGTCTGTATTAAAAGTTTCACTGGCAGCACTTGCCCTGGCTTTTGCGGTGTCCTCTCATGCCGCGGATAAGAAACTGGTTGTCGCAACTGACACCGCGTTCGTGCCGTTTGAATTCAAACAGGGCGACAAATACGTTGGCTTTGATGTGGACCTGTGGGCCGCGGTAGCAAAAGAACTGAAGCTGGACTATGAACTGAAACCGATGGATTTCAGCGGCATTATTCCGGCGCTGCAAACCAAAAACGTTGACCTGGCGCTGGCGGGCATCACCATTACTGACGAACGCAAAAAAGCGATCGATTTCTCTGACGGTTACTACAAAAGCGGCCTGTTAGTGATGGTGAAAACCAACAACAACGACGTAAAAAGCGTAAAAGATCTGGATGGTAAAGTGGTTGCGGTGAAGAGCGGTACTGGCTCCGTTGATTACGCCAAAGCCAACATCAAAACGAAAGATCTGCGTCAGTTCCCGAATATCGATAACGCGTACATGGAACTGGGTACCAACCGCGCAGATGCGGTTCTGCACGATACGCCGAACATCCTGTACTTCATCAAAACCGCGGGTAACGGCCAGTTCAAAGCGGTGGGTGAATCACTGGAAGCACAGCAGTACGGTATCGCATTCCCGAAAGGCAGCGACGAACTGCGTGAGAAAGTGAATGGCGCGCTGAAAACGCTGCGTGACAACGGTACCTATAACGAAATCTACAAAAAATGGTTCGGCTCAGAACCTAAATAATAAGACGTTTTGCCTTCAGATGTTGCCCGGGGGCGCTAAGCGTACCGGGCATTTGATTTTTTTCACCACGGTAACAGGAACTACATATGCAGTTTGACTGGAGTGCCATCTGGCCCGCCATTCCGATCCTACTTGAGGGTGCCAAAATGACCCTGTGGATCTCCATCCTCGGTCTGGCTGGCGGGATCATCATTGGCTTGCTGGCGGGTTTAGCCCGTACCTATGGCGGCTGGATCGCCAATCACGTCTCTCTCGTCTTCATTGAAGTCATCCGCGGCACGCCGATCGTCGTCCAGGTGATGTACATCTATTTTGCCCTGCCGATGGCTTTCCCGGACTTGCGCATCGATACCTTCAGCGCCGCCGTTATTACGATCATGATTAACTCAGGTGCTTATATCGCGGAAATCACCCGTGGTTCAGTCCTGTCGATCCATAAAGGGTTCAGCGAAGCCGGTCTGGCGCTGGGTCTTTCCCGTCGCGAAACCATCCTTCATGTGATCATGCCGCTCGCGCTGCGCCGTATGCTGCCTTCGCTCGGTAACCAGTTAATCATCAGTATCAAAGATACATCGCTGTTTATCGTCATCGGCGCAGCGGAACTGACTCGTAGCGGTCAGGAGATTATTGCCGGTAACTTCCGTGCCCTGGAAATCTGGACCGCGGTGGGGGTTATCTATCTCATCATCACGCAAGTCCTGAACATCGTGCTTCGTAGTCTGGAAAGAAGGATGAAAATCCTGTGATTGAATTTAAAAACGTCTCAAAGCATTTTGGCCCGACCCAGGTGCTGCATAACATTGATCTGAACATTAAGCAGGGTGAAGTGGTGGTGATTATCGGGCCATCAGGCTCTGGTAAATCCACGCTGTTGCGCTGCATTAATAAACTCGAAGAGATCACCTCCGGCGATCTGTTCGTTGATGGGCTGAAGGTCAACGACCCGAAGGTCGACGAGCGCCTGATTCGTCAGGAAGCCGGAATGGTATTCCAGCAGTTCTATCTATTCCCTCACCTGACCGCGCTGGAAAACGTCATGTTTGGCCCGCTGCGCGTGCGTGGAACGAAGAAAGACGCTGCCGAGAAGCAGGCAAAAGAGCTGCTGGCGAAAGTGGGTCTGGCCGAGCGCGCCCATCACTACCCTTCTGAGCTTTCCGGCGGTCAACAGCAGCGTGTTGCTATTGCCCGCGCCCTGGCGGTGAAGCCGAAAATGATGCTGTTTGATGAACCGACTTCCGCGCTCGATCCGGAACTGCGTCATGAAGTGTTGAAAGTCATGCAGGATCTGGCGGAAGAAGGGATGACGATGGTTATCGTCACACACGAAATCGGCTTTGCCGAAAAAGTGGCCTCGCGCCTGATCTTCATCGACAAGGGGCGTATTGCCGAAGACGGTCATCCGCAAACCCTGATTGAAAACCCGCCCAGCCAACGTTTGCAGGAGTTTTTGCAGCACGTTTCCTGACGGCTTACCTCCCTTCCATCTGGAGGGGAGGCTTCTCTACGACTCTTCCCATTTCAAATCGCCGCCCCTCCAGCAACTATACTTATCTTTTTGTTCTGTTTTCTCACTGGAGGAGTCATGCGGTGGATCCTGTTCATCCTCTTTTGCCTGCTGGGCACACCAGCCCAGGCGGTGACCATTCCCGGCGTCACGACCGGCGCAGACGCCAACGCACAAACAACGCCTGCGCCCGAACCTGACGTTGAGCAAAAGAAAGCGGCCTACGGGGCGCTGGCCGACGTACTGGAAAACGACACCTCGCGCAAAGAGCTGATTGACCAACTGCGTACCGTCGCGGCGACACCGCCGCCGGATCCGGTGCCCAAAATCACCCCACCGGTGGTCGTTGAAGAAAAAACGGTGCTGGAAAACGTCACCGATCTCAGCCGTCATTACGGCGAAGCCCTGTCCGGCCGCTTTGCCCAACTCTATCGCAACATCACCGATGCGCCGCACAAACCCTTTAACAGCCAGACCTTCAATAATGCCCTCAGCCATTTTCTGATGTTGGCCGCCGCGGTATTCGGCTTCTACTGGTTGATTCGTCTGTGTATGTTGCCGTTGTATCGTAAAATGGGTAACTGGGCGCGGCAAAAGAACCGCGAGCGCAGCAACTGGCTCCAGCTACCGGCAATGATCGTCGGTGCCTTTGTTATCGACCTGCTCTTGCTGGCGCTTACCTTGTTTGTCGGCCAGTTATTGAGTGACAGGCTGAACGCCGACAGTCGTACTATTGCGTTTCAGCAAGGGCTGTTTCTGAATGCCTTTGCGCTGATCGAATTTTTCAAAGCCATTCTGCGGCTGATCTTTTGCCCGAACGTGGCGGAACTGCGGCCCTTTACCATTCAGGATGCCAGCGCACGTTACTGGAACCGACGGCTAAGTTTGCTGAGCAGTCTGATTGGTTATGGTCTGATCGTTGCGGTTCCCATTATTTCCAATCAGGTGAACGTGCAGGTTGGCGCGATGGCCAACGTGGTCATCATGCTGTGTATCACGCTATGGGCGCTGTATCTGATCTTCCGTAACAAGAAAGAGATTACCCAACATCTGTTGAATCTGGCAGAACGCTCGTTGGCCTTTTTCAGTCTGTTTATTCGCGCCTTTGCGCTGGTCTGGCACTGGCTGGCGAGCGCCTATTTTATCGTCCTGTTTTTCTTCTCCCTGTTTGACCCAGGCAACAGCCTGAAGTTTATGATGGGGGCGACGGTACGCAGCCTGGCGATCATCGGCATTGCGGCTTTCGTTTCCGGGATGTTTACCCGCTGGATCGCCAAAACCATTACCCTCTCTGCGCATACCCAGCGCAATTATCCCGAACTGCAAAAGCGGCTCAACGGCTGGCTCTCTACCGCCTTGAACGTGGCACGGATCCTGACGGTGTGTGTCGCCATCATGCTGCTGCTGAACGCCTGGGGACTGTTTGATTTCTGGAACTGGCTGCACAACGGCGCCGGTGAGAAGACGGTCGATATTCTGATCCGCATCGTGCTGATTTTGTTCTTCTCCGCAGTGGGCTGGACGCTGCTTGCCAGCCTGATCGAAAACCGGCTGGCCTCCGATATTCATGGCCGCCCTCTCCCCAGCGCGCGTACCCGCACGCTGTTAACGCTGTTTCGTAACGCACTGGCGGTGATCATCAGCACGATCACCATCATGATTGTGCTGTCGGAAATTGGCGTTAACATCGCCCCACTGTTGGCCGGGGCCGGGGCGCTGGGGCTGGCAATTTCCTTTGGTGCGCAAACGCTGGTGAAAGATATTATTACCGGGGTCTTTATTCAGTTTGAAAATGGCATGAATACGGGCGATCTGGTTACCATCGGGCCGTTAACCGGTACGGTAGAACGCATGTCGATTCGCTCGGTTGGCGTACGCCAGGACACCGGGGCGTACCATATAATTCCGTGGTCATCGATCACCACCTTCGCCAACTTTGTCCGCGGCATTGGGTCGGTCGTCGCCAATTACGATGTGGATCGTCATGAAGATGCCGATAAGGCCAATCAGGCGCTGAAAGAGGCGGTCGCGGCGGTGATGGAAACTGAGGACGTTCGTGGGCTGATTATTGGTGAGCCGTCGTTTGCCGGGATTGTCGGATTAACCAACACGGCATTCACGCTGCGGGTATCGTTTACCACGCTGCCGCTGAAACAGTGGACGGTTCGCTTCGCGCTGGACAGCCAGGTGAAAAAACATTTCGACCTGGCGGGCGTTCGTCCCCCGGTGCAGACCTGGCAGGTACTGCCCGCCGCGCCAACGACACCGACAGCGCCGATCTCACCGACGTCGCTGCCACCCGGCGAGCCGACGCTCTAGCGTTTACGCGTACTAAAACGGCGGCGCTGGTCGTCGTCCATAAAGGTCCAGGCGATAAAGCGACTCTGCTTTTGCCCCTGGGCCATCTCTTTTTTCACCACCTTGACCGCCCCCACGTCAGTCAGCGCACGATAGAGCGGCGGCAGGTTTTCGCCACGTGACACCAGCGTGGTAAACCACATAACCTGACGGCCAAAGGCCTGGCTTTCGGCAATCATCGTTTTGATGAATGCCACTTCGCCTCCTTCGCACCACAGCTCCTGCTGCTGGCCGCCGAAGTTCAGCGCATCGTCTTTACTCTGCCCGAGGTTGCGGCGTTTGCGCTCGCTCCCTGCCCGGGCAGACGCGGCAGAGTCGTGGAACGGCGGGTTGCACAGCGTTGCATCATATTGCTCATTCTTATGAATGATGCCGTTAAAAATAGCCGCAGGCGTTTTCTGTCGACGCAGGCGAATGGCGCGCGTCAGTCCTGGATTGCCGCTGATAATAGCCTGTGCGCTGGCTAACGCCTGCTCATGCGTCTCGCTACCTGTGAAGCGCCAGCCATACTCATGCACGCCGATCAGCGGATAAATACAGTTCGCGCCGACACCGACATCAAGGATCGTGGCCTGAGTCGGCACACTTCCCGTCGTCTCGGCAAGCAGATCGGCCAGATGGTGGAGGTAATCGGCACGCCCTGGCACCGGCGGACACAAGAAACCTTCAGGAATATCCCAGTTTGCCACCCCATAGAAATGCGCCAGCAGCGCCTTATTCAACGCCTTTACCGCCAGCGGATTGGCAAAATCAACGCTTTGTTCGCCTGCGGGGGTCAGGACGAGATACTGCGCCAGTTCAGGCGTGACTTTACAGAGCGTGGCAAGATCGTAGCGACGGTGATGACGGTTGCGCGGGTGTAAGCCCGGTTTCTGGGGGGACATAGCTTTCTCCTTTTAACAGCGGCGTAAGATACCCGCATAACGCAACGCGGTAAACCAGGTTGATGTGAAACAACCGCTTCGCTACGGCCTGTCAGAACGAAAAATGGGGCGAAGCGGCGCAAATCATCCAAAAATCAGTGATATGCATGTCATTGATTTGTCAACATACGTCAATATTTATCGTTCAAATTTTAAGCAGATCATCATCAATTTTTTACGCCATTCTTGCCGCGCTGACGACCTAAACTTATCTGGCACTACACGTTGTTTCACTGAGGAGAGCATCATGAAAAAATGCCTCGCATTACTCGTCGCTACCACGCTTGCCGGTGTGGCATTTGCGGCATCAGCTATTGAGCCTCTCAATAGCGCCGATACCAGCCAGTTACGTGCGTCAGGTACCGTCTCTGCCACTGGCGCTACCAACCTGAGTGACCTGGAGGAAAAACTGGCGGAAAAAGCGCAAGAACAAGGCGCGAAAGGCTTTGTAGTTAATTCCGCAGGCGGTAAAAACCAGATGTACGGTACCGCCACCATTTACAAGTAACCTTCCCCACCACCTGCCCGATAGCGACATCGCTTATCGGGCAATGCCACTCTTGATTGAGCAATTTTTGACCCCATTTTGACTATAATGACCTCTGTCATAAAACGTGAGGAGAATATCGCTATGGCCTCTGGTTGGGCAAATGATGACGCTGTGAACGAACAGATCAACAGTACAATTGAAGATGCTGTCGCACGTGCAAGAGGTGAAATTCCGCGCGGCGATAGCCTGTATGAATGTGAAGAATGCGGCGATCCGATCCCCGAAGCCCGCCAACAGGCGGTGCCTGGTGTAAGACTGTGCCTCAACTGCCAGCAGGAGAAAGATTCGCAAAACGCATCCTATGCGGGATATAATCGCAGAGGATCAAAAGACAGCCAGCTACGTTGACCTATGCTTACACAGATATAAAGAACATGCCGTTTCGCTTACGCTCACGGTAAATTGCATTTTGCGTAGCAAAATGTGCCGTTCATCCCTCAACTGTAAAGCGAACTGCGAAGAACCGTAAATTCACCATGTGAATTAATTAATAATCAATAAGTTATTTGTCATTCAATTTATTTGATGAATGCTGTCAATTCTCTTCGATTTTATCTCTCGGAAAAAAGCGTGATACTCATCACATCGACGGAACATCGTCTTCCTTAAAGAATAACCTGCGAGAGATTAACAATGAAAACTATCAAATATGCTGTTGCCGCTGTTGCCCTGTCTACCCTGTCTTTTGGCGTTTTCGCTGCCGAACCTGTCACGGCTGCTCAGGCGCAAAGCATGAATAAAATCGGTGTGGTTTCTGCTGAAGGCGCAACCACGCTGGACGGCCTGGAAGCAAAACTGGCTGAGAAAGCCGCTGCAGCTGGCGCGAGCGGTTACAGCATCACCTCTGCCAACAACAACAACAAAATGAGCGGTACTGCTGTTATCTACAAATAAGTTTTTACCCCGTCTGCTGCCAACAGACACCCTGCTCCAACCCTCATTGAACCTGAATTACCCTTGTTTGCCCGTCCGCCACTGGACGGGCTTTTTTTTATCTGTCGCGCTAGAAACTGTCGTTTACCCGCGCCAGTCCTTCCTCGAGTGTTGCCACTTCTGTCGTCGCCACCAGGCAACAGGCCATCTGGATTTTCAACGATGCCGGTACCGGCTCGCTTCCCGCCAGGCAGCGTTCGATCCAGCGCGCGGTCGTCTCAGGATCCTTTGCCGCGGGCAGCGGTACAGGTTCGTCGGGCATTTCGCTTTGTCGACTCTGTAACACCCGGGTGCCGGTGCTATCAATCAGGCTAATTTGCGGACAGCGTTGCGGATTGGCGTAAACCTCACCTTCGGTTCCGTGCATTAACAATCCACGCCCACCAATGTCACTGAAGAATTTCGCCACGCGCGGCACATATTCCGGGTGCGAGACGCTGGCAAGACGCAACGCAGCATCTTCAGCAAACGGTGTCGCCAGCTTCGCCAGCGTATGCGCACTGTTGCGCACGCCCAGTCGCCAGCGCATTGCCAGCTGTTTTTCCAGCGGCGGACAGAGCGTGCTCACCGGAATAAAGACCGGCTGGTGTCCATCCAGTTTCGCCTGTGCCTGTCCGGCATGCCGCGTCGGGGCAATCCCCATCAGCTCAAAAATGGTTTCTGTCAGCACGCGGGTCGGATCTTCACTCACCCCATGCACCACCACCGGAAAACCCAGTTTGTGCAATAAAATAGCCAGCAGCGGTGTCAGATTCGCCTGTTTACGCGCGCCGTTATAGCTGGGAATGACAATCGGCATCGGTTTCGCCACTGGCGGGGTCAACTTAATAGAATGGTTTTGCATCGCCTCATAAAAGCCCAGCATTTCGGCTTCCCCTTCCCCTTTAATACGCAGCGCAATCAGCACGCCGCCCATCTCCAGCTCAGGCACGTCCCCGTTGAGCATGTGGGTATACAGACCGCGGGCGGTGTCCAGGTCCAGATCGCGGGCGTGGTTTTTCCCCCGGCCGATCTCTTTAATAATGTTGCGATAGTCCATAACGTCTCCCATTGCGACTTTTTCACAATATAGCGCCTAAGGAGCCCCTGCCGTTAGTTTTTTATCCCAGGCTTTACTTATCTGTTTTTATTGTAATTATCAAAACGCAAGCATTATTTAAAATACTTGTAATTTCTATATAAAATCATAACCCATGAACATTCTGGTTTAATAGCTCCCGGAAAATAATGCAGTGTCAATCTGAAAACTTCCAGGCAAAGTTTTCAAAGGAGAATACCAGGATTTAACATGAAAAAGGTTGCTTTAGGTTTATTAATTGCTGTAGTGACTGGATGTTCCGCATCCGCATTTGCAGCCACTGAAGGTGAAGGACAAATTAGCTTTACGGGTGAAATCACAGATTCCGCCTGTCAGGTTGTGAATGGGTTGAGTAGCCCACTGAATGTGCAGTTGGGCAAAATTGCTAAAACGGTCTTTACGGGGACGGGTTCTACCAGCACATCGACTAAGTTTGATATTCAGTTGAAAGATTGTCCTGAAACGGTTACCTCTGCGGCGATCAATTTCGGTGGCACGCCAGATACTGACAATAATGCGACGCTGGCACTAACGCCAGATGTTGATGCTGCTACAGGGGTGGCGATTCAACTGGTTGACTCTTCGGATCAACCTGTCAGCCTCTATTCACCCTCACGACAGTATCCATTAGTGTCCGGTACAACGGTCAACAGTCTGGAATTCGGTGCTCGTTATATTCAGACCCAGGCGGCAGTTACTGCTGGCCCGGCAAACTCTGTTTCTACGTTTACCGTTATCTATAACTAATAGTATCAATCCAGAGATATTAACCAGTTCTCAGGGTTAATATCTCTTCTTCATTTGAGACATATTTATGCGTCACGGTCTTTTACTCAGCACTCTTTTATTAACGGCTGCAACTGCACATGCCGGTGTTATTATTAATGGCACGCGTCTGGTTTACCAGAGTGATAAAAAAGAGTCATCAATCGGTCTTTCAAACCCAGATGCAACGGATTATCTGGTTCAGTCATGGGTGGATGCCGGCAGTAAAAATCGGGCCAATGTCCCTTTTCTGATTACGCCTCCATTGTTTCGTCTGGATACTAAAGAAGATAACGTTTTGCGCGTTGTCCGTACGGGCGGAAATTTACCGGAAGATCGCGAATCTCTGTACTGGTTAAATATTAAAACCATTCCCTCGTCTAAAAACGCGGTGGGTGTTAATACTCTGCAAATCGCGGTCAATACGCGTATTAAATTGCTTTATCGTCCGTCTTCGGTTAAAGGCAAACCGGAAGAGATGGCCGATAAACTGGAATGGCATCGTGAAGGCAACGATCTGGTTGTGAAAAACCCAACCCCATTTTATATGAATTTCCAGACCGTAGCGCTGAATGGTCACAAAATTGCAAAGGCAACCTGGGCGGTTCCTGAAACTGAGACCCATATTGCTCTGCCAGCCCATACCGGTGACTCGGCCGTGACCTGGTCCGTCATTACGGATTACGGCAGCATCAGCAAAACCTGGTCTGCATCCGTTCATTAATTATCCGGCGCTCCGGCGCCTGAATTGATCATGTATACAAATCAAAAACCCTTTTCCTGTCGCATTTTCACTCTGCTGGTCATCCTGTTTGGCCTGGCAGTTGCCTGCTTTGCACAGCAAACCAGGGCGGATGATTATTTTAACCCGGCGTTACTGGATATTGATAATCCACAACAGGGAAAGACCGACCTTGCTATTTATGAAAAAGGTCCGGGACAAGCGCCAGGTACATATCCGGTTACCGTTTTTATTAATAACAATAAAATCGACACCCGTAATGTTACGTTTACTCTCCAGAAAGATCGCAAGGGTAATACCTCACTCCAGCCCTGCTTTAGTCTGGATGAATTAAAAAATCTCGGAATTAAAACTAAAGTATTCCCGCCACAGATGGCTGAAAGCCAGTGTGCAGATTTAAGCATCATCCCGTCGGCATCCGCAACGTTTCGCGTCAGCAATCAACAACTGTTGTTGAGCATTCCGCAGTCGGCTCTGGGCAAAGTACCGCGCGGTTATATCGATCCCAAAGAGTTCGATGAAGGCATCACCGCAGGACTGCTTAACTATAGCGCCACGGCCAGTCAGAGTTATGCCCGCCAGCCAGGCGAAAAGGATAATAGCAGCCAGTACGTCAACCTGCGCCCGGGCCTGAATGTCGGTGCATGGCGTCTGCGAAACTACTCAACCTGGAATCGCAGCACCACGGGCCACGACGAGCAGCAAACCTTCTCATCGGTGTACACCTACGCCCAACGCGATATCGTGGCGATGAAAAGCGATCTGACGATTGGACAAAGCTCCTCCCCATCCGACGTCTTCGACAGCGTGCCTTTTACCGGCGTACAGGTAAACTCCGACAACGACATGCTACCGGACAGCGAAAAAGGGTATGCACCGATTATTCGTGGCACCGCGCACAGTAATGCGCAAGTCACGGTGCGCCAGAACGGCTACGTCATCTATCAGAACACCGTTGCGCCCGGTGCCTTTGAAATTAACGATCTCTACCCGACAGGCAGCAGCGGCGACCTTCAGGTGACGGTCAAAGAGACCGATGGCAGTGAAAACCATTTTGTCGTGCCCTATGCCTCCGTCCCGGTGCTCCAGCGTGAGAAAAATCTCCGCTACAGCGTGACGGCGGGTCGCTATCGCTCTTATGACACCGATGTTGAAAAAACACCCTTTGCCCAGGGCAGCGCTATTTATGGTCTTCCCCTGGGATTTACCGCCTACGGGGGGGCGCAACAGAGCAGTGACTATCAGTCGCAGGCTATTGGCGGCGGGAAAAATATGGGAGACCTGGGAGCCTTTTCCCTCGACGTGACGCGCGCGAAGGCACTGCTGAAAAAGCAGCACTCCAGCAAAGGCCAGTCATGGCGTATGCGCTACAGCAAAGATTTTGCCGTCACGGGAACGAACCTCTCTCTGGCCGGATACCGCTATAACAGCAAAGGGTTTTACACCCTTGAAGATACCCTGTCGTCTTACACCCGCGCCAGCGACATGTCCGCACCACAGCAGCGCCGGGCGCGTACCGAAGCCACTCTCGACCAAACGCTGGGTGAAGGCTGGGGTTCCGTCACGCTGAGCCTGGTCAAAGAGACCTACTGGAGCCAGAGTGAGGACATGCTCTCCATGGGTATCAGCTACAGCAACAGCTGGCATGGCGCGAGTTACAGCCTGAGCTATAGCATGAATAAAAACACCAACAGCAGCGATAGCAACGGCAATTCCACAAGCAATGACAACCAGATCTCATTGAGTGTCTCCGTGCCGCTCGACCACTGGATGCATAACACCTGGGCGACCTATAACCTGAATAACACCAAAGACGGTACCACGCAGAATATCGGCCTTAACGGGACGGCCCTGCAGAATGACAACCTGAACTGGAACCTCCAGCAAGGGCTGAGTACCACAGGCAGCGGCAGCTCAACCAGCATGAATGCTGATTACAAAACCACCTACGGCGAAATGAGCGGTGGCATGAGTCAGGATAAATATCAGCAGACCGTCAACGTCGGTCTTCAGGGCGGTGTGCTAGCCCACGCCAACGGGATTACCCTGAGCCAACCGCTCAGTGAAACCATCGCGCTGGTAAAAGCGCCAGGAACTCACGGGACGCGTATTACTAACCAGACCGGCGTTGAGACGGATTTCCGGGGTTATGCCGTGGTGCCATTTGTCAGCGCTTATCGCCACAACACCCTCTCGCTGGATACCGAAACGCTGCCGGATGATGCGGACGTCATGCATGCCGCACAGACCGTCACGCCAACGCGAGGGGCCGTGGTACGCGCCAGTTTCAACACCCGCCTGGGGAGCAGGGTCCTGATGCAACTGACGAAAAACGGTCGGCCGCTGCCCTTCGGCGCAACGGTGACCACGGAAGATAAGGATAGCGAATTTATTGTTGGCAATGATGGCCAAACTTACCTCTCCGGCCTGTCTCAGCGCGGCCAGCTCACTGTCTCCTGGGGTCAGGACGCCAGTGAACACTGCGTCGCGCAATACACACTGCCCGAAGAGAAAAATACGACCTCAATCATTAACGCTGCTGCGCAGTGTCACTGATTCTCCGTTCAGGCTTACCACGATGCAGATAGCAAAACTGTGTTTTTTCTTTTTCGTTCTGGCAACCGCAGCGCTGTTCATGCCGCATGCGAAGGCCACCTGTTCTACACCCAATATGCCGAAGCTCTTCACGATGGCATCGGTTTCCGTCTCCACCACGCTCCCGGTAGGTGCCACCATTCCGGGATCTGAGCAAACTGCGCATGTTTCCGGTAGTTGCGATACCCGGGTGAATGATGGACTTCCTATTGCAGCGTGCTATTACGGTTATGGAACGGAAATCACCGGGATTAACGGGGTCTATGCAACCGGTATTTCAGGCATCGGCATTGCGCTGGTGAACGATAAGGGCCAGCGAGTAACCGGTGCGAATGGCAGTGCCTGCGATTCGAGCAATACACCGCTGGGGTATGTCTCTAGCGATGGGAAGTCCACGTTTGATTTTGATGTCACGATAGAACTGGTAAAAACCAGCGAAACGGTGGCCAGCGGCACGCTGGCACAGTCCCAGACCCAGTTCGGCGTTGGGGTGCTTAATCATGATCCTATTGGCGCGCCGAACATCATTTCTTACGCCGGCAACGTAACGTTAAAAGAAGTGACCTGTAACGTTTCACCGAAAAGCCTCACCGTGATGCTGGGGGACTTCCCTGTCAGCGACTTTACCGGAACCGGAACCCTCACGACACCGCAAACATTTACGGTCAACGTTAACTGTGCGGATACCGTGCAACCTGAAGTCAAGATCACCAGCGCAAACGGTTATGAGACAGGTTTCCCGGGAGTCATCAAACTGACCCAGGAGAGCGGCGTGGCGACCGGAGTCGGGGTACGTATGCTGTTTGATGGCGCAATTGCGACCTTTGATACCTACAAAGATACGGCTGGCGTGGCGGAAGCGAACACCACCCTCGCAATCCCCTTTGAAGTCGCTTATGAGCAGACTGCGAGCAACGTCACCCCGGGTACCGCCAACAGCATTGCCACCATCACGCTGGGGTACAAATGAACAAGAGCCTAATCCTGTTGCTGGCGGGCCTGATTTCGCTGGCCCACGCTGATGACATTCAGATCCAGATGAAAGGCAATATTTACGCCAATACCTGCTCGGTGGACAGCGCCAGTCAGGATATGACCGTTGATCTTGGGCATGCCGCATCGAGTGATTTCAAAGATGTGGGAGATACCGGCACATGGAAAAATTTCGATCTTACGCTATCGAAATGCCCGCCTACCGTCACCCTTGCTACCGCAACCTTTCACGGGCAGGCGGACAGCGAACACCCGACTAAATTTGCCAGTACAGGCACTGCGGGTGGGTTGGCCCTGGAGCTCGCCGATCCCCAGGATCGCATTACGCTGGCTCCGCAGGCCAGCTTCAGCGTGCTGGTGAATCAAAGCGATCACACCGTCGATTTTCCGTTAGCAGCACGCTACTACGCCACCTCAATGCCGGTGACTGCCGGTACCTTCAGCAGCGTGGTACAGGTGACCTTTATTTACCAGTAGGACTGCGCCCCTTAGCACGGAGGCTTTTTTTACGCCCGGCGGTGAGTTTTGCCGGGCGTTTTTTCACTTCCGGAACCTCCGGTTGTTCAATCGGGAACACCGGTAGTGCATTCAGCAACCGCTGACCGTAGTTTTTGGTGAGTAGCCGTTTGTCATAAATCACCACTTCTCCCCAGCAACTGTGGCTGCGGATCAGACGTCCCACCTGCTGAATGAGATTAAACGATGCCGCCGGCAGGCTCTGCACTTCAAAGGGATAACGATTGAGGCTTTTGAGCCATTCGCCTTCGGTGATCACCACCGGGCTGTCGATCGGCGGAAAGGCAATTTTGTGGATATGTACCTGGCTGAGCAAATCGCCCTTCAGGTCCAGACCTTCGGCAAAAGATTGCAGCCCAACCAACACGCTACGCTCGCCGTTTTCTACCCGCTTGCGATGCAGCTCCACCAGCCGATAACGTGGCTGGTCGCCCTGCACCAGCAGCAACAGACGCAGATCGGTGACGTGTTCCAGAAATCGCTGCATCGCCCGTCCGCTGGCAAACAACACCAGCATGCCGGTATGTTTTTGACTTTCCAGCTGTTCGCGGAAATAGGCGGCCATCTCCGCAATATGCTGCTCTTCGTTGTCGATCAGCGGCTCATAGCGCATCTGCGGAATTACCAGTTTGCCCTGTTCGACATGGTTAAACGGCGAATCAAGTGCAACAAAACGGTCTCCCGCTTTCTCTTTCAGGCCGCTCATCTCTTGCAGGCGCGAAAAGCTGTTAAGCGAACGCAGCGTGGCGGAAGTGACGATGATATGCGGCACACTGCGCCAGAGTAACCGCTCCAGTTGATCGCTCACACGGATCCCCACGCAGTGAAACCAGACGTGGGGTTGCCCGTCACGCATATCGCGCGTCGTCCATTTCGACACCGGTGCGCCGGATGACTGGGCCAGCGAGGCCAGTCGCCACAGTTTGCTTTGCGCTTCAAACATCCCCAGCGCCCGGTTCATCTGCAAAATAGCCCGGTGCAGGCGCACAACATCATGGCTGCCGGTTTTCTCGCTGAGATCGTTCAAAAACAACTCCGCCAGACCGCGCAGCGTTTCGGTGAGCTTCGCCAGACGTTGGCAAATATCCATCACGTCATCCGGCAGCGCTCCCATCGCAAAGCGATGTTCTGCCTCCTGCCCGGCAGGCATAGTCAGATTGAGGATGCTATTTAGCGAGGCAATGAGCTCATACAACTCTTCGCAATGGGCGTTCAGACGCTCCGGATTCGCCAGCGGCGGCGTGGTTTTGGGGCGAAACTGCTCCATGCAGGTCGCCACCAGTTTGCAGAACAGATCCAGTTGCAGGCGGTACCAGGGGGCGGTGATTTCCGCACTCATTTCCAGCGCATCGCGGGCGACATCCGGCAGGTGATGACCTTCATCCAGCACCAGCAGCAGGTTTTTCGGATCCGGCAGTACCGCTTCGCTTTCCATCGCCGCCATCACCAGTGCATGGTTTGCCACCACCACTTCCGCTTCCTGAATTTCACGACGGGCCACAAAGAACGGGCACTCACGATAATAATGACAGTTGCGGTTCAGGCAACTGGCTTTATCGGTACTCAGTCGTCGCCAGAGGTCATCGTCAATGGCGATATCCGTATGATCGCGCAGGCCGTCCCACTTGTAGCTGTCGAGGTCGCCTTTCAGCTTCGCGCAACGCTTCTGCTCTTCCTGATTGTTCGGCGTGAGTTCATCGTCAAGGAACGCGAGCAGATCCTGCTGCGTCGGTTCGGTACTGGCCAGCGCCGTCAGATTTCGCGGACACACATAGCGGCCGCGACCAAACGCAGCGGTAAAGCGAAGATCGGGAATGATTTTGCGCAGTAGCGGCAGATCTTTACTGTAGATCTGATCCTGCAACGCCACGTTGGCGGTACTGACCACCAGCGTTTTTTGTTCTTCCCGCGCAATGGCAATGCCGGGAATGAGATAAGACAGGGTTTTCCCCACCCCGGTGGGTGCTTCAATCGCCAGATGACGCCCTTCTTCTCCGGTCAGTGTTTTCGCAACATCAGCAATCATCTGCCGCTGCGGTGCACGGGGGATAAAGTCGGGGATCTGTTCCTGAAGCGCCTTATACCAGGCGGCGATTTGCGCTTTGAGCGCAGCGGTTAATGCCATGAGAAAACCTGAAATACTGTATAAACAGCCACTATTGTGGCACATTTCAGGCCTGGAACGTATCTTTTTTGCCGGTTCTGGAAAACGCTTCGCAACGCGGAGGCGAAGTGCCGGATGGCGGCTTACGCCTTATCCGGCCTACGTTTACGAGCATCCATCTCATGTAGGCCTGATAAGCGCAGCGCCATCAGGCAATTGCGCGACAACTTAATAGTAACCCAGCAGTTTCCACCACAGCATGCCAACCGCGAAAATGATAATCACGTTGAAGGTCACCACGCACAGGTTGATTCGGTAAAACCGCGGACGCTCGAAATAGCCTTGCGCAAAGTAGATAGGACCGGGTCCGCCGCCATATTCAGTATTCCCCCACATCAGGTTACTGAAGATACCGAAGCAGATGGCCACCATCATCGGCGGTGCACCGGCAGCAATCGCCGTCGCGGCAAACGGCGCGTACAGCGCGGCAACGTGCCCCGTGGCAGTGGCAAACAGGTAGTGGACGTAGATATACAAAACGCCGAGCACGATAAAGGCTTCCATCGCACCAAATCCCTGAATACCGCTTCCCAGCTTCACCGTCATCCATTTGATGAATCCCAGATCCGCCAGCCCCGTCGCCAGGCTGATGATCACGCTGAACCAGATCACCGTGTCCCACGCCGCATGGTCATTGAGGAGACTTTTCCAGCTTACCGCACCGGTTGCAAACAGATAGGCCGCCAGACCCAGCCCAACCGACGTCGCAGAGAGGCCGGTGATCAGACTGGTTCCCCAGCCCACCAGTGCCAGTACAAAGCCCACGGCCACTTTTTTCTCATTACTGCTCATACTGCCCAGTTCGCTCAGCGACTGTTTGCCCATCGCTTTGGCTTCCGGAGTTTTTTTCAGTTCCGGATCCAGCAGCTTGTAGACCAGCAGCGGCATCAGGCAAAAACAGACCATTGCCGGAACGACGGCGGAAATAAACCAACCGCCCCAGGTGATCTCCAGACCCAGAGTGGATTTTGCCAGGCTTGCCACCAGCGGGTTCGCCGCCATCCCCGTTAAAAATATCGCCCCGGTGATTGGCGTGAACTGAAAGCAGACCATTGTTAAAAAATCGCCAATCCGCTTACCGGTCGCGCCGGGCGCCGAACCGAGCACGTCGTTGATCGAGCGGGCGATAGGGAAAATAATCCCGCCAGAACGCGCCGTCACGGACGGCATCGCCGGGGCCATAATCAGGTCTGACACGCCGAGCGAATAGGCGATTCCCAGACTGCTTCCACCAAACAGCGACAGCATTTTATAGGCAATCCGTTTCCCCAGTCCGGAGGTAACAAACCCCAGCGAGAGTACGTAGGCGCAGAAAATCAGCCACACCGTGCCAGAGGCAAAGCCCGACAACGCCTTCGCCTCGGTCAACGTTTTGCTAAAGATGACCACGCAAAGCGCAATCAGCATGACCGCCCCCGAAGGGAGCGGTTGGGTCAGGATTGCCGCAATAGTGGCGGCAAAAATCGCAAACATATGCCAGGCCGCCGGCGTTAACCCTTCAGGAACGGGAATAAACCAAATGACGGCACCGATCACCAGCGGGATCAGAAATGAAAGAAGTTTCTTTCCCGCGACAGAATGTGTAGACATAACCATATCCTTATTCCGTTAACACGAGAACGTTCATTTCCGTGACTGATACTTCGCCAGCACCTGATCGACCATTTCCGGTGCCATTCCCAGATAATTTGCCGGATCGGTCAGTTGGTTAATCAGTTGCGGATCCAGCCGTTGTGCGACGGTCGGCATGGCGTTCAGTACGTCGGCCAGGTGACCGCCCTTCTCATTGACGATACGACAGGCGTCATACACCACATCGTGAGCATCCTGACGACCGATGTACGGCGCCAGCCCCATCATCACCGCTTCGGCCACAATCAGCCCATTGGTCATCCCCAGATTGCGCGTCATCGCAGCTTCATCGACCTCCAGCCCTGCCAGCATAAAGTTGGCCTGATGCAGCGCCCCTGCGCTCAGGACGAAACTTTCCGGGATCGCAATCCATTCCGCGTGCCATGGCCCGGTGGCGCGTTCCAGATCCTGAACCATCGCATCCAGCATCAATCCGGCCTGTTGGCGAACGCCTTTCGCGCAGGCCAGCATCAGTTCGCTGGAGATAGGATTGCGTTTTTGCGGCATCGTGCTGCTCGCACCACGTCCTTTTACGAACGGTTCATACAGTTCGCCAAACTCGTTCGACGCCATCAGCATGACGTCATAAGCAATCTTCCCTAGCGAACCGGTTATCACCGCCAGCAGGTTCACCGCTTCGGCGAAGCCATCGCGCGCCACGTGCCAGGTGGAGGTTGGAACATTAAGACCTAACTCTTCCATCAACGCTTTTTGTACCGCTAATCCTTTATCGCCCAGCGACGCCAGCGTTCCGGCAGCCCCGGCAAATTCACCGACCAGCACACGCGGACGCGCCTGTTGCAGTCGTTCAGCGTGGCGTTCAAACATATCCAACCAGATGGCGGCTTTATAGCCAAACGTCACCGGCAGCGCCTGCTGTAAGTGGGTACGTCCGGCCATCGGCGTATCGCGATAGCGCAGCGCCAGGTCAGCCAGCGTCGCACGCAACCGGTTCATATCCGCCTCGATCAATTCAAAGGCATCACGGATTTGCAGTACCACCGCCGTGTCCATAATGTCCTGCGTCGTCGCCCCCCAGTGCACATAGCCGCCAGACTCTCCGGCCTGTTTTGAAATCTGGTGAACGAGTGGCAGAATCGGATACCCGACGATTTCCGTTTCATGGCGCAGCAAATCAAAATCCAGCGTATCGGCGTTGCACTTCTCGGCGATCTCTTTGGCTGCGGCTTCCGGGATCACCCCACAGCGGGCCTGTGCTTTAGCGAGCGCCACCTCCACTTCGACATATTTGCAAATAAGTTCGTAGTCATCGAACACCGCACGCATTGCCGGTGTACCAAAAGAATCTCTAAACAAAACAGAATCCATTACATTCGAAGCCATAAATCCCCCGGTTCAATCTGATAATGATAAGATGAGCGTCTGACCCGGTTTACAACGCAACCGGGACAACAAAAATGTCCGAACATACTCAAATGTCCGTACATTTAGAATGTACGGACATTTATAATAATCATGACGAATGTATGGAATAGCCCGTACCCATTTTTGTGACTGTGATCATTAATTATTTGACGAAACTGCGATGAAAGAATCTCTGTACAAGCGGATAGCCCGTGAACTGGCCCATCAAATCTCGACGGGAACTTACCCGCCCGGTTCGCTGTTTCCGACAGAAATGGAACTGTGCGAAACCTGGCAAGTGAGTCGTCACACCATGCGCGAAGCGCTGCGGGAATTAACAGAACAGGGGCTGATTTCGCGGCGTAAAGGCGCAGGTACACGCGTATGTGAACCACAGGCAAGCGGTGTCAACCATCCGCTGTCGCACCTGGAAGATCTGCTGCTGTTGGCGAAAAACAACCTGCGGGTGATTAAGAAGATCGATGAGATTGTGGCGGATATTGAGCTTTCCCAGCTGATAGATTGCCCGCCCGGCTCACGCTGGCTGCATATCGCCAGTATTCGCGAGGATGCGCAAAACCCGGACGCGCCCATTTGCTGGACGGACAGTTACGCCAGCACCGATTATTCCAGGCTGCGCACGTTTATCCGCGACGATCCGCACTCGCTGATTAGCGATCTGATCGAAACGCACTACGGGATTAAGAGTCACGAAGTGCATCAGACGATCACCGCCGTTGGCGTACCGAAGAAAATCGCGAAAATACTGAATGTTGAACCCGATTCTCCGGGGATGCGCATCGTACGGCGCTATCGGGATCGTGACGGAAAAGTGTTCGAGACCACGATTTCGATTCACCCGGCGGGAAGATATACCTGTTCTATTGTGCTGAAATCGCAGAATTCGGGGGAATGAGGGGGATTTTGTCTACGCTTTGGGAAGCATATGCCCCCTCTGGGACGGGTACCGTTCACCTCATGTTCGCAGCTTGTCTGGTACACCAGCACCTGTGAACGGGTTAAGGAGGCTCGTCGCCGCCTCCTTAACAATCCTGGCTCCCGGCAGGAAAATTGTCGCTTCGCGATACCCTCCGCTTATTCCTCCAGGCTACCGGGCCGGGCGCGACTCAGCATCCCTGCTTCGCGCGCCCTGAACCCGCATCCCTGCGGGTTCTCCCGGCCTTACGGAAACACGTCGGCAATTTTCAGCCGGACCCATCCCCACCTGACCATCTCAGCGATTTGCTTTTTTTACAGCGAAATGAATTTACCTGAAAGGCAGAGAATCGAAGCGGTGCCGTTGGTCCGGCGTGAAAATCGATGAGCCGTTGGCGGCTGCCCGGGTCCGCCCGCAGGGAAGCGGGCGGAGGGGACGGCCTGCAGGGATGCAGGCTCGACCCCGACCCGAAAGGCAGACGGCATAAGGCGAATGGACCACGAAGTGGCGATTTTCCTTGCCGGGAGCCAGGGTTGCAAGGGAGGCGGCGGCGAGCCTCCCTTGCACGTTCACGTGTGCTGCGGTTTCAGAGAATCACTGAATACAAAGTGAACGTAAAATTTCTCAGAGTATCAGGTTCCCCTGTCCCCTTATTGTACTGGTGTAATTCTACGCGGACGACGCGGCGGACGCGGCTTTTCACCCGCCGGTTTACCTTCTGCACCGCGTGGTTTACCTTCTGCACCGCGTGGTTTGCCCTTCGACGCGCCGCCGTCCTGACGACGTGGCTGCTGAGCGCGACCCGCGCCCTGCCCTTGTCCCTGACCACGGCCTCGACCGCCGCCACCACCGCTACGCTGCTGGCGACCATTCTGGATCGGCTCAGCTTTAATCGATGGATCCGGTTCATAGCCCGGCGTGGTAATACGCGGAATCTCTTTTTTCAGCAGTTTTTCAATGTCACGCAGCAGTTTGTGTTCATCAACACAGACCAGCGACAGCGCCTCACCCGTCGCCGCAGCACGACCGGTACGACCGATACGGTGCACATAATCTTCCGGAACGTTCGGCAGCTCGTAGTTCACTACGTGCGGCAGTTCTTCGATATCCAGACCACGCGCCGCAATGTCAGTCGCCACCAGCACACGAATGTCACCTGATTTGAAATCAGCCAGCGCACGGGTACGCGCCCCCTGGCTCTTGTTGCCGTGGATCGCCGCACTGCGGATGCCATCCTTGTTCAACTGCTCTGCCAGGTGGTTAGCACCGTGTTTGGTACGGGTAAACACCAGCACCTGCTGCCAGTTACCCTGACCGATCATCTGCGACAACAGTTCACGTTTGCGTTTCTTATCCACGAAATGCACGTGCTGTGTGACCTGTTCCGAAGCCGTGTTGCGGCGCGCCACTTCAATTTCCAGTGGGTTATGCAGCAGCTTTTCGGCCAGCGCCTTGATCTCATCAGAGAACGTCGCAGAGAACAGCAGGTTCTGACGCTTCGCCGGCAATTTCGCTAACACACGGCGAATATCGTGAAAAAAGCCCATATCCAGCATACGGTCCGCTTCATCCAGCACCAGAATCTCAATCTGGTCCAGTTTCACCGCATTCTGATGCTCCAGATCCAGCAAGCGGCCTGGCGTTGCCACCAGGACATCGACGCCACCGCGCAGTTTCATCATCTGCGGGTTAATGCTCACGCCGCCAAAAACCACCAGCGAACGGATGTTCAGATACTTACTGTAATCACGGACGTTTTCACCAATCTGCGCCGCCAGTTCACGCGTCGGCGTCAGGATCAGCGCCCGAACCGGGCGACGCGCCTTGCCGTGCGGCTGTTTGGTAATCAGGTGCTGTAACAGCGGCAGCGTAAAGCCCGCCGTTTTACCGGTACCGGTCTGCGCACTCGCCATCAGGTCGCGACCTTCCAGCACGGCAGGGATCGCCTGTTGCTGAATAGGGGTAGGTTCACGGTAACCCTGCTCGGCAATGGCGCGCAGAATATCAGGGTTCAAACCCAGGGAATCAAAAGACATAACTACTCCGGACCGCCCTGACCGTTCCCGGTGTCGTTTTCAGGGCGATACATACAATTTGGGAATGACAAAAACCACAATGTCATGAAGGGGCGGAGTGTAGCAGTTTTTGTGACGTACCGCATAAATTATCCCTGTCACTGAACCAGACAAAATAAACCCCCAGACTGGACAAGGAGGAGATTCAGTCATAATATTAATCAATCGATTGATTAATAATGGGTCGCGTGATGAATACACCCACCATGACCACGAAAGGTGAGCAGGCAAAAAGCCAACTGATCGCCGCCGCGCTGGCGCAGTTTGGCGAGTACGGCCTGCATGCCACCACCCGCGACATTGCCGCGCAGGCCGGGCAAAACATCGCCGCCATTACCTACTATTTTGGCTCAAAAGAGGATTTATACCTCGCCTGCGCCCAATGGATTGCCGATTTTATTGGCGGTCAGTTTCGTCCACACGCAGAAGAAGCCGAGCGTTTATTCGCGCAGCCCCATCCCGATCGTTCCGCGATGCGCGAGCTGATTCTGCGCGCCTGCAAAAACATGATCATGCTGTTGACCCAGGATGACACCGTCAATCTGAGCAAATTTATCTCGCGCGAACAACTCTCCCCGACCGCAGCGTATCAACGGGTGCATGAGCAGGTTATCGAGCCACTGCACAGTCATCTGACCCGTCTCATCGCCGCGTATACCGGCTGCGACCCCAGCGACACGCGCATGATTCTGCATACCCACGCGCTGCTCGGCGAAGTGCTGGCATTCCGTCTCGGTAAAGAAACCATACTGTTACGTACCGGCTGGTCGCAGTTTGATGAAGAAAAAACGGCGCTGATTACGCAAACCGTGACCTGTCATATCGATCTTATTCTGCAAGGTTTATCGCAAAGGAGTCTGGACTGATGAAAAAACCTGTCGTTATCGGCCTGGTGATCGCGGCGCTGCTCGCGGTGATTGCCGCTGGCACATGGTGGTATCAAAGCCGGCAGGATAACGGGCTGACGCTCTACGGCAACGTAGATATCCGTACCGTTAACCTCAGCTTTCGCGTCGGTGGCCGACTCGCATCACTGGCGGTGGATGAAGGCGATGCCATTAAAACCGGACAGGTGCTGGGCGAACTGGATCATGCACCCTATGAAAACGCCCTGATGCAGGCAAAAGCCGGTGTTTCTGTTGCTCAGGCCCAGTACGATTTGATGCTGGCGGGCTATCGGCAGGAAGAGATTGCCCAGGCGGCAGCAGCGGTAAAACAGGCGCAGGCCGCTTACGATTACGCGCAGAATTTCTACAACCGCCAGCAGGGATTGTGGAAAAGCCGCACCATTTCCGCGAACGATCTGGAAAACGCCCGTTCTTCCCGCGACCAGGCGCTGGCCACGTTGAAATCCGCACAGGACAAACTGCGCCAGTACCGTTCCGGTAATCGCGAACAGGATATCGCCCAGGCGAAAGCCAGCCTTGAACAGGCGCAGGCACAGCTGGCACAGGCGGAACTCGACCTCCATGACACCACGCTTGTCGCCCCGTCGAACGGCACGCTGTTAACCCGTGCGGTCGAACCCGGCAGCATGCTCAGCGCAGGAGGCACCGTGCTGACGCTCTCCCTCACCCGACCGGTCTGGGTGCGCGCCTATGTCGACGAACGTCACCTTTCCCAGGCACAGCCGGGGCGCGAAATCCTGCTGTACACCGACGGACGTCCCGACAAGCCTTACCACGGTAAAATCGGTTTTGTCTCTCCGACGGCAGAATTCACTCCGAAAACGGTAGAGACGCCAGACCTGCGTACCGATCTGGTTTACCGTCTGCGTATTGTGGTCACCGATGCCGACGACGCCCTGCGCCAGGGCATGCCGGTGACGGTGAAGTTCGGCAACGAGGCTGGACATGAATGACGCCGTCATCACGCTGAGCGCGCTGACGAAGCGTTTCGCGGGCATGGATAAACCGGCGGTCGCTCCGCTCGACTGTACCATTCACGCCGGGTATGTAACCGGTCTGGTGGGGCCGGACGGCGCCGGGAAAACCACGCTGATGCGAATGCTGGCGGGCTTGCTGAAGCCGGACGGCGGCAGCGCGACGGTGATTGGCTTTGATCCGATCAAAAACGACAGCGCGCTGCATGCCGTGCTCGGTTACATGCCACAAAAATTCGGCCTGTATGAGGATCTCACCGTGATGGAGAACCTCAACCTGTATGCAGATTTACGTAGCGTGACGGGCGAGGTGCGAGAAAAAACCTTTGCCCGCCTGCTGGAGTTTACCTCGCTCGGCCCGTTTACCGGACGTCTGGCGGGAAAACTGTCCGGCGGGATGAAACAGAAGCTGGGGCTGGCCTGTACGCTGGTCGGCGAACCCAAAGTATTGCTGCTGGATGAACCCGGCGTCGGCGTTGACCCCATCTCACGCCGCGAACTGTGGCAGATGGTGCATGAACTGGCGGGTGACGGGATGCTGATCTTGTGGAGCACCTCTTATCTGGATGAAGCCGAGCAGTGTCGGGACGTGCTGCTGATGAACGAAGGCGAACTGCTGTATCAGGGCGATCCTACGCAACTGACGCACACCATGGCGGGACGCAGTTTTCTGATGCACAGCCCGCAGGAAAA
Source organism: Citrobacter sp. (assembly GCA_019415335.1). Next base: position 48,229 of record DXKH01000031.1, on the reverse strand, counting down.
CAACCGTAAACTGCTCCAGCGGGCGTTAAAACTGCCGCAGGTCAGCGACGGCATGATCCAGGGGAAATCGGTTCGTCTGATCCTGAAAAAAGAGGCCACGGCGGACGACATTCGCCACGGTAATGGAATGCCGGAGATCGACATCAGCGAAACCGCGCCACGCTTCGAAGACGCCTTTATCGATCTGCTGGGCGGTGCCGCCACGTCTGAATCGCCGCTGGGCGCCATTCTGCACACTGTTGAAGGGACGCCTGGCGAAACGGTGATTGAAGCGAAAGCGCTGACCAAGAAATTCGGCGACTTCGCCGCCACCGATCACGTCGATTTTGCGGTCAAGCGCGGTGAAATTTTTGGCCTGTTGGGCCCCAACGGCGCGGGCAAATCCACGACCTTTAAAATGATGTGCGGCCTGTTAGTACCCACGTCCGGAAAAGCGCTGGTGCTGGACATGGATCTGAAGGTCAGCTCCGGCAAAGCACGCCAGCATCTGGGCTATATGGCGCAAAAATTTTCGCTCTACGGCAACCTGACGGTGGAGCAAAACTTGCGCTTTTTCTCCGGCGTTTATGGCCTGCGGGGACGCGCGCAGAACGAAAAAATTGCCCGCATGAGCGAGGCGTTTGGCCTGAAAAGTATCGCCTCACATGCTACCGACGAACTGCCGCTGGGCTTTAAGCAACGTCTGGCGCTGGCCTGTTCGCTGATGCACGAACCGGACATTCTGTTTCTCGACGAGCCCACCTCTGGCGTCGATCCCCTCACCCGCCGCGAGTTCTGGCTGCACATCAACAGCATGGTGGAAAAAGGCGTGACGGTGATGGTGACCACGCACTTTATGGACGAAGCGGAATACTGCGACCGCATCGGTCTGGTCTATCGCGGAAAGCTGATTGCCAGCGGCACGCCGGACGATCTGAAAGCGCAGGCCGCCGATGACGACACGCCGGATCCGACCATGGAGCAGGCTTTTATCCGGCTGATTAATGACTGGGATAAGGAGCATGCCAATGCGTAACCGCCTTCTCTCCTGGCGTCGCGTGCGGGCGCTGTGCGTCAAAGAGACGCGGCAGATCGTCCGCGATCCCAGTAGCTGGCTGATTGCGGTGGTGATCCCTCTGCTGCTGCTGTTTATTTTTGGCTACGGTATTAACCTCGACTCCAGCAAGCTGCGGGTGGGGATCCTGCTTGAGCAGCAAAGCGAAGAGGCGCTGGACTTTACCCATGCGATGACCGGCTCGCCGTACATCGACGCCACTATTAGCGATAACCGCCAGGCGCTGATTGAGAAGATGCAGGCCGGACGTATTCGCGGGCTGGTGGTCATTCCGGTCGATTTCGCCCAGCAAATGGCGCGCGCTAACGACACCGCGCCCATTCAGGTCATCACCGACGGCAGCGAACCCAACACCGCCAACTTCGTGCAGGGCTATGTGGAAGGGATCTGGCAAATCTGGCAGATGCAACGGGCGGAAGATCGTGGGGAAACGTTTGAACCGCTGATTGAGGTGCAGACCCGCTACTGGTTTAACCCGGCGGCAATCAGTCAGCATTTTATTATACCTGGTGCGGTAACCATCATCATGACGGTGATTGGCGCAATCCTTACCTCACTGGTGGTGGCGCGTGAATGGGAACGCGGGACGATGGAAGCGCTGCTCTCCACGGAAGTCACGCGCGCCGAACTGCTGCTGTGCAAGCTCATCCCCTACTACTTTCTCGGCATGCTGGCGATGCTGCTGTGTATGCTGGTGTCGGTGTTTATTCTCGGCGTCCCGTATCGCGGATCGCTACTGCTGCTGTTTTTCATTACCAGCCTGTTTTTGCTCAGTACGCTGGGGATGGGACTGTTGATCTCCACCATCACCCGCAATCAGTTTAATGCCGCCCAGGTGGCGCTTAACGCCGCCTTTTTGCCGTCGATTATGCTGTCAGGCTTTATCTTCCAGATAGACAGTATGCCCGTGGTGATCCGTGCGGTGACCTACATTATTCCGGCACGCTATTTCGTCAGCACCCTGCAAAGCCTGTTTCTCGCCGGTAATATTCCGGTGGTGCTGATTGTCAACGTGCTGTTTTTAGTAGCCTCGGCGGTGATGTTTATTGGTCTGACATGGATAAAAACCAAACGTCGGCTGGATTGAGGTAATAAACGGCAGTGTGCCTGATGGCGCTGCGCTTATCAGGACTATCAGGTGCTTCATCGGGTAAAAGGGCAACACTATGTTTCATCGTTTATGGACGTTAATTCGCAAAGAACTGCAGTCGCTGTTACGTGAGCCGCAGACTCGCGCGATCCTGATTCTGCCGGTGCTGATTCAGGTGCTTCTTTTTCCCTATGCCGCGACGCTGGAAGTGACTAACGCCACCATCGCCATCTATAACGAAGACAACGGGAAACACTCGGTTGAGCTGACCCAGCGCTTTGCCCGCGCCAAAGCCTTTACCCACATTCTGCTGCTGAAAAGCCCGCAGGAAATCCAGCCTACAATCGATACGCAAAAGGCGCTGCTGCTGGTGCGTTTCCCGGCGGATTTCTCGCGCAATCTGGATACCTTTCAGTCTGCGCCCATGCAGTTAATTCTCGACGGTCGTAACTCGAACAGCGCGCAGATCGCCGCCAACTATCTCCAGCAAATCGTGAAGAACTATCAGCAGGAACTGATGGAGGGCAAACCGAAGCCCAACAACAGCGAGCTGGTGGTGCGCAACTGGTACAACCCTAACCTCGACTACAAATGGTTTGTGGTGCCGTCACTGATCGCGATGATCACCACCATTGGCGTGATGATTGTCACCTCGCTGTCCGTGGCGCGCGAGCGCGAACAGGGCACGCTGGATCAGCTGTTGGTCTCCCCGCTCACCACCTGGCAAATTTTTATCGGTAAAGCGGTTCCCGCGCTGATTGTGGCGACCGGCCAGGCCTCTATCGTGCTGGCAATCGGTATCTGGGCGTATCAGATCCCGTTTGCCGGATCGTTAGCGCTGTTTTACTTCACGATGGTGATTTACGGGCTGTCGCTGGTCGGCTTCGGGCTGTTGATATCCTCGCTCTGCTCTACGCAGCAGCAGGCGTTTATCGGTGTGTTCGTCTTTATGATGCCAGCGATTTTACTGTCGGGGTATGTCTCCCCGGTCGAGAATATGCCGGTCTGGTTGCAGAACCTGACGTGGATAAACCCTATCCGTCACTTCACGGATATCACCAAGCAGATCTATTTGAAGGATGCGAGTTTGCAGATTGTCTGGGGAAGCCTGTGGCCGCTACTGGTGATAGCGGCCACGACGGGATCAGCGGCGTATGCGATGTTTAGACGCAAAATTATGTAGTTTTTTGTCTTTCGCCAACAGTGAAACCACCGCGGGTCCGGCCAGGATTGCCAGTCCCGCTAACGCCAGCAGAACGTTGTTTTGTAATACCCGGGACAGCAGCCACAGCACGATCAGCGCCGCGCCGAAATACCAGGTGGTGGTGAGTTCTTCCAGCACGTCAGCGACTTCGCGCCAACGCTGCTCGTGATGGCGCTGTAACGCCAGCATCAGTAATACGGTCACGACATACATTACGCATAATCCCAGGCCGACGCGCACCAGCGTGCCGCTCATCCAGCCCACGACCAACAACGCCACGACCAGTAAATGCAACATAATCTGCCAGCAACTTAACCCCGTTGCGACACGAACTCGTTGTTGCCACCTCATGGCTTTTCTCCTGAAGGATTTTTCTCTAATTACTCAGAGTACCGCACTTTACGGAAAATTCCGTAACACCGCACCTTTTTGTGACGACGACTACACTATTTCAATCAGAAGAGTGACGCCAACAGGAGAAAAATGACTCAATCGACGCGAAATTTTTCATTCACCGTGCTCACCATCAATACGCATAAAGGCTTTACCGCCTTTAACAAGCGCTTCATTTTACCGGAACTGCGCGATGCCGTTCGTACGGTTGGCGCCGACATCGTCTGCCTGCAGGAGGTGATGGGCGCGCACGAAGTGCATCCGCTGCACGTCGAAAACTGGCCGGATACCACCCACTACGAATTTCTCGCCGACACTATGTGGAGTGACTACGCTTACGGGCGCAACGCCGTCTACCCGCAAGGGCATCATGGTAACGCGGTACTGTCACGCTATCCTATTGAACATTATGAAAATCGTGATGTGTCCGTCGGCAGCAGTGAAAAGCGCGGCGTGCTCTACTGTCGCATTGTCCCGCCGCAACTCGGGAAACCGATTCATGTGATGTGTGTTCATCTCGGCCTGCGCGAGGCCCACCGGCAGGCGCAACTCACCCTGCTGGCGGACTGGGTCAACGCCCTGCCCGACGGCGAACCGGTGGTGGTGGCCGGTGATTTCAACGACTGGCGGCAGAAGGCAAACTATTCCTTAAAAGCCGCCGCCGGGCTGGATGAAATCTTCACCCGCGCCCGCGGTCGCCCGGCACGGACCTTTCCCGCCAGCCTGCCGCTGCTGCGCCTCGATCGTATTTACGTGAAAAATGCCAATGCCAGTTCGCCGACGGCGCTGCCGCTGCGCAACTGGCGACATCTCTCTGACCATGCCCCCCTTAGCGCGGAGATCCATCTATGAAATGTGGCTGGCGTGAAGGTAATCAGATCCAGTTACTGGAAAACGGCGATCAGTATTATCCCGCCGTGTTTGCGGCGATTGCCGATGCGCAGCAAAAAATTATTCTCGAAACCTTCATCTGGTTTGAAGATGAGGTGGGAAAACAACTCCATGCTGCCCTGCTGGCCGCAGCAAAACGCGGCGTGAAGGCGGAAGTGCTGCTGGACGGCTACGGCTCACCGGACCTGAGCGATGCGTTCGTCGGTGAACTGACCTCAGCAGGCGTGGTATTTCGTTATTACGATCCGCGTCCCCGGATCTTTGGCATGCGTACTAACGTCTTTCGCCGTATGCATCGCAAAATTGTGGTGATTGACGACCGGGTGGCGTTTGTTGGCGGGATCAACTATTCCGACGAACATATGTCCGACTATGGGCCTGAGGCCAAACAGGATTACGCTGTGCGTGTGGAAGGCCCTGTCGTCGCGGATATTTTGCAATTCGAGGTGGAAAACCTCCCCGGACAGAGCGCGGTGCGCCGCTGGTGGCGTCGTCATCACCGTGCTGAAGAGAACCGCCAGCCCGGCGAGGCGCAGGCGCTGTTCGTCTGGCGCGACAACGACGAGCACCGCGACGATATCGAACGTCACTACCTGAAAATGCTTACCCAGGCACGACGGGAGGTGATTATTGCCAACGCCTACTTCTTTCCCGGCTACCGGTTACTGCACGCCATGCGCAAAGCCGCCCGCCGCGGCGTGCGCGTCAAACTGATCGTGCAGGGGGAACCGGATATGCCGATTGTAAAAGTCGGTGCCCGCCTGCTGTACAACTATCTGGTGAAAGGTGATGTCCAGGTTTACGAGTACCGCCGGAAACCGCTGCATGGCAAAGTAGCACTGATGGATGACCACTGGGCGACAGTCGGCTCCAGCAATCTCGACCCGCTCAGCCTGTCGCTTAATCTGGAAGCCAACCTGATCGTTCACGATCGCCAGTTCAACCAGACGCTGCGCGATAACCTCAGCGCGATCATTGCCGAAGACTGTAAGCAGGTCGATGAGTCGATGCTGCCGAGACGCACCTGGTGGAACCTGACCAAAAGCGTGCTGGCGTTCCACTTCTTACGCCACTTCCCGGCGCTGGTTGGCTGGCTTCCGGCGCATACTCCCCATCTCGCGCAGGTGGATCCGCCAGCCCAGCCCGAAATGGAAACGCAGGATCGGGTGGAGGTGCAGAACACAGGAGCCAAACCCTGATGGCAAAATCACATCCACGCTGGCGACTGGCGAAGAAGATCCTCACCTGGCTGTTTTTTATCGCCGTGATTGTGTTGCTGGTCGTCTACGCCAGCAAGGTCAACTGGGAGGAAGTGTGGAACGTCATTCGCGATTACAACCGGTTTGCATTGCTGAGCGCCGTCGGGCTGGTGATCCTCAGCTATCTGCTCTATGGCTGCTATGACCTGCTGGGCCGCGCCTATTGCGGCCACAAGCTGGCAAAAAGACAGGTGATGCTGGTATCGTTTATCTGTTACGCCTTCAACCTGACCCTCAGTACCTGGGTTGGCGGCATCGGTATGCGCTACCGGCTCTATTCCCGCCTCGGCCTGCCGGGTGGTACCATCACCCGTATTTTCTCCCTCAGCATCACCACCAACTGGCTGGGCTATATTCTGCTTGGCGGAATCATCTTCACCTTTGGCGTGGTGCAACTGCCCGCGCGCTGGTATATCGACGAGAGCACGCTGCGCCTTCTGGGCGGGGTGCTGCTGTTAATCATCGCCATTTATCTGTGGTTCTGCGCCTTCGCAAAACACCGTCATATGACGATCAAAGGACAGAAACTGGTACTGCCGTCGTGGAAATTTGCGCTGGCCCAGATGGCTATCTCCAGCACCAACTGGATGGTGATGGGGGCGATCATCTGGTTGTTGCTGGGCCAGGAGGTGAACTACTTCTTCGTGCTGGGCGTACTGCTGGTCAGCAGTATCGCCGGGGTGATTGTCCACATTCCTGCGGGAATTGGCGTCCTGGAAGCGGTGTTTATCGCGCTGCTGGCGGGGGAACACGCGTCACAAGGCACTATTATTGCCGCCCTGCTCGCCTATCGTGTGCTGTATTATTTTGTCCCGCTTTTGCTGGCGCTGTTGAGCTATCTGCTGCTGGAGAGTCGGGCGAAGAAACTGCGGGCGAAAAACGAGAAGGCGATGGCGAAATGACAAATCGTTGCCTGATAGCGCTACGTTTATCAGGCCTGGAGGATCATTTTTGCTGTGCCGGATAAGGTGTAGCGCCATCCGGCACAGCAAACTCAGCGACGATTGCCTAAAATACGCAACAGCATCAGGAACAGGTTAATGAAGTCCAGATACAGCGTGAGCGCGCCGAGAATCGAATATTTACGCAGGTTAGAACTGTCGCGCACATCGATCTGCTCGCCGATGTTCTTCAGCTTCTGGGTGTCATAGGCGGTCAGCCCGACAAACACCACCACGCCGATATAGGTCACCGCCCACATCAGCGCTTCACTCTTCAGCCAGAAGTTCACCAGTGAAGCCAGAATGATACCGATCAGCGCCATAAACAGCATATTGCCCCAGCCGCTCAGGTCACGCTTCGTGGTGTAACCCCACAGGCTCATTACGCCAAACATCCCGCCGGTGACCACAAAGGTGCTGGCGATGGACGAGGCTGTGTAAATGATGAAGATACTGGAAAGCGTCAGACCGGTGAGTACCGAATAGAGCATAAACAGCGTCGTCATTACCCCCGCGCTAAGTCTGTTGACCAGACCCGACAGGACAAACACCACGGCTAATTGCGCAATAACGAGACCAAAGAAAAAGATTCTGTTGGTATAGAGCAACTCCATGAACGCACTGGAATTCGCCGCATACCACGCAATGAATGCGGTAAGCAGCAACCCAACCGTCATCCAGCCGTAGACCTGCGCCATATAGGTTTGCAGGCCGGAACGCGCCTGCACGATTGATTCGGATCGTGGAAATCGGTCCATGATAATCTCCTGATTGAAAGTGACCACTCTGGATAAGCGTATCACAATTTCCTGCTACCAGCGTTTGGCCGCCTGCCGATCGCTGTCGCGGGCTTCCACCCAGCGCTCACCTTCCGGCGTGGCTTCACGCTTCCAGAATGGCGCACGCGTCTTCAGATAGTCCATGATGAACTGCCCGGCCTCGAACGCACTGCTACGGTGCGAACTGGTAACGCCGACAAAGACAATTTCATCGCCCGGCCACAGTTCGCCAATCCGGTGAATCACCGTGACGCGTCCCAGCGGCCAGCGTGCCCGCGCCTCATCGACAATCTCCGCCAGCGCTTTTTCCGTCATTCCCGGATAGTGCTCCAGCGTTAGCGCCTTCACGCTGTCGCCGAGATTATGGTTGCGCACTTTACCCGTGAAGGTGACCACCGCACCGTCTTCGTCGCGTTCCGCCAGCCAGGGATATTCATCCCCCACGCTGAACGGCGCAGGCCCGACCACAATTTTTGTTTCCGCCATCTCAACCTCCCGTGACCGGAGGAAAGAAAGCCACTTCATCACCCGCCGTCAGCGGATGATCAAAGCTCACCAGCGTCTGGTTTACCGCCGCCAGCAGCTTGCCGTCTTCCAGCGCCAGCGCCCAACGGTTACTGTTTGTTGCCAGATGCTGACGCAGCGCTTCCACCGTCGGAAAATCTGCCGCCACATCCAGCGCATCGGTACCCACCAGTTCGCGAACCTGGGCGAAGAACAAAACCTTAATCATTCGAATCCGCCTTAAAATCGCCAGACTTACCGCCGCTTTTCGCCAGCAGGCGCACCGGACCAATCACCATGTCTTTTTGCACCGCTTTGCACATGTCGTAAATGGTCAACGCGGCCACGGACGCCGCCGTGAGCGCTTCCATCTCCACCCCGGTTTTTCCGGTGAGGCGACACCGCGCTTCAATTCGGACACGGTTGTGTTCCGGCTGTGCCTGCAGTTGTACTTCCACTTTGCTCAGCATCAGTGGATGGCACAGCGGGATCAGCTCCCAGGTCCTTTTTGCCGCCTGAATGCCCGCAATGCGCGCGGTGGCGAACACGTCGCCCTTATGGTGGCTACCGTCAATAATCATGGCCAGCGTTTCGCTGCGCATGGTGACAAAGGCTTCGGCGCGCGCTTCGCGAACGGTCTCCGCTTTCGCGGACACATCCACCATGTGCGCTTCACCGGCGGCGTTAATGTGGGTCAGTTGCGACATACTTATTTCTTCAGATGTGGGTGAAAATTACAGGGACGCGTACGGGCATCCAGCTGCGGTGCAATGATATTGTCCCAGGCCGTGCGGCAGGCTTTGGTGGAGCCCGGCATCGCGAAAATCAGCGTTTTGTTGGCCACGCCCGCCACCGCGCGCGACTGCAGCGTGGCCGTGCCGATCTCTTCAAACGACAGCATGCGAAACACTTCGCCAAAGCCTTCTACTTCGCGATCAAACAGCGGCAGCAGCGCTTCCGGAGCCTGATCGCCTTCGGTCAGTCCCGTGCCACCGGTAACCAGCACCACCTGCACCTCATCGCTGGCAATCCACGCCGAAACCTGCGCGCGAATGGCGTAGCGGTTCTCTTTGACAATCGCTTTATCAATGACCTGATGCCCCGCTTCCTGCGCGGAATCACGCAGAAAATGGCCGGAGGTATCGTCCTCTTCGCCACGACGATTTGATACCGTCAAAATAGCAATGCGGGTCGGGATAAATTCAGCACTTACCTGACTCATGGAAAACTCCTTGTTCAAAGCGGTGTTAACCGCCTATGTATGAGAGGTTCTGGGTGATACCGGTATTGTTCTGGTGCAGGAAATGGGTCTGCTTTTTCTCACGCAACGCAAGCGAGATACGCGCTTCCAGCGCAGCTTGCTGTGCATCGTCTTCCAGTAGATCGCGCAGGCTGACGCCCCCCTCACCAAACAGGCAGAGATGGAGTTTACCCACGGAGGAGACGCGCAGACGGTTGCAGGTGGCGCAGAAATCTTTTTCATACGGCATGATGAGGCCGATCTCACCCGCATAATCGGGGTGACAAAAAACCTGCGCCGGGCCATCGCTGCGCTGGCGTAGCTGGTGGATCCAGCCACGTCGCAGTAGTTCATCACGCAGCACCTGACCGGAGATATGGTGTTTGCGGAATAAGTCGCTGCCCTCACCCGTCTCCATCAGTTCGATGAAACGCAGTTGAATGGGACGCGTCTGGATCCAGTCGAGAAAGGTATCGAGTTGATGATGGTTCACATCGCGCATCAGCACGGTGTTGACTTTAACTTTTTCAAAACCAGCATCAAACGCGGCGTCGATGCCCGCCATCACCTGCTGGAATTTATCCTGCCCGGTAATCGCGTGGAACTGACGCGCATCAAGGCTATCGACGCTGACGTTAATGCCGGTCAAGCCAGCATCGCGCCAGTGGGCAGCATCACGCGCCAGACGGTAACCGTTGGTGGTCACCGCCAGTTGACGAATTGCCTCGTTTTCACGCACGGCGGCAATGATGTCGGTGAAATCACGACGCAGAGAGGGTTCGCCACCGGTCAGGCGCACTTTTTCAGTGCCCAGGTTGGCAAAGGCGCGAGTCACCCGGCGAATTTCATCGACGGTGAGAAAACCTTTATTGGTGACGCCGCCGGGCTTGTAGCCATCCGGCAGGCAGTATGTGCAACGAAAGTTGCACACGTCGGTAATCGACAGACGCAAGTAGTAAAACTTGCGCGCGAAAGCATCGGTCAGTTGTGTGGCCATGTACACCTTTCCAAATACGGGAGGCGAAGTCATTTCTTCCTGCGCCCTGGTGGCAATGCGTTTGCGTTGTCACGGCCAAAGCACCGTATCATTTGACCCAGGTGCAGAGGCTAGAGTGTTAACTGTGGTTATGGCGATACTAGCGTGTAAATGAACATAATGCCATTTACACTTAACGCTGTATAATCATGTATATAGCGTCATGATCGTGCCATTTCGCTACAGAATAAGCAAAAATAGCACTTTTGCATTGATGTATATCATTTCGCTGTCAGGCATTCGTCACCCTAAAGGGGTAGGGTGGCAGAATTTATTTTCTCAACTTGCCGTTGGCGAATTGCTGAAAAGCCCCTGTTTGCGCTACTGTAGCGCGGTAAATCTGACTTCAGGAATTTTTATGCGCAATCGTACGCTGGCTGACCTGGATCGTGTCGTCGCTCTCGGCGGAGGGCATGGATTAGGACGCGTTCTCTCTTCCCTCTCTCCTCTGGGTTCACGCCTCACCGGTATCGTGACCACCACCGATAACGGCGGCTCTACGGGCCGTATTCGACGCTCTGAAGGGGGAATCGCCTGGGGCGATATGCGCAATTGTCTCAATCAACTGATTACCGAACCTAGCGTCGCTTCTGCCATGTTTGAGTACCGTTTTGGCGGTAATGGCGAACTTTCTGGTCATAACCTCGGAAATCTGATGTTAAAGGCGCTCGACCACCTGAGCGTGCGGCCTCTCGAAGCCATCAATTTAATTCGTAATCTGCTGAAAGTGGACGCACATTTAATCCCCATGTCGGAGCTGCCGGTTGACCTGATGGCGATCGACGATCAGGGGCATGAAGTGTACGGCGAAGTGAATATTGATCAGCTCACCTCACCCTTACAGGAACTGATGCTATCACCGAAGGTCCCCACCACCCGGGAAGCGATGCAGGCGATTAACGACGCCGACCTGATTATTATCGGTCCGGGCAGTTTTTACACCAGCCTGATGCCAATCCTGCTGCTGGATGAGCTCGCACAGGCACTGCGCCGCACGCAGGCGCCGATGGTCTATATCGGCAATCTGGGCCGGGAATTGAGCATCCCCGCCGCGAGCCTGACGCTTATCGATAAGCTAACCATTATGGAGCAGTATGTCGGCAAGAGAGTCGTTGATGCGGTTATCGTCGGGCCGAAAGTGGATGTCTCTGCGGTCAGCGACCGGGTGGTGATTCAGGAAGTCCTGGAGGCCAGCGATATTCCTTATCGCCATGACCGTCAGTTATTACACAGCGCGCTGGAGAAAGCCGTACAGGCGCTGCGGTAAAGGGTTAATTGCCTGATGGCGCTGTTCTCATCAGGCCTACTTATCACATTTGCGGACAGCCAGCGAACGGGCCGGATAAGGCATTTACACCGCCATCCGGCAATCTCTCACGACGCGGCGATAAACAGTTCACGCAGCTGATGCAGTTGATCGCGGATCTGCGCGGCCTCTTCGAATTCCAGGTTCTGCGCATGCTGCATCATCTGCCCTTCCAGCTCGTGAATCTTCTGCTGCAGCGCTTTTGGCGTCATATCCAGTTCCACCACATCCGACTTCGCCGCGGAACGCGATTTGCCCCTGCCCTTCGCCTTGGTTTTCGCGATGTTCTGCCCCAGCGCCAGAATATCGACCACTTTTTTATTCAGGCCTTGCGGAGTAATGCCGTGTTCTTCGTTGTACTGCTGCTGTTTCTCACGACGGCGTTCGGTTTCGCTAATCGCCTTCGCCATTGAGGCCGTAATTTTGTCACCGTAAAGAATCGCCTTCCCGTTAATGTTACGCGCCGCACGACCGATGGTCTGTATCAGCGAACGTTCGGAACGCAGGAACCCTTCCTTGTCGGCGTCGAGAATCGCCACCAGCGACACCTCAGGCATGTCGAGACCTTCGCGCAACAGGTTGATCCCCACCAGCACATCAAACTCGCCCAGACGCAGGTCACGAATGATTTCCATACGTTCGACGGTATCGATATCCGAGTGCAGGTAACGCACCCGCTCGCCGTGTTCTTCCAGATACTCGGTGAGATCTTCCGCCATGCGCTTGGTCAGCGTGGTTACCAGCACGCGCTCGTTGATCTCCGCACGCTTGCGGATCTCAGAGAGCAGATCGTCCACCTGCGTTGCCACCGGGCGCACTTCAATCACTGGATCCAGCAACCCTGTCGGACGCACCACCTGATCAACCACATCGCCGCCCGATTTCTCCAGTTCGTAATTACCCGGCGTTGCCGAAACGTAAATGGTCTGCGGTGCCAGCGCTTCAAACTCTTCGAACTTTAACGGGCGGTTATCCAGCGCCGATGGCAGACGGAAACCGTACTCCACCAGCGTCTCTTTACGCGCCCGATCGCCGCGATACATCCCGCCAATCTGCGGGATGGTGACGTGGGATTCATCCACCACCAGTAAACCGTCGGCGGGCAGATAGTCAAACAGCGTCGGCGGCGGCTCGCCCGGCCCGCGTCCTGACAGAAAGCGCGAGTAGTTTTCGATCCCCGAGCAGTAACCCAGCTCATTCATCATCTCCAGATCAAACTGGGTTCGCTGGCTCAGACGCTGTTCTTCCAGCAGTTTGTCATTAGCCAGCAGGACTTTGCGACGTTCAGCCAGTTCGACCTTGATCTCTTCCATCGCTTGTACGATCCGCTCACGCGGGGTCACGTAGTGCGTTTTGGGATAGATGGTGTAGCGCGAAATGGTGGACTCCACCTGCCCGGTCAGCGGGTCAAACAGCGACAGGCGCTCCACCTCTTCGTCAAACAATTCCACACGCAGTGCAATGTCGTCGGATTCCGCCGGGAAGATGTCGATCACCTCACCGCGCACGCGGAAGGTCCCGCGCTGGAACGCCTGATCGTTGCGGGTATATTGCAGTTCAGCCAGTCGCCGCAGAATGGCGCGCTGATCGATGATCATGCCCACCGTCATGTGCAGCATCATCTTCAGATATAAATCGGGATCGCCCAGACCATAGATGGCGGAAACAGAGGCCACGACGATCACATCACGGCGCTCCAGTAAGGCTTTGGTGGCCGACAGGCGCATCTGCTCAATGTGTTCGTTCACTGACGCATCTTTTTCGATGAAGGTGTCAGAACTGGGAACATAGGCTTCTGGCTGATAGTAGTCGTAGTAGGAGACGAAATACTCGACGGCGTTATCCGGGAAAAACTCTTTCATTTCACCATACAGCTGCGCCGCCAGCGTTTTGTTGGGCGCCAGCACCATCGTCGGGCGCTGAAGATCCGCAATCACATTGGCGATGGTGAACGTTTTCCCTGAGCCCGTCACGCCAAGCAGCGTTTGATGCGCCAGGCCGTCCTCCAGTCCCTCTTCCAGACGGCGTATCGCCTCAGGCTGATCGCCGGAAGGTTTAAATGCGGAATTCAGTTTGAACGGTTTACTCATGAGCAGCTACCTGAAGGAATGGGCGGGCAGGTGTGTAATTTTACTCGCAGAGGATAATATTGCCAGTAAAATATACTGGATGAAAAAACAGTAACGCCTCATAATATTTGTGTTACGCATCAGAAAAGCGGATCGGAGACGGCTAAAATTTCACCGCTGGCAAGATATTACACTACGAAGCGGGTTTATCCCCAGACCATTGACTTCGTTAACATTGTCAAGATGTGTGATGAAAGTTTTGTTGCATTCAATGACCACAATATGACAGCCATTGATTTTATCTAACGCGCTGTAAATTATAGGATATTTCATAAAGACGCCTTTCGCACCAATTCGGCTGGAAGCCGCGTATTCTCTCGCTTGCCTTGTGTTTTCTAACTCTAATGCACAAGGTTATCCACAGGAATAGTGGATAACTGCCTGCAGGCCGTATGGCCTGCCGCCTGGCAAATTCCCGGTCCGACCCACCAGGGCACACATAAAAAAAAATTATCGCTAAATTTTGATTTTTATCAGCTAACGGAGTGCCCCTGGCGGGCGGGATCTTGCTCGCAATTTCACCTTTTACTGACCTGCGAGCAGAGAGAGATCCAGATATTGTCCTGTGGCCGCGTTTTCAGCGTCTGCCGCCAGCCACGGGATTTCGCCTAATAACGGCGCTGGGATGACCCGCTGAAGCGTCGTCATGTACTCACGGTGGCGTTTCCCTGGCGGCGTGACGTCATTCGCCACCCACCCGACAAGCAGCAACCCTGATTGCTGTACCGCCTGCGCAGTCAGCATCGCATGGTTTATACACCCCAGCTTCACGCCAACGACCAGAATCACTGGCAACCGTTCGCGCTGCACCCAGTCGGCGAAGGTAAAATCCTCCGCCAGCGGGGTAAACCAACCGCCAGCGCCTTCCACCAGCAGCCACTCCGCCTGCACGTCCAGCGCGCGCAGTCCGTCTGACATCACGTCAGCACGAATCGGCCTTCCCTCATCGGCACTGATGATATGTGGCGAGGTGGGTTCCGCGAAGGTGTAAGGATTCACCGCCGCATACTCCAGCGTCAGGCTGCTGTTGCGCTGAAGCGCCAGGGCGTCACTGTTGCGCAGTCCTTCTGGCGTCATGTCACTGCCTGATGCCACCGGCTTATACCCGGCCGTCCGGTAGCCCAGACTGCGCGCCGCCTGTAGCAGCGCACAACTGGCGATGGTTTTACCGACTTCCGTATCGGTACCGGTGACAAAATAACGTTTAGTCACGAGCAATCACTCCTGCAAAAAGATGGTAGGTCAGCGGATATTTCCCCTGTCGCTGCGGCCAGGCCAGTTGAAGCTGCTGCAACTGTGAGCGGGTTAAGACGCGCGACTCGCGCCCCTCGTGCAAATGGGTCGCGCCGATGCCTTTCAGCGAACGCATAGCGCTCAGAGCGTCATCAAACTCCAGCGTCAGGGAGAGTGACTGATGATGCCCCTGCCAGCCGCACATCGCCTCACACAGCGCCGCACGGGATAAAAACCGGTTGCCATGCGTCCGGTCATCCACCGCGCGCCAGGCCTGATGAAGCTCCGGCAACGAGTCCTGAGCCAGGGTAGTGAAAGCCACACACCCGCCGGGGCGCACGACCCGATACAGTTCGCTTAGCGCCTGATGCAAACTGTCACACCACTGCACGGCCAGATTGCTCCAGGCCAGATCGAACGTGGCGCTGGCTAACGGCAGCGACTCAATGTCACCGGCGAGATAGTGATGCGCCACCTCCTGACGACGCGCCTCGTCCAGCATCCGGGCGGAGAGATCCAGCGCAGTAACCTGACTGCCCTGCTCACGCCAGTAGCGACTCAGACGCCCCGGCCCACAGCCGGCATCCAGTACCTGTAAAAATGGGCGCTCCGGCAGTTGCGTCAGCAACGCGTCAGCGCTCAGACGCTGCAATGTGGCGTGCTGCTCATAGTGCGCTGCCGCACGGCCAAACGCCGCCGCGACCGCCTGTTTATTCACTTGCCCCATGCAACACCTCCAGCAAACGATCGATATCCTCGGGCTCATGCGCCTGAGTTAACGTCAGTCGCAGACGGGCCGTCCCGGCGGGTACGGTCGGCGGACGGATAGCGGTGACCCAACACCCCTGACGGCGTAAGGTGTCCGCCAGTTGCAACGCGCGCGCATTCTCACCAACAATCAATGGCTGGATGGCGCTGTGCGACTGCGCCAGCGTGAAATTGGCGGGATTGACAGCCGAACGGAAGCGCTGGATCAGCGCGGCCAGTTTCTCCCGGCGCGCGTCACCTTCCTGACTACGAATCACGGAAAGCGACGCCTGTAACGCCATCGCCTGCGCAGGCGGCATACTGGTGCTGTAAATCAGATGACGGGCGAACTGCAACAGATAGTCGGCGATGCTCTCAGAGCACAGGATCGCGGCACCGCTAACGCCAAAGCCTTTACCAAACGTCACCACCAACAACTCCGGTTTTACCCGCTGCTGCCAGCAGCTCCCGCGTCCCTCTTCCCCGCTCACGCCAATGCCGTGGGCGTCATCCACCAACAGCCATGCATTACGCGCCTGTGCGGCGTGCTGAATGTCCGCAAGCGGTGCGCTGTCGCCATCCATGCTGAACACGCCCTCGGTCACCACCAACTGTCGGCCCGACCCCGGGGTGTCAAGCAGGCGCGTGAGATGCGAGGCGTCGTTATGGGTAAAGCGGCGAAGCTGCGCCGGGCTAAGACTAGCCGCTTCCAGCAGCGAGGCGTGACTCAGGCGGTCAGCGACAATTCGATCATCCTTTTCCATCAGCGCGGTAATCACCGCCTGGTTTGCGGCAAAACCGGAGATAAACAGCAGCGCGCGGGGATAATCCAGCCAGCCAGCCAGCTCCTCTTCCAGTTGCTGATGGGCGATGGAATAACCGCTGACGTGGCCCGAACCGCCGCTGCCGACGCCAAACCGTTCTGCCCCCAGCTGCCACGCGCGAACGATATGCGGATGGTGGCTTAAGCCCAGATAATCATTGCTGGAAAAATTGAGATAGCGCTGGTCGTTCGCCTCCAGCCAACGACCGGCTCCCTGCGACACCGCGTAACGACGGCGCAGCGTGTCCGCCGAACGACGCGCCGCCAGCGCATCGTCGATTTTCTGTTGCCAGGTCATACGGCAGCCGCGTTGTAGTAATCGTCGGTATCTGGCGTCAGCAACGCCTGCTCAAGACGCGCACGTTGCTCGTTATCCCCGGCGAGCACCGCCGTTTGCTGCGGGTTCAGCCCCAGCTTATGGAAGAGCTGGAGATCTTTGTCCTCTTCCGGGTTTGGCGTGGTGAGCAGTTTGCAACCGTAGAAAATGGAGTTGGCACCGGCCATAAAGCACATGGCCTGCGTTTGCTCATTCATCTGCTCGCGACCAGCAGACAGGCGCACATACGAGGTCGGCATCATGATGCGCGCCACGGCAATGGTGCGAATAAAATCAAATGCGTCGACGTCATCGTTATCCGCCAGCGGTGTGCCTTTCACCTTCACCAGCATGTTGATTGGTACGCTTTCCGGCGGGGTCGGCAGGTTTGCCAGTTGCAGGAGCAGACCGGCGCGATCGGTCACCGTTTCGCCCAGACCGACGATGCCGCCGGAACAGACTTTGATCCCGGCTTCGCGCACTTTATCCAGCGTGTCGAGCCGTTCCTGGTAGGAACGGGTGGTGATGATGTTGCCGTAGAATTCCGGCGAGGTGTCGAGGTTGTGGTTGTAATAGTCCAGCCCCGCCTCCGCCAGCCGCTGCGCCTGTGATTCATCGAGCGTGCCAAGCGTCATGCAGGCTTCCAGCCCCAGCGCTTTCACCCCCTGAACCATCTGCTGCAGATACGGCATGTCACGCTCGTGCGGGTTCTTCCACGCCGCCCCCATGCAAAAACGGGTTGAACCCGCGTTTTTTGCTTTGCGCGCCGAATCCAGCACCTGCTCAACTTCCATCAGCCGCTCAGATTCGAGGCCCGTTTTATAGCGCGAACTTTGCGGGCAATATTTGCAGTCTTCCGGGCAGGCGCCGGTTTTAATCGACAACAGCGTGCTGACCTGCACCTGACGAGGATCGAAGTGCTGACGGTGGATTTGCTGCGCCTCGAACAGCAGATCCAGCAGCGGTTTTTCAAATAATTCGGTGACTTGCGACAGCGTCCAGCGAGAATGAGTGGTCATAATTTTATACTTTTTGTGGTGATTAAGGTGTAGACTTGTAAACCTAAAACTTTTTAATTTGGTTTACAAGTCGATTATGACAACGGACGATATCACTTTTGATCAGCGCCACATCTGGCACCCCTACACCTCTATGACATCCCCGCTGCCGGTCTATCCTGTTGAGCGGGCCGAGGGCTGCGAACTGATTTTATCCAGCGGTGAGCGCCTGATTGATGGTATGTCGTCGTGGTGGGCCGCGATTCACGGTTACAATCATCCGCAGCTCAATGCCGCGATGAAAACGCAGATTGACGCCATGTCGCACGTGATGTTCGGCGGGATTACCCACCCCCCCGCCGTCAACCTGTGCCGTAAACTGGTCGCCATGACGCCCGCGTCGCTGGAGTGCGTGTTCCTCGCCGATTCCGGTTCCGTCGCGGTGGAAGTGGCGATGAAAATGGCGCTGCAATACTGGCAGGCGAAAGGGGAACCCCATCAGCTTTTCCTGACGTTCCGTAACGGCTATCACGGCGATACCTTCGGCGCGATGTCGGTCTGCGACCCGGACAACTCCATGCACAGCCTGTGGCAGGGCTATCTGCCGGAAAACCTGTTTGCCCCTGCTCCGCAAAGTCGGATGGACGGCGAGTGGGATGAGCGCGATATGGTGACCTTCGCACGCCTGATGGCCGCGCATCGTCATGACATTGCGGCGGTTATTCTCGAGCCGATCGTCCAGGGCGCGGGCGGGATGCGGATGTACCATCCGGAGTGGCTGCGCCGTATCCGCAAAATGTGCGACCGCGAAGGCATTCTGCTGATTGCCGATGAAATCGCCACCGGATTTGGCCGCACGGGTAAACTGTTTGCCTGCGAACACGCCGGGATCGCGCCCGACATTCTGTGTCTGGGTAAAGCGCTGACCGGCGGGACAATGACCCTCTCCGCCACCCTGACCACTCGCCAGGTGGCAGAAACCATCAGCAACGGCGAGGCGGGTTGTTTCATGCATGGCCCGACGTTTATGGGCAATCCGCTGGCCTGCGCGGTGGCGACCGCCAGCCTGTCTCTGCTGGAATCCGGCGACTGGCAGGTGCAGGTCTCGGCCATTGAAACCCAGTTACGCCAGGAACTCGCCCCGACACAGACGTCGCCGTGGGTGGCTGATGTGCGCGTGCTGGGGGCGATCGGCGTGGTAGAAACGACGCATCCGGTCAATATGGCGGCCCTGCAAAAATTCTTTGTGCAACGGGGGGTGTGGATCCGCCCGTTTGGCAAGCTCATCTACCTGATGCCGCCGTATCTCATCCAGCCAGAGCAACTGCGCCGTCTGACGCAGGCCGTGAACGAGGCTGTGCGCGACGAAACATTTTTTAACGGGTAATTAACGGTAAGCTGTGCGGTTTCTGGCTACACTTTTTGGCGAGAATTAAGGAGAGAGCATGAAATTAATCAGCAACGATCTGCGTGACGGGGAAAAGCTACCCCAGCGCCATGTCTTCAACGGTATGGGCTATGACGGCGATAACCTTTCGCCGCACCTGGCCTGGGATGAGGTTCCTGCCGAAACGAAGAGTTTCGTGGTGACCTGTTTCGATCCCGATGCGCCAACCGGCTCTGGCTGGTGGCACTGGGTCGTCGCCAATATTCCTGCCGACATCCGCGTACTGCCGCAGGGCTTTGGTTCCGGGCTGGTCGCGCTGCCAGATGGCGTTATCCAGACGCGAACCGATTTCGGTAAAGCGGGCTATGGCGGCGCGGCGCCGCCAAAAGGCGAAACCCACCGCTATATCTTTACCGTTCACGCGCTGGATGTGGACAGGATTGATGTCGATGAAGGTGCCAGCGGCGCGATGGTCGGATTTAACGTCCATTTCCATTCGCTCGCCAGCGCCTCGATTACCGCGATGTTCAGTTAAGCGTCTTATCTGGCCTACGGGAGGAATTCGTAGGCCGGATAAACGTTAGCGCCATCCGGCGCTGTTCAGAGAAATTCGGGCACCAGTTGCAGCAAGGCCCCCTGCGCCAGCAATTCTGTCGCACACTCAATATCCGGGGCGAAAAAACGGTCCTGGGTATAATGCGCGACCTGCTCACGCAACACCGTTCGCGCCTGCTCCAGCAGCGGGCTTGATGTTAACCCTTCGCGCAAATCGATCCCCTGACACGCTGCCAGCCATTCGACGGCCAGCACGCCGCGAGTATTCGCCGCCATTTCCCATAATCTGCGCCCTGCCGCTGGAGCCATCGAGACATGATCTTCCTGGTTCGCCGACGTTGGCAGACTGTCCACACTGTGCGGATGCGCCAGCGCTTTGTTCTCGCTGGCGAGCGCCGCCGCCGTCACCTGGGCAATCATAAAGCCGGAGTTCACCCCACCGTTTTTGACGAGGAAAGGCGGCAGTTGCGACATATGTTTATCCATCATCAGCGCAATTCGACGTTCAGATAGCGCACCAATTTCGGCAATCGCCAGCGCCAGATTATCTGCCGCCATCGCCACCGGTTCAGCATGGAAGTTACCACCGGAGATAACCTCTCCCTGCTCAGCAAAAACCAGCGGGTTATCGGAAACCGCATTGGCTTCCGCCAGCAGCACCTCCATTACCTGGCGCATCTGCGTCAGGCATGCCCCCATCACCTGCGGCTGACAGCGCAGAGAATACGGGTCCTGCACCTTTTCACAATTGTGGTGCGACGCCGACAGCGCGCTGGTTTCCGTAAGTACATGGCGATACAGCGCCGCCGCATCAATTTGCCCACGCTGCCCGCGCGCTGCATGAATGCGCGCATCAAACGGACGACGGGACCCCAGTACCGCTTCGGTGGTTAACGACCCGCACACGATCGCGGACGCGAACAGTTCCTGCGCTTCAAACAGTCCGCGCAGCGCAAACGCCGTCGACGCCTGTGTGCCGTTAAGCAGCGCCAGCCCTTCTTTCGCCGCCAGCGTAATCGGTTCCAGCCCGGCTTTTTTTAACGCTTCCGTCGCCGGTAGCCATTCACCTTGCCAGCGCGCCTTCCCTTCCCCTAACAGCGTGAGCGACAGATGGGCCAGCGGCGCTAAATCACCTGATGCGCCTACCGACCCTTTCGCCGGAATGTGCGGCCAGACTTCGGCGTTAACCAGCGCAATCAGCGCCTCAATCACGCTAAGACGAATACCAGAGAAGCCGCGCGCAAGGCTGTTTATCTTCAGCACCATAATCAGGCGCACCAGCGCGTCATCTAAGGCATCACCCACGCCTGCCGCATGCGACAGCACCAGCGAACGTTGCAGGTTTTGCAGATCGTCATCGGCGATGCGCGTCTGCGCCAACAGACCAAATCCAGTGTTAATGCCGTAGGCCGTGCGTCCCTCAGCGACAATGGTGTTAACACACGCCACACTGGCGTTAATACCGTCTATCGCACTGGCGTCAAGGCGCAGTTTAACCGGCTGCTGCCAGACCTCGCGTAGTTGTGAAAAACTCAGATGGCCCGGCGTTAAGGTCATGGTGTTCATATCAGCGTTTCCCCTGCGTTGCCGCAACCATCGGCAGATTCAGACCTTGTTCCACGGCGCACTCCACGGCGATGTCGTAGCCCGCATCCGCATGACGCATCACGCCGGTCGCCGGATCGTTATGCAGTACCCGGGCAATGCGCTCGGCCGCTTCATCACTGCCATCACAAACAATCACCATCCCGGCGTGCTGCGAGAAGCCCATGCCTACGCCGCCACCGTGATGCAGCGACACCCAGGTGGCTCCGCTGGCCGTATTGAGCAGCGCATTGAGCAACGGCCAGTCGGATACCGCGTCAGAGCCGTCGCGCATCGCTTCAGTTTCGCGGTTCGGGCTGGCAACAGAGCCGGAATCCAGGTGGTCGCGCCCGATGACAATCGGCGCTGACACTTCCCCCGTGCGCACCATTTCGTTGAATGCCAGGCCGAGTTTTTGCCGCCATTCGAGGCCCACCCAGCAGATACGCGCCGGCAGTCCCTGAAAATTAATGCGCTCTCGCGCCATGTCCAGCCAGCGGTGGAGATGTTCGTCATCTGCCACAATCTCTTTCACTTTGGCGTCGGTTTTATAAATATCCTGCGGATCGCCGGAAAGCGCCACCCAGCGGAACGGCCCGATGCCGCGGCAGAACAGCGGGCGAATATAGGCCGGTACGAAACCAGGAAAGGCGAAGGCGTTTTCGACGCCCATCTCTTTCGCCATCTGACGAATGTTGTTGCCGTAATCGAACGTCGGTACGCCCATCTCGTTGAACGCCAGCATGGCCTCGACGTGTTTCGCCATCGAGCGCTTCGCGGCCTCTGCCGTTCCCTGCGGATCGGAAAGCGCTTTCTGCTGATAAGTTCCCCAGTCCCAGCCGGAAGGCAGATAACCGTGCAAAGGATCGTGGGCGCTGGTCTGGTCGGTAACCATGTCCGGGCGTACGCCGCGTTTCACCAGTTCGGGTACCACGTCCGCCGCATTGGCGCACAGGGCAATCGATACGGCTTTGCCTTCGCGGGTGTATTTTTCGATGCGCGCCAGCGCGTCATCGAGAGACGTCGCCTGTTCATCGACATAACGGGTGCGCAGGCGGAAATCGATACGGCTCTGCTGACATTCAATGTTCAGGGAACAGGCACCTGCCAGTGTCGCTGCCAGTGGCTGCGCGCCACCCATGCCACCGAGCCCGGCGGTTAACACCCAACGCCCGCGCAGATTGCCGTCATAGTGCTGCCGTCCCGCTTCAACGAACGTTTCATAGGTGCCCTGCACAATCCCCTGACTGCCGATATAGATCCAGCTTCCGGCCGTCATCTGACCGTACATCGCCAACCCTTTGGCATCCAGTTCGTTGAAATGCTCCCAGGTCGCCCAGTGCGGAACGAGGTTGGAGTTGGCGATCAACACGCGCGGAGCATTTTGGTGGGTTCTGAATACCCCAACCGGTTTACCTGACTGGACCAGCAGCGTTTCATCCTCTTCCAGTTGGGTCAGGGCGTTGACAATCGCGTCATAACACTCCCAGTTACGGGCCGCGCGCCCTATACCGCCGTACACCACCAGCTCATGGGGGTTCTCGGCGACGTCGGGATCCAGGTTATTCATTAACATGCGCAGCGGCGCTTCGGTCAGCCAGGATTTGGCCGTCAGTGTTGTCCCTCGCGGGGCGCGGATATCTTGCTGACGATACTTGCTATGAGACATAACAACGACTCCTCACGGGCGTGCCGGATAAGGTTTATCCGGCGAATGGAATGATCGGGTGTGAGGTAAATATATACTTGTCTATACAAGACATAACAAGGTAACAATTAACAAAAAAGATACATTTTTGTTATATTGCGTCAGCAATCACGCTTTTCAGTCCGCGCGGTTCAGGAGGAGAAATGGCCCTGTAACCGGTAGCGCGACCCCGGAAAGAGCAACCGTGCGTGGGAAACGATCTGCGTGGCAGACCAGGTGGTACGACGAATAAGCAGACAAGGATCGGTTTCGCTGATATCCAGTAAAGCGCACTCTTCAGCTGTGGCGCGCACCGCTTCAACAATGTGCTCCCCTTCCGTCAGCGGGGCAATCAACGACAGATACGCATGCGGCGTGGTCTGGCTGTAATCCTGCGCCAGATACTCCGGGACAATGTCGGCATTCACACAGCGATCTTCAATCTGTACCGGCAGGTCGTTTTCAAAATGCACCATCACAGAATGGAAAATCGCCGTCCCCTCCGTCACCTTCAGCGCCGCTGCCTGTCGCGCATTAGCCGGTCTTTTTTCCAGAATCAGCACTTCGCAGTGATGCTGGTGCGCCCGTGCGGCAATTTCGTCAGCAATACTACGAATTTCAAACAGCGCGGACTGGCCTTTCGGCTCCGCGACAAAGGTTCCCACGCCCTGCAGGCGCACCAGCATTCCTTCATCGGTCAGTTCGCGCAGCGCCCGGTTGATGGTCATCCGGCTGAAACCGTACTGCGCCACCAGCTCCGCTTCCGACGGAATACGATCGTGCGGCTGCCAGACGCCACTGGCGATCTTTTCGCTAATCTCGCGTTTAACCGTCTCATAAAACGGCGCGGGGGCAGAACGAGGGCGAGAGAGTGTCATGGGAATGTTTACCTTATCAATCGATTACTGCCACCAGTGGGCGATTTGCCAGCCAAGCCGCGCAGCCACGCGTGCCGACTTGCCATCATTATCAAAGCGCGGATTAAATTCAACCATATCCACCGCCTGAAGCTTGCCGCTACCACAAATGGGCTCAATCAATTTCAACAGGGTTGCCAGCGGTACGCCCAGTGCCGCTGGCGCCGATACGGCAGGCATCTCTCCAACGGGCAATACGTCGAGATCGACGGTCAGATAGAGTTTATCCACCTCGCTGACAAACGCCGCCAGTTGAGCGTGGGCTTCGCTGCACTGCAAATCTTCAACCACCAGCACGTTACGCTTTTGCGCCTCATCCCACAGCGCCTGGGTATTTGCCGCCCGACTGACGCCAAAGCAGGCATAGCGGAACTCGCGCTGCTGCTGGTCGCAAAGCTGTGCCAGTTGACGAAATGGCGTACCGGAGGTCGCCCGCCCGGCGTTACGCAGATCCAGATGCGCGTCGAGGTTGATAATCCCTATTCGTTCGCCGGGGAAGGCATCGAAAATGCCCGCCCCATGACCGAAAGCCGTTTCATGACCGCCGCCAAGAACGAAGGTACGCATCCCGGCCCGCTGACAGCGAGAGACGGCATAGCGCAACGCCTGTTGCGCCCCTTCCAGATCCGCCGTCGGGGCCAGCAGATTTCCCATATCGACCAGTCGCTCATGCCCCATGTGGCTCGCCAGGTTAGCCAGTGCTGAACGCAGCGCGTCCGGCGCGCCGGCGGCGCCAGGACGCCCATGATTACGCTTGACCCCTTCATCGCAGGCAAAGCCGAGCAACGCAATCTTGTCGCGGTATTGCTCTGGCGAAAACATCTGGCTGCGCGCGATCGTTTGAAACAGGCGCAGCGCGTTTGCGGCTTCACCGCTGTCATCTCGCCCCTGCCACAGGTCAGGGGCAGCAGCTTCCCATTGCGTCATGTGATTTGTCCTCGAAATATGCGTTGATACAGCGGGTTGCGCCCAGGTTCATAGAGGATCTCCACCGGGTTTTGCGCATCCCAGACGTTAAAATCGGCAACGTAACCCGCCTTCAATTGTCCGTGCGTCGCCTGGCGGCCCAGCGCCTGAGCGGCATGGCGGGTGACGCCCGCCCATGCCTCTTCCGGCGTCAGCCCAAACTGAACGCAGGCCATATTCATCGCCAGATGCAGACTGATAAAGGGACTGGTGCCGGGGTTGAAATCGGTCGCCACCGCCATCGGGATCTGGTAGCGGCGCAGCAACTCAACGGGCGGGCGCTGCGTCTCTTTGAGGAAATAGAACGCCCCCGGCAGCAGTACGCCAACGGTGCCGCTGTGACGCATCGCCGCCACGCCCGCCTCATCAAGATATTCAATGTGATCGGCAGAAATCCCATGATAGCGACTGACCAGTTGCGTTCCGCCAAGCAGCGACAACTGCTCGACATGCCCTTTGACCGGAATGCCCGCCGCCTGCGCGGCGCGCAGTACCCGCTCGCTTTGGGCGAGGGTAAACCCTACACTTTCGCAGAACAGATCGACCGCTTCAAACAGCCCCTTTTCCCATAGCTGCGGCAGTATCGTTTCGCAGACATGGGTGATATAGCCGTCAGGATTGTCCCGATACTCAACCGGTACGGCATGCGCTGCCAGCAGCGTAGGGCTGATTTCGATGAGATTCTCTTCAGCCAGGCGGGCGGCGACACGCAACATCTTTTCTTCTGCTGTCACGTTCAGACCATAACCGGATTTCACTTCCAGCAGGGTCACGCCCTCACGCATCAGATGCGCGATCCGCGCTTGTGCCGTGGCAAAGAGCGCCTCCTCCGTTGCGGCACGCGTCGCCGACACGGTAGCGTTGATACCGCCGCCCTGCGCACTGATCTGCTGATAAGAGACGCCATTCAACCGTTGCTCCCACTCGCTGGCCCGATTGCCGCCAAACACCAGATGGGTGTGACAATCAATCAATCCGGGCGTCACCAGGCGTCCTTGCAGATCATGCGTATTAGCATGTGCCGCCGGGAGTGAAGCCTCCGGCACAATCGCCAACACCCGTCCCTTACGGATAATCAGCGCATGCTGGTCCAGCATGCCATACGGCGTCGTCTGCGCTGGGTCGAGCGTCGCCAGACGGAGGTTTCGCCAGAGCGTGTCATCAGGTAACAGGTGTTGCATGCCCTCTCCAACTTGTCTTAGGTTGTATAGACATTTATTTGAGATCGCGCGCGGGAAGTCAATCATTCCTGGCAAAAATGTTACTTAATTGTGACTTCGGCGGTTCCCGAATCCACGGGGAGTGGTTTAAAAAACAACTTTTTAGCTTTTCACCTTCCTGTTTTGCTCAACTTAGTATAAAAAAGCAGGCTTCAATGGATACTTTTATAGCCCGGAGCAACTCGTGAACACATCATCAGTTTCCCGTCTGGCGCTGGCACTGGCTTTCGGCGTGACGCTGACCGCCTGTAGCTCTACCCCGCCGGATCAAATTCCTTCCGATCAAACCGCGCCAGGTACCTCCTCGCGCCCGATTTTATCGGCGAATGAAGCGCAGAATTTTGTCGCTAAAAACTATTTTTCTTCCCTGACGCCGAACAGCGCGCCGTGGACGCCGTCTTCGATCTCTGTACCTGCACAACCAGACTTTGTGGTCGGCCCGGCCGGTACGCAGGGCGTTACCCACACCACCATCCAGGCGGCGGTGGATGCGGCGATTACTACGCGCACCAACAAACGTCAGTACATTGCGATTATGCCGGGTGAGTATCAGGGAACCGTCTATATCCCTGCGGCGCCAGGCAGCCTGACGCTGTACGGAACGGGTGAGAAACCGTTAGACGTGAAGATTGGCGCGGCGATTGACGGTGAAATGAGCACCGCAGACTGGCGCCATACGGTGAATCCGGGCGGGAAATATATGCCTGGCAAACCGGCCTGGTACATGTTTGACAACTGCCAGAGCAAACGCGGCGCGAATATTGGCGTGATGTGTTCAGCCGTACTGTGGTCGCAGAACAATGGCCTGCAGTTGCAGAACCTGACCATTGAAAACAACCTTGGCGATAGCGTGGATGCGGGTAACCACCCGGCCGTCGCGCTGCGCACCGACGGTGACAAAGTTCAGATCAATAATGTGAACATTCTGGGCCGCCAGAACACCTTCTTTGTGACCAACAGCGGCGTGCAGAACCGTCTGGAAAATGACCGTCAGCCCCGTACCCTGGTCACCAACAGCTATATCGAAGGCGATGTGGATATCGTTTCCGGTCGCGGCGCAGTGGTATTCGATAACACCGATTTCCGCGTAGTGAACTCCCGTACTCAGCAGGAAGCGTATGTCTTCGCACCGGCAACGCTGTCGAACATTTATTACGGTTTCCTCGCCACCAACAGCCGCTTTACCGCCGCCGGTGACGGCGTGGCGCAGTTGGGTCGCGCACTGGATGTCGATGGCAACACCAACGGTCAGGTCGTGATCCGCGATAGCGTGATTAGCGAAGGCTTTAACCTGGCACAGCCGTGGGCTGACGCAGTGATCTCTAAACGTCCTTTCGCGGGTAATACCGGCGCGAAGAATGATAAAGGCGAAACCCAACGTAACCTGAACGACACCAACTTCAACCGCATGTGGGAATACAATAACCGCGGTGTGGGCAGCAAAGTGGTGGCAGCACCGAAGCAGTAAGCATAAAAAAACCGGCATCCCGTGATGCCGGTTGTTCTTTTACCGGTTGGTTCCAATTAATACGCGTTAACCACCACCCACATCGGGCCCTGGCCTACCGCATAACGTCCCTTCTCTGTTAACAGCCCCTGCTCACCGACAATTTCGTACACCGCAATATGATGTGACTTCTGCCCGGCAGCAATCAGGTATTTCCCGCTGTGGTCAACGTTGAAACCACGTGGCTGCGTTTCGGTTGGCTGGAAGCCTTCTTTGGTCAGCACACTGCCATCTTCTGAAACGCTGAACACGGTAATCAGACTGGCGGTACGATCGCAGGCATACAGATGACGACCATCCGGCGTAATGTGAATGTCCGCCGCCCAACGGGTGTCAGAGAAATCAGCCGGCATCATATCCAGCGTTTGCACGCATTCAATGTCACCGTGCGGATCTTTCAGCTCCCAGACATCCACAGAGCTATTGAGCTCGTTGACGCAGTAGGCGTATTGCTGATTCGGATGGAACGCCATATGACGTGGACCCGCCCCTTCAACCGTGGTCACTTCCGCTGGATCTTGCGCCACCAGCTTACCGTCATCGCTGAGGGTAAACAGGCAGATGCGATCCTGCTTCAGCGCAGGTACCCACAAGGTACGGTTGTCCGGAGAGATATTGGCAGAGTGACAGCCATCCATCCCTTCCACCACATCCACGACCCCAACCGGCAGGCCGTCTTCCAGACGGGTGACGCTGACATTGCCCGCATTATAGGAGCCGACAAAGACGAAACGTCCATGATGATCGGTTGAAATATGCGTTGGGCTGCCCGGCAGTGCAGATTCTGCGGCAAATGTCAGCGCACCGTCATCCGGCGCAATCCGGTAAGCCAGTACGCGGAATTCAGGACGCACGCCCACGTAGAGATAACGTTTATCCGGGCTGACCACCATCGGCTGAACCTGCCCGGGCACATCAACCACCTGTACCAGCTTCAACGCGCCATCATGATTCAGGCTCCAGACATGGATCTGTTGGCTTTCAGGGCTGGCGGTATAAACGGTTTGCTTCATGAATGCTCCTCTGCTTTAGGCAACTGGCTGCAAATATGGAATACAGCTTAACGTAGTCGCTTTTAACGGTGAATGCTGAATCTATGCCCGTCATACTTCACGTTGCTGGGTGTTGCCTGCAACTCGAATTATTTAGGGTATACGCACAAAATTTTGCCTGCTCCCCGTCCCGGTGTACCATTCGGGCAGACAAAATTTTCAATGTTAATCGGGATGACGATATGACCGCTCGCGTGATTGCCCTGGATTTAGATGGAACCCTGCTGACCCCGCAAAAGACCCTGCTCCCCTCGTCTGTCGAAGCGCTGTCACGCGCCAGAGCGGCAGGCTATCAACTTATCATCGTCACCGGCCGTCATCACGTCGCGATTCATCCTTTTTATCAGGCACTGGCGCTGGATACACCTGCAATTTGCTGTAATGGCACCTATTTGTATGATTATCACGCAAAAAACGTTCTTGCAGCCGATCCTCTGCCGGTTAACCAGGCACTACAGCTTATTACGCTGCTGGAAGCGCATCAGATTCACGGCCTGATGTATGTCGATGACGCCATGCTGTACGAGCGTCCGACCGGCCATGTCATTCGCACATCAAACTGGGCGCAGACGCTGCCGCCAGAACAACGCCCGGTCTTCACTCAAGTGCCGTCGCTGGCGCAGGCGGCGCATGATGTTAACGCGGTGTGGAAATTCGCCCTGACAGATGAAGATATCCCTAAACTGCAGCAATTTGGCAAGCATGTCGAAGAGCAGTTGGGCCTTGAGTGCGAATGGTCCTGGCACGATCAGGTCGATATTGCCCGCCAGGGTAACAGCAAAGGCAAACGCCTGACCGAGTGGGTTGAATCTCAGGGTGGGTCGATGGAAAACGTGATTGCCTTTGGGGATAACTACAACGACATCAGCATGCTGGAGGCAGCTGGTACCGGCGTGGCGATGGGCAATGCGGATGACGCAATCAAAGCACGCGCTAACGTCGTCATCGGCGATAATACCACCGACAGCATCGCGAAATTCATCTATAGCCAGCTGCTGTAATCAGGCGGTTATCGACACGCTCTTAATCTGCGCGTACAGCCAGAGGCCAGGCTTGATCCCCAGTTCATCCCTGGCCCATGGGCTAATGCGCGCCCACAGCGTTTTGCCCCCCACCTCAAGCTGCACTTCCACCTGCCCGTTATCGTCGTAGCAGTGGGTCACTTTCGCGCGCAAGATATTGCGGATACTGGTCTGCTGCGGCGGCTGTAGCACCAGCGAGACATCCGACGCCTGAATGCGAATGCGCAGCGAGGCTTGCAGCGGCTCATCGAGCTTATTGACCCATAAATGCTGGTCGCCCAACGCCAGTGCCGTCATCGCATAATGTGGATGATGCTCCAGCACGATCACTTTCAGGATGCTGCTCTGCTGTTCTTTCGGCAGCCATGGATGCATCACGCTGCTGCTCCAGACCTCTTCCAGCGGGCCAAACGCCTTCACCTGACCGTCTTCCAGCACCATCACGTTATCGGCCAGATGGAGAATTTCGTCGAGCGAGTGGCTGACGTAGAGCATGGGAATGTTGATCTCCCGCGCCAGGCGTTGCAAATAGGGCAACAGTTCGCGTTTACGTGGAATATCCAGCGAGGCGAGTGGCTCATCCAGCAACAGCAATTCCGGTGCGGTCAGCAGTGCCCGGCCAATCGCCACACGCTGTTTTTCACCACCGGAAAGGCCCCCCGGCAGCCTGTCGAGCAAGGGCTCAATGCCTAACAGCGCCACCAGCTTATCAAACTGACCCGCCATACTTTTTGCCATACCGTAACGCAGATTGCCGCGCACTTTGTAATGGGGAAACAGGCGCGCATCCTGAAATACATAGCCCACCCGGCGTTTTTCCGGGGTCAGGCAGATGCGGTTTTCCGCGTCGTTCAGCACCCGTCCATTGAGCACAATGCGCCCTTTCTGCGGGCGTGTCAGACCACTGATAGCATTGATCAGCGAGGTTTTTCCGGAACCGGAAACGCCAAAAATCGCGGTGATACCGCTGGCGGGCAGCGTTTCGTTGAGCGTGACGCAGTGGGTGCCCAGCGTCTGGGAGAAATTGAGTTCCAGCATAATTATCGCCCCGTCCGCTCGCGACTGAGCCGCGCCAGCCATTCAGAAATTAACAGTGAAATCAGCGCCAGTACGATGGAGATAAGGCACAATCTCGCCGCTGCGCTTTCACCGCCCGGCGTCTGAATCAGGGTATACATCGCCGAAGGAATGGTGCGCGTTTCGCCGGGAATGTTAGAAACAAAGGTAATCGTGGCGCCAAACTCGCCGAGCGAGCGGGCAAACGCCAGCACCGTCCCAACAATAATGCCAGGCAGCGTCAGCGGGAGAGTAATGGTGAAGAAGACGCGCCAGCGTCCAGCGCCCAGCGTCCGGGCGGCTTGTTCCAGCTTGATATCCACCCCTTCCAGCGCAAGCCGGATGGCCCGCACCATCAAAGGAAAAGACATCACTGCCGCCGCCAGTACCGCGCCGCGCCAGCTGAAAGCAAAGGTAATGCCGAACCAGTCGTACAGCCACTGGCCGATAAATCCGCGCCGTCCCATTGAGACCAGCAACAGATAACCGACCACCACTGGCGGTAACACCAGCGGCAGATGCAGTACGCTATCCAATAAGGATTTGCCTGGGAAGGAGCAGCGCACCAGCAACCAGGCAAAGAAGATCCCAAACGGCAAACTAAACAGCACGGCCAGGGAAGACACTTTCAGGCTCAGAAGAACGGCCTGCCATTCGGGATCGGTCAATATCATTACTTGGTCGTAAATCCGTAACGTTTAAAGATTTCAGCAGCCTGCGGTCCTTTCAGGTAATCATAGAACGCGCTGACCGTGGCGTTTTTATGTCCATCAACAATCGCGATGGGGTATTCCACTTTTTTGTGCGAGTCTTCCGGGAAGGTGGCCACGACGTTAACGCCTTTACTGGCAACCGCGTCAGAACCGTAAACGATACCCAGCGGCGCTTCGTTACGCTCGACCAGCGCCAGTGCGCCGCGCACATCTTCTGCTGGTGCCAGTTTAGGTGACAGTGTCTCCCAGGCGCCCAGTTTTTGCAGTGCTTCTTTTGCGTAGATCCCCGCCGGAACGTGTTCCGGGTCGCCTACCGCCAGACGACCACCGTTCAGCAGCGTCGTCCAGTTGGTTTTGCTGTCAATCGTAAAATCTTTCTGCTCACTGGCTTTTGGCGCAACCACCACGAGGTTGTTGCCCAGCAGCGTCTGACGCGTTGCGGTATCAATCGATTTCTTATCGACCGCATAGTCCATCCATTTCTGATCGGCTGAAATGAACAGATCCGCTGGCGCACCGGCTTCTATCTGGCGAGCCAGCGTTGAAGACGACGCAAAAGAGGAGACCACGTCGACATTCTTCTCTTTTTTGTACTCTGCCGCGATATCCTGCATTGCATTGGTCAATGACGCCGCAGCAAATACCGTGATTTTCCCTTCATCCGCCAGCGTTTGTCCGGCAACCGTCAGTGATAATGTTGCCCCAGCAAACAAACGTAACCATGTACGAGCCATCTGTAACTCCTTTCGAGTATCGTTATGTAGACGCAAATATAACGACAAAGCAACGATTTTCCCAGAAGTTATTGATACCTATAAGAGGTTACGCAAAGAAAATATCGGCAGGAATGAAGAGAACTTGAGAAAACAAAAACGCCCGACTGAGCGGGCGTTTGGAAAATCAGTGATTCTGTCTGGACTGGTCTTTCTGACCGATACCGGAGAAAATGTTGAACACTTCACCGAGACCGTAAATCAGACCCAGGATGATGGCCATCACCACAGGTACCATGATTACGGCGAATACCAGACTTTTCAATAACTCTAACATGGTCAACTCCTGATATAGTCCTTGTAGTATTCTAACCGCATCACTGAGAAAAGCACTCCCCTTTTGTGCGGTCGGCTTTGCGTCTCTGTGGTTTTCCGTCACAATAACCTTTTTGCCAGGATCTTGTTATGCAAGCCGAAATCCTTCTTACCCTGAAACTTCAGCAAAAACTGTTTGCCGATCCCCGACGCATCTCTTTGCTCAAGCATATTGCGCTTTCCGGTTCCATTAGTCAGGGCGCGAAAGACGCAGGCATCAGCTATAAAAGCGCCTGGGACGCGATTAATGAGATGAACCTTCTCAGCGAACAGACGCTGGTTGACCGCGCGACAGGCGGTAAAGGCGGCGGTGGCGCGGTGTTAACCCGCTACGGTCAGCGCCTGATCCAGCTTTACGATCTGCTGGCGCAAATTCAGCAAAAAGCCTTCGATGTCTTAAGCGACGATGACGCGCTGCCGCTCAACAGTCTGTTGGCGGCCATCTCGCGTTTTTCTCTGCAAACCAGTGCGCGTAACCAGTGGTTTGGCACTATTACCGCCCGCGATCGCGATCAGGTACAGCAGCATGTCGACGTGCTGTTGGCCGATGGTGAAACGCGACTGAAAGTAGCGATTACTGCCCAGAGCGGCGAACGACTGGGGCTTGATGAAGGCAAAGAAGTTCTCGTGCTGCTGAAAGCGCCGTGGGTGGGGATTACCCAGGACGATGCCATCGCCCAGGCCGCGGATAACCAACTCCAGGGCATTATCAATCATATTGAACGCGGCTCAGAACAGTGTGAAGTATTGATGACGCTACCGGACGGCCAGATACTGTGCGCCACCGTGCCGGTGGACGACGCCGCATCGCTGAACGAAGGCGCGAATGTGACAGCGTATTTCAATGCCGACAGAGTGATTCTCGCGACGTTGTGCTGATGTAGAACGTTGTCATTGCAACATGTTTAAATCACATTGACATTCCTTCCCGGAACACGTATCCCTGTCATCATTGCTGCAAAAAATGGGATACAAAATGTCATCGTTGCATATTTCGCAAGGCACGTTTCGTCTTAGCGATACAAAAACGCTTCACCTGGATTTCGTGACGCTAAACGCGGGTGAAAGTTGGGCGTTTGTCGGTTCAAACGGAAGCGGAAAATCGGCGCTGGCGCGCGCACTGGCTGGCGAGTTACCGCTTCTCAAAGGCGAACGCCAGTGCGTATTCTCGCGGATGACCCGTCTCTCCTTCGAACAACTGCAGAAACTGGTCAGCGATGAATGGCAGCGTAACAACACCGACATGCTCAGCCCTGGTGAAGAAGATACCGGACGCACCACGGCAGAGATCATTCAGGATGAGATGAAAGACCCCACCCGTTGTGCAACGCTGGCGCAGCAGTTTGGGATCACTCACCTGCTCGATCGCCGCTTCAAATATCTCTCTACCGGCGAAACGCGTAAAACGCTGCTCTGTCAGGCGCTGATGTCTGAGCCTGATTTGTTGATTCTCGATGAGCCGTTTGATGGTCTGGACGTCGCCTCCCGCCAGCAGTTAGCCGCACTGCTTGAAACGCTGCATCAGTCCGGCATCACGCTGGTGCTGGTGTTGAACCGCTTTGATGAAATCCCGGCATTCGTTCAGTATGCCGGCGTGCTGGTTGACTGCACCTTAACGGAAACCGGGGCGAAAGCCGCCTTACTCCAGCAGGCGCTGATCGCCCAACTTGCCCATAGTGAGCGACTGGAAGGGGTCGCATTGCCTGAAGCAGACGAACCCGCCGCCCACCCTGCTCTGTCCGCCGAGATGCCACGGATCATCCTCAAAGAGGGCGTCGTGTCGTACAACGATCGCCCTATTCTTGATCGTCTGAGCTGGCAGGTGGATCCCGGTGAGCACTGGCAGATCGTCGGTCCCAACGGCGCCGGGAAATCGACGTTGCTCAGTCTGATTACCGGTGATCATCCGCAGGGATACAGCAACGATCTGACGCTGTTTGGCCGCCGTCGTGGCAGTGGTGAAACCATCTGGGATATCAAAAAACACATTGGCTACGTCAGTAGCAGCCTGCATCTTGACTACCGGGTGAGCACCACGGTACGCAATGTGATTCTGTCTGGCTATTTCGATTCCATCGGGATTTATCAGGCCGTGTCGGATCGTCAGCAGAAACTCGCGCAGCAGTGGCTGGACATTCTGGGTATCGATAAACGCACCGCTGACGCGCCGTTTCATAGTCTCTCCTGGGGGCAACAGCGACTGGCGCTGATCGCCCGGGCATTGGTTAAGCATCCGACCCTGCTGATTCTCGACGAACCCTTACAGGGACTGGATCCGCTGAACCGCCAGCTTATCCGTCGTTTTGTCGACGTGTTGATTAGCGAAGGTGACACACAACTGCTGTTTGTCTCCCATCACGCTGAAGATGCGCCGGCCTGCATCACCCACCGTCTGGAGTTTGTGCCAGACGGCGAGACGTATACTTATCAGCAAACGCAGTTACGCTAGTTTTCATCCGTGGGCGCGAAAGCGCCCTTTTTTTTTCGGATAAAAGGCGCAATCATTCTTAAAGTTTATGATTTACAATCGAATAATTGATGGCTCAGCGTGAGAAATCGCGAGTGTAAACGATTCCACTATTTTATTCCATGTCACACTTTTCGCATCTTTGTTATGCTATGGTAATTCCATACCATAAGCTTAACGGAGCGAATTATGAGAGTTTTGGTCACCGGTGGTAGCGGTTACATAGGAAGTCATACTTGTGTACAGTTACTGAAAAACGGTCATGACGTCGTCATCCTTGATAACCTCTGTAACAGTAAGCGCAGCGTACTGCCTGTTATCGAACGCCTGAGCGGCAAACATCCAACGTTTGTTGAAGGCGATATCCGTAACGAAGCGCTGATGACCGAGATCCTGCACGATCACGCCATTGACACCGTCATCCATTTTGCCGGGTTGAAGGCCGTCGGCGAATCCGTTGCAAAACCGCTGGAATACTATGACAACAACGTCAACGGAACGCTGCGACTGGTAGGTGCCATGCGTGCCGCCGGCGTCAAAAACTTCATTTTCAGCTCATCGGCAACCGTCTACGGCGACCAGCCGAAAATCCCTTACGTTGAAAGCTTCCCGACCGGTACGCCGCAAAGTCCTTACGGCAAAAGCAAGTTGATGGTCGAACAAATCCTCACCGATCTGCAAAAAGCGCAGCCGGAATGGAGCATCGCGCTGCTGCGCTATTTCAATCCGGTCGGCGCGCATCCATCAGGTGATATGGGCGAAGATCCGCAGGGCATCCCGAATAACCTGATGCCGTACATCGCCCAGGTTGCAGTAGGCCGTCGCGACTCCCTCGCCATTTTTGGCAACGACTACCCGACCGAAGACGGCACCGGCGTACGCGATTACATCCACGTGATGGATCTTGCTGACGGTCACGTTGCTGCGATGGAAAAACTGGCGGGCAAACAGGGCGTCCATATTTACAACCTCGGTGCAGGCGTCGGCAGCAGCGTGCTGGACGTGGTCAATGCCTTCAGTAAAGCCTGCGGCAAACCGGTGAATTATCATTTTGCTCCGCGTCGTGATGGTGACCTGCCTGCCTACTGGGCGGATGCCAGCAAAGCCGACCGCGAACTGGACTGGCGCGTAACACGCACGCTTGATGAAATGGCGCAAGACACCTGGCACTGGCAGTCGCGTCATCCGCAGGGATACGAGGATTAAGAAACATCATGAGTCAATTCAACCCCGTCGATCATCCGCATCGTCGTTTTAATCCGCTCACCGGCCAGTGGATTCTGGTGTCGCCGCATCGTGCCAAGCGCCCCTGGCAGGGGGCGCAAGAAACGCCGTCTAACGACGTGCTGCCGGCACGCGACCCGGATTGCTTCCTGTGCGCGGGCAATACCCGCGTCACCGGCGATAAAAACCCGGATTACAGTGGGACGTATGTCTTCACCAATGACTTTGCCGCGCTGATGACGGATACACCCGACGCACCGGACAGTCACGACCCGCTGATGCGCTGCCAGAGCGCACGCGGCACCAGTCGTGTCATTTGCTTCTCGCCGGATCACAGTAAAACCCTGCCGGAACTTAGCGTTCCTGCCCTGACCGAAATAGTGAAAACCTGGCAAGAGCAAACCGCTGACCTCGGGAAACGTTATCCCTGGGTACAGGTTTTTGAAAACAAAGGGGCAGCGATGGGCTGCTCGAATCCCCACCCCCACGGACAGATTTGGGCCAACAGTTTCCTGCCAAACGAAGCCGAACGCGAAGATCGTCTGCAAAGCGCTTATTTTGCTGAGCAGGGGTCACCGATGCTGGTCGACTACGTGCAGCGCGAACTGGCTGACGGCAGCCGTACGGTAGTAGAAACCGATCACTGGCTGGCTGTCGTGCCTTACTGGGCGGCGTGGCCGTTCGAAACGCTATTACTGCCGAAAGCGCACGTGTTGCGCATTACCGATTTGACCGACGAACAGCGCGCAGACCTTGCGCTGGCGTTAAAAAAACTGACCAGTCGTTATGACAACCTGTTCCAGTGTTCCTTCCCGTATTCGATGGGCTGGCACGGTGCGCCGTTTAACGGCGAAGAGAACGGACACTGGCAGTTACACGCGCACTTTTATCCGCCACTGTTGCGCTCCGCGACCGTCCGTAAATTTATGGTCGGTTACGAAATGCTGGCTGAGACCCAGCGCGATCTCACAGCGGAACAAGCGGCAGAGCGTCTGCGCGCGGTCAGCGACATCCATTTTCGCGAATCCGGAGTATAAAAATGAGTCTGAAAGAGAAAACACAATCTCTGTTTGCTGAAAAATTCGGCTACCCTGCAACCCACACTATTCAGGCGCCAGGCCGCGTCAATCTCATCGGTGAACATACCGATTATAACGACGGCTTTGTGTTGCCCTGCGCCATTGACTATCAAACCGTCATCAGTTGCGCTGCCCGCAACGACCGTCTGATCCGCGTCATTGCGGCCGATTACGATAATCAGAGTGACGAGTTCTCCCTCGATGCCCCCATCGTGACCCATGACAGCCAGCAGTGGGCAAACTACGTACGCGGCGTGGTGAAGCACCTGCTCAAACGCGACAGCAGCTTTGGCGGCGCGGACCTGGTGATCAGCGGTAATGTTCCGCAGGGCGCGGGTCTGAGCTCTTCCGCCTCGCTGGAAGTGGCCGTCGGTACCGTGTTCCAGCAGCTTTATCATCTGCAGCTGGACGGTGCGCAGATTGCGCTCAACGGTCAGGAAGCGGAAAACCAGTTTGTCGGCTGTAACTGCGGGATTATGGATCAGCTCATTTCCGCGCTGGGCAAGAAGGATCATGCCCTGCTGATCGACTGCCGGACACTGGGTACTAAAGCGGTCTCCATGCCAGAAGGCGTGGCGATCGTCATCATCAACAGCAACTTTAAGCGCACGCTGGTCGGCAGCGAGTACAACACGCGCCGTCAACAGTGTGAAACGGGCGCGCGTTTCTTCCAGCAGCCGGCATTGCGTGATGTCAGTCTCGATACCTTTAACGCCGTGGCGAATGAACTGGACCCGCTGGTTGCCAAACGCGTCCGCCATGTGTTAACTGAGAATGCACGTACTGTTGAAGCCGCCAGCGCGCTGGAAAAAGGCGATCTGCAACGCATGGGACAACTGATGGCGGAATCGCACGCCTCAATGCGTGATGATTTCGAAATCACTGTGCCGCAGATTGATACGCTGGTTGACATCGTCAAAGCTACGATTGGCGACAAAGGCGGCGTGCGCATGACCGGCGGCGGATTTGGCGGTTGTGTCGTTGCGCTGCTCCCGGAAGCGCTGGTCCCTGCCGTCCAGCAAGCCGTAGCTGAACAGTACGAAACCAAAACCGGTATCAAAGAAACATTCTATGTGTGCAAACCATCACAAGGAGCAGGACAGTGCTGAATGAAACACCCGCACTGGCACCCGATGGTCAGCCGTATCGCCTGTTAACCCTGCGCAATGGCGCAGGGATGGTGGTCACGCTGATGGACTGGGGTGCTACGTTACTCTCGGCCCGCATTCCCCTTTCCGACGGCTGTGTGCGTGAAGCGTTGCTGGGTTGTGCCAGTCCGGAGCATTATCAGGATCAGGCGGCGTTTCTGGGCGCCTCAATTGGTCGTTACGCCAACCGCATCGCCGATAGCCGCTATGCCCTCAACGGGGAAACGGTAACTCTGCAACCGAGCCAGGGCGTCAACCAGTTGCACGGCGGGCCGGACGGATTTGATAAACGCCGCTGGCAAATCGTTAACCACAATGAGCGTCAGGTTCTGTTTGCCATAAGCTCAGACGATGGCGATCAGGGCTTTCCGGGCAATCTCTGCGCCACGGTGCAGTATCGTCTGACCGATGACAACCGCATCTCCATTACCTATCGCGCAACGGTGGATAAGCCGTGTCCGGTGAATCTGACTAACCACGTCTACTTCAACCTTGACGGCGATCAGACCGATGTGCGCAACCATAAGCTGCAGCTTCTGGCGGATGAGTATCTGCCGGTGGATGAAGGCGGGATCCCACGCGACGGTCTGAAACCGGTCGCCGGAACCTCCTTTGATTTCCGCACCGCGAAAGTGATCGCCAGCGAATTTCTTGCCGATGACGACCAGCGCAAAGTGAAGGGTTACGATCACGCTTTCCTGCTGCAGGCAAAAGGCGACAGTAAAAAGCCGGTTGCCCTGCTTGCTTCTGAAGACGGGAAACTACAAATGGAGGTTTACACCTCGGCCCCAGCGCTGCAGTTTTACTCCGGTAACTTTCTCGGCGGCACCTCTTCACGCGGACCCAATGCCTACAGCGATTATCAGGGCCTGGCGCTGGAGAGTGAATTCCTGCCGGACAGTCCGAATCATCCAGAATGGCCACAGCCAGACTGCATTCTGCGTCCCGGTGAAGAGTACACCAGCCTGACGGAATATCGCTTTATTCCTTCCTGAGGGTGCGCCCCCCCCTGTAAAATGCCCGATAGCGCCTGCGTATCGGGCTTAAGATATCTCGCTCTGCTCAAATCCCCACCACTCAAAGACAAAATCGCAACTCAGAGTTCACAAGAACCTTACACTGCTGCACTATTTTCGCTATGGTTATGCGTAAGCATTGCCGCTGCCCCGTCACGGCAATATAATGAGAATTATTATCATTCGATAAAGCTTGAGGAGTGAGAGTATGGCTGTAACTAAGCTGGTTCTGGTACGCCACGGCGAAAGCCAGTGGAACAATGAAAACCGCTTCACCGGTTGGTACGACGTTGATCTGTCCGAGAAAGGCGTGGGCGAAGCAAAAGCGGCAGGCAAACTGCTGAAGGCTGAAGGCTATAGCTTCGATTTTGCTTATACCTCCGTGCTGAAACGTGCCATCCACACGCTGTGGAACGTACTGGATGAACTGGATCAGGCCTGGCTGCCGGTCGAGAAATCCTGGAAACTGAACGAACGTCACTACGGTGCGTTGCAGGGTCTGAACAAAGCAGAAACCGCTGAGAAATACGGTGACGAGCAGGTTAAACAGTGGCGTCGTGGTTTTGCGGTCACCCCACCGGAGCTGACCAAGGATGACGAGCGCTATCCGGGCCACGATCCGCGCTATGCCAAGCTGACTGAAAAAGAATTGCCGCTGACCGAGAGCCTGGCGCTGACCATCGATCGCGTGATCCCTTACTGGAACGACACCATTCTGCCACGTATGAAGAGCGGCGAGCGCGTCATCATCGCGGCACACGGTAACTCCCTGCGCGCGCTGGTGAAATACCTCGACAACCTGAGCGAAGACGAAATCCTCGAACTGAACATCCCGACCGGCGTGCCGCTGGTGTATGAGTTCGACGAAAACTTCAAACCGCTCAAGCGCTACTATCTGGGTAATGCCGACGAGATCGCAGCGAAAGCCGCTGCCGTCGCCAACCAGGGTAAAGCGAAGTAATTGATGTTGCCGGATAGCGGCTTGCGCCCTGTCCGGCCATCTTCTATACCCTGATCACGCCATCCAGCACCACCTGCGCCCTGCCCTCTGAGCAGCGCTCTACGCGGGCCCGTACGTTATACACTTGCGCCAGACTGTCTGTGGTGATGACCTTTTCCGGCTCGCCGCTGGCGACCCGCTTTCCGTCTTTAAGCATCAGCACATGCTCACAGTGGCGCAGCGCGATATTGATATCATGCACCACCACCACCGTGACCATATTACGCCGTCGTGTTTCGCGACGAACGACATCCATCACATGAAACTGGTAGTTCAGATCCAACGCACTCAGGGGTTCATCAAGCAGCAACAAATCGGGATGACGGATCAGCGATTGCGCCAGCCCCACAAGCTGTCGTTGTCCTCCGGAAAGCTGATCGAGGTAGTGCAACGCCAGAGAGGCAATTCCCAGTTGTTCGAGGATCGCCAGCACCTGTTCATCATCACGTTTACCCAACGCCCGCTGTGCGACATGGATCGACTCCAGAACGTGCAAATGCACGCCCTGTGGCAGCGACTGAGGCAAAAACACGACTTTCCCGGCCCGCTCGGCGAGCGACAGCGCCGACAGGTTCTCTCCGTCCAGTAACATTTCGCCGCGTGCTTTACCCAGTCCGGCCAGCGCGCGTAACAAGGTCGATTTTCCACAACCGTTCGGCCCCAGCAGCGCCGTAATTTTACCGCGCGGCAGTTCATCGACGCTCAAATCGTCAATCACCGGTCGTTTTGGATAGCCCGCCGTGACGCCCCGCAGGATCAAGCCACTCATGACATGCTCCCCCGATGACGCAAAATAATGCTCAGAAAGAACGGGACGCCCACCAGCGAGGTGACTATCCCCACCGGTATGATGATACCGGGAAGGATGTTTTTCGACGCGACAGAGGCCAGAGAGAGCACCAGTCCGCCTGTCAGAATACTGCCAGGCAGGTAGAAGCGATGATCTTCACCAAACAGCAGGCGTGATATATGCGGCGCCACCAGACCGATGAAACCAATCGGCCCGACGAAGGCCACCGAGAGTGCGGAAAGCAAACTGATGCGCAGCAGCGATGACAGGCGCAAACGACGCACGTCGATACCAAAGCTCATCGCCCGATCTTCCCCCAGGCGCAGCGCGGTCAGTTGCCAGGCGTTGCGCATTGACCACATCCCGACGCAAATAAATGCCAGCGCCAGTACGCCCAGTTTTTCCCACGACGCCCGCGCCAGGCTGCCCATTGTCCAGAATACCAGTCCCTGCAACGTATCCTCATCGGCCACGAACTGCATCATCGACACCAGCGCATTGAAGGTGAAGACCAGCGCGATACCAAACAGCACCACGCCGGAGGTCGCCACCCGGGTCCAGCGGGTAATGCCGTCGAGCAGCAGTGCAGAAAGCAGCGCAAAAATGAACGCATTCGCCGGAATAAACCACGCGGCAGGAATACCGGGAATGCCGATCCCCAGTACAATCGCCAGCGCCGCGCCAAACGCCGCCGCCGAAGAGACGCCCAGCGTGAACGGACTCGCCAGCGGATTATTCAGGATGGTCTGCATTTCAGCCCCCGCCAGCCCCAGCGCCATGCCAACCAACAGCGCCATAAGGGCGTACGGCAGACGAATCTCCCAGACGATAACCCGGGTGCCATCGCTGGCGCTCGTCGGATGAATCAGCGTTTGCCAGAGTTCACCGATCGGCAACCCAGATGGGCCGAGCGTAAAGTCCAGCAGCAGCGAACCAACAATCGCCATCACAATTATCAGCACCAGCAGCACGCGCTTGCGGATGACCTTGCGATATTGGGTGTTAATGACATCGTCAATGGCTGTCTGAGGAAGAAGAGACATAGCGGGATAGCAGATGAGTTTGCGAATGAAGGCCGTATTATAGCGCAATTGCCATTCGCTATATAAAAAAATATATTCCGAAACGTGAATACGGTCGGCGAAGAGACAAAAAAGCCGACTCCAGGAGTCGGCTTATCAGATTGAAGACGCGTTATCCGCGACGCGATTTTACCGCATCGGCAAGCTGGCGCAGGATGGTGTCGGTATCTTCCCAGTTAATGCAGGCATCGGTAATGCTTTTGCCGTACACCAGCGGCTCACCGCTGTCCGGATTCTGATTGCCTTCAACCAGATGGCTTTCGATCATCACGCCCATAATCGCAGTCTCACCGTTAGCAATTTGCTGGCATACGTCAGCCCCGACTTCCATCTGTTTTTTAAACTGCTTACAGGAGTTGGCATGGCTGAAATCAATCATGATTTGCGCTGGCAAACCCGCTTTCGCCAGACCTTCTTTCACCGCCGCGACATGTGCGGCGCTGTAATTCGGCTCTTTGCCGCCGCGCAGAATGATATGGCAGTCGCCGTTACCGCTGGTGTTCACAATAGCAGAGTGACCCCATTTGGTGACCGACAGGAAGCAGTGCGGTGCACCGGCGGCGTTAATGGCATCAATCGCCACTTTAATGGTGCCATCGGTACCGTTTTTGAAGCCAACCGGACAAGAGAGGCCGGACGCCAGCTCACGGTGAACCTGAGATTCGGTGGTACGCGCGCCAATCGCGCCCCAGCTCATCATATCCGCCAGATACTGCGGGGTGATCATATCGAGGAATTCACCTGCCGTCGGCAGGCCGCTGTCGTTAATATCCAGCAGCAGCTTACGCGCAATACGCAAACCGTCGTTAATCTGGAAGCTGTTATCCATGTGCGGATCGTTAATCAGCCCTTTCCAGCCAACAGTCGTACGCGGTTTTTCAAAGTAGACACGCATGACGATTTCCAGTTCGCCTTTCAGCGCTTCGCGCAGCGCCAGCAGACGACCCGCATACTCTTTCGCCGCCACAGGATCATGAATTGAGCACGGCCCAATCACCACCAGCAGACGATCATCATTCCCTTTCAAAATTTTATGAATGGCTTTACGCGCATGGGCAACCGTGTTGGCGGCATTTTCTGTAGCGGGGAATTTTTCCAGCAGTGCGACAGGGGGTAATAACTCGTTGATCTCTTTAATACGTAAATCGTCGTTCTGATAATTCATGTTTATTCCAGCGTTGCCATACTTATATAAATGAATGCAATCCCTCCAATCTATATCCTCAGCCAAAAAGTGTAAACGGGCTTTTACACTTCGGACGGATTAATCCTGGAATTCAGCTAAAAAACGCCACAAAGTAGCGATAAACGAGATCTAACCTACAATTTTTAACTGTAACCACTCTGTTTATAAATGTTTTCAAGATTCTCTGCTGAGCCATTGCGCTCATCTGGGATCTTCAACCATTGCCTGACCCTTTGACTGGCATATGCACTGTTGGAAGACGTTATCCGACAACTCAACCAAAACAGGAGCATCTTATGCGAATGACAAAACTGGCT
Organism: Citrobacter sp.; assembly: GCA_019415335.1. The sequence goes on along the minus strand of DXKH01000031.1, from coordinate 4,223 downwards.
TCACTTTTCCTGACCGCCACACTCAGCCTTGCCAGCGGCGCTGCGCTGGCCGCCGAATCCAGCACCCAAAGCAACAATGGCCAGGCGAACGCTGCCGCCGACGCCGGCCAGGTCGCTCCGGATGCAAAAGAAAACGTCGCCCCAAATAATGTCGATAACGACAACATCAACTCAGGTGGCACGATGCTGCATCCGAATGGTTCATCTATGGACCATGAAGGGATGAGCAAAGATGAGGTGCACAAAAACACGATGTGTAAGGACGGGCGCTGCCCGGACATGAACAAAAAAGTGGAAACCGGTGACGGTATGAACAACGACGTTGATAGCAAAACCGATGGCACCACCCAGTAACACTGAAAATGGCTAATATCGGGAGAGCTCAGGCTCTCCTTTTTAATTTATTAATCCAGAAACGGTATGATGTCATACAGTTAAGATGAAAATAACTAAGGGATGACATTATGGCGCACTCACACTCTCATTCTGCCCCTCACCTGCCCGAGGATGGCAATGCCCGCCGCCTGCTGCTCGCGTTTTGCATCACGGCGGGCTTTATGTTGCTGGAGGTGGTGGGCGGGATTTTATCCGGTTCACTGGCGCTGCTCGCCGACGCCGGGCATATGCTGACCGATGCCGCCGCACTGTTGTTTGCGCTACTGGCCGTTCAGTTCGCCCGCCGACCGCCGACTATCCGCCACACCTTTGGCTGGCTGAGACTGACGACGCTGGCCGCTTTCGTCAATGCGATTGCGTTGGTCGTGATTACGATTTTAATCGTCTGGGAGGCGATTGAGCGCTTCTACACGCCGCGTCCGGTGGCGGGCGGCATGATGATGGTCATCGCTGTCGCCGGATTGCTGGCAAACATTCTAGCCTTCTGGATCCTGCATCGCGGCAGCGAAGAGAAAAACCTGAACGTACGCGCTGCAGCATTGCATGTGATGGGCGATTTACTGGGTTCGGTCGGGGCTATCATCGCGGCAGTGATTATCATCTGGACCGGCTGGACGCCTGCCGACCCCATTCTGTCGATACTGGTCTCACTGCTGGTTCTGCGCAGCGCGTGGCGCTTATTGAAAGATAGCGTGAATGAGTTGCTGGAAGGCGCCCCGGTTTCGCTGGATATCGCGGCGCTGCAGCGCCACCTCAGCCGGGAGCTCCCTGAAGTGCGAAACGTCCATCACGTACACGTGTGGATGGTGGGGGAAAAACCGGTCATGACCCTGCATGTACAGGTGATCCCGCCGCACGATCATGACGGACTGCTGGAACGCATCCAGCACTTTCTGATTCATCATTACCAGATTGAACACGCCACCATTCAGATGGAATATCAGCCCTGTCATGGGCCGGACTGCGATCTGAATCAGAAAGTGTCCGACCATTCACATCATCACCATTAATGGGACAGCGCGTGTGAGCCTCGTTCGCGCGCGCTGTTAATCCACATCCGGCTGCCGTTAAGCGCAATGAAGGTCAGGATCAGGTACTCCAGCGACATCGCATAGACCCCCTGCAAGGCAAAGATCACCACGCTAATCACATTGATCACCACCCAGAGCAGCCAGTTCTCAACGTATTTGCGGGTCATCAGGATCATCGCCACAATCGACAGCACCATCATGCAGGAATCCCAGAACGGGAAGGCATCGGGCTGTAAATCCGGCACGGCAACCTGTAAGCCCAGCATCTGCATGATCGTCACTGCAATACGGGTCAGAAAGGCAAAGACCGGGTCGATATAGACCGTCATCAGACCGATCGCCACCACACAGACCGCCAGCCAGCCCAGCGCCTTCGGCAGGGGTAGCCAGCGAATTTTGAGTTCCGCCTCGTTCTGCGTGGTCTGCCGCGACCAGGCATACCAGCCGTAAATGTTGGCGGCGAAAAAGAAAAGCTGCAACAGCAGGCTGGCGTAGAGCTGGATCTGGAAAAAGATGATCGCAAACAGCGTGACGTTAATCAGACCGAAAAAGTAGTTGCTGATCTTCTCCATGCTGGCAAGACCAATGCACAACAGCCCCGCGATGGTGCCTATCGCTTCGATCCACGACAGATCGTAGCCCCCAGCACCGATTGGAATATGTACCAGAATGTTCTGCGTGCTAAAAAAGTCCATCTTTTCCCCCAGAGCGTGTGATTATCTACGCACGTAGTGTAGCCGCAAATTCCAGCATGCGGTTTAACGGCACTAATGCACCTTCTCGCAGCACTTCATCAACGTGTATCTCATGAGTCTGCCCACCCTGCTCCAGCCCCTCAGCGATCGCTTTGAGGCCGTTCATCGCCATCCACGGACAGTGCGCGCAGCTACGGCAGGTGGCGCCTTCACCCGCAGTGGGGGCTTCCAGCAGCTCTTTACCCGGTACCGCCTGCTGCATTTTGTAGAAAATACCCCGATCGGTGGCAACAATAAGCTGCTGATGCGGCAGGGTTTTGGCTGCATTAATGAGCTGACTGGTCGAGCCGACGGCATCGGCCATATCCACTATCGCCTGCGGTGATTCCGGATGAACCAGGATCGCGGCATCCGGGTACAGACCTTTCATGCGACTCAGCGCCTGCATTTTGAACTCGTCATGGACGATGCACGCCCCTTGCCAACAGAGGACATCCGCCCCTGTCTGCTTTTGAACATATTTCCCGAGATGACGATCCGGTGCCCAGATGATTTTTTCACCCAAACTATCCAGATGCTCAATCAGTTCAACCGCGATACTGGACGTCACCACCCAGTCGGCGCGGGCCTTAACCGCTGCGGAGGTATTGGCGTAAACCACGACGGTACGATCCGGATGGGCATCGCAGAATGCGCTAAATGCGTCGATCGGACAGCCAAGATCCAGCGAGCATTCCGCCTCGAGGGTCGGCATTAAAATGGTTTTTTCCGGGCTGAGAATTTTGGCCGTCTCACCCATAAAGCGGACGCCTGCAACGAGCAGCGTCGAGGCGGGATGATTGGCACCAAAGCGGGCCATCTCCAGTGAGTCAGAAATACATCCGCCGGTTTCTTCGGCCAGTTGCTGGATTTCAGGGTCGGTGTAATAATGCGCGACCATCACCGCATCACGCTCCTTCAGCAGGCGCTTGATTTTTTCGCGGTAGAACGCTTTTTCATCGGCACTCAGCGGTACCGGCTTCGGGGGAAACGGATAGATTGCGGCTTCAGGGTCAAACATCACGCTCATCATGCTTTCTCGTTTTACTGGCTTAACGAAATAACCAACTTAAGGCATAATGCATGCCATGATCGGTCATATTTGTTTTATATGCTAAACAAGATAGCGGATTGAGCGGCAAAAGTCACAACAATTGCGCTTGATAACGCCGGATGGCGACTGACGTCTTATCCGGCCTGGAAGGGCGTAGCCATTGACCAGATCAATCGTTGTAGGCCTGATAAGCGAAACGCCATCAGACGTTACGCAGGTTCGAATCGTTACATTCTGCGTATAGCAAAAAGGCGCCGCCAGCGCCCTCTTTTACACTGGTGGGTCGTGCAGGATGACTCGCTTCGCTCGCCCTTCGGGCCGTCGCTGCAAGCGGCTCCGTTGTCTCACTGCGTTCGACCCGAACCTGCTACAGGTTCGAATCGTTACATTCTGCGCACAGCAAAAAGGCGCCTTTAGGGCGCCTTTTTACACTGGTGGGTCGTGCAGGATTCGAACCTGCGACCAATTGATTAAAAGTCAACTGCTCTACCAACTGAGCTAACGACCCCTTACGGGATTTTCTTACTTAATCATTCAGGATGGTGGGTCGTGCAGGATGACTCGGCTTCGCCTCGCCCTTCGGGCCGTTGCTATTGCAACGTTATCCTTCACGTTCTCTACCAGTGCCACCTTTAAATTGGTGGGTCGTGCAGGATTCGAACCTGCGACCAATTGATTAAAAGTCAACTGCTCTACCAACTGAGCTAACGACCCATTCGGGTGTTACCTGAAAGATTTTTTACTCGGCACCAATTTAATATTCGATGTTAAATTGGTGGGTCGTGCAGGATGACTCGGCTTCGCCTCGCCCTTCGGGCCGTTGCTGTTGCAACGTTATCCTTCACGTTTAACATCTGAGTTCAATGTTAAATTGGTGGGTCGTGCAGGATTCGAACCTGCGACCAATTGATTAAAAGTCAACTGCTCTACCAACTGAGCTAACGACCCGAGTGGTGGGTGATGACGGGATCGAACCGCCGACCCCCTCCTTGTAAGGGAGGTGCTCTC
>DXKH01000030.1 GCA_019415335.1 Citrobacter sp. | reverse complement strand
ATTACATCGATAAAGTACCGCTCAAACGCGGCTGCGATTATCAGGATGTGCTGAATATGCTGCTGTTCTACGCCAGTCCTAAGGCGTCGTACTGCACTGGTCAGTCGATCAATGTCACCGGCGGTCAGGTGATGTTCTGATTAACAGCGGAGATCCGTTAAGGATCTCCGCGAGACTAATAGAATGCCTGATGCGCTACGCTTATCAGGCCTACAGGACTTCCGCCACTACATTAAGGAGAAGTTATGGTATCCGCACTCATCACCGTCGCCGTTATCGCCTGGTGTGCGCAACTGGCCTTAGGCGGCTGGCAAATTTCTCGTTTTAACCGTGCCTTCGACACACTATGCCAGCAAGGGCGGGTTGGCGTGGGCCGTTCCAGCGGGCGCTTTAAACCGCGGGTCGTGGTCGCCATCGCCCTGGACGATCAGCAGCGCATCGTCGACACCTTGTTTATGAAAGGACTGACCGTCTTCGCCCGACCGCAAAAAATTCCCGCAATTACCGGTATGCATGCGGGTGATTTACAGCCCGATGTGATCTTTCCCCATGATCCACTATCACAGAATGCTCTATCATTGGCGCTTAAACTGAAACGTGGATAATTTCGTTGTGAATGTTACTTGCTTGCGAAGTTATCATTTTGAAACCTAAATCAGGTAATCACGCCCATGAAACCTCGTCAGCGTCAGGCCGCCATTCTGGAGTATCTGCAAAAGCAGGGTAAATGCTCGGTTGAAGAATTGGCGCAATACTTTGACACCACAGGCACAACCATTCGCAAAGATCTGGTCATTCTGGAACATGCCGGAACCGTCATTCGTACTTATGGCGGAGTGGTGTTGAATAAAGAGGAATCCGATCCGCCTATCGATCATAAAACACTCATCAACACCCACAAGAAAGAGCTGATTGCAGAAGCTGCCGTTAGTTTTATCCATGATGGCGATTCGATCATTCTTGATGCTGGCAGTACCGTTTTGCAGATGGTTCCCCTGCTCTCGCGCTTTAATAACATCACAGTGATGACCAACAGCCTGCATATCGTCAATGCGCTATCCGAACTGGATAACGAACAAACTATCCTGATGCCAGGCGGAACATTTCGTAAAAAATCGGCCTCATTTCACGGGCAACTGGCAGAGAATGCCTTCGAGCATTTCACCTTCGATAAATTGTTTATGGGCACCGACGGCATCGATCTCAATGCGGGCGTAACCACGTTCAACGAGGTTTATACCGTCAGTAAGGCAATGTGCAATGCCGCGCGCGAAGTGATTTTGATGGCGGACTCATCAAAGTTTGGCCGTAAAAGCCCCAACGTAGTTTGCAGTCTTGAAAGCGTCGATAAGCTAATTACCGACGCAGGTATCGATCCAGCGTTTCGTCAGGCGCTGGAAAAGAAAGGGATCGACGTGATCATAACCGGAGAGAGCAATGAGTGAAGCACTACTGAACGCGGGACGTCAGACGTTAATGCTGGAGTTGCAGGAAGCAAGCCGTTTACCGGAACGTCTGGGCGATGATTTTGTTCGCGCCGCCAATATCATCCTGCACTGCGAAGGCAAAGTGGTGGTTTCGGGAATTGGCAAATCGGGCCACATTGGTAAGAAAATCGCCGCAACGCTTGCCAGCACCGGCACTCCTGCCTTTTTTGTCCATCCGGCAGAGGCATTGCACGGCGACCTGGGGATGATCGAAAGCCGCGATGTGATGCTGTTTATCTCTTACTCCGGTGGCGCGAAGGAACTGGATCTGATTATTCCGCGTCTGGAAGATAAATCTATCGCGCTGCTGGCGATGACCGGCAAACCGACGTCACCGCTGGGCCTGGCGGCGAAAGCGGTGCTGGATATCTCCGTAGAACGCGAAGCCTGTCCGATGCACCTTGCGCCGACCTCCAGCACCGTGAATACCCTGATGATGGGTGACGCGCTGGCGATGGCGGTCATGCAGGCGCGCGGATTTAATGAAGAAGATTTTGCCCGCTCCCACCCTGCTGGAGCACTGGGCGCTCGCTTGCTGAATAAAGTGCATCATCTGATGCGCCGTGATGACGCTATCCCGCAGGTAGCGTTAACCGCCAGCGTGATGGATGCGATGCTGGAACTCAGCCGCACTGGTCTGGGGCTGGTGGCGGTATGTGACGCTCAACAACAGGTACAAGGCGTCTTTACCGACGGCGATTTACGTCGCTGGCTGGTTGGCGGCGGTGCACTCACCACGCCAGTCAATGAAGCGATGACGGTCGGCGGCACCACGTTGCAATCGCAAAGCCGTGCCATCGACGCCAAAGAAATCCTGATGAAACGCAAAATCACCGCCGCACCGGTAGTGGATGAAAACGGCAAACTCACCGGCGCAATTAACCTGCAGGATTTCTATCAGGCCGGGATTATTTAATCCTTCAGCCCCAGACGTTTCGCCAACCGATGCAAGTTGGCGACGTCGGTTTCCAGCATCCGTGCGCTGGCAGCCCAGTTGTGATGATTTTGTGCCAGTGCCTGACGAATGGTTTCACGCTGGAACGCTTCTGTCGCTTCACGCAGGTTTTGCTTAACGATAGGCACCGCCGCCGCTTCTGGCGGCGGCAACGTCACCTCAGGAAAAGCAAAATGTTGCGCTTCAAGAATCACTTCATCGCCGCTGCGGGTCGCTCTCGCCAGCACCACCGCCCGATGAATAGCATGTTCCAGTTCGCGCACGTTTCCCGGAAAACTGTAGTGTTGCAGTAAATTTCGCGCCCCGGCACTTAATACCACGCGGGAGAGCCCCAGCCGCAAACGACACTGCTCGCAGAAATACCCCGCCAGCAGAATGACATCATCGCCCCGCTCACGCAGCGGCGGCACCGAAAGTGGGAACACGCTCAGGCGATGAAACAAATCGGCGCGGAATCGCCCTGCCAGCACCTCTTCGCGTAAGTCGCGGTTAGTCGCCGCCAGCACGCGCACATCGACCCGCAAACTGCGGTCATCGCCAACGCGCTGAATATCGCCATACTGCAACACCCTCAGCAGCTTGGCCTGCAATGCCAACGACAACTCGCCGATCTCATCGAGAAACAGCGTGCCGTTATCCGCCATTTCAAACTTCCCGCTGCGGTTACTGATAGCACCAGTAAACGCCCCTTTCACATGCCCGAACAACTCACTTTCCGCCACACTTTCCGGCAGTGCGGCACAGTTGAGATAGACCAGCGGATTCACCGCCCTTGGCGAGGTTTCATGAATCGCTTTCGCCACCAGCTCCTTACCGGTTCCCGTCTCACCGCTGATTAAGACGTTGAGATCGGACGCCGCCACAATCTCAATCTCTTTTTTCAATTGCGTCATGCCTGGCGACAAGCCAATCATCTGCGTCTGTTTCACCGCTTCAAACGGCGCGGCATCGCCCGGCAGCATATTCTGGCTTTCCAGTTGCTCAATCAGCAACGCATTGCTTAACGCTCCCGCCGCCAGCGCGGCAATCAGGCGTAACTCTTCGTCGCTGAAAACATCGAACTGATCGGGTTGCATCCCGTCGAGCGTCAATGCGCCGATCAGGTTTTGCCCGGCAAACAACGGCAAACCAACGCAGGCGTGAACCTTCAGACTCTCCTGCCCTGGAATCAGACCGTCATAAGGATCGGGCAATTCGCTGTCTGCGGGAAAGCGCACCACATCACCCGCGCGGGCAATCGCTTCCAGCCGTGGATGCCCTTCCAGCGCAAAGCGTCTACCGAGTACATCCTTCGCCAGCCCGTCGATGGCAAGCGGAATAAACTGCCGCGAGTCATAACGTAGCAACGCAGAGGCATCACACTCCAGCACCTGACGCAGCGTGGTGATCAGGCGCTGAAAACGATCCTGATGACCAATCCCACGCTGCAATTCGATGGCGATATTCGCCAGCACATCAACGGAAAAACTCATCTTTGCCTCACTGTCAATTTGACTATAGATATTGTCATATCGACCATTTTATTGATAGTCATTTTGACTACTCATTAATGAGCACAATTTTATTTATAGAGTAAAAACAATCAGATAAAAAACTGGCACGCAATCTGCAATTAGCAAGACATCTTTTTAGAACACGCTGAATAAATTGAGGTTGCTATGTCTATTGTGGTGAAAAATAACATTCATTGGGTTGGTCAACGTGACTGGGAAGTGCGTGATTTTCACGGTACAGAATATAAAACGCTGCGCGGCAGCAGCTACAACAGCTACCTCATCCGTGAAGAAAAAAACGTGCTGATCGACACCGTCGACCATAAATTCAGCCGCGAATTTGTGCAGAACCTGCGTAATGAAATCGATCTGGCAGATATCGATTACATCGTAATTAACCATGCTGAAGAGGACCACGCCGGGGCGCTGACCGAACTGATGGCGCAAATTCCCGATACGCCGATCTACTGTACAGCCAACGCTATCGACTCGATAAATGGTCATCACCATCATCCGGAGTGGAATTTTAATGTGGTGAAAACTGGCGACACGCTGGATATCGGCAACGGCAAACAACTCATTTTTGTCGAAACGCCAATGCTGCACTGGCCGGACAGCATGATGACTTACCTGACAGGCGACGCGGTGCTGTTCAGTAACGATGCTTTCGGTCAGCACTACTGCGACGAGCATCTGTTCAACGATGAAGTGGATCAGACGGAGCTTTTCGAGCAGTGCCAGCGTTACTACGCCAATATCCTGACGCCGTTCAGCCGCCTGGTAACGCCGAAAATTACCGAGATCCTGGGCTTTAACTTGCCAGTCGATATGATAGCGACCTCTCACGGCGTGGTATGGCGCGATAACCCGACGCAAATTGTCGAGCTGTACCTGAAATGGGCGGCGGATTATCAGGAAGACAGAATCACCATTTTCTACGACACCATGTCGAATAACACCCGCATGATGGCTGACGCTATCGCCCAGGGGATTGCGGAAACCGACCCACGCGTGGCGGTGAAAATTTTCAACGTCGCCCGAAGCGATAAAAACGAAATCCTGACCAATGTCTTCCGCTCAAAAGGCGTCCTGGTCGGCACTTCGACGATGAATAATGTGATGATGCCGAAAATCGCCGGGCTGGTGGAGGAGATGACCGGATTACGCTTCCGTAACAAACGCGCCAGTGCTTTCGGCTCTCACGGCTGGAGCGGCGGTGCGGTGGATCGTCTTTCCACGCGCCTGCAGGATGCGGGTTTCGAAATGTCGCTTAGCCTGAAAGCCAAATGGCGACCAGACCAGGACGCTCTGGAGTTATGTCGTGAACACGGTCGCGAAATCGCCCGTCAGTGGGCGCTCGCGCCGCTGCCGCAGAGCACGGTGAATACGGTGGTTAAAGAAGAAACCTCTGCCGCCACGACGGCTGACCTCGGCCCACGGATGCAATGCAGCGTCTGCCAGTGGATTTACGATCCGGCAAAAGGTGAGCCAATGCAGGACGTTGCGCCAGGAACGCCGTGGAGTGAAGTCCCGGATAACTTCCTGTGCCCGGAATGCTCTCTCGGCAAAGACGTCTTTGACGAACTGGCATCGGAGGCAAAATGAGCAACGGCATTGTGATCATTGGTTCGGGCTTCGCCGCCCGCCAACTGGTGAAAAATATTCGCAAACAGGACGCCAGTATTCCATTAACTCTGATTGCCGCCGACAGCATGGATGAGTACAACAAACCTGACCTCAGCCATGTTATCAGTCAGGGGCAACGTGCCGATGACCTTACCCGCCAGACGGCAGGTGAATTTGCCGAGCAGTTTAATCTGCGCTTGTTTCCGCACACCTGGGTAACGGATATCGATGCCGAAGCCCATGTGGTGAAAAGTCAGAATAATCAGTGGCAATACGACAAGTTAGTGCTGGCAACCGGTGCCAGCGCCTTTGTCCCGCCAGTGCCCGGGCGTGAGTTAATGCTGACGTTAAATAGTCAGCAAGAGTATCGCGCCTGTGAAACGCAACTGCGGGATGCCCGACGCGTGTTGATTGTTGGCGGTGGCTTGATTGGTAGCGAGCTGGCGATGGATTTTTGTCGGGCAGGCAAAGCGGTCACGCTAATCGACAACGCTGCCAGTATTCTGGCGTCGTTAATGCCACCGGAAGTAAGCAGCCGCTTGCAGCATCGGTTGACGGAGATGGGCGTTCATCTGCTGTTAAAATCTCAGTTGCAGGGACTGGAAAAAACAGATTCTGGCATTCTGGCAACGCTGGACCGCCAGCGCTGCATTGAAGTGGATGCGGTAATTGCCGCCACCGGACTGCGCCCGGAAACCGCCCTGGCACGACGCGCCGGGCTGACGATTAATCGTGGCGTTTGCGTCGATAGCTATCTGCAAACCAGTAATGCCGATATTTATGCGCTGGGCGATTGCGCGGAAATTAACGGTCAGGTATTGCCGTTCCTCCAGCCGATTCAACTTAGCGCGATGGTGCTGGCAAAAAATCTTCTCGGCAATAACACGCCGCTGAAACTACCGGCGATGCTGGTGAAAATCAAAACGCCGGAATTACCGCTGCATCTGGCAGGCGAAACCCAGCGTCAGGATTTACGCTGGCAAATTAATACCGAACGCCAGGGAATGGTTGCGCGCGGTGTTGACGATGCTGACCAGCTTCGCGCCTTTGTGGTCAGTGAGGATCGGATGAAAGAGGCGTTTGGATTGTTGAAAACGTTGCCGATGTAGGCATGGTTTTCTCCCTCGCCCAAAGGGCGAGGGGACTGTCCGCGCTACTTTTAACGCTTAGTTACGCCACATCCGCCACTATGCAGCATGCAGGATGCGCGCCGCAGCAATAACCCCCTGCCCCAGAGACAAGCCGCCATCACCCGCCGGTAAACTCTGCGGAAAGAGTAATGTGAAATCAGCGAGATAATGCGCCAGGCGTGTACGCAGCAATCGGTTATGAATAACCCCACCGCTAAATACCAGCGTAGTGATACCGCGCATCGTGGCCTGCTCACGCATCAACGCGGCAAAACCCTGCGCCAGCGCATCATGAAACGCCCACGCGCGTTGATTAACCGGTGCCTGCCAGTTCAGCCACTGCTGCCAGAAGGTGGCGAGATCCAGTTGATTGTCCACCAGCGGCATCGTCACCGGATGCGTCACTCCCTGGCTCGAAGCCGCCAGCGCCTCGAGGGCGCAAGCCGCTTCACCTTCATAACTTAACGTGGCTGGCGCACAGCCCAACGCCGCCGCTACGGCATCGAACAAACGTCCACACGATGATGCCAGCGGCGCGTTAATTCCACGCTCAATGGCCCGCGCCAGCACGCTCCAGTTTTGCTGTTGCACACTTGCCGTTTCAGGGTAATTCTGCCACTCCGGCACAAAGCGCAGGCACTGCGCCAGCAGGTTACGCCACGGCTGCTTTGCAGCCAAATCGCCCCCCGGAAGCGCCACCGCAGGCAAGCCGCCCAGGTGTTCACATTCGCGATAGTTCACCCGCAGGCACTCGCCGCCCCATAAAGCGCCGTTCTCCCCCATACCGATACCGTCGAGCGTCAACGCAATGACATCACCGCCATCCAGCGGCCAGTGATGTTCTGCCAGACACGCCGCCGCATGAGCATGATGATGCAGCACCGTTTGCGTCGGCAGATTCATTTCGCGCGCCCACTGGCTGGAGACATAGCCCGGATGCGCGTCATGCACAACGTATTGCGGAGTGAAATCGTAGATGTTTTGCATCAGGCGTAACGCTTCGCGCCACTGCATCTGGATGCCATCGTCACTTAAATCGCCCAGATGC
>DXKH01000003.1 GCA_019415335.1 Citrobacter sp. | reverse complement strand
ACTTTGCTCACACGGGAGAAAATTTTCGGGAAGTACCCTTCATCGGCAGAAGATTTAAACACCTGGGCAATGGTGAACTGCCAGCCAAGCAGCGAACCGCAGCAGGACATCACCATCAGCGCCATAATGACTTTACCCACTCCCGGCGTGAACATCTGTGCGAAGGCCAGGCCAAATGGTGCCGTTGAATTTGCCAGCTCCATATTTGGCACAATCCCGGCAATCACGTTGGTGGAGACGATATAAATCACCGCCGCACCTAACGTACCGCCAAGAACTGCAATCGGCACGTTACGTTCCGGGTTTTCAACTACTTCGGCGTTGGCACAGGCAGACTCCAGACCGAGGAAAGCCCACAATGTCATGGCGATGGAGGAACCTACAGCGCTAAAGAACGGTACATGATGAGGGTTCCATGAGTTAGCGTACAGCGTCGGGCTAAACCAGAACCAGCCGATAATGCACAGACCGACGACCGGAATAATGACCCCCCACACAGTAATGCTACTGATTTGCCCGGTAATGCGCGCACCACCAAAGTTAGCCACGGTACAAATCCACAGCACTCCGATGGTCGCAAGACCAATCTGCACTGGCGACAAACTCGCGCCGAGCAGTTCGGTGCCGTAACCAACCGCCGAAATAGCAATCGCGACGTTAGCAATCAGCAGCGAGACACCGTAGGTGTAGTTCGCCATAAAGTTCCCTGATTTACCGAAAGCATACTCCGCATAACCGCCCATACCGCCTGATTTACGGCTGAACATGCCGCATTTTGCGAATGCCCATGCCAGCGCCATTGAGCCTACGGCTGTCACCAGCCAGGAGATAATTGAGATTGTCCCAACTTCGGCAAGCTTTGTCGGCAGCATGATGATACCGGAGCCCATCATGTTGACCATCGTCAGTATGGTTAACTGAACGACGCCCATCTTGTTCGATTTAGCCTGACTCATAATTTTTCCCCTTTCAGCAGGGTGCTTTGCGCACCACGAGGCTTGATGACATAGCACCAAACTTGCTTACGACCATCATGTTCTTCGATATAGACACCCTGAAGCTCCGGTGCAAAACCTGGCAGCAGGTTGATCCCTTCTTCCAGAGCGCTGAAGTAACGCAGAACAGCACCACCCCAGATTTCACCCGGAACAACACACAGCACTCCCGGAGGATAAGGAAGCGCACCTTCTGCAGCGATACGGCCTTCTGCATCCGGCAGACGAACCAGCTCCACTTCACCGCGTAAATAGGCGTAGTTGGCTTCTTGTGGATTCATGCTGACACGTGGGAAGTGTTCCTTACGAAACATCTCTTTTTGCAGTTGTTTCACGTTGTGACGGGCATACAAATCATGCATTTCCTGACACAACTGACGCAGGGTATAACCGGTGTAGCGCTCTTCATGCTGTTTGTAGATGGAAGGCAGTACTTCTGATAATGGCGCGTCGGACTCAAGCAGTTTTTCGAAGCGTACCAGCAGAGCAGCAAGTTGCTGAAGTTTGGCCATATCTTCTGCCGGAGTCAGCAGAAAGAGGATGGAGTTAAGATCGCATTTTTCCGGCACTACGCCATTTTCGCGCAGGAAGTTAGCAAGAATCGTCGCGGGTACACCGAACGCTTCATATTCGCCGTTACGTGCATCAATACCTGGGGTTGTCAGCAACAGTTTGCACGGATCGACAAAGTATTGATTCTCTGCATAGCCTTCAAAAGAATGCCAGTGCTCACCTGGTACAAACTGGAAGAAGCGCAGATCAACCGCAATTTGCGCTGTTTCATACGACTGCCAGGGTTTACCATCCACCAGTTCAGGTACGAATGGACGAATATGCTGACAGTTATCGAGGATCAGTTTGCGGGCATTAATGCCATTTACCACACAATCCATCCACATATTACGACCGCTGACACCTTCATGCATTTTGGCGTTGATATCCAGTGCGGCAAACAGCGGATAGAACGGGCTGGTGGAGGCATGCATCATAAAGGCGTTGTTCATGCGTTTGTGCGGTACATAACGCTGTTGCCCTTTGATATGGCTGTCTTTTTTATGGATTTGTGAAGTCTGGGAAAAACCAGCCTGCTGTTTATGCACAGATTGCGTAACCAGAATACCCGGATCGTTCTCATTTAGATCCAGTAACAGCGGTGAACAGTCCGCCATCATCGGGATAAACTGCTCATAGCCGACCCATGCGGAGTCAAAGAGGATGTAGTCACACAGATGACCCATTTTATCCACCACCTGACGGGCGTTATAAATCGTACCGTCGTAAGTGCCTAGCTGAATAACGGCGAGGCGGAAAGGACGCGCCTCTTTTGCCCGCTGCGGTGCGACTTCTGTAATCAGTTCGCGCAGGTAATTTTCTTCGAAGCAGTGGGCATCAATACCACCGATAAAGCCATACGGGTTGCGTGCGGTTTCCAGATAAACTGGTGTTGCGCCAGCCTGTAGCAACGCTCCGTGGTGATTAGATTTATGGTTATTACGGTCAAACAGCACCAGATCCCCCGGTGTTAACAGGGCGTTTAAAACCACTTTGTTAGAAGATGAAGTGCCATTTAGAACGAAGTATGTTTTATCGGCATTAAACACTTTTGCCGCATGTTGCTGTGCAATGCATGGCGCGCCTTCGTGAATCAGCAGATCGCCCATTGCCACATCCGCGTTGCACAAGTCAGCACGGAACAGCGCCTCACCAAAGTATTCCACAAACTGATTCCCCGCCGGATGGCGACGGAAAAATTCGCCGCCCTGATGACCGGGGCAATCAAACGCGCTGTTACCCTGATTGACATAATCGACCAGTGCGCGGAAGAAGGGCGGGCGCAGTTGAGTTTCATAATGGCTGGCTGCGGTTTCTAACTGACGACCATAAAATTCTCGTCGCGATTCGCAATTCTCAAAGACACCCGAAATACGGGGCAAATACTCTGCGGGTACACGTTCTTGATTTTCAGTAGCAATAAATACCGGGATGCCATAACCCGTGGCATCGATTTCATCGAGTTTTCCGCGTGTAACATCGTTGAGCGATAAAACTATTGCCGCCACATCGATATTACTGTTTTCATTAATATAGATACATTCTCGCTGCGTGGTAAAACAGTCCGGGCAAGAATCACTAACCGCAATTTTTAATTTTGACATTTTCCAACTCTTTATTTTTGGTAATAGCAGGTCCTCAATTTCTCGAATGAGAAATCGATCGTGCCGGAAAAAAGCAAAGTTACCCCGCTGATAAATTAATCAGAAGTTTGCTTTTTTCAGAATGCAGAAACCCTTATCAGTCCGGTGGCTGATAATACAAGGGTTAACAGAGAATGAGCACTGCGGAATACAGGCATATGCCTGTAATACAGAGAGTCAGGAAGACCTGTACGCTGAAGTGCCCTTAGTCGGTAGACTAACGGGCATTGAAGAAGTGAAAGTCGAAGCTATTGCGATGAGCAAACTTCATAATATGAGTTGTCCGCCTTATATGGGGCATAGTGCGGCTGTTATTTTCCATTTAATTTACCTTTCCTGATGTGAATGAAGGTGAAGGTATTCTATCCAGGAAATACGGTTGAACTGTGAAGGTGATCAATAAAAAATGATCAATCTTAATTTATTTAATGATGAGCTTTTTACTCAGTAATATAAAATATTGAATTGTTATTTTTGTGTGTTGTTTAAGATAAAAAGCCGTATTTATTATTACGGCTTTAATTAATAAAAGGCAGGATGTATTAAAATTAATATTCAAAGCATAAACCGATACCCAATACCGGTTTCAGTAATGAAATGGCGGGGGCGAGCGGGATCCTGTTCCAGTTTTTGTCGCAGATGTCCCATATAAATACGCAAATAATGGCTGTGTTCGACCGCGTTTGGCCCCCACACCTGGTTAAGGAGCTGGCGCTGGGTGAGCACTTTTCCGGCATTGTTGAGCAGCACCGCCAGCAGGCGAAACTCAATCGGGGTGAGATGCACCTCTTCCTCACCGCGATGGATCACGCGGGCGGCTAAATCGACGGTCACATCGGAAAATTTCACCAGCGGATCGGGCGCGGTGGTGGCGGAGTGGCGGCGTAAAGCGACGCGCAGACGGGCCTGCAATTCGCCAATACCAAATGGCTTACTCAGGTAATCATCCGCTCCGGCATCCAGCGCGGCGATTTTGTCGCTCTCTTCGCTACGTGCGGAAAGCACAATTACGGGCACCGCGCTCCACTGGCGCAGGTCGCGGATAAACTCAATCCCATCGCCATCGGGCAGGCCGAGATCGAGAATAATCAAATCTGGTTTACGGGTTGCCGCTTCCAGCAAGCCCCGTTGTAGCGTTTCGGCTTCAAAGACGCGCATACCGTCGCCCTCCAGCGCTGTGCGCAGAAAGCGACGAATAGCTTGTTCATCTTCAACAATCAGAACGTTTGTCACATATCCTCATGAAATTCTTCAAGTTCAGGAGCGGTTTGCTGGGGAAGTGTAACACGAAAACAGGCACCGCCTTCCGGTCGGTTGAACGCGGTAATGGTGCCGCCGTGTACATCCACAATCGCCCGACAAATTGCCAGCCCAAGCCCGACGCCCGGCACTGCCGACTCTTTATTCCCGCGGGCAAACTTATCGAATATCGTCTGCTCCTGGCCTGGCGGAAGACCGGGGCCGTTATCCCAGACATCCAGTTGTAGATTTTCGCCCTCAACGTGGGCATCGATACCAATTTCGGCCTGCGCACCCGCGTATTTCACCGCGTTTTCCAGCAGATTAATCAGCACCCGTTCAAAGAGTGGCCCATCAACGTGGATTAAGGTCAGCGGTTCTGGCAAAGACAGGTTGATGGGCGATGATAATCCCGGTTCCAGCATTTGCAGCGCGCTGCCGACCACTTCTTCCAGCGTTAACCACTCTTTCTTCAAATTAAAGCCGCCGGACTGAATTCGCGCCATATCCAGTAGATTATTCACCAGTCGGGTCGTGTTCAGCACATGCTGGCGAATCTCGCTGGCCTGGCGGGCGTGGGGCGATCCTTCGCTTGCCAGATCGAGCGTTAAGATTTCGGCCTGACCGAACAGCACCGTAAGCGGCGTGCGTAAATCATGCGAAAGTGCCGCCAGCAGGGCGTTGCGGATCTGTTCACGTTCGCTTGCCATCCGCGCCTGTTCTTCGCTGGCGGTCAGTGTCAGCCGCTCAAGCGCATTGGCGACTAACAGCGTAAACGTCTCCAGCAGGCGTTGCTGTTCCGGGATCATCAACTGGCGCAGATTCCCCGGTTCCACCACCACCAGCCCGTAGGTTTTCTCGCCGCTTTTTAGCGGCAAAATCTGGTACGGTACACCGGGTAACGTGTCGGTGCCCGCGCCCGCAGGCAGGCCTTTATCAAAACTCCACTGCGCGATGGCATCGTCCCACGGCGTCATTCCTTGCGGATGTGTTAACGGCTGCAATTTACCGTTGTCATCAGGCAGCAACACCTGGCTACGGGCATGAAACGTGGAGGCAATAAACTGTTCGCTGGTGGCGGCGATATCCTGCGAACTACGGCCCACAGCCAGAGCTTTGGACATTTCATATAAGTGCCGTGTGCGTTGTTCGCGGTAACGGGCTACCCGCGCCTGATAACGCACGCCAGCAGTAAGGTTCCCGATCACCAGCCCGACGGTTAACATCACCGCGAAGGTCAGCAGATATTGCACATCAGAGACGGCGAGCGTGCCGCGTGGGGCGATAAAAAAGAGATCGAAACTCACCACATTAATGACGGTGGCAACCACCGAAGGCCAGCGTCCGTAAAATAGTGCCACCACCACGACGCCAAGCAGATACAGCATCACCAGGTTGGCGGCATCAAACGCCATCAGCCACTGCATGGCAATTAAGGTGATAACGGCGCATAACGCGGCGGCAACCACGCATCCCTGAATCTGTACCCGCCACTTGTCTTTAAAAGAGCGGCTATCCGGCGCGTTGTTAATCGTGCGGGCGGGTGGTTCATCAAGCGCGACCAGCACCTGATCGAGATCGGGGGCGATTCGCGCCAGTCGGTCAGCAAACGTTTCCCGACGCCACCAGCGGCGCGAGGCCGGGCGACCGAGAATAATCTTGCCGAGATTATGTTCACGGGCATAACGCACTACCGCTTTCTCTTCCGCTGGATCAGAAAGTGTTGCCGTCTCCGCGCCCAGCTCCTGCGCCAGACGTAAGGCGCTGAGAATTGCCCGACGTTTTTTCTCCGGTAAGCGATGCAGGGCAGGGGTTTCAACATACACCGCGTGCCAGACACTACCCAGGCGCGAGGCCAACCGCGCCGCCGCGCGGACCAGTTTCTCACTGCCGGTGTTATGCCCGATGCATAAAAGGATCGCGTCGCGTGTGTGCCAGACTTTCTCTTCGCCAGGATGCCCCCGCCAGGCGCGCATTTGCTCATCAACGCGATCGGCAGTACGGCGCAGTGCCAGTTCGCGCAGGGCGATCAGATTGCCTTTGCGGAAAAAATGTTCAATGGCGCGCTCCGCCTGCCCGGCAATATAGACTTTGCCTTCTTTCAGCCGCTGGCGCAGATCGTCCGGGGGCAAGTCCACCAGTACTACGTCGTCGGCGGCATCAAAAAAAGGATCGGGCACGGTCTCCCGTACCTGAATTCCGGTGACGCCGCTGACCACATCATTCAGACTTTCCAGATGCTGAACGTTGACGGTAGTGAAAACATCAATGCCAGCTTCCAGCAGCTCTTCGATGTCCTGCCAGCGTTTAGGATGACGTGAACCTGGCGCATTACTGTGCGCCAGTTCGTCCATTAAGATCAGTGCCGGACGGCGGGCGAGGGCGGCATCGAGATCAAACTCGCTGATGTGCCGCCCACGGTACGCCTGGCGTTTTAACGGCAGAACAGCCAGACCTTTCAGCATGGCGGCGGTATCTTTCCGACCGTGGGTTTCTACCACGCCAACCACAATATCCAGCCCTTGCGCCCGCAGTCGCTGGGCTTCCGCCAGCATCGCCCAGGTCTTCCCGACGCCTGCGCAGGCACCGAAGAATACTTTCAGCTTCCCCCGATGCGGCGCGGCAGCTTGTTCCAGCAGACGATCGGGGTCGGGACGTAAGGGTTCGTTATTCATCAAGCTTATCCAGTGCCAGATTGAGTTCGACAATGTTGACGACCGGCTGGCCGATATAGTTCACCAGCGGTTGTTGGCTGTATTTTGCGATCAGTTGCGTGAGCTGTTCAACGCTGAGATTACGCGCTTTCGCCACGCGTGGGATCTGCCAGGCCGCCGCTTGCGGGGTGATGTTATTGTCCAGCCCGCTTGCCGACGCCGTCACCAGTTCAACCGGAACGCTCGTGCTGGCGTCCGGGTTAGCGGCCCGTAATGCGGCAACGCGTGCGGCTATCTGTTTATCCAGCTCCGGGTTACTGACTGCCAGATTGCTCCCGCCAGAAGCCTGTGGATTATAGGGCATTTCTGCTGTTGCCGACGGGCGACCATGAAAATAGCCGTTGCCGGTAAAATTTTGCCCGATTAATGCCGAACCGCGCACCGTATCACCTTCACGAATCAATGAACCGTTGGCCTGCCAGGGAAACCACCATTGCCCCAGTGCGGTGGTCAGCAGCGGGTAAACGCCGCCAGTAATCAATAACAGAAAGAGAAATGTCGATAATGCCGGACGTAATCCACTCATGGTAAACCTCACACCAGACCGCAAACGGTTAGCAGTAAATCAATGACTTTGATACCAATAAACGGCACCAGCAGCCCACCCAGACCGTAAATCCATAAGTTACGGCGCAACATGGCAGAAGCGGTAAGCGGTTTATAACTCACGCCTTTTAACGCCAGGGGAATCAAAAAGACGATAATCAAGGCGTTGAAAATCACCGCACTGAGAATGGCGGAGTCGGGCGAATGCAGGCGCATGATGTTCAGCGCATTTAACTGCGGATACGTTGCCGCGAACGCCGCCGGAATAATGGCGAAGTATTTCGCCACATCGTTGGCAATGCTGAAGGTGGTCAGCGAGCCACGGGTCATCAGCATCTGTTTGCCAATATGTACCACCTCGATCAACTTGGTCGGGTTAGAGTCGAGATCCACCATATTGCCCGCTTCTTTCGCCGCCTGAGTACCAGAGTTCATCGCCACCGCGACATCTGCCTGCGCCAGCGCCGGAGCATCATTGGTGCCGTCGCCGGTCATCGCCACCAAACGGCCTTCCGCCTGATACTGACGAATCAATGCCAGCTTGGCCTCCGGTGTCGCTTCGGCGAGAAAATCATCGACACCCGCTTCCGCAGCTATCGCGGCGGCAGTCAGACGGTTATCACCCGTAATCATCACCGTTTTAATGCCCATTTTGCGCAGTTGGGCGAAGCGCTCTTTAATACCGCCTTTGACGATATCTTTCAGCGCAATAACGCCCAGCACATGAGAACCTTCCACCACCACCAGCGGCGTAGCTCCCTGACGCGCAACCTGATCGACTTTTTGATCAACATCGGCAGGGAAGTGACCACCGTTAGCCTCAACATGGCGGCGAATGGCATCGACAGAACCTTTACGGATCATGCGGTTGTCGATGTTGATCCCGCTCATCCGGCTTTGCGCAGTAAACGGTACAAAGGTGGCGTGAAGCGACTGCACATCGCGCTCACGCAGGTTAAAACGCTGCTTGGCGAGGATCACAATACTGCGGCCTTCCGGCGTTTCATCAGCCAGCGAAGCCAGTTGTGCGGCGTCAGCCAGCGTTTTTTCATCCACGCCCTGCGCAGGGATAAACTCCGACGCCTGACGGTTACCAAGTGTGATGGTGCCGGTTTTATCCAGTAGCAGAACGTCAACGTCACCTGCCGCTTCAACTGCACGTCCGCTGGTGGCAATCACATTCGCGCCCAGCATCCGACTCATCCCGGCGACGCCAATCGCTGACAACAGGCCGCCAATAGTGGTTGGGATCAGACAGACCAGCAGCGCCACCAGTACCGTTACACTCACTGCATTACCGCCCCACGCGGAAAACGGCCATAGCGTGGCGGTTGCCAGTAAAAAGACGATAGTCAGGGCAATCAGGAGAATGGTCAGGGCAATCTCGTTCGGCGTTTTGCGTCGCTGTGCGCCTTCCACCATCGCGATCATCCTATCCAGAAATGTCTCGCCGGGGTTAACGCTGCACTCAATCACCAGCCAGTCAGAAAGAATACGCGTGCCGCCAGTGACGGAGGCAAAATCGCCGCCGGATTCACGGATCACCGGTGCCGATTCCCCGGTGATGGCGCTTTCATCGACCGATGCGCCGCCTTCAATGACTTCACCATCGCAGGGGATAATATCGCCAGCTTCTACCAGCACGATATCGCCTTTACGCAGTTGATCGGCAGGAACTTTGTCCGCCGCAGCGCCATATTTCGGCTCACGAAGCTTGCGGGCAAAGGCAGTTTTTTTCACCCCTTTCAGACTGTTGGCCTGCGCTTTACTGCGGCCTTCTGCCAGCGCCTCGGCGAAATTAGCGAACAGTACGGTGACCCACAGCCAGCCGCTAATTGCCGCGCTAAACAGCGCATTGCCAGGCATCGCACCGCTTGCCATTGCGATGCAAATAAAGGTGGTTAACAGACTGCCGATCCAGACGATAAACATCACCGGATTGCGCCATTGCGCCTGCGGGTTTAATTTTTTCACCGCTTCTTTCAGCGCCTGAACGACAAGTGTTGGTTCGAATAGCGCCAGTTGTTTACGACTCATATTCAGTGCTCACTCAATATCATCAGGAGAGATATTCCGCCACCGGACCAAGCGCCAGGGCAGGGATAAAGGTCAGTGCGCCAACCAGCAACACGGTGCCGATTAACAGGCCAACAAACAGCGGGCCGTGCGTTGGCAATGTGCCGGAGCTGGCGGGTTGGCTCTTTTTACTCACCAGCGAACCGGCAATTGCCATCACCGGGATAATCACCCCGAAGCGCCCGACAAACATGCACAACGCCAGTAAACAGTTCCAGAATGGAGAGTTGGCGCTTAATCCGGCAAAGGCGCTGCCGTTGTTGTTAGCGGCGGACGACACGGCGTACAGCACTTCGCTAAAACCATGCGGGCCAGGGTTGAGCATGGCGCTACGTCCGGCGTCGGTCATCATCGCCAACGCCGCGCCCATCAGCACCAGTGTTGGAGTAACCAGAATCGCCAGTGCGGTCAGTTTCATCTCGCGTACGTCGATTTTTTTACCCAGATATTCCGGTGTACGACCAATCATCAGCCCGGCAATAAACACCGCCAGCAGGACAAACAGCATCATGCCGTAAAGGCCGGAACCGACGCCGCCGAATACCACTTCACCAATTTGCATCAACCACATCGGCACCATGCCACCAAGAGCGGTAAACGAATCATGCATCGCAATCACCGCGCC
>DXKH01000029.1 GCA_019415335.1 Citrobacter sp. | reverse complement strand
CCTGCTTCAGGTATACTATGCCCCTCGATTCCACAAACATCAGGCAGACCATGACAGACTTAATCCAACGCCCTCGTCGCCTGCGCAAATCTCCTGCGCTGCGCGCTATGTTTGAAGAGACAACACTTAGCCTTAACGACCTGGTGTTGCCGATCTTTGTTGAAGAAGAAATTGACGACTACAAAGCCGTTGAAGCCATGCCAGGCGTGATGCGCATTCCAGAGAAACATCTGGCACGCGAAATTGAACGCATCGCCAACGCCGGTATTCGTTCCGTGATGACTTTCGGCATCTCTCACCATACCGATGAAACCGGCAGCGATGCCTGGCGGGAAGATGGACTGGTGGCGCGTATGTCGCGCATCTGCAAGCAGACCGTGCCAGAAATGATCGTCATGTCAGACACCTGTTTCTGTGAATACACTTCTCACGGTCACTGCGGTGTGCTGTGCGAGCATGGCGTCGACAACGACGCGACCCTGGAAAATTTAGGCAAGCAGGCCGTGGTTGCAGCTGCTGCAGGTGCAGACTTCATCGCCCCTTCCGCCGCAATGGATGGCCAGGTACAAGCGATTCGCCAGGCGCTGGACGCTGCGGGCTTTAAAGATACGGCGATTATGTCGTATTCGACCAAGTTCGCCTCCTCCTTTTATGGCCCGTTCCGTGAAGCTGCCGGAAGCGCATTAAAAGGCGACCGCAAAAGCTATCAGATGAACCCAATGAACCGTCGTGAGGCGATTCGTGAGTCACTGCTGGATGAAGCCCAGGGCGCAGACTGCCTGATGGTTAAACCTGCTGGAGCGTACCTCGACATCGTGCGTGAGCTGCGTGAACGTACTGAATTGCCGATTGGCGCGTATCAGGTGAGCGGTGAGTACGCGATGATTAAGTTCGCCGCGCTGGCGGGTGCTATAGATGAAGAGAAAGTCGTGCTCGAAAGCTTAGGTTCAATTAAGCGTGCGGGTGCGGATCTGATTTTCAGCTACTTTGCGCTGGATTTGGCTGAGAAGAAGATTCTGCGTTAATGATCATTATGCCGGGTTATCCAACCCGGCATTTCCCCCTTACCCCGCCCGATAAAACGGAATATCCCCAAGAATCGTCGCCCGATGCATAATCCGCCGCTGTGGCAGGTAATCCGCATTGGCATAGTGCTGAGTCACACGGTTATCCCAAATCGCAATATCATTCGGTTGCCAGCTCCAGCGCACCTGAAACTCCGGTTTGGTGATATGGGCAAACAAAAAACCTAACAAGGCTTCGCTCTCTTTCTCGCTGACATCAACAATTCGCGTGGTAAAGCCTTCATTCACAAACAGCGCCTGTTTACCGCTCACCGGATGCGTTCGCACCACCGGATGTAGCAACGGCGGATTTTTCGCGACCGCCTCGCGCCAGCGTTGATGCTCCTCCTCGGTTTTGCGGTATTTGTATTCCGGGAACGATTTACGGAAATCATGCTCCGCACGCAACCCGCTCAGCAGCTGGCGGAAGGGAACAGAGAGCGCCTCATAGGCCGCAATACCGCTGGTCCAGAGCGTATCGCCGCCGGTCGAGGGTAACTCTTTTGCCGCCAGAATCGCCCCTGCGGGTGGCGTTTCAATAAATGTCACATCGGTATGCCAGTTGTCGTTATCCGGCGGATTATCGTTATGAGTATCCAGGACGATGATCTCGTCAACCCCTTCGGCATGAGGGTAAACAGGATGAATATGCAGTTCGCCAAAACGTTGGGCCAGCGCGCGTTGCTGCTGCGGCGTAATAGCTTGATCGCGCAGAAACACCACCTGATGGCGCAGCACCGCATGGTAAAGCTGTTCAAACTGATTATCGCTTAACGGGCGCGTCAGGTCGGCACCCGAAATTTGTGCGCCAATATACGGCCCCAGCGGGGTAATGCTCAGACGTTCACTCATTGTACTTCTCCATGCCAGGGCGTCAGGCGGCGCTGTAACGCGCGCAAACCCAGTTCTAAAAGAAAAGCGATAATCGCAATCACCGCGATCCCCGCCAGCACCACGTCAGTCGCGAGAAATTCACCCGCTGACTGAACCATAAATCCTAAACCGCGCGTCGCGGCAATCAGCTCCGCCGCTACCAGCGTAGACCAGCCCACACCCAGACCAATGCGTAATCCGGTGAGGATTTCCGGCAGCGCGCCGGGCAAAATGACAAACCACAGCACCTGCGCACGACTGGCACCCAGCGACTGGGCGGCACGAATGCGAACCTGCTGCGCGCTTTTCACCCCCGCCAGCGCCGACATCGCCACCGGTGCAAAAATCGCTAAATAGATCAGTAAGATCTTCGAGGTTTCGCCAATACCAAACCAGATCACCATCAGCGGCAAATAAGCCAGCGGCGGCACCGGACGATAAAGCTCGATTATCGGATCCAGAATGCCGCGCACCGTCGGGCTTAGCCCCATGGCGATCCCGACCGGAATACCGATCAACACCGCCGCGAGTAGCGCCAGCAAAATGCGCGTCAGGCTGGCTGCCAGATGCTGCCACAGCGTGGCGTCCATAAATCCCTGCGGTCCGGCAATGGTGAGCAGTTTTGCCAGGACCTGTTGCGGTGGCGGCAAAAACAGCGGGCTAATCAGTTGCAGCGCCGCCACCGCCCACCATACAGTGAGTAAAACCGCTAACGTGCCAATGCTTAAGGTCACCTGACGCGAGAGCGGCCAGCGCCATTTCAGCCGATGCGAATGCAGTTTTTCATTAATGAGCACACTCATGAGAATGCCTCCCGTTGCTCAAATACGCGGCTTAAAACATATTCGCGCATGGCGATGAATTGTGGATCGGACTTGATGCTGCGGCTCGGTTCCCCGGCAACAAAGCGGCGAGCAAAGTTGAGCGGCAGCCGCTCCAGCACGCGGCCAGGGCCGGATGAAAGCAGAACCAGTTCAGTCGCCATAAACACCGCTTCTTCTATATCGTGGGTAATCAACAGCACCTGCTTGCCCGTCTCCTGCCAGAGTTTCAGCAGCAGGGTTTGCATCTGATCGCGGGTGAAGGCGTCCAGCGCGCCAAACGGTTCGTCGAGTAATAACAGCTGGGGATTCGCCGCCAGCGCGCGGGCAATCCCTACCCGCTGACGTTGACCGCCGGAAAGCTGCCAGATATAGCGTTTTTCCGCCCCTTCCAGGCCGACTTTTTTCAGCATCTGGTGCGCGATTTCCAGTCGCTGCATTTTCTCTACGCCTGCCAGTTGCAGGCCGAATGCCACGTTGTCCTGTACATTGCGCCACGGTAGTAGCCCTTCATTCTGAAAAACTACGCCACGCTCTGCCCCCGGTCCCTGAATACCCTTACCCGCCAGTTGAATGCTGCCATGCTGATAAGGCACAAAACCGGCAATCAAATTCAGCAACGTAGTTTTGCCGCAGCCAGACGGCCCCAGAACTACCAGAAGCTCGCCGCTTTCCAGCGTCAGGTTGATATCTTCCAGTGCCGGTTTGCCGCCATAATCGGCGTAAAGATGAGAGATTTGCAGCATCTGCGCCTCCTTTTATTGCACGAAGCGCGAGGTCACGTACTGGCTGTAATCATTCGCCACGGCAGGGACTTTGCCCTGATCTTTCAAAAACTGCGCGGTATCGATGATCGCTTTATTCACCGGTCCGGTCAGTTCTGCCGTTTGTTGCTGCTGCGTCAGATAGGTATTCCCCTTCACCAGCCCCGGAACGTCACCTTCAGGCACGCCGCTTAAACGCGCCAGTTTGCTGATGTTTTCCGGCTGTTTCAGCCACACGTCTGGGTTAGCAATGTACGGTTGCTGAGCATCGATGGCGCTTTTGGCGAACGCTTTCACGACCTCTGGATGTTTCTCGGCAAAATCTTTCCGCACGACCCAGACGTCCAGTGTCGGCGCGCCCCACTGCCCGACCTGTTCAGAATCGGTCAGCACCTTGCCATCTTTTTCCATGGCGTTAACCGCCGGTGCCCAGACATAAGCACCATCAATGTCTCCCCGCTGCCATGCGGCGATAATCGCGGGCGGCTGCAGGTTCACAATCTCCACTTGCCCGGGTTTAATACCCCAGTGTTTCAGCGCCGCCAGCAGGCTGTAGTGGGTGGTGGAGATAAACGGTACGGCGATGCGTTTACCAATCAAGTCTTCCGGTTTACTGATAGTTTTCTTTACCACCAGCGCTTCGGAGTTACCCAGTTTTGACGCCAGCAAGAAGACTTCAATCGGCACCTGTTGGCTGGTTGCAACCGCTAACGGGCTGGAACCGAGGTTGCCGATTTGCAC
>DXKH01000028.1 GCA_019415335.1 Citrobacter sp. | reverse complement strand
TTGTTGCTGCATCCGCCCGGAAAGCGTGATGGTCACCAGCATCATAACCGCCAGCAATACCAGCACCACGACCAGTGCCATTCCGCGTTTTGGTGGTGAGGTGATCATGATAATTGCGGCCCGCGTAACAACCAGATGCGTTCAATTTCGCCCCATTGCGGCGAATGCAGGGTTATGCGTACTGCCACAGGAATCGCCTGCACTGATGACCAGCTCTCCTGCCAGCGCGTGCCGTCGTAGAACTGCAAACGGAGCGAATCCGCCGGGATTAATTTTTGCGTTGTTGGCTTCACGCTGCCTGCCGCATCGGTCAGTGGCCAGGCTAACCGTTCGAGATAACCACCATGAATGCGGTAACCGACGGTGAGCAGATTACTGCGCGGCAGACGCATCAACGGATTAACCACGCCGCCGCGCACAAAACGCATCCCTTCACTCTCAGACGCCAGCACGCCAGCGCCCGCCAGTAACGCTGGTTCACGCTGGCCCTGATCGCCTCTTACCGGACGCGGCATCATTTGTGTCAGATCGTGGTTCAAAAAACTCATCGTTTGCTGCATGAGGTTTAGTTTTTGATCGTGTCCGGCGACGGCGCTATTCACGCGTGTAACGCCGTTTGTCACCTGCTGCGCCATCAGTGCCAGTGAGGCAAAAATGGCAATTGCCACCAGCATTTCCAGTAACGTGAAACCAGCGCAAGTCCTTCTCACTGTTGGCCTCCCACGGCGCTAAACCAGGCGCGTCGTGACTGAATCACCGACGAAAAGTCTTCGTGACGGCTGACTTCAATATCCACTGCCTGGAGCAGCGCGTTGCCTGTACTCAGCGGTGTGGTTCGCCAGTACCAGCGGCTTCCTGCCATATCACTCTCGCCCTGGTGCCTGACCGCTCGTTGTTCACGGGTCATCAGGTAAAGCAGTGCGGTCTGGTTTTCAGCTACCCAGCCCGCTACCGTTTTTTCTTCAAGGATTTGCTGATTACTCAGCGCGCCGCTGGCGATCTGTAACACCGCCATGGCGGCCAACGCAAAAATCGCCAGCGCGAGCATTACTTCCAGCAAGGTAAATCCACGCTTCATGGCATCCCCTCATCACATTGATTGAGGGATAACACGCCATCGTGCGCCAGCTTTACCGCCCAACACGCGTTTTGTGCCGATGCGTAAAAATGCAGTGTAAACGGCGTGACAGGTTCAAAAGGCGAAAAACGGATCTGCGGCGTCTTCTTTTTCGCCTCTTTTTGCAGCTCCAGTTCAATATCGTGCAGCGTCAGGCGACGACGCTGCAGCTCCAGCGCATACTCCTTCTGCCAGATATCACTGCCGGGTTGTAACAGCATCTGCACCTGTTTTGGCACCGTAACCTGTGCCGATAACCGGGTCACAGAAACGGGCAACCATTGCCCGTGATGACGCTGCATAAACTGGTAACCTGGCGGGTCGATTAGCACACCGAGTGTTTGCCCTTCGATCACTGCCCTGTCCTTAAACTGCGCAAAGCGAGTCAGAAAATCCTGCGCCGCTTTTTTCGCAGGCGGCTCTGAAGCGGTCGCAAACGTCTGTACCACGCCCGCACTGGCAAGGCCGATAAGGAAAATCACCAGCATGATTTCCAGAAGTGTGAATCCGCGTTCAGGCACTGATTACTGAAACTCCTGCAAATTCCAGTTACCGATATCTGCGCCAGCGCCCTCCCCGTTTTCCTGACCATCTGCTCCCAGGGTATAAACATCAAACAGCCCTTTTTCACCCGGGCTGAGATACTGATAATCATTGCCCCACGGATCCTTTGGCAGTCGTTTAATGTATCCACCGGTACGGTAGTTACGGGAATCCGCCATATTGGCCGGTTGCTGGATCAGCGCCTCCAGCCCCTGTTCGGTAGTCGGATAACGCCCGTTATCCAGTCGGTACATATCCAGCGCATTCTCCAGCGCCACGATATCGCTGATGGCTTTTTGCCGATCGGCTTTCTCTTTGTTGCCCAACAGGTTAGGCACCACCAGACTTGCCAGGACGCCAAGAATAACAATCACCACCATCACTTCCAGCAGGGTAAAACCTGCCCGTGGTTTTTGTGTGCGGGATAACGAATTCATGTGATAACTCCGTAAATTACATTCCAACCATATTGTTCAGTTGCAGCATCGGTTCGAGGATGGCGATGACGATAAACAGCACCACGCCCGCCATCATCACCACCAGCGCCGGCTCAAACAGCCCTAACGCCAGCCCCACCTGGGTATCAAATTCCCGTTCCTGGTTGACCGCGGCCTGTTCAAGCATGGTTTCCAGTTCACCGCTCTGTTCGCCGGAGGCGATCATGTACAGCATCATCGGCGGGAACAGGCGCAACTCCGCCAGCGCGGCGCGCAGGCTGCTTCCTTCGCGGACGCGATCTGCCGCCAGCAGCAGTTGTTGCTCGACATAACGATTTGCCGACACGGCGGCGGCGGTCTGAATGCCTTCCAGCAGCGGAACACTGCTGGCGGTGAGGATGCTTAATGTGCGGGAAAAACGCGCCGTATTCAGTCCGCGCGCAACACGCCCCGTCACGGGCAAACGCAGCAAGGTTTTATCCCAGCGCAGGCGCATCGCAGGATTTTTGAGTAGCCGTTGCCCCAGCACCAGAAGCCCCAGCAAACCCGCCAGCCAGTACACGCCGCTGGTCTGTAACGTGTCGCTCATGGCGATGAGCATTCGGGTGGAGGCTGGCAGCGCGTGTCCGAGATGATCAAACTGTTCGATAATTTTCGGCACTACTGCCGTCAGCAAAATAGTGACCACGCCCGTTGCCACCACCAGCAGTACCAGCGGGTAGAGCATGGCCTGCAGCAGGCGAGATTTCAGGCGCTGTCGCTGTTCGGTGTAATCCGCCAGGCGATTGAGCACCACGTCGAGATGTCCGGATTTTTCTCCGGCAGCGACCATCGAACAAAACAGGGAGTCAAAGACGCGGGGATGTTCGCGCAGGCTGTCCGACAGGGTATAACCTTCCTGAATCCGGCTGCGCAGCGCCATTCCGAGGCTTTTTACATGCAGTTTTTCACTTTGCTCACTGACCGCCTGTAAGCAGGTTTCCAGCGGCATTGCTGCCTGCACCAGCGTTGCCAGTTGGCGTGTGAACAGCGCCAGATCTGCCGCCGCCACGCGACGATGTGCGTGCCGCCGACGCTGCAACATTCCCCCAGTCGAAGCATTCAGCCGGGCTTCAATGTGCACGGGGATAAGCTCTTTACCACGCAACAATTGACGGGCATGACGCGCGGAATCCGCCTCAATCATGCCTTTGGTTTTGCGACCATTACGCTCCAGCGCCTGATAGTAAAACAGTGCCATTACGCCTCCATGGTTACCCGCAGAACTTCATCGAGAGAGGTTTCTCCGGCGAGCACTTTCTCAATGCCGTTGCTGCGGATACCCGCAGAGTGTTGCCGGACATAACGTTCCAGCTCCAGTTCCCCGGCCTGACGGTGGATCAAATCACGTAATGTGGCGTCCACCACGATCAGCTCATGGATGGCAGTACGTCCGCGAAAACCTTTGTGATTACAGGCGGGACAGCCCTGCGGATGGTACAGCGTGACGGTTCGCGCATCGGTAATCCCCAGCAGGCGTTTTTCTTCGTCGGTGGCAGGCGCGGACTGGCGGCAATCGGGACACAGCGTGCGAACCAGTCGCTGCGCCATCACGCCCGTCAGACTGGAAGAGAGCAGGAAAGGCTCAACGCCCATATCCTGCAAACGCGTGATCGCCCCCACCGCCGTGTTGGTATGCAGCGTGGAAAGTACCAGGTGTCCGGTCAGTGAAGCCTGAACAGCGATTTCTGCGGTTTCGGTATCGCGGATTTCACCGACCATCACCACATCCGGGTCCTGACGCAAAATCGCGCGCAGGCCACGGGCGAAGGTCATGCCGACGCGGGTGTTAACCTGCGTCTGACCGATCCCTTCAATCATGTATTCGATAGGGTCTTCAACCGTGAGAATGTTACGCGAGTGGTTGTTCAGCTCCTGCAATCCAGCGTACAGCGTGGTGCTTTTGCCGGAACCGGTCGGCCCCGTCACCAGAAAAATGCCGTGCGGTTTGTGTAACAGCTGGCGCAACTGCGCAGTCAGTTCGAGACTTAAACCCAGACGCTCCAGCGTCAGGCGAGCCTGGTTTTTGTCCAGCAGTCGCAGCACTACCCGTTCCCCCCAGGCGGAAGGCATGGTGGAGACACGCACGTCAATCGCCCGACCGCCCAGCAGCAGCGCAATGCGCCCATCCTGCGGTACGCGTTTTTCGGCGATATCCAGCCGTGCCATCACCTTAATACGCGATACCAGCAGCGAGGCCAGTTTACGACCGGGGCGCAACATTTCATGTAATGTGCCGTCAACACGAAAACGGATCACCAGGCTCTTTTCAAACGTCTCAATGTGGATATCCGAAGCGCCTTCTTTGATTGCCTCTGCCAGCATGGCGTTGATCAGTTTGATGATTGGCGCATCGTCGTCACTTTCCAGCAGATCTTCCGTTTCCGGTAGTTCTTCTGCGAGAGTAAAAAAGTCCTCAGCAGAACCGAGATCTTCCATCAGCTGGCGGGCCTCGGAAGAGTCCCGCTGCCAGACCGCATTCAGCCGCGGTTCAAATTCGGCCTCGGCGATTTGCCTCAGCGTAAAAGACGCGTTCAGCCCCCGCTGCAGCTCCTGCAAAACAGAGAGCGACAACGGATGAACATGGAGGATCTCCAGCGACGCTTCGCACCATGCCACCAGGCTAAACCGACGGCTGAAACTGTAGGGCAGACGCACGGTGTTAGCGGTGGTTTCCTGTGCTACAGGCACCATTAACGCGTTCTCCCGGCATTAAGGAACGCGCGAACTTCTGGCGGTAGAGCCTGATTTTGCGCTGGCAGTACCGGCTGCGCGGTGTGCGGCATCAGGCTCAAGCCTTGCTCATCGCGATAGATCTGTTCGGCGCGCATATAGTTATATTTGCGCTGCGACACGCCGTCTGCCGCCATACCGTCACGCAGAATGGTCGGGCGGATAAATACCATCAGGTTACGTTTTTCTTTTTTATCCGCCGTCGATTTAAACAGGTTACCAATCAATGGGATATCGCCAAGCAGCGGCACTTTCGCCACGCTTTCTCCCGCCTGATCGTCCATCAGACCGCCAAGCACGATCAGCTCACCATCGTTTGCCAGCACGGTGGTTTTCAGTTTGCGCTCGCCAAACACGACGTCGAGACTGGTCTGTCCTTCCACCTTCGACACTTCCTGCTCAATCACCATCTGTACCGCGTTTCCTTCGTTAATCTGCGGCGTGACTTTCAGCATGATGCCGACTTTTTTCCTCTCTACCGTATTGAAAGGATTGCTGTTATTAGAGCCAACAGTAGAGCCGGTTAATACCGGAACGTCCTGGCCCACCATGAAGAAGGCTTCCTGGTTGTCCAGCGTGGTGATACTCGGCGTGGAGAGCACGTTCGAGCTGGAGTCGTTTTTGACCGCCTGTACCAGCGCCATCCAGTCGCCTTTCACCACGCCAACCGCCGTACCGCTAAAGCCAGAAAGAAGCTGAGCGAGCGTGGAGAGATCGCCGTTAGTATCCGGGTTAATGGTGGTAGCGCCGTTTTCACTGATCACCGTGGAGCCTTTCTGCGGTTTCGCCTGAGAAATGGCTGCACCCAGCGTGCCAATAGGGATCTGCGTACCGTTAGCAAACTGCATTAATCCGGCATCTTTCGACGCCCACTGCACGCCGAAATTGATATTGCTACCTTCGGCAACTTCCACGATCAACGCCTCGACGTGCACCTGAGCACGGCGAATATCCAGTTGTTCAATCACGCTTTGCAGCGACTGCATGATGTCCTGCGGCGCGGTAACAATCAGGGCATTACTGTGTTTGCTGGCGGCGATGGAGACAACCTCACGCCCGCTACCGACGGTGCCTTCCGCCTCTTCTTTAGCCGCCGTGAGCGTGCCGCTGACCTGCTTCAGTACATCGACCAGATCTTCGGCTTTGCTGTATTTGAGATAGAAAACCTGGCTGTTGCCGCTGCGCTCCATTTCTGAGTCCAGCCGACGGATCAGGCGGCGCATTTTGTCCCGCGTGGCCGGGTCACCACTGACAATCACACTGTTGGTGCGTTCGTCGGCGACAATTTGAGATTTCAGCGTCGCAGGCTGGTTCTCGCCGCTGTTTTTCGTCAGGCTTTCCAGCACGCGGGCGATTTCCGAAGCCGAGGCGTTATCCAGCGGGATCACCTCTTCGGTGCGATTACCCGCATGATCCACGCGCTGGATCACTTCCGTCAGGCGCTCCACAACTGAGGCGCGTCCGGTAAGCATAATCACGTTGGAGGGATCGTAATTAACAACGTTGCCTGAGCCTGCGCTGTCGATCATCTGGCGCAGAATCGGTGCCAGCTCGCGGACCGACACATTACGTACCGGCACGACTTTGGTGACCATTTCATCGCCCGCGTAGTTGTCGCTGCCTTCACCAACCAGCGGCAGCGGCTCGACTTTCGCGGCACTGGATTTCACCACCTTCAGCACGTCGTTTTCCATCGGTACGACGGCATACCCCTGTGCTTCCAGCAGGTTAAGGAATAGCTGGTAATACTGGCGTTCATTGAGCGGAGTCATGGTACGAATACTCACTTTCCCCTGTACGCCCGGCCCCATAATGATGGTTTTATTAAGGTTAGCGCCGACGGTTTCGATGAACGATTTCAGGTCGGTATCTTTAAAATTGGCGGTGAAAGTGGCTTCTTCCGCCCAGACCGGTGAACTGCATAATGCCGCTGCCAGCACCAGCGGCAGTAAACGCTTTTTTGTTTTGAGGCCAGTTGTCTTCTTACGCCAGACCGACAACGTAATATCACGCCAAAACACGATGAATGATTCTCCTGGATTAAATGCGGTTAGCGCAGCGCGATGGAAATGTCGTGGCGCGCACCCTTGCGTAAAACCGTAAGTTGAATGGAATCCATTGAAGGTAACTGCCGCATCAGAGCAATCATTGCTCGTGGATCAGTGAAATCCTGCTGATTTAGCGCAATGGCGATATCGCCTTCCCTGAAACCGCTGGCATCGAACAGAGAACGATCTGCCCCCGGCTTCACTGCATAACCGACAATCCCCTCCTTACGCACAGGCGTAAGCTGGATATAGTTAAAAATTTTCTGCGGATCTTTCGCCAGTGCCTGACGCACGGCAGCCGGGATCTCCACTGGCGCACTGACAGCAGGTTCAGCAACAGCTTGCTTTGCTTCGTCGCTGACGGCTTTTTTGCTGGTCACGGCTATGGTGGGACGCTTCTCTTCTGCCAGACTCAGACGTTCCATTTTCCCCTGATAGCGCAGCATCACATGGTCACGATTAATTTCCTCAATCACCGCGTTGTGAGAGCCAAGCCGTTCGCCCTGTAAATAGACCTGCTGTTTGCCGCCTTCTTCAATCACCGCGCCGGGTCTGGCACCAAAGGCGATCCCGCGCAGCACCACATTAAGACGCGTTTCTGCCACAGGCACAGGTTCAGGTTGTTTTACCGGTGCGGCGACGGGCTGATATTTGCCAAACCAGTTTTGCTGGCTGATTAATTGCACGTCATTTTTATCGAACGTTTTTGCATCTGCACGGGGCGGTTTATTCGCCGATGGGGAAACCGCCGTATATTCCGCAGAAAAGGAGAAATAGCGCCAGAGTGAATGCGCCACTTTTGCAGAAATAATAAGCAGCATCAGCCAGAACATCCCGCGTGCAATTTTTCGCAGATGCTCTTTGTCTGTATTAAGAGATTGTCTCTGGCTAAGAGTGTGACGAATTTTTGTCAGCAACTGAATGAGATAAATTCGTGCGTCACGAAAAACAACCCGCGCCAATTTATATCTACCCGACGTTATGCTTTGACTATTCCACAGGTGGTACGATCCAGTTTCCGCTGATACTGGTTACCTGTACGTGTATCATTAATCGTTATGCTGTAATTAATTCCCTCGGTAATCATTAATTTCACCGTCGGGTCAGCGCACATTTGTCGTTGATAGCTGGTTAAAAAGGCATCAGGCGTCTGCGTGGTCTGAGCACCCGCTTCGCTGATAATGGTCATTTTTACCGTCGTGCCGCTACTTTGCGCCAGCACTAAGGTATATCCCGCAGATTTAATCGGCAGGTTTTGGCTGATATTTTGCGCCTGTTTTTTCGCCAGTAAACTGGCATTTTCATTATGGCTGGCACAGCCACTTAATAATCCTGTAACGCTCAACAATAGCGATATTAATACCCTCCCTGGCATTTGTTTTATCGACATGGTAAATAATCTCTAAGGTTATTAATAAGAGTAAAAATGTCACTTCGATAATGACGTGGTTATCATTAAAACAATGCCTGTAGATAAAGTGTTGCTATACCGCCCAGACTTAAACACGGTCCAAAAGGCAGTGTGGTTGATCCTCTTTTTGTAATAACGGCATATATCAGGCCGCAGCATGAGGCGATTAAAGCAACATTGGGCAGCGACAACGCCCCCACCCAACTACCTAACGCAGCGAACAATAATACATCGCCCATGCCTAATGCTTCTTTACGCAGAACTATTCCGGCTATCCAGCGCAGAGAGTAAAAAGTGATAAACCCCACCAGTACGCCGGTGACTGCATCTTGTAGTGTTAACGGACTCTGTTGCGCCCATGCCGCAATCAGCCCGGTCCACAATACGCCCTGAGTAAAAACATCGGGCAGCCATTGGTGATCGAGGTCGATGATGCTTGCGGCAATCAGCCAGGCGGATAATATCATCACCGCCAGCGCCCATCCACTTTCCGGCCAGACCAGACTCGCCAGCAAAAAAGCGAGTGCCGTCAATAACTCCACCAGCGGATAACGCTTGCTGATTTTCGCCTGACAGTCGCGGCAGCGCCCTTTGAGCATCAACCAGGAGAGCAGCGGAATATTGTCACGAACGCGGATAGTCTGCTGGCAATGCGGACAGTGCGAACGCGGCAGCGCAAGGCTTATTTTTGACTGCGCACTCGGCATTTCACCATGAAACTCCGCCATTTGTTGGCGCAGCATGATGGGGTAACGCCAAATCACCACATTCAAAAAACTGCCGATGATCAATCCTCCGACGGTTGCCAGTATGGGCATCGCCGCGGGGTATTGCTGAAAAACATCAAAAAGCATGGTTAAAGGTTGTTTGTTGTAACTTGCCGGATGC
>DXKH01000027.1 GCA_019415335.1 Citrobacter sp. | reverse complement strand
ACGGGTGATTGATAAAGCAATCATCGTTCTTGGGGCGTTAATTGCGCTGCTGGAACTGATCCGCTTTCTGCTTCAGCTTCTGAACTGATAGCGGAAACGTAGCTAAGGGCTAAGAGCACACTACTCTTAGCCCTTTAACATTTAACGCATTGTCACGAACTCTTCTGCTGCTGTCGGGTGAATGGCAACCGTGTTGTCGAAGTCTTTTTTGGTTGCACCCATCTTCAGCGCCACCGCGAAGCCCTGCAACATTTCGTCCATACCAAAACCAATGCCGTGAATACCGACAATCTTCTCTTCCGGCCCAACGCATACCAGTTTCATGCGGCACGGCTGGCGGTGAGTGGTGACGGCGGTATACATCGCGGTGAAAGAGGATTTATACACTTTCACCTGATCGTCGCCGTACTGCTCGCGCGCCTGCGGCTCCGTTAAACCAACAGTACCAATCGGCGGATGGCTGAAGACCACGGTCGGAATGTTGCTGTAATCCAGATGCTCATCCGGCTTGTTATTAAACAGGCGTTCAGAGAGACGGCGACCCGCGGCAACTGCTACCGGTGTCAGTTCCACTGCCCCCGTGTTATCGCCCACCGCGTAGATACCTTCAACGTTGGTATTTTGATATTTATCGACGACGATATACCCTTTTTCGTTAGTTTTAACGCCAGCGGCTTCCAGGTTGATGTTGTCATTGGCAGGCTCGCGACCAATCGCCCAAATCAGGCAATCCACCGTTTCACTGCGGCCATCTTCCAGCTCCAGCGTCAGGCTACCATCAGCATTTTTCACTACTGCTTTCGGGATGGCGTTGGTGTGCAACTGCGGGCCTTCAGCGTTCATCACTTCGACCAGCGTTTCAGAGATCATCGGGTCAAAGCTGCGCAGCGGCGCATGTTTACGCACAAACAGATGCGTTTTCGCGCCGAGGCCGTTAATCACGCCCGCCAGTTCAACGGCGATGTAACCCGCGCCAACAACCGCTACGCGCTCTGGCAAAGCCGGAAGGGCGAAGAATCCGTCGGAATCAATACCGTATTCCACGCCTGGAATATCCGGGTGGCTCGGACGACCACCGGTGGCGATCAGAATATGATCGGCCGTGATGGTTTCGCCGTTGACTTCAATGGTTTTGGCATCAACGAAGCGGGCAAAGCCTTTGATTACATCAACGTTATTTTTACCGAGCACGTTTTCATAGGAGGTATGAATACGGTCGATATAGGCGGTACGGCTGGCGATCAACGTTTCCCAGTTGAACTTGTTGATGGTGGTATCGAAACCATAATCCGGGCCGTACATATGGATCGCTTCACGGATTTGCGCCGCGTGCCACATCACTTTTTTCGGCACACAGCCAACATTTACGCAGGTGCCGCCCAGTTCTTTGGCTTCAATCAGCGCGCATTTCTGACCGTACATAGCCGCGCGGTTGATGGAGGCGATACCGCCGCTGCCGCCGCCGATGGCGATGTAATCATAGTGTTTAGTCATGACAGAGTGTCCTTATCGTTGATTACCGCGATTGTAGCGCGAGACGTAATAGGTGCCAGCGATGGCTGCAATTACTCCGGCACGATCCAGCTGACGGTAGCGTGACCAGTGCCTGCCGGAACCAGTTTGCTGTGCAGCCACGGCAGCACGTTATTCATCTGCTGTTCCAGCTTCCACGGTGGGTTAATCACAATCATGCCGGAAGCGGTCATGCCACGGCGATCGCTGTCTGGCAGCACCGCCAGTTCAATTTGCAGAATTTTGCGAATGCCGGTCGCTTCCAGGTCGTGGATCATGCGCTTAATTTGCTGACGCAGCACCACTGGATACCACAGTGCGTAAGTGCCAGTGGCGAAACGTTTATAGCCTTCTGCTATCCCGCTGACCACCGCCTGATAGTCGGTTTTCATTTCATACGGTGGGTCGATAAGGATTAAACCACGGCGGGAAACCGGCGGCAGTTTGGCCTTAAGCTGCTGGAAACCATCGGCTTTTTCGACGCGCGCACGATTGTCTTTCTGAAATTCAGAACGCAGCAACGGGTAATCGCTCGGGTGCAGTTCGGTCAGTTGCAGGCTGTCCTGTTCACGCAGTAACTGACGAGCAATCAACGGTGAACCGGGGTAGTAACGCAACTGACCGCTACGGTTGAAGTGTTTTACCACATTGATGTACGCCTCCAGCTCCGCAGGCAAATCGTCCTGCTGCCAGATACGGGCGATACCTTCGAGATATTCGCCGGTACGCTCGGCATGTTCGCTGCCTAACTGATAACGCCCGGCCCCTGCGTGGGTGTCGAGATAGAGAAACGGTTTATCTTTCTCTTTCAGCGACTCGATGATCAGGCTCTGAACGGTATGTTTAAGGACGTCGGCGTGGTTGCCAGCGTGAAAGCTGTGGCGATAACTGAGCATGGGTAAAGGTGTTCCGGTAAGTAAAAATCGGCCCGTATTCGGGGCGCACAAAAGCCTATCAGGACAGTATACCGAAAAGAGGCCGCCGCCGCGAAAGCGTAACGTTTCTCATTGAAATTCACTACACTTAACCCCATGCTACACACATTATGTAAAGCGCCAGTTGAGCGCTTCCTTAACCTCTTTAACCAGGACTGCGCTAATGACGAATCCGTTACTGACTCCCTTTGAATTGCCTCCGTTTTCTAAAATTCTCCCGGAACATGTCGTTCCTGCCGTGACTAAGGCGCTGAACGACTGCCGCGAAAATGTGGAGCGCGTAGTAGCGCAAGGAGCACCGTACACCTGGGAAAATCTCTGCCAGCCGTTGGCGGAAGTGGACGATGTGCTGGGGCGTATCTTCTCCCCGATCAGCCACCTGAACTCGGTGAAAAATAGCCCGGAACTGCGTGAAGCGTACGAACAAACCCTGCCGCTGCTGTCGGAATACAGCACCTGGGTTGGGCAACATGAAGGACTGTATAAAGCGTATCGCGACCTGCGCGATGGCGATCATTACGCCACGCTGAACACGGCGCAGAAGAAAGCGGTTGATAACGCACTGCGCGACTTCGAACTCTCTGGCATCGGTCTGCCGAAAGAGAAGCAGCAGCGTTATGGCGAAATTGCCACCCGTCTTTCCGAGCTGGGCAACCAGTACAGCAACAACGTCCTCGATGCGACAATGGGCTGGACCAAACTCGTTACCGACGAAGCGGAGCTGGCGGGGATGCCAGAAAGCGCGCTGGCTGCGGCAAAAGCCCAGGCTGAAGCGAAAGAACTTGAAGGCTACCTGCTGACGCTGGATATCCCAAGCTACCTGCCGGTAATGACCTACTGCGACAACCAGGCTCTGCGCGAAGAGATGTATCGCGCTTACAGCACCCGCGCCTCCGATCAAGGTCCGAACGCCGGTAAGTGGGACAACAGCAAGGTGATGGAAGAGATCCTCGCGCTGCGTCACGAACTGGCGCAACTGCTGGGCTTTGAAAACTACGCCTTTAAATCCCTTGCTACTAAAATGGCAGAAAATCCGCAGCAGGTGCTGGATTTCTTAACCGATCTGGCAAAACGCGCGCGTCCACAAGGCGAAAAAGAGCTGGCGCAACTGCGTGCCTTCGCCAAAGCCGAATTTGGCGTCGATGAGTTGCAGCCGTGGGATATCGCATACTACAGCGAAAAACAGAAACAGCACCTCTACAGCATCAGCGACGAACAACTGCGTCCGTACTTCCCGGAAAACAAAGCGGTTAACGGCTTGTTTGAGGTGGTGAAACGTATTTACGGCATCACCGCTAAAGAGCGTAAAGATGTTGATGTCTGGCATCCGGATGTCCGTTTCTTCGAACTGTATGACGAGAACAACGAACTGCGCGGTAGCTTCTACCTCGACCTGTATGCCCGTGAAAACAAGCGCGGCGGGGCGTGGATGGATGACTGCGTAGGCCAGATGCGCAAAGCTGACGGTTCTCTGCAAAAACCGGTCGCGTACCTGACCTGTAACTTCAACCGCCCGGTGAATGGTAAACCGGCGCTGTTTACTCATGACGAAGTAATCACGCTGTTCCATGAGTTCGGTCACGGCCTGCATCATATGCTGACCCGCATCGAAACCGCCGGTGTATCCGGGATTAGTGGGGTGCCGTGGGATGCGGTCGAACTGCCGAGCCAGTTTATGGAAAACTGGTGCTGGGAGCCTGAGGCGCTGGCGTTTATCTCCGGTCACTATGAAACCGGCGAACCGCTGCCGAAGGAGCTGCTGGATAAAATGCTGGCGGCGAAGAACTACCAGGCGGCGCTGTTTATTCTGCGCCAGCTGGAGTTCGGCCTGTTTGATTTCCGCCTCCATGCCGAGTTCCGCCCGGATCAGGGAGCGAAAATCCTCGAAACTCTGGCAGAAATCAAGAAACTGGTTGCCGTAGTACCGTCTCCATCCTGGGGCCGTTTCCCGCACGCTTTCAGCCATATTTTCGCCGGTGGTTATGCCGCAGGTTACTACAGCTACCTGTGGGCCGACGTGCTGGCGGCAGATGCCTTCTCGCGCTTTGAGGAAGAGGGCATTTTCAACCGTGAAACCGGACAGTCGTTCCTCGACAACATTCTGAGCCGTGGCGGTTCAGAAGAGCCGATGGATCTGTTCAAACGCTTCCGTGGTCGTGAACCGCAGCTGGATGCGATGCTGGAGCATTACGGCATTAAGGGCTGATCATTCAGTGAAAATCTGCTTAATTGATGAAACAGGCACCGGAGACGGTGCCTTATCTGTTCTGGCGGCCCGCTGGGGGCTGGAACACGATGAAGACAACCTGATGGCGCTGGTGTTAACGCCGGAGCATCTGGAACTGCGCAAGCGTGATGAGCCAAAACTTGGCGGCATCTTTGTTGATTTTGTTGGCGGAGCGATGGCGCACCGACGCAAATTCGGCGGCGGACGTGGGGAGGCAGTGGCGAAAGCGGTGGGCATTAAAGGCGATTATTTGCCGGATGTGGTGGATGCCACTGCAGGGCTGGGGCGCGATGCCTTTGTGCTGGCTTCAGTCGGCTGCCGCGTGCGGATGCTGGAGCGTAATCCAGTCGTTGCTGCATTGCTCGACGACGGCCTGGCGCGTGGTTATGC
Source organism: Citrobacter sp. (assembly GCA_019415335.1). The sequence goes on along the minus strand of DXKH01000027.1, from coordinate 668 downwards.
GGATGCGGAAATCGGCGGCTGGTTGCAGGAGCGTTTGCAGTTAATTCACGCCTCCAGCCTGACGGCGCTGACCGATATTACCCCGCGCCCGCAGGTGGTTTATCTCGACCCGATGTTCCCGCATAAGCAGAAAAGCGCGCTGGTGAAAAAAGAGATGCGCGTCTTTCAGTCGCTGGTGGGGCCGGATCTTGATGCCGATGGATTGCTGGAGCCTGCACGCTTGCTGGCGACCAAACGCGTGGTGGTAAAGCGCCCGGACTACGCGCCGCCGCTGGCGAATGTCGCCACGCCAAACGCGGTAGTGACCAAAGGGCATCGCTTTGATATTTATGCCGGAACGCCGGTGTAAAAGTAAAGCAGGGTAGCGTTATCGCTACCCTGCTTTCTGCAAGAATAATTAATGGCTTTCGGGTGTCGCAATCATGCGTTTCAGCCACGGCACCATCAGCAGCATCACCACCGCAACGCCCAGCGTAACCAGGCCAATCTTACCAAACACGTTGGTATAGACGGGCAACGTCTCAAGCGGATCGGTAATGTTGTCTGGTACTGCGGTAAATGTTGCCACATAGCCGCCCAGCAAGAACGCGGCAGCCTGCGTCAGGAACCACATCCCGAGAATAAAGCCCATCAAATGCTGCGGCACCAGGGCAGCAATCATCGCCAGG
>DXKH01000026.1 GCA_019415335.1 Citrobacter sp. | reverse complement strand
GAGTTCAACCAGACCATCAAAGCGTACCGCGAAGCGCTGGACAGCTTGCGCTTCGATATCGCCGCAGGCATTCTGTATGAATTCACCTGGAACCAGTTCTGTGACTGGTATCTGGAGCTGACCAAGCCGGTAATGAACGGTGGAACAGAAGCCGAACTGCGCGGTACTCGCCATACGCTGGTGACTGTACTGGAAGGTCTACTGCGCCTCGCGCATCCGATCATTCCGTTCATCACCGAAACCATCTGGCAGCGTGTGAAAGTACTTTGCGGTATCACTGCCGACACCATCATGCTGCAGCCGTTCCCGCAGGACGATGCGTCTCAGGTTGATGAAGCGGCACTGGCCGACACCGAGTGGCTGAAACAGGCGATCGTTGCTGTACGTAACATCCGTGCAGAAATGAACATCGCGCCGGGTAAACCGCTGGAGCTGCTGCTGCGTGGTTGCAGCGCGGATGCAGAACGTCGCGTAAATGAAAACCGTGGCTTCCTGCAAACACTGGCGCGTCTGGAAAGCATCACCGTGCTGCCTGCTGATGATAAAGGTCCGGTTTCCGTTACAAAGATCGTCGACGGCGCAGAACTGCTGATCCCGATGGCAGGCCTCATCAACAAAGAAGATGAGCTGGCTCGTCTGGCTAAAGAAGTGGCGAAGATCGAAGGCGAAATCAGCCGTATTGAGAACAAGCTGGCGAACGAAGGCTTTGTCGCCCGCGCACCGGAAGCGGTCATCGCGAAAGAGCGTGAGAAGCTGGAAGGCTACGCAGAAGCGAAAGCGAAGCTGATTGAACAGCAGGCTGTTATCGCCGCGCTGTAATACTCATAGTGAAAACGAAGGCCGGAGCATGCTCCGGCCTTTTTATTTAGATAAACGGAACATACGGCATAATACCGCGAGATATCCACATTAACGAACCGCTATCCTGCGGTTTGTCATCATTGGTTAACTCCAGCGAATCAAGGTCGCCCTGGACATGGGTATTGTTAGCAATCCAGCTAACCATCCACATTTTCAGCCAGGGATAAGCCAGACCACAGGTAATTGAGGCCCCCATTAATAACGCCAACATGCGCAGAAGCATACCGATCGCGGTAACAGATGAATGAAAACGAATAGCGCCATTTGCCAGTGTCAGATTATTCAGGAACAAACTGCGTAACGTGACATAGAGATAACTAGCAAACACAAGGATCGCGACAAAATACAGGAAATAAGAAGGCATAATCTGCGGGTAATATTGTAATACAAACTCACTGCCAGCATCAGACCTACCCAACATGGTCATCATCATTAACTGCTGGAATACTGGTGCGATCATAATACCAATCACAATGATGAAAGGAACCATGGTTAATATTGCGAGCATGCAACCTTTAATGCATTCTTTTACGTTTACCTGAATAGAAAACTTATGAATGCCAAAAGTTGCATTATTACCCAGCAATGGCATCCATTTACTATAGGTTATACCATGGACAACACCTAGCCCGATGGCAGAAAGCAAACTTAATGCGACTAAGTTAAAGAATAACCCTCCTATCGATGTCGTCACTTGTGCAATAAGATACAGTGCGAACCAAAAAACTAACGCCAACAGAACAGGCAGTCCTAGCATAACCCACCATGCACGCATCATTGAGCAGTTAAAGCCAAAGCGAATGTCATTCAGTGAGGTCATGTTCGCCTGATACTGCAGACTCTTCACTGCCATACAAGGAATACCGCAGATCAAGAGAGCAAACAGGAATAAACCGAGCGCAAAGTGTTGACCTGCAAAACAAGAAATACTGAGAAGATAAACCACCACAATAAGTAACATGCTAACAAAAATGGCACCACCTGTTCCCTTATAACTAAATGGTTGCCCCTTGAGTGTCACATGTTGATAAATATAACGACGGCATTTTATCAATGCCCACGGTCCATATATTCCCAGAGTAATAATTGTCAGTAAAAAATTCACAAGACAAATAAGAAAATACTCACCACCTTTGCCTGTGAAAACAAACGAGTGCCGAGAATTATCTTTCCCGATGTTTACATTATTCATGAACTATATCCCTAAAATAAATTCCATTCATACCGATAATAATTCCAGTTAATTGATACTGGTTCGCCTAGAATACGCTTTATCTCAGAGAGATATGCTTAATATTTTCTGATTTATCTTCTTCTTGCACCACCTAAGCGAGGGTGGTATTAAAGTGAGCTATAAATCATACATTTGAAATTGAGCTATGCTATGAATGTTGTCGCTTCTCCCGCACTCCGTTTGCGCAAACTTACCGTCGCCGATAATCCTGCTATCGCCCACGTCATTCGTCAGGTATCCGCCGAATACTGTCTTACCGCTGATAAAGGCTACACCGTCGCCGATCCGAACCTTGACGAGCTGTATCAAGTGTATAGTCAGCCTGGCCACGCATATTGGGTGGTTGAGTACGAGGGGGAAGTGGTCGGCGGCGGTGGGATTGCGCCATTAACCGGGAGTGAGTCAGACATTTGCGAACTGCAAAAGATGTATTTTCTTCCGGCTATCCGCGGCAAAGGGCTGGCAAAAAAACTGGCCTTAATGGCAATGGAGCAGGCGCGAGAGATGGGTTTCAAACGCTGCTATCTGGAAACGACCGCTTTTTTAAAGGAAGCCATTGCGCTTTATGAGCATTTGGGCTTTGAGCATATCGACTATGCGCTTGGCTGCACGGGTCATGTCGATTGTGAAGTGCGAATGCTACGCAAACTTTGAAAAAATGCCCGCGAGCTTAGACTCGCGGGCATTCGAACATTAACCACGTACTTTTTGAGTATGCTGGATATGACGTAAATGCCTTATCCGGGCTACAAATTCACCAGGTTGCAGGAACTACCTGGGCCTGATATGCGTAGCGCATCAGGTAACGCAGCCTTTATCGTCAACGCTTAATTAGTGACGAATACCGTCATCGTCTTCGTCGACAAAATCTTCATCGTCGCCGTCTTCGCCGTTAGGATCTTCAAAGTAAGTGCCCCAACCGTCGTACTCAACGTCAAATTTCTCCGCCAGCGTCATCAGTTGTTCAACCTGGGCATCGATCAGATCGGCATTCAACGCACACTCGCTGAGGATGTCGCAGCAAATCACGATGTCACCATCTTCAACTTCCAGCTCTTCTGGATCGGTCACTTCGTAACCGAGTTTAAACGCTTCAACTGCTGCTTTTTCCAGGGTTTCCAGATCGTCTGCGGAAAGATGGTGTTCGATGGTGTACAGCGCGTCCGGATCGCTGCCATCTTCCAGTAATTCTTCAATAATCAAACGTGTTTCTTCACGCTGTTCTTCCAGTTGTTCCGGGTTTGCCATGGCTCAT
>DXKH01000025.1 GCA_019415335.1 Citrobacter sp. | reverse complement strand
GTTACCACGCCAGATTCGTGTTTTTTCACACGGCGAACTTCTTCTGCCTGGCGTTCAATGGACATGTTTTTGTGGATAAAGCCGATACCGCCTTCCTGAGCCAGAGCAATAGCCAGGCGCGCTTCCGTTACGGTATCCATTGCTGCGGAAAGCATAGGGATATTCAGACGAATAGTTTTCGTCAGCTGGGTGCTGAGGTCAGCAGTATTCGGCAGAACGGTAGAATGAGCAGGAACGAGGAGAACGTCGTCAAACGTCAGAGCTTCTTTAGCGATACGTAGCATGGGCAATATCTCGACCAGAGTGGTTAATAAATATTGCCGCGGCATTATACAGAGCGTAACCGATTGCATCTACCCCTTTTTGCAAAAAATGCTTGCTATCCCCGGAGGGCGGGTTACTATCGACTGAATAACCTGCTGATTTAGAATTTGATCTCGCTCACATGTTACCTTCTCAATCCCCTGCAATTTTTACCGTTAGTCGCCTGAATCAAACGGTTCGTCTGCTGCTTGAGCATGAGATGGGACAGGTGTGGATCAGCGGCGAAATCTCTAATTTCACACAACCAGCTTCCGGTCACTGGTATTTTACGCTCAAAGACGACACCGCCCAGGTGCGCTGTGCGATGTTCCGCAACAGCAACCGTCGGGTGACCTTTCGCCCGCAGCACGGACAACAAGTTTTAGTGCGCGCCAATATTACACTCTATGAACCGCGCGGCGATTATCAGATTATCGTCGAGAGTATGCAGCCTGCCGGTGAAGGGTTGCTGCAACAAAAATACGAACAGCTTAAAGCGAAATTGCAGGCTGAAGGTTTGTTCGATCAGCAGTTAAAGAAACCGCTTCCCTCCCCCGCGCACTGCGTCGGTGTGATCACCTCAAAAACCGGTGCTGCGCTACATGATATTTTGCATGTGTTAAAACGTCGCGATCCGTCTTTGCCGGTGATCATCTACCCCACCGCCGTTCAGGGTGATGACGCGCCAGGGCAAATTGTTCGCGCCATTGAACTGGCGAATCAGCGTAACGAATGTGATGTGCTGATCGTCGGGCGCGGCGGCGGTTCGCTGGAAGATTTGTGGAGTTTTAACGACGAACGTGTAGCGCGGGCGATCTTTGCCAGTCGCATTCCGGTGGTCAGCGCCGTCGGGCATGAGACGGATGTGACGATTGCCGACTTTGTTGCTGATCTGCGTGCGCCAACGCCGTCTGCCGCCGCTGAAGTAGTGAGCCGCAATCAGCAAGAATTACTGCGCCAGGTGCAATCGGCCCGTCAACGGCTGGAGATGGCGATGGATTATTATCTCGCCAACCGCACGCGTCGTTTTACGCAGATCCATCATCGCTTGCAGCAGCAGCATCCACAGCTCCGGCTGGCACGCCAACAAACCATGCTTGAACGCCTGCAAAAACGGATGAGCTTTGCGCTGGAAAATCAGCTTAAGCGTGCCGGGCAACAGCAGCAGCGATTAACACAGCGGCTGAATCAGCAAAATCCACAGCCGAAGATTCATCGCGCGCAAACGCGCATTCAGCAACTGGAATATCGTTTAGCAGAAACCCTGCGCGCACAGCTTAGCGCCACGCGTGAACGTTTCGGTAATGCAGTAACGCATCTCGAAGCGGTGAGTCCACTGTCCACACTCGCTCGCGGTTATAGCGTTACCAGCGCCGCTGATGGCGCGGTGTTAAAACAGGTTAAGCAGGTGAAAGTGGGTGAGACACTGACCACTCGCCTGGGCGATGGCGTAGTGATCAGTGAAGTGAGTGCGGTGACGAAAAGCCGCAAGCCACGTAAAAAAGCCTGATAGCGCGTTGCGTATCAGGCTTTCAGAACCTCATATTGACAAGGTGGATAAGGTTATTGGAAACAGGTTGCAAACCCCGGCGTTTTCGCAGGCTGAATGCCACAGTTGAGACTGCCAGAGCCTTCATCAACACCACAATAGAACGACCCAGCCTTATCAGTAGATAAATACGGGAAGCTTATCGAGGACGGCCATCCCAATGTGCTAAAGCCGGAGTGTAATGTTTGTAATTCGGCACTGCTCGGCACGTTATTCATACTGCCACACTGCTGCGCGACATCCCATTTAGAGGAATCCATAACATGCGCCAGTGCCCAGGTTTCATTATTTACATCAGGCGTTGCTGCTGCGGTAGCGCCTGACGGCAACTCCGATTTTAATAGCGGGCGATGCAGCGTCTTGCCACTTACCGTGGCGGTATCCGCCATATGACCCCAGAAATACGCCGTGGCGACATTCGGGCTGGTCGGCACGGTGAAAATCGTGTCCAGCGTCGCCGTTATGGTGGCGTTATCCGTTAGCGTCACCGTCAACGGCGTTTTATATCCTGGCGTATTATCCTGACGAACGGTAAAGCTTGCCGTACCGTCCGCTCCCGTGACTCCGTCGATGGTATTTCCACTGTCAGCCAACGTGACTGCCGCACCGGATGAAGGTTGCACAGTCAAATCGTCCATCGCATCCACATCGCCATACAGCGTCGCCCCGCTGTTACGCGGCACGGCCTCACCGCGTTTTAGGATAAAAGCGATATTCGGCACCGGCTTCCCGGCGCTGTCTTTTACGGTAACGACAATGGGCGCGGCGTCGCCTTTTTTCACCGTCGCCGCCTGTGTGGCGTCATCCAGCGCCGTTGATGTCAGCGTGACGCTGGAAACGCTCGCACGCGGGTTAACCAGGCAGGCCTGATGAGCGGGATTATATTGGCCTCTCGAACCATTTACCAGGCTGACGGCCTGCGGATTACTGCCCCCTTCCCAGTTATCCACCGCCCACCATGCATACTGCGTAGGCCAGCCAATTTGCGCGGTAATCGTGTTTCCTGGATAACGTGTATAGAGCGCTTCTAAATCATCGCTCAATGGTCGACGCGCCGCTTCACAAGGGCTGAGATTGCTGTCAGCCCTCTGCGTTGCGTTAAACACTGGCCAGGCTTCATTGCTATTCGTTATCTGACTTACCCCGGATGTCGACGGCAGCTCTTTCCACAGTTTAGGGCGCTCAAAGACAGCACCGTTTTCCGCCGTGACGGTATCCGGCATATGGCCCCAGTAAGTTGCTAATGCGGCATCCGGGCTGGTGAGGACGGTAAAAATCAGATCCAGAGTAGATACCCTGGCCGTGTCACGGGCCAGGATGGCGTTAAAGGGGATTGCCAGGCCGACAGTATCAGGCTGTTCAACATTGAATGTCGCCGTACCATCGCTACCGGTGAAACCAAGCCATTGTGTACCATTTGAAACCAGCGGGAATGTCGCCGACACGGGCGTCAGTTCCGTCAACTTTATTTCATTCGCTGGCGTCCCCACGATTGTTCCTGAACGGCTCAACGCTGAATCACGTTTGAGCGTCACCGCTTCGCCCGCCAACGGGTTGCCATCACGATCTTTTACCGTTACCACAATCGGTATTGAGTTACCTTTTTTCGCTGACGCGCTGGGACGGCCGCCATTGCTGGTGGTTCTGGCGTCATCCTGTGCGGATGACGTCAATGTTACGCTGACGCCGGCCGGATGCGGCTGTGCCAGGCAAAGCATCAACGCACTGGTTGTCCCCTTCTGCGTAATGGTTCCGTCTTTCAGGCTGATGAGTTGATAAGTCCACGACGTTCCACTCAGCATGACCATATCATAGGCCCACCAGTTACCTGCATATACGGGTAACCCCAGGTCGGTCATTAGCGTGCCGTTCGGGTGATCGCTATACAAATCCAACAGCTCATTACTGCGCGGTTGATTTTCGAGCGGGCAATCTGTCGATGTTAAATTTTGCGCGTTGCTCATATATGACCAAACTTCGCCGTTAGAGCTAATCGATGAGCCTGAGCTGGTTTCTGCTTTCAGCAGCGGTCGTTTGAAGGTGACGCCCGTCGAGCTGGTAAAGGTGTCCGGCATATGCCCCCAGAATTTCGCACTCGGCGAATCCGGGCTGGTGATCACCGTATAGATAACATCCAGCGTGGCGGCTTTCGTCGTATCACGCGCCAGCGTCACGGTTAACGGCGTCGCCAGCCCGGTCGTCGCATTCTGACTCACCTCAAAGGTCGCTTTGCCATCGCTGCCCGTCGTGCCGATCAGTTTTGCTCCACTTGCTGCCAACACACTATTTGTATTCGCGGGTACCAATGCCGTTACGGTAAGGTCGTCCGCACTCGTGTTAACGGTTGCTTTCGAGCGATCCAGCGTCGTTTCACGCGTGAGGGTAAACTCAGCATATGGCATCGGGTTCCCGGCGCTATCACGCACGGTCACCGTCAACGGAATCGTCTCGCCTTTCTTCGCTACGGCGCTCGGTCGTCCACCATTACTGGCCGATTTTGCTGCGTCCTGCGCCGTTGAAGTAAGCTCTATTGTGGCTGCTTCCGTATGTGGTTCTACCAGACACATCACGATCGCCGTATAGCTGGACGATGCCTGCATCAACTGACCATTAACAGGTGAAAATGCCTGATTAGTCCAGTTGCCAGAAACCATCATCATGTCGTAGGCCCACCAATACCCGGCAGACGTCGGCAAGCCGAGCACCGATCCTAACTGGCCGTTAGGGTAATCCGCATACAACCCCTGCATGTCATTCACCAGCGGTTGATACGTCTCATCACACCCGGCCTTGCTGGCATCCACTTTCTCCGCCGCTGTCAGGCGCGACCAGACTTCATTATTGACCGTTATGGCCGTACCGCCAGAGAGTTCAGCTTTGAGGGAAGGCCGCTTGAAGGTGACGCCTTCGCTACTGGTAAAGGTTTCCGCCATATGGCCCCAGTTGGCCGCCAGCGGCGTATCCGGGCTGGTGATGACGGTAAAGATCACCGGCAAGGTGTCCGACGACACGCCGGTATCGTTCAACAGGGCATAAAAGTCGGTTCTTAACCCGGTGGACGCATCCTGTCGGAGCGTCATCGTGGTGGTTCCGTCTGGCCCGGTTACGCCATACAGGGTGGTTGTTGCACTGGTATCCACCGTCGTACCCACCTCCGTCGTGACCGACACTTTCTGCGATGACGACACATTTTGACGATTGATCGAGTTCGCGTGTTTCAGGGCAAACGGCGTATTGCCGACGAAATTGCCCTGCGCATCTTTAGTCGAAATGCGGATCGGCACGCTATCGCCTTTCTGCACTTTGACAGCGCTAAGCGTGCTGTCAATACTGACAAATTGCGCAGGATCCGCGGCCTCCAGCGTAATCTGGCTGGCAGCCGTCAACGGCGTTGTACGGCAGGTTTGCAGTACACCCGTGTTCGTCGTGATTTGCGAGGCTGCGCCAGAATCCAGTTGCACCACATTGTAGTAACGGCTCCCCGTTTGCGTGTCACTTGGGGTATTGGTGAGATAGGTCGCTTTTACCGGCCATCCCTGTACCGTACTCATTGCATTACCACTATTAGCGTCATACAACGCTTGCAGGCCTGCCAACGTTGGCATATACGCAACGCCGCAGCCGCTTACAGAAGGATCTGTCGACTGATTCCAGGTGAATCGTACCCAGCTTTCCCCGTTCTCTGAACTGATTTGTCGCCCGCCAGTGTTGGCCAGCTCTGCCAGCAACAGTGGGCGTTTATAGACTGAACCATCGGAGGCCGCCACCGTTTCGGCCATATGTCCCCAAAAATTCGCTTTTGGCGAATCCGGGCTGGTCACGACGGTAAAGACCACCGGTAGCGTTGCCTTGACGCTGCTGGACGTATCCAGTTTTGCCGTGAGATCGGTTCTTAACCCGGTACTGTTATCCTGTTTCAGGGTCAATGTCGTTGACCCGTCGGCACCGGTCACGCCGTAAATGGTTTCACTTGTCGACTGGAAATTATTTCGCGTATTGCCCCAGGCATCCGTCACCGTCAACGAGCCCACGCTCATCGTCGCTGATGCATTAGCCCGACTCACGCTGTTGGCACGCGTCAGGATAAATGCCGTATTGCCCACCAGGTTGCCTTGTGCATCTTTGGTGGTGACGCGCACCACGGATTCTTCGCCTTTTTTCGCTTTTACCACGTTATAGGTGGTATCCAGCGTCGCCGGATCTGCCGCTTCCAGCAGGATTTGGCTCACCGTGGTTACCGGTGTAGTCTGACAGGTCAGCAGTTGCAGCGCCGTTGATGACACTGCCGCACTCGTGCCATTGCTGAGATCGACCGCCTTGTAGTTACGCTGCTCCATGCTGCCATTGTCGGACGTGTTGGACAAATAGCGCGTTGCCACCGGCCAGCCCTGCACGGTTTTCATGGTGTTGCCCGCATTATTAGCAAACAGTGACGTCAGACCGGCCTGAGTCGGAATATAGTTGGTTCCACAGCCACTATACGTCGTGGAAGAGCTCGCATAATTAATGTTAAACAACGCCCAGTTTTCGTTGTCTTCAAGCGTTGATGTTCGCCCAGTCTGACTGCTCAGTTCCTTCAGTAACCGCGGGCGTTTAAAGACCGTACCGTCCTCAGCCGTCACCGTTTCCGGCATATGCCCCCACATTTTCGCCTGGCTGCTATCCGGGCTGGTAACCACCGTAAAGATCGTGTCCAGGCTGTCTTTTTTCGTCGCATCGGAGTAAAGCGTTGCCGTCAGCGCCGTTTTGGTGCCGTGGGTATCCGGACGGGTAATATTAAGAATTTTGCTGCCGTCACTGCCGGTCATGGCGGTATACACCGTTGCGGTGTCATTCAACGTTGTTTCATCGGCCAGCCCGCCATTGACCACCACCGGCGCCACCAGCGCATCGCCGCTACCGGCAATATGTTTTTCGCCGCTACGGGTATAGCCATCACCGCGACTGAGGGTAAATGGCATATCCGCTAACGCGTTGCCCTGTGCATCTTTTACCGTCACCTTAACCTGTAGCGTTTCGCCTTTTTTCAGCGTTGCCGCGTTATTCCCGGCATTCCATTGCGCTTTATCAACCACCTCCAGCGTAATGCTGCTGGCAGGCTTGTTCGCCGTCGTCAGGCAACTGACGTAAACCGGCGTATTGCCGCCGATAGCTTGTGCGCCATCGTTCAGCGCTATCGTGAAAAAGTGCGGCGTCACATCCGCCGGAGAGCTGCTCCAGTAGGGCTGACGCTGCGTTGGCCAGCCGTGCGTCGTTTGCACTGCATTACCACTGTTGGCGCTATAGAGCGCGCTTAGCTGGGAGCGACGCGGCAACATATTGGTAGCGCAGCCGCCTTTGCTGGTACTGGACGTATTGGCCTGGCTCACGCGCGCCCAGATTTCGTTATTTTCGGTCAGGGTTCCGTCCGGGCTGGCGATTTCCGCCGCCAGCTTAGGCCGGGTAAAGGTTGATGAATCGACAGTTATCGTTTCATCCATATGGCCCCACATTTGCGCACCGGAAACGTCCGGGCTGGTTGGGGTGGTAAAAATAACGTTGTAGTTAACGGTATTCGGCAGGTAGGAATTTACCGGCGTTACGCTCAGCGCCGTTCTTAGCCCGACGCCCTGCGGTTGTTTAATCTCGACCGTCGCCACGCCCTGGGCATCGGTCGTTCCCGCATAAACCATCGATGGCTGGGATGTGCCGTATTGTGTGTCATTCATCGTGATTGCGCCGCTGCTCGGGTCATCAAACCCGCTCACCTGCCCCAACCGGTTATACCCCATGCCTTTGGTAATGGTGAATGCGGTAAACGGCACCGGCGTGTTATTCAACCCGTTAACCGTACGCACGGTCATTACGATGGTGTCACCCACTTTGGCCTGCGCCTTGCTGCCAACGGTGACATCATGATCGGTGCTGACTTCGACATTCGCCACCATCTCATTGCCCGAGCAGGAGAGGTAATTCTGCTTAAAGCCGGAGTAGCTGTCGACGCTCCCGTTCGCCAGATTCACCGATGAATGCGTTTCTTGCTCCACCGCGCTTAGGTAGCTCTGTTGTGCGGTAGGCCAGCCATACTCAGTGCCAATCGCGTTACCGGGATGGGCTGAAAACAGGCTTTCCAGTGAGCTCTGACGCGGTATATGACCCACCCCGCATTCCGCCTGCATACTGGTGTTTTGATCGTACAGCGCCCAGTCTTCGTTATTTTCCCGCACCGATCCCAGTTCATGCTCGGTTTCATCCGCCAGTAATGGGCGTTTATACAGACTGCCGGACTCAATAATGCCGCGCATATGGCCCCACATCCGCGCTTTGTCGCTGTCCGGGCTAGTGATCACGGTAAAAATCACGTCTTTGGCATCTGTGGCCGTAAAATCGCTGCGCATTCTCGCCGTGATGTGAGTTTTAACGCCCGCGCCGCCGGGCTGGCTCAGGGTTAGCGAAGCCTGACCGTTGACATCAGTTATGCCTTCATAGGTGTGAGCATCAACCTGTTGTAAATTCGAGCCACCAGCAATCTGTACCGGATGGGTTTCCCAGGCAGGATCGGTTTGATTTTTGCGGTTAACGCCGTCATCCAGATGCAGCGAGAAGTAGTAATACGCCAGCGGTTGATCGTTGTTTTTATTGTCGGTGATCGTCAGACGCATCGTGGCATCCTCACCCACCTTCGCTTTCATCGCCTGTGCCGTATCATCATAGTTTTCTGGCGTAAGGACGATTTTCGGTTCGACGTCAGGCGCGGGTTTGTCCACGCAGCTTACCAGAAACGTGGTGCTATCCGGCTTTTGCGCTTCAGCACGGTTAGAGACATCCGCTGCATGGTGCTGCCCGGTAGTGCCCGCCAGCGATGTCCAGTAATAATCATCCTGCATCGGCCAGCCAAGGACAGTCTGTACCGTGGAGGGAATCACCGTCGCCAGTGCGCCGAAATGGCGCATGCCCGGCAGCACGGTGCAATGGCTGTCTGCCCCGCTCCAGGTGAAAGTGGACCAGGTTTCGTTGTGATCGACGACCGTGGCATTTTCATTGCTGACTTCCGCCGCCAGTTTTGGCCTGCTGAACGTGTAGCCGTGTGCCTCAACCGTTTCCGCCATATGGCCCCACATCGTGGCCTGCGCCACGTCCGGGCTGGTAAGTACGGTAAAAATCACCGCCGTTTCGCTGGTTTGCGCAATGCCGGAAATACTCGCCACCAGCGGCGTTTTGACGCCGGGGCCGTTAGGTTGGGTCACCGTGATGGTTGCCGTACCGTTGGCATCCGATGTGCCACGATACTCGGTTGCCGTCGTCGTTAACTCGGTACTCCCCAGCACCACCGGCGCGGTATTATTCACCGCGCCCTGACGGTTTTGGGCATCTTTACGTTTGATAATAAACGGAATATTACCCGCGACGTTGCCCTGACAATCTTTGGTGGTGACGGTCAGCGTGATAGTGCCACCAACGGTGGTTTTTGCCGCCGCGATCGTTTCGTTATAACCACTGGCGCTCACCGAAATTAAATCGCCCTGTGCGGGCGCGATGTTCAGCGTCACTTTCTGGTCAGCCAGCGCCACCGTCCCCTCATAGGGATAACCGGTCGAGGTCAGCAGGTAAAGCAGTGGAATGGATTGTTGTGTATCTATCTGCGGCCAGGCCACCAGCGAACGCCCGGCCAGACCTTGCGCGCAAAAGCTGCGGTTGGCGATGGGCTGCGGGTTGAGCGGCGTATCCGGCGTGGCGGCATCCGCCCACACCAGACTGACGGTCGGCGGCGTCTGGTTTTCCCAGCGCAGCGCAGGTGGTGTGGAAAACTGGTCGCCTTCACTGTCCTGAGGATTAGCGACTATCAGGTTAGCAGCGTCATCGTCAACGCTAAATTCATTCGGTTTAGCAGAAAACGCCACATCATGAGATGCAGCAGGATCAAGCTGAACGCTTCCCTGATAAACGGGTACGCTAGCGCTATCGGCAATAGGAACTGTACCGTTAAACTCGCCTGTAGAACCAGGATATGTCTGCCATTCCACTCCTGCCCGTGCAAAGTCAGACAGCATAAAGGCTGCCAACATGCCCAGAAGCACAATGATTTTTCCTGGTTTCAGACATACCGACATGTAGAAAACTCCAGCATGATAAACAAAACGTCAACCCGTTTTGCTTAACGCGTCGCTAAGCAAAACAGGCGGAAAACAGCATTCCCATACGGGAATGCTGTTGTGCGCATTAGTGGTGTTTGTAAATGATAGACAGCGTATAGCCCTGAACGCCGTCGCCGTTTGCCGGGATTGCAAGGCCGGTCTTACCATTACGGTCACTACCGTTAAGGCTGGTTCTTGCTTGTTCGTTAGTTTGCGGAATAACAATGTCATTGTTATCGAAGCTGGCGTTGGCAATACCGCCCGCCGCCGCAAGTTGTTTACTGTTACCGTTAAAGACCCACGCAAAGTCGTAGTTAGCGGTAACGTCCACATCCGTACCCGC
>DXKH01000024.1 GCA_019415335.1 Citrobacter sp. | reverse complement strand
GTACAGCGTTCCGGCAGCAGGCAGCCGACGCTTTGCAGGGGGCGTCCGGTCTGATAATCACCGTCGTCACAGACCTGCCACAAATAGAGTGGAGCCTGAAAACCGAGTCGCTTACTTCCGTTAACCAGCTCGCGCCAGCCTTTGTCGAGTTGCGCCGTCTGGCGGCTTTGTTCTTCTGTCAGCGGCCAGATGATGCCGTCCAGCGGACGGCTGCGGCGCAGTTTTTTTAAGGCGGTCAGTAGCGCGACATCAGGCTCCGCTGATGGCCTGCCGCCGTATATCAGCACCGTGTGGTCGCCCTCCAGCCAGTGTTGCCCGGTCAGCCCCGGCGCGATGGCCTCTGCCTGTTCAGGCTCGCCGGTCACCAGCAGCAGGCGGATTTTACGCCGCCAGAATGGGCCGTAGCGGTCGCGCAGGAAGGCGGCGAGTTCCACCATTGCCGGATGACGGCTGTCGGCTTTCTTTGTCGTCACCGCACGATAGTCATCTCCGGCGGCAAGTTGTCTGCGGAGTTCAAAGTTCTGTACGGCAGCGTGGCGGTTCAGCAGATGATAAACCCCCATGATAATCAGAAAGACCACGCCTGCGGCAATCACGCCAGCCATCCAGTACATTTGCTGTGAGCTACCCGGTTCAACGCCCAGCAATGCCGGTTTACGGTGAATAAACGTGCAAAGCGCAACCACAACAGCCACGGTCATGACGATGGCAGGCCCTGAAACCGAACGGGGCCGGAGACGGTTTAATCCCGGAACCACTATGATGCCTCCTGAGGGGAAACGAATGGCGACACCACGGTCGCCCATGAATAATGCCCGCCCTGAACGCCGCTGAGCGTCAGTTGGGGGTGTTGTGATTGTATTGCCGCAAGCGTTGCCACAGCGACGGACAGCCACGGCGCAGCCGGTCCGGAGCGCCCCAGAAAGGCATCCAGCTCGTACATCAGGGCTTCCTGAGCAAACGGCTGGTTCAGGCTTAACAACGCGGCACGCTGTTCCCTGTCCAGTTCGGCAGTCCACATACCGGATATGGCATCTGGCTGCACCGGCATCCAGTCCAGCGCCTGTGCAATGCCTGACGCCATCATCTCCGTATCTGTGATACGTTCAGGACGATGCAGCAGGGCCAGCGGCGTCAGCGCGGTTTGCGTCAACCGGTTTGCCAGCAACAGCGCGGTGGCGGATTCTGCCGTCCGTTCCGGGTTCTTCGGTTCAAGTCGTACGGAAATCACCAGCAGTACGGCCTTTTCCTGAATAAAGTTGTCCAGCCAGTCGTCCACGGCGGCCAGCCCCGGCTCTGGGGCAGAAAACAGACGGGCTTCCGGGAGTCCGGCTTTTTGCCATTCGTCCTGCCAGATAGTTCTCACGGAGGCCCCTGAAAGCGGCGCATCAATTTCCAGTAGTACGTTGATATGAAAATCAGGGGGCAGCAGAAACAATTGCGGTCTGATATCAATAAAAAGACGGGAAATAATTTCGGATAAACGCCCGGTAACCGGTTTATTGGTTAATACAGGAATGACACTGCGACGCACGGTATCTTCTCCGCGCAAATCAGCGTAGGTATTCAACACCTGCTGACGTGCCAGAAATGCTGTTATAGTTTCTGCAACGGAATCACCATTCAGCGCGGTTTGTACGGAAAAACTGAGTATCTGCAACGCCCGTCGTCCCCGGCGCGTTTCCTGCAAAATGACTTCCTCGCGGCGCAGATTCCACGCATCGGCACGAATATGTTGTGTAATAAACACCAGCCTGCGCACTGAACAGACCAGAGACCAGATAAAGGCAGGCACACCACAGGCCAGCCCCCAGAAATACGGGCCGTTTTTTGCCAGTTCATCGCTGGCGAATAATGAAGTCAGGGCCACACCGACAGACAGCATCAGTAATAAAGCTGTCAGCCACTTAATTCGGGCTGGCGGTACGGGATAGGGTTCTGCGTCGGGAATGGTATTAAGTCGGACTGGCATCAGTACATCCCTTTATTTTGCATTATCGACCAGAAGTTAATAACCAAGTGAAATTTAAAGTTATGTATAGAGTCATTTTATTTATTTAATGCAAAAATTATGTAACCATCTTTTGATGGTAGATTATCTGATGAGTATGCTCTTTCTCCTGACTTTTTCGCATTATCATAGATAATATATTTCCCTTTCCATGTCCCAACATCCATTTGGTTTCGGATGATAATTAAAATATTGTTTTTTCCAAACCATACCGCTTCGGGAATATTTCTCTCTGCGAAACAAAAGCCTTCAGGAGAGTTCTTACCTTTAAACCCATTTTCCCAACCAGTTACCAGACAACCTTTTATATATGGAGAACCATATTCCAGCGCAAAGATAAGAGAACCATTTATGCACTGAGAAAGAACCACATCTCCAAAAAAATCATAACTTTTAGTTGGAGTATCTAAAAAGGCCCCGGTGATAACATTTCTGAATTTTAGATATAATGTATCACCGTCAATGGTTCTAAGGGAAAGCAACTGCACACTTTCATTTTTTTTCAATTGACAGGTTTTCACGATTTTAATCTTATCGCCTGAAAAACAGGGGAAAGAAAAAAAACAAAGTAATATTAACATAATGCGCATACTATCTTCCTATTCCCTCCATTAGTATTTGTATGTTATCAGGATCTTTAGCCAGTTTTTCAGCGCAAGGTTTTATAACAGAATAGTATGCTTCATCTGTTCCACGATATGCCCGATATGCCTCCTCAATTGTTGCTTCTTTATCTATCCAGTATTGCAAATACTCTGTGCCAATCTTAATATTTTCTTTTTCATCAAATATTTTATCAGATTTATAAAATGTATCAGCATTAGCGAAAGCTTCATTTGTCTCTTTATCAGTAGTCATTCTTCCTTTTATTTTTTGTTGTCGATATTTAAAAACCTGCCTCACTGCATTTCGTTGCATTTGCATTAAGCCTTTCGCATTATGTTTATTCTTACCTGCAAATTGCTTAAATCTAGATTCTTTATAGATTTGACAAATAATATAATCCTCTCCCATGATGGATTTATTATTATTACGGACAAGTTGACGAATTTGTTTCAATCTTATAGCTGGATCTACATTCACTTGTTTTGGTGCGGTGTCTTTTGCTGGAGTTAATTTTTCGCTCTTCTTCGTTAGTGTTTTTTTTGCTGATTTATTTGTGGTTTCTTTTTTCTTTTCGGATTTATCTGCCATGTTATATTCTCGCTATATGTCTTAATTAATTTCATCGTCTAAAAACTCATCGGGTTCAAACACACTAATATTAACGACCTCCTCCTTATCAGAGGATATTAGTTCTGTATTTCCATTTTCATCAGTAATCCCACTCATTTTTAGCCCACTTTCCAGTTCTAGTTCATAGGGCCAATTAATAAGTGGTTGCCCAGTATTTTCATCCAGCAAAATAAAGCTCTGATTAAAATCCTCAGACTTAATCACCGGAAATGCCATCAGCTCCGGCGTCAGCTTCGCCTTCGGCTTACGCCCGTAATATCCCGCCTTAACGTTATATTCTCCCGGCGTACCGGCCTCTATCCCACAGGCATCCAGCCGGATGTAGCTGCCACCGCCGTTAAGGGTGATTTTCTTCTTCGCGGTGATTTTAATCTCATCTTCCGTACTGGTGATCTCTATCGATTTCTGCGCCAACAGTTCCATCAGATCGTTCTGTGCCTGTACCGAGATCGCCCCTTTATTGGCAAACAGTTTGATACCCGCTTTGCGTACAAACACGCTCAGCGCCTGACCCACGCCGATAAACATATTCTTCACGACACCGATATCAGCGTGATTTCCTGCGTTCGCGATCAGGTTTTTCGACGCCGCCAGTTGCAGGTGCTCTCCGCTGGCGATCGCCACGCCTTTGGGTGCGCTTAGCAGGATCGCAGCCTGCGTCAGATCTTTTACACTCTGCTGCAACAGCGCTATCTGTGATGACAGATCTGCCGGATCGGCATTCGCCGTCTGCGCATCAGTGGACAGCGACTTCATCTGTGACTGTGCGCCATCCAGTATTGCCATCGCCGGAGCCATTTCGCGCACCTTACCCTGCGCCTTGTCCTGCGCGTCGGAGCTGATAAAGATGCCTTTCTTTGCCCGTACTGCACCCCACAGATCGGTACGCAGTTCAAAGCCTTCCCCGCGCTGCTGTTTTCCGGCATCCACCAGATGGCCGAGGTTGAGCTGGCTCTTGCCGCCATACTCGGTACTGACCTTGATATGCTCCTTGCCGCGCTCGTCATCCAGCCGGATTTTGTTGTTCGCCGGGGTGCGCAGTACGTTGCGCTTGTAGTTCTGAATGGTCACATGGTCAGTGTGTGCCGAGTCGTGTTTTACGCCTGCAATATAAGGTCGGTCCGGGTTGCCTTCCTCAAAGGCGATGCTGACTTCCGTTCCCGCCAGCAGCGGCAGGTGCAGGCCGTAGGTGTCTCCGGCGTAGGGTCGCGACTGGCGCACCCACAGGCTTTCATAACCCGGTTTCCACGTATCGCGGTCAAAGTCGAGGTTGACCCGGTAGCGCCCGTCCTTGTCGATATGGGCATAGATATCGTTTTTCACCGTGCTGGTGACCCGCGCCGGGAGCGTGCCGGCCATTACCGGGCGGGGGATAAGCGCCGGGCGGTAGCCGTAGCGTTCTGAGTACGGGATGGCAGTAAACGTCAGTTCATAGCTGCGGTCACGCGCCGCGCTGGCCGTCACGCCGGTAATCAGCACACCCTTGCGGAACACTGCTGGCGCGTCGTCGCCCTGAACCCTGATTTCCAGCCCCGGCATCAGCAGTGAACTGGTGCTCTGGCCTTTGAGAATGGCCTGTTCATTCAGGTAGCGTTCGTGGCGGATACGGGCATAAAACGCGCCGCTTTCCGCAGCCTCTTTATCGCCTTTTTGCAGGAAGTTGTCAGCATAGTGGTAGGCTTCGCCGTAGGTGGTGTTATCGCCCCCGGTGGCGTCATGCTGCTCTGTCATCATCTCTGCTGTGGCGGTGCGGTAGTTGTAGTCCCGCGTGGTGACGTTTTTCTCCACCACGCTGTATGCCGTGTTCAGCCCCCATACGG
>DXKH01000023.1 GCA_019415335.1 Citrobacter sp. | reverse complement strand
TATTTTCTGGAGGTTCATCAGGCGCGGAACTCATCGAGGCGCGGGAATAAAATCCCATTCAGACGCCGGATAGATTCAAGCAAGCCAACTTGTCGTCAAAATCGGTGTTGCAAAAACGGGAGTGACCATAGATTCCGTTTTGTGGCGATATTCCGTGGCCAACAATTGGATTCTTAATGAATTTTGTCTAGAGTGAGCGGTCAGAATTATGCATCTTCTTGCCGCTGTCGAGCGCCAGCGCGGGACCCTTCACATGACCAGAAGGATTTACTTTCAGGTATGAATCGCAGACGATTTATTAAAGGTTCAATGGCAATGGCCGCCGTGTGCGGTACCAGCGGTATTGCTTCTCTCTTTAGCCGTGCCGCTTATGCGGCGGAATCCGACATCGCGGACGGACAAACCGTTCGCTTTGATTTTTCCGTACTGCAATCAATGGCACACGATCTCGCACAAAAGCCGTGGGGCGGTGCGCCTCGCGCGTTGCCCAATACGCTGGCGAATCTGACGCCGCAGGCCTACAACAGCATTCAGTACGATGCCGCACAATCGCTGTGGAACAACGTCGAAGGCCGCCAACTGGATGCGCAGTTTTTCCACGTCGGGATGGGCTTCCGCCGTCGCGTGCGCATGTTCTCCGTGGATTCCAGTACCCATCTGGCGCGTGAAATCCACTTCCGTCCGGAACTGTTTAAATACAATGATGCCGGTGTTGATACGAAACAACTGGAAGGGCAAACCGATCTCGGCTTTGCTGGTTTTCGTGTCTTCAAAGCGCCCGAACTGGCGCGTCGCGACGTGGTTTCCTTCCTCGGCGCGAGCTATTTCCGCGCGGTCGATGATACCTACCAGTACGGTCTCTCCGCGCGCGGTCTGGCGATTGATACCTACACCGACACCAAAGAAGAGTTTCCGGACTTCACCGCCTTCTGGTTCGATACGGTAAAACCCGGCGCGACGACGTTTACCGTGTACGCGCTGCTGGACAGTCCGAGCATCACCGGTGCCTACAAGTTCGTGATTCACTGCGAGAAGAGCCAGGTGATCATGGACGTTGAAAACCGCCTGTATGCCCGTAAAGACATCAAACAGTTGGGCATCGCGCCGATGACCAGCATGTTCAGCTGCGGCAATAACGAACGCCGCATGTGTGACACCATCCACCCGCAGATCCACGACTCTGATCGACTGGCGATGTGGCGCGGTAACGGCGAGTGGATTTGCCGCCCGCTGAACAACCCGCAGAAGCTGCAATTTAACGCTTATACCGATAACAACCCGAAAGGGTTTGGCCTGCTGCAACTGGATCGCGATTTTACCCACTATCAGGACATCATGGGCTGGTACAACAAACGCCCAAGCCTGTGGGTTGAGCCGCGTAATCAGTGGGGCAAAGGCACCATCGGCCTGATGGAGATCCCGACGACCGGTGAAACGCTGGATAACGTGGTCTGCTTCTGGCAGCCGGAAAAGGCCATCAAAGCGGGTGATGAGCTGGAATACCAATACCGTCTGTACTGGAGCGCGCAGCCGCCGGTCCGTTCGCCACTGGCGCGCGTGATGGCCACCCGCACCGGTATGGGGGGATTCCCGGAAGGCTGGGCACCGGGCGAGCACTATCCGGAGAAATGGGCGCGACGTTTTGCGGTCGACTTCGTCGGCGGCGATCTGAAAGCGGCCGCGCCGAAAGGTATTGAGCCGGTGATTACGTTGTCCAGTGGTGAAGCGAAACAGATTGAGATCCTCTACGTTGAGCCGTTTGACGGCTATCGCATCCAGTTTGACTGGTACCCCACGTCCGACTCAACCGACCCAGTGGACATGCGTATGTTCCTGCGCTGTCAGGGCGAGGCGATCAGTGAAACCTGGCTGTATCAGTATTTCCCGCCCGCACCGGATAAACGCACCTACGTCGACGATCGCGTGATGCGTTAATCTGCACCAACGCCCTTCGTCATGCGAAGGGCGTCAACAGATATTCGTGCGAAATATCTGTACAGGAATTAAACACGATCCTGTTCGCATTTTTCCCTAAGTCAAATAGGTAAGCTGACGGAGTGTATTTCTTATACACATGGTTTATCACTAACAGGGAGAGCGTATGTTTCCAGAATACAGAGATCTGATTTCCCGACTGAAATCCGAGAATCCTCGCTTTTTGTCTCTTTTCGAAAAGCACAACAACCTTGATCATGAAATTGCCAGGCTGGAAGGTTCCGATGGTCGGGGATACAATCTCGACGTCGTTCGGCTGAAAAAACAGAAACTTCAGCTGAAGGACGATATGCTCAAAATACTGCAGAAAGAAAGTGTTGACGCGGGATAATCCGCGTTTATGAGCCGCCAGCCCTGGCGGCTTTAGAGATGACAAACCTTATCCTGATACCGGATAAGAAGAGATCACCTCATTAAAAATCAGGAAAATCAATTTATTGATTTTCGGCTGATAATTACAGGGAAGGAAAAACCACGCTTTTTCCTTCCCTGTCAGCAATCTAAGCCGCCAGCCCTGGCGGCTTTTTTGTGCCTGTTATTCAGCGATGTGGCAAAACCAGGTGACATCCCGCGTGGGTGTATCGCTGCACAATGTCATCCGCTAACGCGCTGTCACTGATAATGGTTTTAATGCACGAGAGCGTCGCAACGGCGTGGGGTTCGACGGCGTCAAACTTTGAATGATCGGCCATCAATACCACGTCGCGGGCGCGTTGAATAATCCGTGTTTTAACACCGACTTCAAACATCGTGGCGTTGGTGATCCCCGTTGCCAGCGACAGCGCATCGCAGGAGATAAAGGCCCGTTCCACCGAAAACGCATTGATCATCTCCAGCGCCAGACTTTCACCCACTGAGAAGTAACCCGGACGAATAAGCCCGCCGATGATGTAGCTCTCGACGTGTGGAAAACAGCCCAGTTCGTTGGCGATTTTGATGTCGTTACAGATGACTTTCACGCGCGCATCGGCCAGACATTTCGCCAGTTCGAGACAGGTGGAGCCGGAATCGAGAAAGAAGCAGTCGCCGTCCTTGATCATCGTGCGGGCAATGGCGGCAATCTCTTTTTTCGCCTCCGCCTGCAGCGTCCGTTTGACGTCGAAGACATACTCTTTGTCATCCATGCTGTCGTCAAAATCCAGACTGCCGTGACCGCGAATCATGCCAGGATACTGGCTGGCGATATACTGGAAATCACGACGGACGGTGGCCTCCGCATAGCCAAACAGTTCCATGGCCTGTTGGGTGGAGAGGTGACGATGTTGCCACAGATAGTGCAGCATCTGTTTGATACGGTCAGGGCGCTGTTGGCTCATCGAAGCAATCTCCTCTTACAGTCCTGCAAACCGGGATAACGTGGCGTGGTAATTCTCTGATGAGAACAGCGCGCGACCCACGACAAGATGTTGTGCACCGGCTGCCGCCAGGCGTTGCGCGGCAGAAAGCGTTATGCCGCCGTCGGCCCAGCACTCAGCTTCAGGGAAACACTCGCGTACCTGACTGACTTTCTCACACAAGGCAGGAATGAACTGTTGACCAAGCCCGTCGGGTTCGCTGGTCATCACCATCAGCGCATCCAGTTGCGGGGCCAGATAGCGATACCTGTCAACTGGCGTGGCCGGATTCACCGCTAGTCCGGCCTTTGCGCCGATTTCGCGAATGTCTGCCAGCGTCTCAGAAGGGTATGCCAGCGCTTCGGCATGAACAAAAATCCATGCCGGTTTGAGCGCCGCCAGGGCGGGAAACCAGCTCTGCGGGCGGGCAATCATGAAATGAAACGAGAGGGGATGCGCCGTCTCTCGGGCGACGGCCTGCACGGTGTTAAGACCAAAGGTGATGTTGTTAATAAAGCTGCTGTCTTCGATATCCAGATGCAGTGAGCCGATATCGGCATCGGCCAGCGCGGTCAGCGTCGCTCCATAGTGCAGCGGATCTGCCGACGCGAGAGAAGGGTGCAGAATCATCATCGCCTCCGTTATCCGCAAACCTGCGTGAACAGTGCGGCGTCGGTTTGCGCGTGTCGAACTGCCGCGAGTCGTTCGGGTGAGTCAATAAACTGACTGATACGCTGGATGGTGAGGATATGCGCATTGGCATCTGTCGCGCTGACGCACAGCAGCAGCCAGACCGGGTCACACTCCTCATGCCCAAAAGCGACGGGCGTTTTTAACGTCGTAATGCTGACCTGATTATGGTTAGCGCCCTGTTCGGGCCGCGCATGGGGCAAAGCGATACCGGGAGCAATGACATAGTACGGTCCCCAGCTCAGGGTGTTATCGATAATACCGTCCACGTAGCCCGGTTGCGCAGCGCCAAAGGTAATCAGCGGGCGGGCGGCGATTTCGACAGCCTGACGCCAGTCCCTGGCTTCGCGCAGTGCCTGTACCCACTTAACATCGTTTATCATCAGTCGTTGACTCCTTGCCGGTTAGGGTTACTCTGATAGCGATCCCCGTCGAGACTTTTGACGAAGGCGGCAGGGATCGCTGTTCTACCGGGGGTAAGCGCTCTGCTTATCCCCTTTTTTATTGCCGTATGTGATGCACTTTTTCCATAAAGCGACTGACCCGCGCCTGATCGACAAAGTTGGCGAATACGCCGTCCTTTTTAAAGGTGGTGGCGGTTACGCAACCGTCGGCGATGCTAAGTTGTTCCTCAACGTTTTCCAGACACACGCCGGTATTCGCCAGCACCACGGTATCCGGTACCGTTTCTTTGACCCGCTTCAGCAAGGCGCTGTCGGTACGTGCACCCGCCGTGAGGCCAGAGACGCAAAGGGCATCCGGATGGTTGTTAAAGACAGTGGATTTGGCAATGGAGCAAATATCGCGATTGCCCAGATACACCGCCGCTTCAGGCACAATGTTGAACAGGGTTTTGACCTCACCCGCGCCAATGCGGTGCTGATGACGAATGGTCTCGCCGACGTTGGTGTCCCAGACCCCGAAGTCGCTGGCATAGGCGCCGGTAAAAATCTCGCGAATGAATTTTGCCCCCGTCGCCATAGCCAGATCGAACGACGCAACCGGATCCCACAACACATTGACGCCAAACGGGATGCGGATTTCGCTCATCAACTGCCCAATCACCCTCGCCATTGCTGCTGTGGTTTCCGGGCGTACCTTCGTGAGATAGGGAAGACTAAACTCGTTGGAAAACATCACGGCATCCACGCCGCCATTCTGTAGCGCCAGCAGATCGTCCCGGGCGCGGTCGATCACCCAGTTCATCCCTTTCTGCGCATCAAAGCTCGGGTCGCCGGGCAATGCGCGCAAATGACACATGGCAATGACGGCTTTTTCCGTACCAATAACCTCTTTCAGCCAACTCATGAAGATACTCCTTATTCCGATAGTTCACGTTTACGTAAGAACAGCACGACGCTGGCGACGATACCTACCGCCACAACGACGCCAATGATGCCAAGCGACATCAGCTCCGAGATTGACCAGCCAAACATGTTGCCCACGGACAGCGCCGAGATTTGCGCGTTTTCACCGGCAAAGCTGAAACCGCCCTTAAGCGCCATGTCGGTGAAGTACGGGGCAAACTGCGTGGCAATCAACAGGACGGTGACCATGACAATCACGCCGCTGATTAAGGTACGAATCAGGTCGCCGCGATGGATCACCGTCGCCATACAGATAAAGAATGGCGCGACGGGCAGATCGGCAAGCGGCAGTACTTTGTTGCCGGGTAAGATGCTGGCCAGAATCAGCATGATGGGGATCAGCAGCAGGCCAACGGCAATAGTGGTGGGGTGGCCCAGCGTGACGGCGGTATCCAGACCGATATACACCTCGCGCCCCTTGAAATGCTTCTGGAAAAATTTCCGTGCGCCGTCGGAGATGGGGAGTAATCCTTCAACAATCAGGCGGATCATGCGCGGGAACAGCACCATAATCGCCGCGACGGTAATCATCAGGCTGGCGCATCCCTTAAACCCTTCTCCTGCGGCGAGGCCAAAGATCAGACCGAGTACCACACCGATAATGACCGGGTCGCCCACCATGCCGTAGCGTTTCTGGATCTCCTGGGCATCGATGTTGCGTCCCTTCATGAACGGGATTTTTTCGTAGATAGCATCCAGCAGAACGAACAGCGGTACGGAACTGGAACCATAACCCTGCGGGATGGAGATCCCCTCCAGACCGACAATGCTTTGCACCCGTTTTGCCGTCCAGTCGGCCATTTTTAACGACAGAGCCGCGTGGCAAATGGCGCCCAGCACGCCATAAATCAGGCTGCCGGTCATTAACTGGACCACGGTACCGGTAATGGCGTAGTGCCAGTAGTTATAGATATCGACGTTCATGGTTTTGGTCAGACGAGTGACCAGCATCGCGACGTTGAGCAGAAAAATGATCGGGATAATCATTGCGCCAATGGCGGTGGCATACCCGACGCCAGAAGCCGGCCCTGCGCCGACGTCAAACACATGCAGGGTCAGGCCGAAGCGTTCAATCATCACTTTAATGGGCGGGCTGAGGCTGTCGATCGCCATTACGATCACCAGCCCCATCCCGACAAAACCAATCCCTACCGTCACCCCGGCCTTGATCGCCTGCAGCCAGGGAATACGGAAGATCAACCCGATTACAATCATGATGATGGGGACAAAAACAGTACCGCCGAGAGACAGGATGTAGTCAAACATAATGCCTCCTTGTTATTGCGTTAACAGTGCCTTGATTTCTTGCTTTAAGGCGTCGTCGTTAATTCCCGTTAGCAGGGCCGCGCCATTTAACGTGGGAATACCGTAATCGTTGTTGGTGCGCATGGAGGTCACAATCAGGTCCATGCCGTTACAATTCAGCGGGATCTCATTGAGACAGCACTGGGCGGTGCTGGCCGCAATGCCTTGTTCGGCAAGGAACTCTTGCAACTTATGCGCAATCATGGTTGACGTCGACATGCCGGTACCGCATGCCACAAGGATCTTTTTCATAATGGATTTGCCTCTTGTGTAGTGCCTGAATCAGGCTCAACGGGAAAGTGCTCGGCTGGCAGGCCAGCCAGGGCGGTCAATAAGCGAATGCAGTCAGTCAAATCGCGCAGACTGGCGACCTCCGCCGGAGAGTGGGTATAACGACAAGGGATGGAGAGGCTGGCGCAGGGAATGCCGTCCTGCTCAACCTGGATATAACCGGTTTCGGTGATGACGCCGGGTGCCACTTCGCGCTGCACGGGAATGTGGTGCGCAAGGGCCGTTTGCTCGAGCATCTGGATCAGCCGTGGCGGCGTAATTAATCCGGCCAGTGTGCCGCGACCGTGGTAGTTCAGGCAGGTGATGCCAACACCCTGATTGATTCGGACGTCTGAATAGTCCTGTAGATCCGGCGTATCGCATGACGGTGTAATATCAATGCCGATGGCGAGATCCGGTTTTACGCGACGTAATACCGGGACAATGCCGCGGATGTTGAACTCTTCCTGCACGGAGGCCACCAGATACACCTCGATATCCAGTGACGCCGCACCGATGGCATCCGCCACGCCCAGTAGCGCAGTACATCCCAGACGATCGTCCAGCGCTTTGCTGCACACCAGGTCATTCGCCAGCCGTTGCGGTGGGTTATACAGCGTAACCGGCGTGCCTACCTGGATGCCCATCCGCTGGGCGTCCGCTTTATCTTTCGCGCCAATATCAATCCACAGTTTATCGACAGAAGGCGACTGCGTACGCTCATCCCCCTTAGCGAAGTGGTACGCCTTAATGCCGATGCATCCCATCACCGGGCCGTTATCCCCGGCGAGCGTGACGACCGAACCGGACATGGTGACCTGCGCCGGGCCGCCCACACGCTCGAAGCGTAAAAATCCCGACGGCTCAATTTTGCGCACCATAAAGCCGACTTCATCCATATGGGCAAACATCATCAGTCGCAAGGCGTTTGGGTTATCACTGCCGTAGCGGGCAACGACATTTCCCAGTCGATCGCGCCAGACCTCTTTTGCCTGACGTTTAAATTCGCGTAGCATGACCTCAGCGACGCTGTTTTCATGCCCAGAAACGGCGTTGAGATGCAAAAGCGAGAACAGGGTTTCCTGCACAGAAAATGACATAAGGATCTCCGTAGACGATAAAACAATCACTCGTTGAGCGTTTTATAGGCGCTGGTTGGGCGAATAATTGTGAGCAGCTTCACGTGGAAATAGCGAAAGCAGAGGAAATAAAAAATAATGTGAGGTAAGTAGAATAAAAACGCTCAATGCTAATGAATGTGTGAACGCGGGAGGACGGAAACGGATGAGTGAAATTATTGAGATCAATGACACGCTGCAACTTCGGGCGGTAGAGGAATGTCACGTTGCCGGGTTGCATCAACTGGTAGGTAAAAACAGCGCCTGGCTAATGCAGTTCTTTGACTGGCCGCGATACGTCAATACGGAAGAGGATACGCGCAAAACGGTGCAGGGCAATATGGTGCTGCATCAGCGGGGCTACGCCAAAATGTTCCTGATTTTTGACGGTGATGAGATGCTGGGCGTGCTGTCGTTTAATCAGATCGAACCGTTGAATAAAGCGGCTTACATCGGCTACTGGATCGACGAGGCGCAGCAGGGGAAAGGCATCCTGTCGCGCGCGTTGCAGGCATTTATTCACCACTATGCCGGGCGCGGTGAAATCCGCCGTTTTGTGATCAAATGCCGGGTAAAAAATCTGGCCAGTAATCAGGTTGCACTGCGCAATGGCTTTGCACTGGAAGGTTGCCTGAAGCAGGCGGAGTTCCTCAACGGTCACTATGACGATGTTAATCTGTATGCGCGGATTATTGATTCGTCGCTACAGTGAGCCAATCAGCGGTGTGCGGGTGATATGCTGCTCGCCATTGAACACTTTCGGCCCGCGCAGGTGAATGGCATCGTCTGTGGCAGCCTCCACGGTGGTGTGCCCGCGGATGTCGATATGATTTTCAATCAGCACCTCACCGAGAATGCGCGCATCGCCTTCAATCAGAATGTGATCGTCGAGTAAAATGGGCCCGCCTCGCAGTACAGCGTTTCCGCCCACCAGAACGTGATGTTTAAGCACGCAGTTGCCCTCCACGCGCGCCTGTTCCGCCACCTGTGAACTGTAGCGCAGGGTGGGGATCGCATCGTCCTCCGTACCGGCGATCACCTGTGCCCGACCGTAGACTTTCGCACAATCGCAAATCCAGACGTTGTTTTCGTCATTACCTTCAATCAGCGCGTCATCAAAGACCTCGGCCCGATGTTCAATAAACGCGTAGTTGATGATGGCGTCACCATAGATTTGCGCCTGGTGGACAATGCGCGAGCGGCTGACCGTGGCGCGGTCATAGATTTGCAGGATCTGATCGCGGTCGACGGTGAGGCCGCGTGCTGCAACGATTTCTGATTGCTGTAAAATCCGCGCGTCACCAAAGAGGTGGCAGTCGCCGCGGACCGTGGATGACTGTATCGTGACGTTGTCACTGATTCTGGCGCCGTGACTGAGTTCCGCGTGGTCAATCCAGACGTTATCGCCGATGCGGACATGGTCGCGCAGAAGGCAGGGTTGCGTGATACGCGCATTACCCGAAATCGTACAGCCGGCAAAGGCCAGCGCGTTTTCGTCGTAAATCCAGCAGTCCCCGGTGTGGGCCAGCACACTTTCGTCATCAATCCAGCCGCCAGCATCACCGGCTTTCACATCGCTGAAGTCAACAAGTGCGATAATCTGGCGTAGTAAAACGCTCTTTTTATTGCCATTATCCAGATAACTGAACGCGCGCGGTTCGTCGCTGAGTCGGTATTTACGCATGAAGGCATTCCGTTTAGTCGCTTACTATAACCGTAGCAAATTCTGCGGCACTGGCTAAAACGGATGAAATTCCATAAAATGCATTTCAAATATACTTTATAAAATAAACAAAATGAGTAACAGCAAGAGTCGTGATCGCGTCCTGAATCTTCCTGCCGGCTACTTTGGTATGGTCCTGGGGACGATTGGAATGGGATTTGCCTGGCGTTATGCCAGCCAAATCTGGTCGCTCAGCCACTGGTTCGGCGACGGTCTGGTAATTCTGGCGATGCTGATATGGGGGCTGCTGACGCTGGCGTTTATCACGCGCCTGATCCACTTCCCGCACAGCGTAATTGCCGAGATTCGCCACCCGGTAATGAGCAGTTTTGTTAGCCTGTTTCCGGCCACCACGATGCTGGTGGCGATTGGCTTTGTTCCGTGGTGTCGTCCGCTGGCGATTGGCCTGTTCAGCGTGGGAGTGGTGATTCAACTGGTTTACGCTGCGTGGCAGACTGCCGGACTATGGCGCGGTTCGCATCCACAAGAGGCGACCACGCCCGGACTCTATTTACCGACGGTAGCTAACAACTTTATCAGCGCGATGGCCTGCGGCGCATTAGGCTATACCGATGCCGGACTGGTCTTTTTAGGGGCCGGTGTTTTTTCCTGGCTGAGCCTGGAGCCCGTGATTCTGCAACGTCTGCGCAGTGCCGGTGAATTACCTGGCGCGATGCGGACTTCGCTGGGGATCCAGCTTGCGCCCGCGCTGGTGGCCTGTAGTGCCTGGCTGAGCGTCAACGGCGGCGAAAGTGACACGCTGGCGAAAATGCTGTTTGGCTACGGACTGCTGCAACTGCTGTTTATGCTCCGCCTGATGCCCTGGTATCTGTCGCAACCGTTTAACGCTTCTTTCTGGAGTTTCTCGTTCGGCGTGTCGGCGCTGGCGACCACCGGATTGCATCTCGGCCACGCCAGTCCCTCTGGCTTTTTTCACACACTGGCGGTGCCGCTGTTCATCTTTACCAATGTTATCATCGCATTATTGCTGGTACGCACGTTCGCACTGCTGATGCAGGGAAAATTGCTCATTCGCACAGAGCGCGCGGCATTACTGAAATCTGAGGATAAAAAATGACCCTTCGTGACGATAATTACTTCACTGAAAAATATGACTTAACCCGCACTCACTCTGACGTTCTTGAGGCGGTAAAGGTCGTCAAACCGGGAAAAACACTGGATTTAGGCTGTGGCAATGGGCGTAACAGTCTGTATCTGGCGGCGAAGGGCTATGACGTGACCGCGTGGGATAAAAACCCGATGAGCATCGCCAACGTCGAGCGTATCAAAGCGGCAGAAGGGCTGGACAATCTCCAGGCGAAAGTGGTGGATCTCAATGCCCTAACGTTTGAGGGTGACTATGATTTCATTCTCTCCACCGTGGTACTGATGTTCCTCGAAGCCAAAACGATTCCGGGTTTAATCGACAATATGCAGCGTTGCACCAGACCAGGCGGTTATAACCTGATAGTGGCAGCGATGGATACCACCGATTTTCCGTGCACCGTCGGTTTCCCATTTGCGTTTAAAGAAGGGGAACTTCGTCGTTATTACGAAGGCTGGGAATTACTGAAATATAATGAAGATGTCGGTGAACTGCATCGTACGGATGCCAACGGTAACCGAATTAAACTGCGATTTGCCACACTTCTGGCACGTAAAACAGCCTAAGTAGCTGTTCCGCTAACCCCCTCAGCGCCCAGTGTTTTTCTTAAAATTGGGCGCTCTAAAAAAATTGTGCTTTGGTTACCATTTTTAATTCAACGCAGATGATTTCCCTTTGCTACTATTTCAAATGCATATCTGCATATTCTAAGGGATCGTTTCATGCGTACTCATACTTTATTTAAAGTTGCAGTGCTTACTGGTTTACTGGCCTTATCTGGCTGTGCATCAAAAGTCACACAGCCAGATAAATATTCTGGGTTTTTAAAAGATTACTCAGGTCTTAAGGAAACAAAATCCGCTACCGGGCAGCCGGTACTACGTTGGGTCGATCCCAGCTACAGCGAAACCAAATATGACAACATTGTCTGGAATCCAATAACCTATTATCCGACACCGAAACCGACCACGCAGGTCGGCCAGAAAGTGCTCGATCAACTGTTGACCTATACCGACACGAAAATGAAAACCGCCGTTGGTCAACGTAAACCGCTGGTGACCACACCAGGGCCGCGTAGCCTGATCTTCCGCGGTGCGATCACCGGGGTGGATACCAGTAAAGAAGGGTTGCAGTTCTATGAAGTGGTTCCTGTGGCGCTGGTGGTTGCCGGTACACAAATGGCAACCGGTCACCGTACTATGGACACCCATCTCTACTTTGAAGGCGAGTTAATCGATGCGGCAACCAACAAGCCGGTGATTAAAGTCGTCCGTCAGGGTGAAGGTAAAGACCTGAACAACCAGAACACGCCAATGGCGTTTGAAACGTTGAAGAAAGTGGTTGATGACATGGCGACTGACGCCTCCATGTTTAATATCAACCAGAAATAATTACCACGCGCCATCGTCTGATGGCGCGTTTTTTATGCCGTCCGACGGCGCAAAAGTGCGGGAGGACGGGCAAACATCACCAGATTTCCCACCAGAATCAGAACCAGTCCCGCCACCGCATTTATCTGCCAGCTATAGCCTTCGTAAACCGTGGAAAATGACAGCGCCACCAGCGGAAATAACAGCGTGCTGTATGCGGCATTGCTCGGGCCAATTCTTCCCACCAGCGTAAAGTAAGCCCCGAAGGCGATAACCGATCCAAAAACCGCCAGATATAGCAGGGCACCAAGATAGCTGAAGGTCCACTCCGGGGAGAAATTATCCCCACGCAGCAGCGCAATCGTCGCAATCAATAGTGTGCCGTACAGCATGGCCCAACTGTTGGTGGTCATCACTTCCAGCCCTTTTTTCTGATGACGAAGGCTTATCATGTTCCCCAGTGAGAAACCAAACGTCCCCAGCGCGCTCAGCCCAATCCCCAGCAGCAACGACCCGCTAAAACCGCTGCGCATCAGATCCTGCCAGAAGAGGGTGACGATACCGGTCAGTCCCAGCGCGGCGGCGCAGTAAAACCGCAGCGGGGGCTTCTGCCCAAAAAAGAAGAAGCTGTTCACCGCGTTAAACAGCACCGCCATGGAGAAGATCACCGATTCCAGTCCGGTATTGATCCAGGCCGCTGCGGTGTAAAAACACCAGAAGTTGAAGCAGAAGACGCAACTTCCTTGCAGCAGGCAGAACAGATGGTCACGCAGCGATAGCGTCCGCAGCTTTCCACGTACCTGCATAATGATCATCATCAAGGCTGTCGCTACCGCAAAACGCCAGAAAATCGACACCGGCGCAGCAACGGGGCCTTGTTGCAAATAAATGGCGATCCAGGTGGTACCCCAGATCACCACAACCAGACAATACAACAGTGCGTTCATTATTTTCTCCCTTCATTCCCAATAATTGACTGTCGCAGATTGCCGGGCGACGCGCTTTCATCGGTTTGCGGGATACTTGCAAAATCTTGCGCTTTTTTCTGTCGGGCGGGTGGTAACCGGCAGGACCTGCGATAGACTGAATGCCTGAATAACAGCGTTGATGTGGTGGTATGACCCGATCTTACGATGCCTTTGAAAAGTTGAGCCAGCACAATGCCGTGTTGCAGGAGTCGGTCGAATTGCGCTCGGGCGTCCAGTTGGCGGCATGGTCGAATAAGCGCGATACCATCACGCAGTATTGCGATCACCACACGCTCAGTCTGTATGTGGCGGATGGCTACGAGAGCTACCAGAAAACGGCCTCAGGCTGGAAAAATGGGGGCGGACCGGACCGGTTTTGCCTGTTGCCTAAAGAGAGTGAATCCACCTGGGATATCCGCGATGACCTCTCGTTCGTGCATCTCTACTGTACTGACGCGCATCTGCGTGAAGTCGGGGAAAAAGTCTGGGATAAGAGCCCTTATCGTTTTACGCTGGATGAGCGGACGTTTGGCAACGACCCGGGGATTACGGCGGTCTATCGGCAGTTTTTACTGGGCAACGACTGGCACCAGCCTGCGAATCATCTGACGCTCAGCGCCGCGTCGTCACTCCTGATGACCCACATGATTCAGCACTACAGCAACGTGCAGTGGCGATTGCCGACGGTAACGGGTGGACTCGCGCCAGTGACACTGCGTAATGTGCTGGCCTATATCGACGCCCATCTGGCGGAACCGTTGACGCTTGCCGATCTGGCGTATGAAGCCGCGCTGAGCGAATTTCATTTCGCCAGAATGTTCCGCCAGTCGATGAAAATGGCGCCGCATCAGTACGTGATGCAGCGCCGGATGGCTGTGGCAAAGCAACTGGTCTGCCACTCGCAGCGTCCGTTAACGGAGATTGCGCTGGCCTGCGGCTTCAGTTCTCCGAGCCACTTCAGTAATCGTTTCAAACAAGTGACCGGGAAGACGCCGTCGCAGTTACGCGCGTCGGGCTAATCTCAGGACGGTGTAGCACATCCCGCCCGCAATCAGTCCCCAGAATGCCGAACCCACTCCCCACAGCGTTAGCCCACTGGCGGTGACCAGAAACGTCACCACGGCGGCATCCCGCTCGCTTTCATGATTTAGCGCCTGATACAGACTGCCCGAAATTGTGCCCAGCAGCGCCAGTCCCGCCAGCATCTGAATTCCGCTCGCTGGCAGGGCGGCCATCATACCGGTAATCGAACTGCCAAAAATACCAGCCAACAGATAGAACACGCCGGCGGCAGCGGCGGCCAGCCAGCGTTTAGTCGCATCCGGATGGGCCTCCGGACTCTGGCAAATCGCTGCGGTGATAGCGGCAATGCAGATGGAATAGACGCCGAAAGGGGAAAACAGTAGCGCCAGTACGCCGGTGACAATAATCAGGGGTGAGACGGGGACATCGTAGCCCGCGGCTTTCATGGTCGCCACTCCGGGCGCATTCTGCGACGCCATCGTCACCAGAAAGAGCGGCACGGCAATCCCCAGACTGTGGGCCAGCGTAAACTGAGGGGCAATAAAGGTAGGTAACACCGGGACCATCGCTAACGAAGAGGTGACAATGTCACCTTCAAGTAACGCAATGATCGCACCCGCAACCAGCGCCGCAATCACCGCATAACGCGGCGCAATTCTCTTCAGAATCAACCACGTCAGCAACATGCCGCCACAAAGCAGAAACTGGTCATTGAGACTGGCAAATGCCTGCAGGCCCAAGCGGAGCAAAATCCCGGCCAGCATGGCCGCCGTCAGCGAGTGGGGGATCACCTGCATCAGGAGAGCGAATAATCCCGTCACGCCACACAAAACGATCAGCGCATTGGCGATGATGAACACGCCAATCGCCTCAGGCAGCGTCAGTCCCTGGAGCCCTGTCACCAACAGCGCTGCGCCGGGTGTCGACCATGCCGTGAGTACAGGTGCGCGATACCAGAACGTCAGGATCAGCGTACTGACCCCCATCGCGATACCCAGCGCGGTCATCCAGCCGGCAATTTGTGTGGTGCTGGCACCTGCCGCCAGGGCGGCCTGCCAGATGATGGCCGCAGAACTGGCATAGCCGATCAGTACGGCGACAAAGCCAGAAAGCAGCGTCGGTAATGGCATGGAGAACGAACGCATAAGCCCCTCCTGTGCGTTATAACGGTCGCTCAATCTAACATCTGGGCGTTATAACGTACAAGTGATAAGCTGGCATTTTGGGAGGCTATCCATGGACAATCTGACGCACTATCTGGCGAATACCTTAAAAACATTACGCAAGCAGCGTGAGTGGAGTTTATCGCGCCTGGCCGAAGCGACCGGGGTCTCAAAAGCGATGCTCGGGCAAATTGAGCGCAACGAGTCCAGTCCCACGGTGGCGACGTTATGGAAGATTGCCACCGGGCTGAACGTCCCGTTCTCCACCTTTATTTCACCGCCGGAATCTGAACCGCTGCCGACGTTTGATCCGCAAGAGCAGGCGATGGTGGTGACGCCGTTGTTCCCGTGGGATCCGGTGCTGTGCTTTGATCACTTCTCAATTTTGCTGGCACCCGGTGCGCTCAGCGAATCTACGCCGCATGAAGCGGGCGTGATTGAACATGTGGTGGTGATCTCAGGCGAACTTGAGATGTGCATTGACCAGCAATGGCGTGTTATTAGCGCCGGAGAAGGCATTCGTTTCGCCGGTGACCGCCCCCATGCCTATCGCAACAGCAGCGAGCAGACCGTGCACTTTCATTCGCTCATCCATTACCCACGTAGTTAAGCGGGAAAACTATTTCGCAACGCGGCGCTTCTGACTACAATAGCCGCCATTTTGCTGCTACTGGATAAAAACAACGCTATGCGCCAGCCCCCACATCGCCTTGAATTGTTAAGCCCGGCACGTGATACCTCCATCGCCCGCGAAGCCATTTTGCATGGTGCGGACGCCGTCTATATAGGTGGTCCCGGCTTTGGTGCGCGTCATAATGCCGGCAATAGCCTGAAAGATATCGCTGAGCTGGTGCCGTTCGCCCATCGCTATGGCGCAAAAATCTTTGTCACGCTGAACACGATTCTTCACGATGATGAACTGGAGCCCGCACAGCAACTGATTACCGATCTCTGGCAGAACGGTGTTGACGCGCTGATCGTCCAGGACATGGGCATTCTGGAACTCGATATTCCGCCCATCGAACTGCATGCCAGCACCCAGTGCGATATTCGCAGCGTGGAGAAAGCCAAATTCCTCGCTGACGTGGGGTTCACGCAGATTGTGCTGGCGCGTGAACTGAGTCTTGAGCAGATTCAGGCCATTCATCAGGCGACAGACGCGACTATCGAATTCTTTGTCCACGGCGCGCTGTGTGTGGCGTATTCCGGACAATGCTATATCTCGCATGCGCAAACGGGGCGCAGCGCCAACCGTGGCGACTGCTCACAAGCGTGCCGCTTACCGTACACCCTGAAAGACGATCAGGGACGGGTGGTGTCGTATGAAAAACATCTGCTGTCGATGAAAGATAACGATCAGACCGCTAACCTGGGCGCACTGATCGACGCCGGTGTGCGTTCCTTCAAGATTGAAGGGCGTTACAAAGACATGAGCTACGTGAAGAATATCACCGCGCACTATCGACAGATGCTGGATGCCATCATTGAGGAAAGTGGCGACCTGGCGCGGGCTTCCGCCGGACGCACGGAACATTTCTTTACCCCATCAACGGATAAAACCTTTCATCGCGGCAGCACTGACTACTTCGTGAATGCGCGTAAAGGGGATATCGGCGCTTTTGATTCGCCGAAGTTTATCGGCCTGCCGATCGGCGAAGTGTTGAAAGTGGCGAAAGATCACCTCGACGTTGAGGTCAGTGAGCCACTGGCGAACGGCGATGGTCTTAACGTCCTGATCAAACGTGATGTGGTCGGCTTTCGCGCCAATACCGTCGAGAAAACCGGACAGAATCGCTACCGCGTCTGGCCGAACGAAATGCCTGCCGATCTGCATAAACTGCGTCCACACCATCCGCTGAACCGCAATCTTGACCATAACTGGCAGCAGGCGTTAACCAAAACCTCGAGCGAGCGTCGGGTGGCGGTAGATATTGAACTGGGCGGCTGGCAGGCACAGCTGATCCTGACGCTGACCAGTGAAGAAGGCGTCAGCATCACCCATACGCTGGACGGACAGTTTGACGAGGCCAACAACGCTGAAAAAGCGCTCAACGGGTTGAAGGACGGACTGGCAAAACTGGGACAGACAATCTATTACGCCCGCGATATCGCAGTGAATCTGCCTGGTGCGCTGTTTGTGCCGAACAGCCTGCTTAATGCGTTCCGCCGGGAAGCGGTGGAGATGCTGGATGCCGCGCGCCTGGCGAGCTACCAGCGCGGCGTTCGCAAGCCAGTGTCTGAGCCTGCGCCGGTTTATCCGCAATCGCACCTCAGTTTTCTGGCCAACGTTTACAATCATAAGGCGCGGGAGTTTTACCATCGCTATGGCGTGCAGTTGATTGATGCAGCGTATGAAGCGCATGAAGAAAAGGGCGAGGTGCCGGTGATGATCACCAAACACTGCCTGCGCTTTGCCTTTAATCTGTGCCCGAAGCAGGCGAAAGGTAATATCAAAAGCTGGAAGGCGACGCCGATGCAACTGGTGAACGGCGATGAGGTGTTAACGCTGAAATTTGACTGCCGCCCGTGCGAAATGCATGTCATTGGTAAAATCAAAAATCATATTCTGAAAATGCCGCTGCCCGGCAGCGTGGTGGCTTCCGTCAGCCCGGAAGAACTGATAAAAACGTTGCCGAAGCGTAAGTAGTTGAAAGAGCCAGAAATGACTGGCTCTTTTCATATAGTGGCATTATTTTATGGATATCGAGAATTTTCCTATAGTGTCACGGATGGTTGCTTATGCGTTTTTTCTTATCCATAAAAAAAATAATCACACACACTGACAGTGGCGTGTATTTGCGACAGGATAACTTAGTCAAATCAAAACCTAAACCATGGGATGATTTTGGCCATGTCATGCTTTTTAATGTGCTAGTGAAAGACAGTAAAGGGCAAGAACACGATCTTGGTTATTCCAGAATTCTTATTAATGGTGACAGTAATACTACAAACTATTTCTTACGTGAAGGTAAGATGCTACCAGCAGGTGACATCTATGAGGTGACTGAATTATTACAGAAAGATAAAGTCGTCTCGCTCCCCGAAAAATCTCCTTTTATAAAGCGCTGAATAAGGTTTTTCCGGCAAAAGGCGTCAGGGAGTTTCTGTCAGGGATTTGTGATGCCAGCTATAACAGAAGCCTGCATCACAAACATCTTTCCTGGGAGGGGTATCAGGGAGCCTTGTTTCGCGACAGTACCAGCATTGATGCCATTCTGAATACGGGAAAACAGATTGCATTAGGTAAAAATATCGCCGATAGGTCTATCGATTTCACTATTTCTAATCCCCCAGAGGGTATGGATAAGGTGGCGTTTAATTTCTCAAGGGAAGTTGTAGATGATATTGAACCTCAACATATTAATCTGATAGTAGGTAAGAACGGATTAGGGAAAACCTTTTTACTTAAACAGATATCTGAAATTGTTTCGGGTATACAGGATAATGATAACACACCTTATTTTAATAAGTTACTGGTAGTCGCATTCTCACCTTTTGAAGAATATGATACTAATAGTGATGTGGAACAGAAGCTAATAAATAAATATTACTCCGATAAAACTGACGATCGTACTAATGTGCAAATGGATGTCAATGAGTACGATTATATTGGCTTCAGAGATAATGAGGGTAGATTTGACAAAGATAGACCTGCCAGGAATGTTTGCCGCTACTTCGTTGAAACTATTAATCTTGACCATAATGAGTGGTGGGAGGATCTAAGTCGGATTGGCTTGTTGATGACAACATTAAAAATAGCCATTGACTTCGATGATGTGGCTTTCGAATCCATTGAAGGAGAGATTCTACATTTGGACGATGTCACCCCTAAAGGCAATCTATTTTTAGAAAAAATAGCCTTAGATAAAGGCATTCAGTTTATCAAAGATGGTCAATTTGTAAAATTAAGTTCTGGGCAAAAAATATTTTCATATATGATTCCCGGCATCATTTCCGGTATCGCTGAAAAAAGTTTGCTTATCATCGATGAACCAGAGTTATATCTCCACCCAACGCTTGAAGTGGCTCTCGTCGAAATGTTAAAAAACATTCTTTCCTTTAAAAATTCCTATGCAATTATTGCGACACATTCAGCCATTATTGCGCGTGAAGTAAAACGTGATTACGTCCATGTGCTTCGAGGGAGTTTGCACAATGCCATGATCACTCATCCAGAAATTGAGACCCTGGGGGAGTCGCTGGATGAAATAATCGGCGAGCTTTTTGATGACTATAAGACAGTAAAACCTTATCAAAATACCATTAAAGATATTTTTAAGAAGCATCAGGCTGACAATGCAACATCCGAACAGGATTTGCTGAGAAAGATGAAACACAAAGTCGGTGACGATGCGCTAATTTATCTTGCTGATCTCATGGATGATTCACCAGACGTATTCATCAGGCAGGAGGATAAGTAATGCTCTATCTTCCTGAAATGAAAAAAACAGGCGATCGTACGTGGTTGAAAGATGCCCTTAAAAGCAGAAGAGCGGACCGGTCTCGACTGGCAGCAGAAGAGGAGAACCTTTGGCTTAAATACGCGTCATATGATGATTTTATTAATAATTACAGCAGCGCACCGCCTGCCAGCGGATATCATTCTGTTCTTCCTGCTGATGATGGTAACGTTAAATCCGACTGGTCGATAAAGAAAATTTTGATTGATCATTATGAAAATTCTCCCTCCCATCTTGGCGAACTTATTTCATCTCGCCGGAGAAAGCATGAACTCGATTCTTGCCCCTATTGTGGCAAGCCCGTCACACCATCAACGATAGATCATTTTCTTCCCAAAGAGGACTGGCCGGAATTTGCAATTTATCCGGATAATCTTGTACCACAGTGTATAGACTGTGTGCCGAACAAGGGGCGGAAATATTACTGCGTTGATGATGGCATCGCGATGTTTATCCATCCTTTTTATAGTCCGTTACTTTCAAATATTGGTTTCGTTATTTCAGCGAGTCTTAATGAGAGTGAAGTGGTCTTTGATGTAACTTATAAATTCAGCAATATCAGTGACGCAGAGATGCCACGTGTTCGTTTGCATATCAAAACATTGAGAGTGACGAAGCGCATCAAAGAATATTGTGAAGCACTCCTTCGCAGAACGATACGGAAAGCAAAAAAAAGCAGGGCCAGTGTTGCCAAAATAATAGAGTGCCATCTTCCTGAAATACAAGAGGAATATTATCTCTCGAATAACTGGGAAGAAGCTTTTTATACAGCAATCAACCAGCGAGCAATCATCCAGCATATTGACGCATTCAGGAAACCGCTAGTGGCTAAAGCTCCTCCGGTTGTTCATATTCAATATGAATCTATTGAGTAGCGGGCTCATTCTCTGAAGCACCGGATGCTATTATTTATGTTATTAATCGGGAGGGAAAGCGCCCTCCCGACGTATCATACATTTAATGCGATTTAAATCCTGCCGCCGTCATGATCAGGCGAAAGAACATCCCCACGGCGGCCAGCGCCAGCACGCTGCCACCCCACAAAATCAGCAGCCACATCAGGCGTTTCCAGACAGAGTGTTGCATCAGTGATACCCCTCGCCATGTTGAACTTTGCCGCGAAATACGTAGTAGCTCCAGAAGGTGTAAACCAGAATAATGGGGATGATCAGCAACACGCCGACCAGCATAAAGCCCTGACTCTGCGCGGGCGCAGCCGCCTGCCAGAGCGTAATGGACGGCGGAATGATGTGCGGCCAGATGCTGATCCCGAGTCCGCTGAAACCGAGGAAAATCAGCCCGAGAGTCAACACGAAGGGCAGCGCGTGGTGGTTTAGCTGGTTAAGCGCTCGCCATAGCCAGGCGCTAATCACCGCAACCAGTAGCGGAACCGGTAACAGGAACCACAGATTCGGCAGCGTAAACCAGCGTTCCGCTATCGCCGGATGTGCCAGTGGCGTCCACAGGCTGATAAGCGCGATCGCCAGCAGCATCAGTAGCAGTAACTTTCTCGCCACGGCGCGCATTTTATCCTGCAATGGATTTTCGCTTTTCATCACCAGCCAGGTGGCGCCCAGCAGCGCATAAGCAACCACCAGTCCAACGCCGCAGAACAGGGTGAAAGGAGTGAACCAGTCAAAGGGGCCGCCGCTGAAACGGCGACCGGTGACGGCAAAACCGTTAATCACCGCGCCCACTACCATGCCCT
Organism: Citrobacter sp.; assembly: GCA_019415335.1. The sequence continues at coordinate 36,404 of DXKH01000023.1, read as the reverse complement.
GAGTGAACGTCGCCAGAATCGAACCGCAGAGAAAGGCTTTATCCCAAAACGGACGATGCGCGGGCGTGGCTTTGAAGCGGAATTCAAAGGCGACACCGCGAAAAATCAGCCCGATAAGCATCAGCGTTAGCGGGATCGTCAGGGCGTCAATAATCACCGCATAGGCCAGCGGAAAGGCACCAAACAGTCCAGCGCCGCCGAGAACCAGCCAGGTTTCATTGCCGTCCCAGACCGGGGCGACGCTGTTAACCATCACGTCACGATCGTCAGCATCGCGGATGGCGGGAAACAAAATGCCAATACCCAAATCGAATCCATCCATCACGATGTACATCAGTGTGGCGAAGACGATGATGACGAACCAGATTACCGATAGATCAATACCCATTAGCGATGTGCCTCATGTTGAGAATCGAGGACGGCAGCAGACAGCGGTCTGGCAGGCGTGCCGGTGGGGGGCGCTGTGGAAATCGTCTCCTGCGGCCCTTTGCGGATGAGGCGAATCATGTAGCTGTAGCCCACACCGAAGACTGAACTGTAGACGACAAAGAAGGCCAGAAGCGAAATGCTCATGTGCAGGTCACCGTGAGCGGAGACCGCATCCGCCGTGCGTTGCAACCCGTAGACGACCCACGGCTGTCGGCCCACTTCCGTGGTAACCCAACCGGCCAGAATAGCGATTAGCCCCGACGGTCCCATCCATAAGGCAAAGTGCAGAAACGGTCGCGAGGTATAAAGACGCTGCCGGTAGCGTAACCACAGCGCGCAAATACCTAGCAGGATCATTAACATACCCAGACCCGCCATAATGCGAAACGACCAGAAGACCATCGTGGAATTGGGACGATCCTCTTTCGCGAACTCTTTTAGCGCCGGGACCTGTTTATCCAGGCTGTGGGTCAGGATCAGGCTGCCCAACGCCGGGATCGCCAGCCCGTAGCGGGTGCGCTCCTGTTCCATGTCCGGCCAGCCGAACAACAGCAGCGGGGTCGGTTCTCCCGGCGGATTTTCCCAGTGACCCTCAATGGCGGCAATTTTGGCAGGCTGGTATTTGAGGGTATTCAGGCCGTGCATATCGCCAATGAACGCCTGTAGTGGTGCGACTATCAACGTCATCCACAACGCCATCGAAAACATGGCGCGGATGGCAGGTGTCGTGTTTCCGCGCAGCAAATGCCAGGCCGCTGAGGCCCCGATAAATAACGCGCTGCTGAGAAACGCCGCCACCGACATGTGCAGCAAGCGGTAGGGGAACGACGGGTTGAAAATGACGGCAAACCAGTCCACCGGCACGACCTGACCGTTGACGATCTCATAGCCCTGCGGTGTCTGCATCCAGCTGTTGGAGGCGAGGATCCAGAAGGTGGAAATAATCGTGCCCAGCGCGACCATGCAGGTGGAGAAAAAGTGTAATCCGGGGCCAACCTTGTTCCAGCCAAACAGCATCACACCGAGGAACCCGGCTTCGAGGAAAAATGCCGTGAGCACCTCATAGGTCAGTAATGGCCCGGTGATACTGCCGGCGAACTCGGAAAACCCGCTCCAGTTGGTGCCAAACTGGTAGGCCATCACCAGTCCAGACACCACACCCATCCCAAAGTTAACGGCGAAAATTTTCGACCAGAACTGATACAGCGAGCGCCAGACGGGATTTTTGCTTTTCAGCCAAAGACCCTCCAGTACCGCCAGATAACTGGCCAGGCCGATGGTGATCGCCGGAAAAATTATGTGGAAGGAAACTGTAAAGGCGAACTGGATCCTTGCCAGATGAAACGCATCAAGACCAGACATGTATAACTCCGCACTAAAAATTGATTCAGCGCAATTTTATGCCGGTGAGAGTTTCAGTTGCAGAAACAGAACGGCTCTATTTAACCATAACAGTTGCGCGGATGTTACAAATTGCGTCAGTTGATATACACTGCATGAGTCACCTGCATTGATCCACGAGCGTATAACAATGAAAAAGTACCAGCGTCTGGCTGAACAACTCTGCGAGCAGATCGCCTCTGGCGTCTGGCAACCCGGCGATCGTCTGCCGTCTCTGCGTGAGCAGGTGGTCAGCAGCGGGATGAGTTTTATGACCGTCGGGCATGCCTATCAGTTGCTGGAAAGTCAGGGGCGCATCATTGCACGTCCGCAGTCCGGCTACTATGTCGCGCCACGTCCGGTTCACCGGCCTACGGTGCAACCGGCCCAGGTGATGCGCGACGAAGCGGTGGATATCAACACCACTATTTTTGAGATGTTACAGGCCAGTCGGGATGCGTCGGTGATGCCGTTTGCCTCTGCATTTCCCGATCCGCGTTTATTTCCCCTCCAGCAACTGAACCGTTCTCTGGCACAGGTGAGCAGAACTGCAACCGCGATGAGCGTGATTGAGAATCTGCCGCCGGGGAACGCCGAGTTGCGCCACGCCATTGCCCGCCGTTACGCCCTACAGGGCATTACCGTCTCGCCGGATGAAATCGTTATCACTGCCGGCGCGCTGGAGGCGCTCAACCTCAGCCTACAGGCGGTGACCGAACCGGGTGACTGGGTGATTGTCGAAAACCCTTGTTTCTATGGCGCGTTACAGGCGCTGGAACGGTTGCGGCTTAAAGCGCTGTCGGTTGCCACTGACGTGAAGGAGGGGATCGATCTCGCGGCGCTGGAACAGGCGTTGCAGGCGTATCCGGTTAAAGCATGCTGGCTGATGACCAACAGCCAGAACCCACTCGGCTTTACCCTTAGCCCGGAGAAAAAGGCGCGTCTGGTTGAGATACTCGATCGCCATAATGTGATGTTGATTGAAGATGACGTCTACAGCGAACTCTATTTTGGCCGGGAGAAACCGCTGCCGGCCAAAGCATGGGATCGGGCAGACAACGTGCTGCACTGCTCGTCATTCTCCAAGTGTCTGGTGCCGGGCTTTCGCATCGGTTGGGTTGCCGCAGGCAAGCACGCCCGTCAGATCCAGCGTTTACAACTGATGAGCACACTCTCCACCAGTTCGCCGATGCAACTGGCGCTGGTCGATTATCTCTCCACGCGCCGTTATGATGCCCATCTGCGCCGCCTGCGTCGTCAACTGGCGGAGCGCAAACAGCAGGCCTGGCAAACGCTGTTGCGCCATCTCCCTGCCGAAGTGAAAATACATCACAACAACAGCGGTTATTTTCTCTGGCTGGAACTGCCGGAATCGCTGGACGCAGGCGAGTTGACCGCACAGGCGTTGGCTCACCACATCAGCATCGCGCCGGGGAAAATGTTCTCGACCTCAGACACCTGGAAACGCTTTTTCCGCTTCAATACCGCATGGGGTTGGGGAGAGCGTGAAGAAGCCGCGGTAAAACAACTGGGGCAACTCATTCGCGCGCTGATGAAATAAAACGTGCGCGCGATTCAATATAAAAGAATGGTGCGTTCTTATTTAGAAAATATCAGCAAAAACCGTACGACTTTATTTCCCGCAGACCATCATAGGAAATATCAATAGCTTTTGTTTTTCCTCCTCGTCAGCTAACCCCTTGTCTATACTCCAGAAGATAGCCACACGACGCCGCAGTCCGGGGCGTAATGCGCGTTATGTCACAACCTGATTAAATTTCCTCGTGCCGGGAGGTGCGCTGACGGCGCGCCGACTATTTTTAGGAAAGGACATATATTTACGGCAAGGCTGCCGCTCAATATTTTGCGACAGGAGTAAGATCTTATGAGCAAGAAATTTGCCCGCAGCAGCCTGTGCGCGCTCAGTATGACGCTGATGACCGCGCACGCCGCCGAACCGCCCACCATATTAGGCCAGGCCGAAGGCCGCCTCGATATTATCGCCTGGCCGGGTTACATCGAACGCGGTCAGACCGATAAACAGTACGACTGGGTCACTCAATTCGAAAAAGAGACCGGCTGTGCGGTTAACGTCAAAACGGCGGCGACATCGGATGAGATGGTCAGCCTGATGGCGAAAGGGGGTTACGATCTGGTCACGGCCTCTGGTGATGCCTCGCTGCGTCTGATCATGGGTAAACGCGTGCAGCCGATCAACACGGCGCTCATCCCTAACTGGAAAAACGTCGATCCCCGCGTGGTCAAAGGCGACTGGTTCAACGTAGCGGGCAAAGTCTACGGCACGCCGTATCAGTGGGGGCCGAACCTGCTGATGTACAACACACAAACCTTCCCGACGCCGCCAGATAGCTGGAACGTGGTGTTTATTGAACAAAACCTGCCGGACGGAAAAACCAACAAAGGCCGTGTTCAGGCTTATGACGGACCGATTTACATTGCCGATGCGGCGCTGTTTGTGAAAGCCACTCAGCCGCAACTGGGGATCTCGGACCCGTATCAACTCACCGAAGAACAGTACCAGGCGGTGCTGAAAGTGCTGCGTGCACAGCAGCCGTTAATCCACCGCTACTGGCACGACACCACCGTGCAAATGAGCGATTTTAAAAATGAGGGCGTCGTGGCTTCCAGCGCCTGGCCGTATCAGGCGAACGCGCTGAAGGGCGAAGGACAACACATCGGCACGGTATTCCCGAAAGAAGGCGTCACCGGATGGGCTGATACCACCATGTTGCACAGCGAAGCCAAACACCCGGTGTGTGCCTACAAGTGGATGAACTGGTCGCTGACGCCAAAAGTTCAGGGTGATGTAGCCGCCTGGTTTGGATCGTTGCCGGTGGTTACCGAAGGCTGTAAAGCCAGTACGCTGCTGGGCGATAAAGGCTGCGAAACCAATGGTTACAGCTACTTTGATAAAATCGCCTTCTGGAAAACGCCTGTCGCTGAAGGTGGTAAATTCGTGCCGTACAGTCGCTGGACGCAGGATTACATCGCCATCATGGGCGGTCGTTAACGTCTCTGGGGTGATTTATGACGTACGCAGTGGAATTTGACAACGTCTCGCGCCTGTACAGTGACGTGCGGGCGGTCGATGGCGTCAGTATTGCGATAAAAGACGGTGAATTTTTCTCCATGCTGGGGCCATCCGGCTCCGGCAAAACCACCTGCCTGCGCCTGATTGCCGGATTCGAACAGCTTTCCGGCGGTTCGATAGCCATCTTTGGCAAGCCTGCCAGCGATTTGCCGCCCTGGGAGCGGGATGTGAATACCGTATTCCAGGACTATGCGCTGTTTCCGCACATGTCGATTCTCGACAATGTCGCCTATGGCCTGATGGTCAAAGGCGTGGATAAAAAACAGCGTCATGCCCAGGCTCGCGAGGCGCTGGAGAAGGTGGCGCTGGGATTTGTCTTTGAGCGCAAGCCGTCACAGCTTTCCGGCGGTCAGCGTCAACGGGTGGCGATCGCCCGGGCGCTGGTCAACGAACCGCGCGTGCTGTTGCTGGATGAACCGCTCGGTGCGCTGGATCTGAAACTGCGCGAGCAGATGCAACTGGAGCTGAAAAAACTCCAGCAGTCGCTGGGGATCACGTTCATCTTCGTGACGCACGATCAGGGCGAAGCGCTGTCGATGTCCGATCGCGTGGCGGTGTTTAACAATGGGCGTATTGAACAGGTGGATTCACCGCGCGAGCTGTACATGCGACCACGCACGCCGTTTGTGGCGGGTTTCGTCGGGACGTCGAACGTCTTTGACCCGGCGATGGCCTCGAATGTCTGCGGGATGACGGGCAGCTTCTCGCTGCGTCCGGAGCATATCCGGCTCAATGTTCCCGGCGAGATCCAGGCGCAGGGGGTGATTCAGGCGGTGCAGTATCAGGGCGCGGCTACCCGTTTTGAGCTAAAGCTTACCGGCGGTGAAAAGCTACTGGTCAGCCAGGCCAATCAGACGGGAGAACCTGTTGCGACCACACTTGCACCGGGTCAGCCGGTGATGGTGTCCTGGCCGCATGAGGTCATGGTACCGCTGGTCGAGGAGAGGTGAATGGCAATGAACGTGCTCTCCACGCCTTCACGGCCCGGCGGTTTGAGTAAACTCACCGGTTTTTTCTGGCGTCATCCCGGGCTTGGGCTGTTTTTGCTGCTGCTTGGCCCGCTGATGTGGTTTGGTATTGTCTACTTCGGCTCGCTACTGACGCTGCTGTGGCAGGGGTTTTACACCTTTGATGACTTCACGATGTCGGTGACGCCGGATCTGACGCTTGCCAATCTTCGCGCGCTGTTTAACCCCGCCAATTACGACATCATTTTACGCACGCTGACGATGGCGATCGCGGTGACGATAGCCAGTGCGATTCTGGCGTTTCCGATGGCGTGGTACATGGCGCGCTATACCCGCGGCAAGATGAAAGCGTTTTTCTATATTGCGGTCATGCTGCCGATGTGGGCGAGCTACATCGTCAAAGCCTATGCCTGGACGCTGCTGTTGGCAAAAGATGGCGTGGCGCAGTGGTTTCTGAGCCATCTTGGTTTAGAACCCTTACTGACCAGTCTGCTGACGCTGCCCGCCGTAGGTGGCAACACACTCTCAACGTCGGGATTAGGGCGTTTTATGGTGTTCGTCTACATCTGGCTGCCGTTTATGATCCTGCCGGTTCAGGCCGCACTGGAGCGGTTACCGCCATCGCTGTTACAGGCGTCCGCCGATCTGGGCGCGCGTCCACACCAGACTTTCCGTTATGTGGTTCTGCCGCTGGCAATCCCCGGTATCGCCGCCGGTTCGATCTTCACCTTTTCTCTGACGCTGGGGGATTTTATCGTACCCCAGCTTGTGGGGCCGCCGGGTTATTTCATCGGCAACATGGTCTATTCGCAGCAGGGGGCGATTGGCAACATGCCGATGGCGGCGGCGTTTACGCTGGTACCGATTGTGCTGATAGCCCTTTATCTGGCGTTCGTGAAACGTCTGGGAGCGTTCGATGCACTCTGAGCGCGCACCGTTTTTCCTCAAACTGGCGGCCTGGGGCGGGGTTATTTTCCTGCACTTCCCGATTCTGATCATCGCGGCCTATGCGTTTAATACGGAGGACGCGGCCTTTAGCTTTCCACCGCAGGGACTGACGCTGCGCTGGTTTAGCGTTGCCGCGCAGCGTGGCGATATTCTGGATGCTGTGACGTTGTCACTGAAAATTGCCGCGTTATCGACGGCGATTGCACTGGTGCTGGGCACACTGGCTGCGGCGGCGCTCTGGCGGCGTGATTTCTTCGGCAAAAACGCCATCTCACTGTTGCTGCTGTTACCGATCGCCTTACCGGGGATTGTCACCGGTCTGGCGCTACTGACTGCGTTTAAGACGGTCAATCTCGATCCGGGTTTTTTCACCATTGTGGTCGGTCACGCGACGTTCTGCGTGGTGGTGGTGTTTAACAACGTGATAGCCCGTTTTCGTCGTACTTCATGGAGCCTGGTAGAGGCGTCGATGGATCTTGGCGCGAATGGCTGGCAAACCTTCCGCTATGTGGTACTGCCGAATCTGGGCTCGGCGCTGCTGGCCGGGGGAATGCTGGCGTTCGCGCTGTCATTCGATGAAATCATCGTCACGACCTTTACGGCCGGTCATGAACGGACGCTGCCGCTGTGGTTGCTCAATCAGTTAGGGCGACCGCGCGACGTGCCGGTGACGAACGTCGTGGCCCTGCTGGTTATGCTGGTCACAACCATTCCGATTCTGGGGGCGTGGTGGCTCACGCGTGAAGGCGACAGCGTCGCCGGAAACGGTAAATAAAACAACGAAATGGGAAAATGCTATGCAACATCAATTACTGATTAACGGCGAGCTGGTCACGGGTGAAGGTGAAAAGCAGCCCGTCTATAACCCCGCTACCGGTGAGGTGCTGCTGGAAATTGCAGAAGCGTCTCCCGCTCAGGTGGATGCAGCCGTTCTCGCCGCCGATCGCGCGTTTAGCGAATGGGGACAGACAACCCCGAAAGTGCGCAGCGAGCTACTGCTGAAACTGGCGGATGTCATTGAGCAGAATGCGCATGAGTTTGCCGAACTGGAATCGCGCAACTGTGGTAAACCGCTGCACTGCGCGCTCAATGATGAAATCCCGGCGATTGTCGATGTATTTCGCTTTTTCGCCGGAGCCGCCCGTTGCCTGAACGGTCTGGCGGCAGGGGAATATCTCGAAGGTCATACCTCGATGATTCGCCGCGATCCGGTCGGTGTGGTGGCCTCCATTGCGCCGTGGAACTATCCGCTGATGATGGCGGCGTGGAAACTGGCCCCCGCGCTGGCGGCCGGTAATTGTGTGGTGATCAAGCCGTCGGAGATCACCCCGTTAACCGCATTGAAACTGGCGGAATATGCCAAAGATATCTTCCCGCCGGGCGTGCTTAACGTGTTGTTCGGCAGAGGTAAAACGGTTGGCGATCCGCTGACCGGGCATAAGAAGGTGCGGATGGTCTCGTTAACCGGCTCGATTGCCACCGGCGAACACATTATCAGCCACACTGCGCCGTCGATTAAGCGCACGCATATGGAACTGGGCGGTAAAGCGCCAGTGATTGTGTTTGACGATGCCGATGTGGATGCGGTAGTGGAAGGCGTGCGCACCTTCGGCTTCTACAATGCCGGTCAGGACTGTACCGCCGCCTGTCGCATTTACGCGCAAAAGGGTGTTTACGACGCGCTGGTTGAGAAACTGGGGGCCGCAGTCGCCAGCCTGAAAACCGGCGCACCGGAGGAGGAATCGACCGAACTGGGGCCGCTGAGTTCACTGGCGCATCTGGAGCGCGTGACCAAAGCCGTAGAAGATGCGAAAGCGCTGGGACATATCAAGGTGGTCACCGGTGGGAAAAAAGTGGAGGGGCCAGGCTATTACTTTGCCCCGACGCTGTTGGCTGGCGCTAAGCAGGAAGATGCGATTGTCCAGCGGGAAGTGTTTGGTCCGGTGGTCAGCGTAACCGTCTTCGAGGATGAAGAACAGGTGCTGGACTGGGCCAATGATTCGCACTATGGCCTCGCGTCGTCGGTCTGGACGCGCGACGTCGGGCGTGCACATCGGGTCAGTGCACGTCTGCAGTACGGCTGCACCTGGGTTAACACCCATTTCATGCTGGTGAGCGAAATGCCGCACGGCGGGCAGAAACTGTCCGGCTATGGTAAAGACATGTCACTTTATGGGCTGGAGGATTACACCGTGATCCGCCACGTAATGGTTAAACATTAAGGGGAATTTACGCCCGAAAGGTGGCGTGGGAAGATCGTCAGTCGAAGGCAGAGAGAAACCTTCTCTCTGCCTGTCTGCGCCGCAAGCACTCAAAAATTACATAAACCAGCCAAATCTCAATGAGATAAGAGCAAAAAGACCCACAGCAGCAAAGAGATTTATCAACACGACGGTTCTACTGGAAACATTCATTTTTGCCACCCTGTGTTAGTGCCCCTTTGTGTATAGTTCGGCATCTCGCGATCCGCAATAGCACAAAATATGGACTTCACGTAAGCGGTCATAAAAAACGGCAAAATGTTCGACCGAAAGGGATAAAACTTGATGTGCGTCAAAAAATGGAGCATATTGCGCGCGTTTTTATTCTTCTGGCCGGATGCCCGTAAATGTCTTTGTACCAAAAAATGTTGATGTTCTATGCGGTGATGGCCGCGATTGCGTTTCTGATCACCTGGTTTCTCTCGCACGATAAAAAACGCATCCGCTTTCTGAGCGCCTTTCTGGTTGGGGCCACCTGGCCCATAAGTTTCCCGGTCGCACTGCTGTTTTCGCTGTTTTGAGCCGACTTAGCCGGTGTCCTTCCCGGCTAAACCCTCAGGCTGTTGTCAGCAACGCGCTCAGCGCTTTCCGGTCTGCTTCCGTCACATCCTGCGGATGCTGATATCCTTTGTTTTCTGTTGCCCGCGTATACAGCGCGACCAGCCAGTCATAAACATAGCGGCTGGCGGCGTGCACCGGCTGCGTTTCCAGTTGTGTCAGGCGTGCCATCGGCTGGCGTTTGACCGCACTGAAAATCGCCGTGCCTTTTACGATTCGACTGACGGGCCGTTCTGCCTCAGCCACCCCGGCATAGCCCAGCCAGGCGATAAAGTTGGCGATACAGGCGTGTAACTGGGCACCACAGACCTCTTCACGCAGCAATATCTGTTGCAGTTGCTGCGGCAGTTGCAGGCGGTAGCTGGCGATCGCCAGAATGTCGACGACCTGACGCAGCACGGCGGGTGTCAGCCCTAAACGCTGTGCCTGACTATCATCGCGACTCCACTGACGAATATGGTTGAGCCACAGGCGGTGAGCCTGATAGCCGGTCTCTTTGTTCTCCGCCTGTTGCGGTGCGTCCCGGACATCTGCGAAAAGGTCAATGGCGTCGTTGAACAAACCGCTGACCTGTTCTTCGCGCGGTTGCTGGACGCGGAGCAGGGTTTCAAATTGTTGTACCGCGGGTAACAGACCGTCGAGCAGATCGCCGTGATGTGCCGCCTGCTGTTGTAGCTGGCGAATCACCGCTTCCGCGCTGAGCGCTTCGGCAGGCTGCGCCAGCATCAGCTCACGAACTCGCTGGTGATGTTGATCGCTCAGCGCCTGCAAGCGTGCCTGACGCTGCGGGGCCGAAGTGGCCTGCGACAGCCACTCGATCAACCGCAGCAGACTGTGTTTGTCCAGCGCCTGAAGCGTGCCCCAGTGCTGGCCCGGTTTTCCCATCAGATGCTGGACCGCTTCGTCCAGATTCTGTTGTGTCGTAAAACGTGCATCCTGCGGCGTAATGGCCCACACCACGCCGGGTAACGCCGTTTCGCGCGTCGGCTGCGTGTCGTGTACCCAGTTGAGCAGCGTTCTGGCTGTCGTCTGGGTTTGCGCGCGGGTGGCGGTGGCGTTACAGATCACCAGCACATCGGGCTGGAGTTGCTGGCGGTAATGCTCCAGCAACCAGCCCAGTTTGGCCTGCCAGAGCGGCTGCGGGTGATTGAGCGGCGCAAGCGGAATATCCAACAGATCGACGTTATCCAGCACGCCATCTTCCACGTTCAGCACCAGCTCGCGGGTCAGCAGAGCCAGCGATTCCTGGGCCAGACTGACGGCGTTAAGTAATTTCTCATCCACGACCGGATGGACAACCACATCGCTTTGCGCGTCCTGCGAGACCAGAAAATCCTGGGTAATAAAACTCTCGGACGGTAAGCCAAACTGATCGACCAACAGGCTCAGTGGTGCGGCAACTTCGCAGGCATGACCGGTCTGCTGCAGGACCTGTGCCAGTTTCAGCCACTGTTGCGTCAACTCTGGCTGTTCACCCCACAGCAGCGACCAGGCGCTGGCTCGGGTTGAGAGATCGACCGTCGGCAGCAGCAGGGCAAACTGATGCCACAGGGCATCATCAATCTGCTGTTGCGACGCGGGAATGCAGCGCTGCCAGAAGCGGGCAATGGTTGCCACTTCCTGCGCCGTCACGCCCTGAACCGGGTGCAACTGACGCAATGACTGCCACTTCTCGATCCGCGATTCAATAATGGCCTTTTCCACCTGCCGGTACGCTGGCTGGGTACAGGCCTGGGCGATGAATATCTGTACCAGTTCTGCTTCCGTGACCAGGCGCAGGCGCAGCGGCCACTCGTCATCGAGCCGGTTCTCCTGGCGCGTAAAGCGTAGCGCCATGTTGGTTGGTGCGTGTCCGGGGTTGAGATGGCTGAAATAGTCAAAGCTGCGGTCCGGAGTGATGACATTGACCTTACCGTTGCCGCTGCTGCACAGCGCGGCAAGAAGATGCGCTTTTGCCGCCTGCGAGTAGCCGTAAAGTCCAATGCTGGCGCGATCGTGTCGGGCGGCATTGAGCGCGGATTCGGTAGCAGCCGCGCGGTTGAGCTGTGCCAGCAGCGCATCCGCCTCATCATCCAGCGTGATGGCATGCTGACGGGTGCTGTTAACCCACGCGATCGCGGCCTGAGTGGTATTCAACATCTTGCTCATTTCAGGTACACGCTCCCGCTGTCAATCCAGTAATGGCTGCCGCTGTGTCGGCGGTCAGCCAGGGTATTCAGTTTTAAGGTCAGGGCATTTGCTGCCACCGGCGTGCCGTCCTGTAGCCAGGCATCGCTTAGCACAAACGACTCGGGGCCGGTTTCTTTGTTGCCACCGCGCAGTTGCAGACGCACGTTTAACACGCCGTCACCGGCGATATTCTTCGCCAGATCGGCTGAGTTAATGCTCAGGGTATACAGCGGCGTCGCGGGCCAACGACTGTTCGCCAGTTGGCGGAAACCGAGCGTAACGTTGCCGCGCAGCGGGAAGTGCAGGCGGGTATCGAGCTTCGCGCCGGGTCTATCGAGATTGATATCCTGATACCAGACGTTTTCCTCACGCAACGTATTCACCGTATTGTCGAGGACCCCGAGATAGCGCACGGTCGAGTAGGCGCCAATATCCGCGGCTTTAAAGTTAAAGCGCGGCAGGCGCAGATCCAGCGCCAGGCTGCAGAGCATCGCGCCGACGGCGGCGGTGGACTTCGGATTGCCGATGCGCCCCTGTTGGCTGAACGGATACCACTCATGGACGCGGTAGTTATCCATCCACACCATGCGGTTGACCGGAACCGGCTGCAGATGGCGGATCAGCGCCTGAACCGCCGGGATACAGGTCGGTCGGCCGGTGACCAGCAGGACATCGCAGCAATAATGTGAAATGGCTTCACAAACCGCATGCAGCGGGGAGGTCAGGGTAAACTGACCTGCCAGCATCGCCTCCTGCAACTGGTTGAACTGCACCTGTAATGGAACGCTAAAGAGATCAAACGTCGGCGAACCCGACGGCAGGGCGTGATCAATCGCCTGCTGAATGTAATTGAGCACGTTGCGGGTCGGACGGTGGTTCAGCAGATCGCCAAAGGTGGCGTGCAGTCCGGCCAGCGGATCGTTAATGTCGCTCTTTTCCCACGCAGAGAGTACCGCGTGACCGAGCGGCATAAAGAGCTGTAACGCCGTTTGTTGCCGCAAAACGGCCTGGGTATCGATGCGTCCGGAATCGCCAAACAGCGTGGCGAGCAGGGCGGCGGCATCGGTGACTCCCGCCTGCTGCAGCCGGGTTTGCAGGGCCGGTAAAATGCATTTCTGGATCACGTCCAGTAGCATGTCGTCGCCCGCGACCTTAAAGCCTTCACGGAACAGCAGATGTGGCGTGATTTTCACATTGGCGCCGACGCCGTCGTCCAGTTGATAGTGGACAATCGCCATATCGGTAGTGCCGCCGCCGATATCGATCGAGGCCACGCGCAGCGCCCGTCCCTTGGTCTCGCCGGGTTCCGGCAGGCGATCCGGGCGGGCAAGGGCGTTGAAGAATGCTTCGCTGCGTCCGGCATAATGGGAAATGGCTTCGTTATACAACCAGACCAATTGGCCACAGCTGGCCTCGTCCCATTCCATCTGGATTTCCGGCACCGGAACCACGCTTTTTTCCTGCTGCCTGCGGGTGCTGAAATCTTCATCCTGCGGGTGCCAGCCCATCGCTTTCCAGACAATGGCTATCGCTTCGAACATGCGTAGACGGAATATCTCACGTTCCTGTTTCGGCATTGCTGACGGGAGGGTAAGGATCAACGAGCGCAACTGGCGCGGCGACGCCGGAAAACCCAGACGCAGACGGGTCGCGACGCTGTTGATTTGTCCCAGTGCCTGGGCGAGGATCTCGCACAGCATGTGGGTCATCAGCGTACTGCGGCTGTACTGAGGTGAAAACACCGGCAGTCGATCATCCTGCGGCAGCGAGTAGAGCGGCTGACCGTCGTCGTTCATCAGGTTCATCAGTGGAAAGGCGGTAGCTAACGGTTCGCGCTGGGTTTTACTGTTCATCTGGCTGAAGCGCCAGTCATGCAGTACCGGCGTTTCATCCCACAGATAGCGTCGCGGGCTGGAAATGCCGCTGTTGCCGTCCGTTCCCGTCCGCTGCATCGCCAGCTTACGCGCTTCGTCACCGACCCGCACAATTGATGGCCAGATGAAGGCATCTTCACGACCACTTTCGACAGAGAAATGTTGTTTGCCAAAGCGGGCTTCTGAAAATTCAAGACGGCTGGTGAACAGCGGATCGTTGAGATACTGCGGTTCGCTGAGCGAACGGACCTGCAGTTCTGCCGTCTGACGCAGTCCGTCATTGGCATCGCCATGATCTTCAATCAAGACGCCGCAGGTATGGGTGTTACCGACATCCAGAATCAAATCGACCGGGATCGCCGGGGTACTGAGGGTGTGGGTCACCAGTTTAACTTCCGGAACGGCGAGTTGTTCACCCAGCAGCGTCAGCAGGTTCAGCCAGTGCGCCTGATACTCAAAGTTGCGCAGCGCCAGGCTGATGGCCTGTTCAGTCCGGTTTTCCTGCTGGCTGACGTGGTTGAGGAACGCTTCGCGTAACCAACCGTCAATCCAGGTCTGATCGAGAAAATCGGCGATCTCTTCATCGCGCCAGGCGAGGGCAAAACGGGTGCCGTTCAGCAGATCGTTTTCTCCGGGGGCGAGCGCGGCGGGCGCATTCTCACTTAACTGACTATCGAGTGCGAGGGTAACGCGGTGGGTATTACCCGCGCTGTCGGGTTCGGCCAGTTTACGCACCTGAACGCGTGCCCAGTTGTCGGGTCCTTCAACGAAGGTACGCGGGGGATTAAAACGCAGGAACGGCAGCGGCAGCCAGATGCCGTCGAGGACATCCAGGGAATAATGTAGCGTTTGTGTACTTTCCGGTTTCACTACTTCCGGTTGCGAACCAGGCTGCGCAGGCAGGGTGTAGCGATCATTGGTCAGATCGTAATCCAGACGCAGCAGGGGGCCGTTAGCCGTTTTACGTACGAAGCGACCATGATGCGCGGATTCCTGCGGCGTCAGCCCGAAGTCGAGAAACTGAACGCCGCTGTTTGCGATGAGCGTGACGCTCTGTTTGTAATCACACAGATTCACCAGCATAAAATCAGGCACCTATCTTTTTGAACGTCAACGGAATCGCCGCTTTCGCATCAAAGCGGGCGGTACAGGCGGCGACATCATTGGTCCCGGCTTTACAGGTGATTTCCGGCATCGGATAACGTGAACCGTCGGTGCAGCGCGCATTGCCGCGACTCTTAATCATTAATTCCCCACTCTGATGCAGCCCCGAGAAGAGATCCGCGCGGCAGACGATATTGTCGCCGTGAACCACCCGCGCCGTACCTTTATTGTTCTGGATCTGGTAACGCAAAGACGGCGCTTTACCGGTGACGGGATCTTTCACGTCCACCATGACGCGCCAGTTACCGTTGAGGAAGCGCGTGGTGCCAGCCTTCATCTGATTCGCATCCATCACCAGCGCGTCTTTCGGGATTGCGGCAATCACCACCGGCTCATCAACAGGTTTGTCTTTTTTCACCGGCGCAATGACTTCCGCCTGATGCAGCGGCAGCGCGGCGGCAAGCGTTGGCAACGGTGCCATGGCGGGTTGTGGCGCATTGACCACTTCCGTCGCGATGGTGGGCGTCTGCGATTGCCACAGCAGCGGGGCGGCTATGGCGGCAACGATCACGGCGGCGACGGGCAGACTCCAGAGCGGCAGGCGACGTGACGGTTTGACGGGGACGGGCGTCACGTTTTCTTCCGCGACCATAGGATCCGGCTGCGGCGGAATCACCGGTTCAGGCTCGCTGACTGGCACGATCGGCGTGGAGAGCAGCGGCTCGTCCGCCTGGGCAAACGTTACTTCAGGAACCGGCTCTTCTGCAGGTTCTGGTTCAAGGTGTATTTCCGGTTCAGGCTCTTCCTGGAGACGCAGGCATTCCAGTACATCCTCACGGATGTTCTCATTGAGATTGATAAACCCCCAGAAGGTAATGACCGGCTTGCCATCCACCAGAAAAACGTGATTCTCACCTGGAAACTGGACGGCCTTTTCCAGCAGCGAGCCAAACAGTTGCAGTGACGTTTTCCCGGACTGCAGGCTTTTGCGGCTCAGCGATGCGGCGCTTTCCAGCGTCGCGCTGAGGTAGCGCAGGGCGCGAAAACGCGTCTCTTCATCGGCGGCCTTCCACGCGACGGATGTCCCTTCGAGAGGGGAATACCAGTCGACCCGATCGCCGCTGTCGTTGACTTGTGGAATGGCGAGACAATCCACCATCGCCTGCTGTTTACGCAGGCGGAGCGTTTCACGAATTTGTAGTGCTGAATCAAAGACGGCCTGGCCGCCACCGCCGACGGCCTGATAATCATCCAGATTGCCGCTGCGCAAGAGAGTTTTTGCCACGATAAGGTCCCTAAGACTTTTTCACGCATCTACTTTACGGATTCGTGGCTCAGGCAAACGGTGGAAGAGAGGCAAAAAGGGGTGAATTTTCTGGGCATAGAGGCGTTGACGTTTTCGAAAAGCCTTAACGGAAATTCTGTGGCGAAAGATCCAACAAAAATGTGCGGATTCGCATAACCTGAGACGGATTTGTTATTTTTCAGTTTTCTTAATCTATGCTCCTATAACCCCCTCAATAATAACGATGAAGGTTCATATCATGTCCACAGGGAAAACGCTGCTCGCACTGGCGCTCAGTGCGGCGCTACCGACCGGAGCCGCACTTGCGGCAAATAACGACACGATTGTTTATTGCTCGGAAGCCTCGCCAGAATCCTTTAACCCGCAAATTGCCAGCTCTGGCCCGTCGTTTGTCGCCAGCTCACAGGTGCTCTACAACCGGCTGATCAATTTTGACCCGGTAAAAAACACGCCGATACCGTCGCTGGCAACAGACTGGACCATTTCAGAAGATGGCAAAACTTATACCTTTACGCTGCGTCAGGGCGTGAAGTTCAACAGTAACAAGTTCTTCAAGCCGACCCGCGATTTCAACGCTGATGACGTCGTGTTCTCCGTATTACGGCAGAAAGAGGCCACGCATCCGTACCACAATGTGTCGCAGGGCAGCTATGAGTATTTCAACGACGTCGGCTTCGATAAGCTGATTAAAGAGGTGAAAAAGGTCGATGACTACCACGTGCAGTTTGTGCTGAGTGAGCCAAACGCCGCGTTTCTTGCCGACTGGGGAATGGATTTTGCCTCGATTCTCTCGGCGGAATACGCCGACGCCATGCTGAAAAAAGGAACGCCGGAAAACGTCGATAACTGGCCGATTGGGACGGGCCCGTATGTCCTGCAACAGTACAAGCAGGATTCGCAGATTCGCTATCTGGCGAACCCGAATTACTGGGACGGCGAGGTGCCGACAAAGCATCTGATCTTCTCCATCACGCCGAACGTTCAGACGCGGATGGCGAAACTGCAAACCAACGAATGTCAGATTATCCCGGCGCCATCGCCGGTACAGTTCGATGAAATCGAGAAAAACAAAGACCTGACGCTGCATGCCGTTGAGGCGTTGAACGTGGGGTATCTGGCCTTCAACACCGAGAAAAAACCATTTGATAATGTGCTCGTACGACAGGCGCTGAACTACGCCACCGATAAACAGGCGATTGTGAAAGCCGTTTTCCTCGATTCGGCGAAAGTGGCAAAATCACCGATCCCGCCGAACATGATGGGTTTTAACCCGGAACTGAAGGATTACGCGTACGATCCTGAAAAAGCGAAAGAACTGCTGAAACAAGCCGGGCAGGAAAAAGGGTTTGAGGTGACGCTCTGGTCAATGCCGGTGCAGCGACCGTATAACCCCAACTCACGACGCATTGCCGAGATGATTCAAAGTGACTGGGCAAAAGTGGGCGTCAAGGCGAAGATTGTCTCTTACGAGTGGGGCGAATACCTTTCCGGCATGCGCAAAGGCGAGCATGACAGCGCCCTGTTTGGCTGGATGTCGGATAACGGCGACCCGGACAACTTTGCCGATGTACTGTTGGGCTGCAACAACATCAAAACCGGATCGAATGCCGCACGCTGGTGTGATAAGGGGTATGATTCACTGGTCCAGAAAGCGAAGCTGGTCAGCAAGCCGGAAGAGCGTGTGAAGCTCTACCAGCAGGCGCAGGAGATCTATTATCAGCAGGCGCCATGGATCGCGCTGGCAAACGGCAAAACGTTCTACGCCACGCGCAGCAACGTGACCGGTTATAGCGTCAGCTTGATGGGCAGTGATTTTTCAAAAGCAAAACTAAATTAAGGAGTTTTTATGTCGCACCTGGATGAGGTCAGCGCCCGTGTTGATGCCGCCATTGATGAGGGCGTCATTACCCATATGAACGAACTGTTGGTGGTCCTGAGCGATGACGCGCAGTTAAGCCGCGAAGACCGCTACACGCAGCAGCAGCGGTTAAGAACGGCTATCGCGCATCACGGTCGTCAGCATAAGGAAGATATGGAAGTGCGTCGCGAACAACTCACGAAAGGCGGCACGATCCTTTGATTTTGGTGCAGTGTGCCGGATGGCGGTGTGAACACCGCATCCGGCCTACAGAGAAAGCGTTAAAACTGCCGTCTATCAATCTGATAGATTTAAAACTCCTCCTCAGAAGGGTATATCGCTTTCATTATTGGTCTGCCTGCCCGTGTCTGTAACCAAGAAGATATGCCTCATAAGCATCTTTATGGCGAACACGGCGTGCCTGGCTTTCTGGAAGTTCTTCCAGAACCCATTCACCGTTTGCGCAAGCAACGCCTTCATATGCATGTTGTCTACCGAGTTCATATGCGCAACCGGCGCATTTGTGGCGACGTGTTCCTCCCTGGTGTTCCAGGAGATCGTCGAACATTTCAAAATCACGATGTTCGTTTTGACATATAGTAAACATGGGACCCACCTTAGTGACCTGGCAATATCAGCCTTGCCTTGATAATTAGTTTTAAGTTCAGGATAAACCAACCATATTAATGGGGAGGTAGTTTCTTCTGAACGAGACATTGTTATGTGTTGAGGCAACCACACAGAAAACGATAAAATATTGTGCAGATATATTCCATCTGCTATTTTAAAAAAGCATAATTAATCAACGTAAGCATGATTGAGTCTAAACTTAATTTAATTTCTACTTACAAAGCACAAATACACCAGAGCACGGATAGGATCTCGCTTATAGTGCGTTTTTTTAATAGGTGAGAAACTATAATGAAACTAACAAAATGGGTAATAGGTTTAGGCCTGGTTTTGATGGCTGCTGTCGCATTCGCATGTCCCAAGGGCCAGCACCCGCACGGCGGCACAGGGAGTCACCACAAAGGTGGATACTGTTCTTATGAGGAGTAAGACTGATTTTTATCTGTGATAAAAGCTCTTGCAGGCTGCTAAATATTGAACGTGTGATTATATTCACATGAATTTCTGACGCTAATCCAGTGGTATATAAAATGAAACGATTTATCATTGTTCTCATATTAGGAATACCTTCCCTTTGCTGGGCCGATTGCGAGTCTGGTCACTGGTTACAAACAAAGAACGATCAAGGAACAATACTCACTCTTGAAGATGGGTCCGTTTGGGAAGTGCTTAATGGAGGAGAGATAGATTCACAACTTTGGCTCGAAACAGAAAACCTGTTGGTTTGTGATGATGGAACGATGATTAATAAAGATGAAAATAATGAACAAATAGATGTGCAATTATTATCTCACTAATCAATAAATCTAAAGGATTTGAATTTCAGTATGTGAATATGTATGTAATATCAAATTTTCTGCGTTTTTTATATTGAATGGCACAATGACCCACTTCTAAAGCCAGCATTCTACTGACCTTAGAAGGCTAACATGGTGATGGCATTAAAACTGGCGTCTGGCTACCAGCCAGGCGCCGACCACTAGCATCACGGCACCGCAAACCGGGCCGATCAAGGCTCTAAGCGGAACCCCGTGGCTGCGTAAAATATCCAGCACGAGACCGCCAATAAGCTGGCTGGCGACCAGCACCGCAATGGTGGTTGCCGCACCCACATGCTGATAGCCGCTGATGCTGGCAAAAACGAAAAACGAGCCCAGCAGACCCGGAATCAGCGTCCACCAGCGCACGCTAGCGACCAGCTCACCAAATCCCGCCATTCCCTGTTTAAACCACAGAATGCTGACAAACAGCACAATTCCAACCAGCGAGTTCAGCAACATGGCGATCAGGATGGTCGATGAGGTCTGCGTAATCCGCACCATCAGGGTGTTTTGCACCACCAGACCGATACCGGCGGCGATCAGGAAGGCGAGGGTGAGCGACTGGTTCATCCGCGCGCGTCCGGTTCGCGGCGATCGTCAAGCTGTAACTGCATGAAGGTCAGATCCAGCCAGCGGCCAAATTTGGTGCCTACCTGTGGCATCTGCGCAGTGGTGTTAAACCCGAGCGTTTCGTGCAGATGCAATGAGGCGTGGTTCTGTGATTCAATGCCGGCGACCATCACATGTTTACCACAGCGGCGAGCTTCTTCGATCAGCCTGCTCAGTAGCTGGCGTCCAAGACCTTTTCCCTGATGATCCGGATGGACATAAACCGAATGTTCGACGGTATGGCGGAAGCCATCAAAGTTACGCCAGTCACCGAACGAGGCGTAGCCTGTGACAACGTCACCTTCCACACTCACCAGCACCGGATAACCCAACGCTTGTCGTGCTTCGTACCATGCAATGCGGTTATCGACGTCGACCGTCTGGTCGTTCCAGATGGCTGCCGTGTGCAGCACCGCATGGTTATAGATCTCTGCGATGGCGGCGCAGTCCTCTTTGCTGGCGAATCGAATTGACATGTTGAACCTCAGGGATTGTTCACTATAGTATTACGATATGAATACTATTGAAGACAGCATAAATCAACGGATCAGTGCAAGAATTCGCATTGAACGAGAATCCCGCAGTTGGTCGCTGACCGAACTGGCTGAGCGGGCGGGCGTGTCGCGCGCGATGATCCACAAAATTGAACGTGGTGAGAGCAGTCCAACGGCGACGCTGCTTGGCAGGCTCTCCGGGGCGTTTGGCATCAGCATGTCCACGCTGATTGCCCGTGCTGAAATGCAGGAGGGTAAATTGTCCCGCTTTGCCGATCAGCCCGTCTGGCACGACCCGCAGAGTCACTATCTGCGCCGCCATGTGTCGCCGCGCAGCGATTTGCCGATCGATCTGGTGCAAATTGAATTGCCGGCGGGCAGCGATATCCCGATGCCCGCGTCATCGTATGTTCAGGCCCGGCAGTTGATCTGGCTGCAGCAGGGCGAACTGGTGTTCGTCGAAGGTGATACGCGCCACGAGATGAAGGCGGGAGATTGCCTGGAACTGGGGCCGCCGAATGACTGTCGTTTTATCAATGAGACGACGCGACCCTGTATTTACCTCGTTGTGCGCTTAAATCAGACCGGGAGTTAATGACCGCCGCGGCCTGCTACTATTGATGGATTCATGCCAAAAGCAGAGGAGAACATCATGGCTCAACAAACACACCGTAACCGTCGCTGGGTGTTAGCAACCCGGCCGCATGGTGCACCGGTGGCAGAGAATTTTCGTCTGGAAGAGGACGATGTCGCCACCCCTGGCGAAGGTCAGGTTTTACTGCGCACGATTTTTCTCTCGCTCGACCCCTATATGCGTGGGCGTATGAGCGATGAACCGTCATACTCGCCGCCGGTCGAGATTGGCGGGGTGATGGTGGGCGGCACAGTCAGTCGTGTGGTGGCGTCAAACCATCCTGACTATAAACCAGGTGAATGGGTTCTGAGCTACAGCGGCTGGCAGGATTACGATATTTCCGACGGCACGGGACTGGTGAAGCTTGGGGATCATCCTGAGAATCCGTCATGGGCGCTCGGTGTGCTGGGGATGCCTGGATTCACCGCCTATATGGGATTACTGGACATCGGTCAGCCCAAAGCGGGCGAGACGCTGGTCGTGGCGGCCGCCACCGGCCCTGTCGGCGCTACGGTCGGGCAAATCGGTAAGCTGAAGGGCTGTCGCGTGGTGGGGGTGGCTGGCGGAGCTGAAAAATGCCGTCATGCAACCGAGGTGCTGGGCTTCGATCTCTGTCTGGATCACCATGCCAGCGACTTTGCTGAACAACTGGCGAAAGCCTGCCCGCAAGGCATTGATGTCTACTACGAAAACGTGGGCGGGAAAGTGTTTGATGCCGTGCTGCCGTTGCTGAATACCTCGGCGCGGATCCCGGTTTGTGGTCTGGTCAGCGGTTATAATGCGACAAACTTACCAGCGGGCCCAGACAGACTGCCGCTGCTGATGGCGACGCTGCTGAAGAAACGGATCCGTATGCAGGGCTTTATCATCGGTCAGGATTACGGACACCGCATTCACGAATTCCAGCAGGAGATGGGCCGCTGGGTGAAAGAGGGAAAAATCCACTACCGTGAGCAGGTTACTGACGGACTGGAGAACGCGCCGCAGGCTTTCATCGGCCTGCTGACGGGTAAAAACTTTGGCAAAGTGGTGATACGTCTCGCCGACGACGCGTAAGCAAAACCTGGCGGCGAGAGCCGCCAGAAAAAAATGGGCAAAATTTTAAATTCCAGCTTTAATTATATCACCGCGTAACCGACGAATAATCTGTCGGAGCAGTTAAAATAACGTGGGTAAATTACTGTTCTATACGTTTTACATTTTTCAAACCAGGCGATATTTATATCAATTAGGCGATTTAGCTTAATTGCGATTGGTTATGTCATGAGGTGAAGAAACAGAATGCCTGGTATGGAAAAAACGCAGCATATAAGTCTGACCGCGCAGGTTGAAAGAGGGCTAAAAGACAAACTAAGCATTGGCGCTTTACGCCCCGGAGCCAGGCTTATCACTAAAAATATCGCGCAGGAGTTGGGGATCAGTATCACTCCGGTTCGGGAAGCGCTGCTACGTCTGGTCTCTGCGAGCGCATTGGCTATCGCGCCCGCGCAGGCATTTATGGTTCCGGATATCACAATGGCGAGGTTTAGCGAAATCATACACATCCGCTGCGAGCTTGAAGGCATGGCGGTAATGACGGCGACGGGCGAGGTCACGCCGGAGCGAATAGACATTTTACATGCGCTTCTGGCGGACTATCAGCAGGCCCATGAGAGCGGCACAGTAGAAGACCGGTTGCTGGCAAATCGGGCGTTACGCTTCAAAATTTACCAGTTTGCCAATATGCCCACCCTGGTTGAAATGATTGAACAGCTTTGGGTACGTATGGGGCCGAGCCTGCATTTTCTCTATGACAGGGCGAAGCATGACGCTTATCAACACAACGTCGGACATTATCAGGAATTAATAAGTGTGATGGCGGCAGGAAATAAGGATGCCAGCCGTCATTGCTTAATTGAGCTTATCAATAAAAATGTAGCGATAATTAAGCAACAATATAATCATTAAGCACAGCTAAAATAGAGCGGGGATAATCCCCGCTAGTGCGACATTAATAATCCGTGTTACTCAAAATGCCAGGCCAGGTTGACGCCAACGCCATAATTTCGTCCTGGCGCCGGTTCGTAGTAGCGGCCATTCGATTCATTCACGATGACTGAGCCGACATACTCTTTGTCGAACAGGTTATCGACACGACCAAACACGTCCACCGTCAGACTGCTTAAGTTGAATTTATAGCCAGTATTCAGGCCGACGGCAGTATAAGACGGTGCTTTGGCGGTGTTCTCATCGTCAGCCATGATATCGCCCATATAGCGCGCATCGGCCCCCGCGTACCAGCCTTCATCCGGCACGTAGCCCAGCGAGGCGAACCCCATGTTCCGCGCGATACCGGGCATTCGATTGTCATTGCAGTTCTGGTCGCTACACACGTTACTGCGATAAGTGGCATCCAGCCAGGTCCACGAAGCGTTAAGCCGCCAGTTTCCGGCAATACGTTGATCCCAGGCGAGCTCCGCTCCCTGGCGACGCGTCTTACCGGCATTCTTATAGGTCGTGCGTCCGCCGCTGCTGGAATCCACCACCAGTTCATTGTCGGTATCGGTCTGGAAAAGCGCCGCCGTCAGCAACCCGTCACCGATCCGGGTCTTACTGCCGATTTCCACCGTATCGTTGGTCGAGGGTTTGAGAGCAAAGTTCATCCCGCTTTGTCCGTCTGCACGGTAGGAAAGCTCATTAATGGTCGGCGTTTCAAAGCCCCGGCCCGCGGCGAGATAGAGGTTCCAGGCGTCGGTTAAGGCGTATTTCAGCGAGCCGGCAGGCAACCACTGATGGTAGCTGGCCTCACCGCTGTCGTCGTCATTGCCCGGCGTGACGTAATGATCGTTGGAATCGAACCACACCGAACTGTAGCGCAGGCCCGCATCCAGCGAGAGTTTGTCCGTCAGCTGCCACTGGGTCTGCAAATAGGGATCCACATTCCACATCAGGTTACGTTCATCGCGGCGCAGATCGCCTTTCTGACCGTACTCCGGCACGCCATTGTTCAGTCGATAGTTGTTATAGCCTTTGCGGTTTTCACTCATGTTCTCGTAGTTCAAACCGGTGGTGAAGGTCACGGGGACGCCCAGTTCACCGCGATGCGTCCAGCGACTGTCGATACCCTGATAATGGCGCTGCAAAGCGATCACGCCGCCCGCATGAGAGGGGCGAAGCTGCGGTGCCATCGGGATCGACTGATACTGCGTGGTTTCGCGTTCTCCGGCGTACATCATCACGCTCATGTCATCCTGCGCGCTGAGCTGGCGCTCATAACGTAATCCGGCCTGGGTCTGCTTGATGGTTTTGCGCGTGTTGTATTGTTCAGCGCGTGGGGATTGTTGAGGATCCGCCCGCCATTCCGCTTCAGTCAGTCCACCCGGATCGTCGGCTTTAATGTCGACGCTATTAAAAATCAGACTCAGCTTGCTGGCGTCGTCAATACGTACACCCAGTTTTGCGTTGGCCAGATTTTTCTGCGCGCCGCTGCGATCGCGATAGCCGTGGGTGGTGAAACGGGTGGTGGAAACCGTGTAATCCACATCGCCTGACTGGGTGCCATCTCCCATTGCGCCTGTGGCTTTCAGCCCATAACGCCAGCTTCCGAAGCTACCGTAATAGCTGCTCGCTTCTATCGTCGGCGGCTGCTGACCGGTTTGGGTGGTGACATTCATCACTCCGCCGGAAGCATTACCGTACAGCGCAGAAAAGGGGCCGCGCAGCACGTCAACGTTTTGCACGCTGCTGAGATCGATGTTCGATGTCTGCCCCTGTCCGTCCGGCATCGTCGCTGGTATCCCGTCCACATACAGACGGATGCCACGGATGCCATAGGTGGAGCGGGAGCCGAATCCGCGCATTGAAATCTGCAAATCCTGGGCATAGTTTTGCCGGTTTTGCACCTGCAGTCCCGGCACGCGGGTCAGTGATTCTGACAGGTTGATGCGCGGTGTTGCCAGACGCATCTCGTCGCCGTCGACGACGCTGACGGCTGCCGGGGTATCCAGCTCTGATATTGCCTGGGGCGAAGCGCTGACGATCATGGTTTGGGCATCGTTAGCCTCATCCGCCAGAACAGGCGATGAGAACACGAGCGGGAGAAAAAGTGCGGGAACTGCAGTATGTCGTGCGGAAATAATCTTCATGAAAAAGGCCAGTTAAATTGAACGTACCCAGAGGTATGTGAGTTCTATGTTAATGGATTTGTAAATGTTTGAAAATTTTAACGGCACGATGCGTTAAGAATTAATGGAGAAATTAAGAAGATTGTAGCCAGAATGCGAATAAATGCTCCACATTCACATGAATAATGATTACCATTCCCATCTATAAACAAGAGCAATACCAGGATGTTGCTCGTTGAAGCGATGTGAAGCAGCAAAATAGCTATTTATCAAAGGGAGTCGTCATGCATTTTCGTCATCTGTTTTCGCCGCGCCTGCGGGGTTCATTGCTGTTAGGTTCACTGCTGGTTGCTTCTTCATTCAGCGCTCAGGCGGCTGAAGAAATGCTGCGTAAAGGCGTGGGCAAAGGCGCCTATGAAATGGCTTACAGCCAGCAGGAAAACGCGCTGTGGCTGGCTACCTCGCAGAGCCGCAAGCTGGACAAAGGCGGTATCGTCTATCGTCTTGATCCGGTGACGCTCGAAGTCACGCAGGCTATTCACAACGATCTCAAGCCGTTTGGCGCTACCATCAACAATGCGACCCAGACCCTGTGGTTCGGCAACACGGTCAACAGTGCGGTGACGGCCATTGATGCGAAAACGAGTGAAGTGAAAGGACGACTGGTCCTCGATGCCCGTAAGCGCTCAGAAGATGTGCGTCCGCTGCAGCCGCGTGAGCTGGTTGCCGATGAAGCCACCAACACGGTTTATATCAGCGGTCTCGGTAAAGAGAGCGTGATTTGGGTGGTGGATGGCGAAAAAATAGCGCTGAAAGAGACAATCCAGAATACCGGCAAAATGAGCACCGGGCTGGCGATCGACAGCCAGGCGAAACGGCTGTACACCACCAATGCTGATGGCGAATTCATTACCATTGATACCGCCAGCAACAAAATCCTCAGCCGTAAAAAACTGCTGGATGACGGTAAAGAACACTTCTTTATCAACCTGAGCCTCGATACCGCCGGTCATCGCGCGTTTGTGACCGACTCAAAAGCGGCTGAAGTGTTGGTCGTCGATACCCGCAACGGTAACGTGCTGGCGAAAGTCGCGGCGCCGGAATCACTGGCAGTCCTGTTCAACCCAACGCGTAACGAAGCCTACGTGACGCACCGTCAGGCAGGCAAAGTGAGTGTGATTGACGCGAAGAGTTACAAAGTGGTGAAAACATTCGACACGCCAACCTTCCCGAACAGCCTGGCGCTGTCAGCCGATGGCAAAACGCTGTACGTGAGCGTGAAGCAGAAATCCACGCGTGAGAAAGAAGCCACTGAACCGGATGATGTGATTCGCATCGCCCTGTAAGACGCCAGAAGGCGGTTATGTCGGGAGACTACCGCCTGATGGCGCTTCGCTTATCAGGCCTACGCCTGAGTGGTGTTGTAGGCCGGGTAAGGCGAAGCCGTCACCCGGCAGATACGTGAAGGTGCAATCGATAAGGCCTGCCCGAAAGTGCGGGCCTTATTATTTATGGCGCGGTGCGGTGTATTTCCGCCACGCGTTTACGCACGCCATACCAGCCGGCGACCAGCAGGATCGCAATCAGCGGCAGGGAAGCAATGGTATAAGTCCCGTTCGGATAATCGAACGCCATCAGCACCAGTACGCTCACCAGGAACAGCAACGTTAACCATGAGGTAAACGGCGCGCCAGGCAGTTTGAAGCTGACATCGGCGGCTTTCCCTTCTTTGATCGCCTGACGCAAACGCAACTGGCAGACCACGATAAAGCCCCATGAGGCGATGATCCCCAGCGACGCAAAGTTCAGCACGATTTCGAAGACCTGCGACGGCACCAGATAGTTGAGAAAAACCCCGACAACGTACACCGCCAGCGTCGCCAGAATCCCTGCATAGGGCACATGCTGACGGCTCATCTTACTCATGAACTTCGGCGCAGAACCGCCCATTGCCATCGAGCGTAAAATACGCCCGGTGCAATAGAGACCGGAGTTCAGGCTGGAGAGGGCGGCAGTCAGTACAACGATGTTCATAATGCTGCCAATGTAAGGCACGCCAAGCTTCGAGAAGAAGGTGACAAACGGGCTTTGGCCCGCCTGGTAGGCGTTCCATGGCAACAGCAGAACCAGCAGCACCACGGAACCGACGTAGAACAGGCCGATACGCCAGATCACGCTGTTGATGGCTTTCGGCACCATCGTCTGCGGGTCTTTACACTCGCCAGCGGCGGTTCCCACCAGTTCGATAGAGGCAAAGGCAAAGACTACCCCTTGCACCAGCACCAGTGCGGGCAGCAGGCCGTGGGGGAAGAACCCGCCGTTATCCGTAATCAGATGAAAACCCGTGGCGTTACCGTCCAGCGGTTTACCCGAACCGAGGAAAATCGTGCCGACCGCCAGAAAGAGAACAATGGCCAGCACTTTGATCAGTGCGAACCAGAATTCCATCTCCGCGAACCACTTCACGCCAATCATGTTCATGGTGCCGACAATTGCCAGCGCGCCGAGCGCAAAGACCCATTGCGGGACGTCACCAAACGCGCCCCAGTAGTGCATATACAGCGCGACGGCGGTGATATCGACAATACCCGTCATCGCCCAGTTGATGAAGTACATCCAACCCGCAACGTAGGCGGCTTTCTCACCGAGAAATTCACGGGCATAGGAGACGAAGCTGCCGCTGGAAGGGCGGTGTAAAACCAGTTCGCCTAATGCACGCAGGATAAAAAACGAGAAGATCCCGCAGACCAGATAGACCAGCGCCAATGCCGGACCCGCCATCTGCAGACGGGCGCCAGCCCCCAAAAATAATCCGGTCCCAATGGCGCCGCCGATGGCGATCATCTGGACCTGACGGTTGCCCATCGCTTTGTGATATCCCTCTTCATGGGCATTCAACCAGCGTCGTTTCGCCGCGTGCTGCTCCGACACCGTTGTTTCTTGTGTATTCATTACGTTACCTGTTTACCTGTCTGATAAGTCGAACCTTTCGTCGCAACCCCCTGTTGCGACAAGGGGGGTATTTCCCGTCATTCTGGGTAGGGATAACACCACCGGCGGAGCATCCTACCTGCAAATAATAAACGGTGCAAAATAGTCCATTCGCAATGGTCAGATTGCGTAATAATCAACCAGAACTGACGTGAGGACCCGCTCTGAACAGGCAGAGCGGGTGGGGGATCAGGCAGAGGTGCCGAAGACATGTACCGCTTGTTGCAGGCGTGAGGAGCGCCCGGAAAGATTGCCGGCGGCATCCCTGACGCTTTCCACCATCGCGGCGTTGTTATCGGTCATGGTGCCGATGCGAGAGATCGAATCGTTAATCAGTTCCAGCGCCTGTGTCTGTTCGCGGGTCGCAAGGCCAATTTCTTTAATCATGGTCGACATCTGGAACACGTCATCAATCATCCCGGTCAGATGGGTTTCCGTCTGCTCAACCATGCTCACTCCGGCGTTGACGTTGGCGACGTTTTTCTCAATCAGCGAGGTAATCTCTTTGGCAGCTGATGCGGAGTGCTGCGCGAGATTCCGCACTTCGGCGGCAACGACGGCAAACCCACGTCCGGACTCGCCGGCACGCGCGGCTTCGACCGCCGCGTTGAGCGCGAGGATGTTGGTCTGGAAAGCAATACTGTCGATCACGCTGATGATGTCGACGATCTGCCCGTTATCGCGGGAGATCGACTGCATCATGCCGATCGTCTGCTTCATAAAATCGCCTCCTTCGCTGGCGTTAGCGCTGGTTCTGTCCGCCATCGTCATGGTTTGCGCGGCGGTATCCGCCGTTTGCTGTACTGCGCTGCCAATCTCTTCGATGGCTGCCGCGGTTTGTTGCAGGTTGGCCGAGGTCTCTTCGGAACGCTTATGCAGCGCCGTGCCTTCCTGACTGACGCGCTTGCTGATTTCCTGAATCCCGGCAATTTGGGTACTCACATCATCCACCAGGGAATTCAGATTTAATCCGGCCTGATTAACCAGACGCATCATCATCCCCAATTCATCGACACGGTTTAAATGAATGCTGTCAGGTTTTCGTCCGGCGACCACTTTCTGCATCTGGGCCAGAATCTGTTTAACCGGATGACAAATTTGATACTTAAGGTAAATAGCCAGCAGCAAAAACAGGAGAGTAAATGCGCCTGCCTGAATAAGCGGATTAACGGCTGCGAAAATAATACCCAACGCGAGAAACAGACTGATACCGATGGCATAATTGACACGTTGACGGATGGATAACCATTTAAATGCTGACAAACAGGCCAGTACGCCACGACGGATAATAATTCCCTTAAATAAACGGTGCCCCTTGAAATTGTTATTATTTATCTTTTGATAAAGCCGCTCGCTTTGCTCAATTTCCTGACGCGCGGGAACGGTACGTACCGAGATGTATCCGGTTAATTGTTCGTTATGCCAGACGGGAGTGACGTTGGCGCGAACCCAGTAATGATCGCCGTTGTGACGGCGGTTCTTGACCATTCCAGTCCAGCTGTCGCCTTGTTGCAGGGTAAACCACATATCGGCGAATGCGGCAGGCGGCATATCCGGGTGACGGATGATATTGTGCGGTTCACCCATCAGTTGATTTTCGCCAAATCCGCTGGCGTCGATAAACGCTGAATTCGCATAGGTAATATGGCTTTGCGTATTCGTTGTCGATAACAGCGTCGTTTTCTCGTTAAGTAAATACTCTTTCTGTGTAACGGGGATGTTACTTCTCATGAAAGACTCCTGGTGATGCTGTGCGGAATAAACACAAAAGTCCGTCAGCCTGGGCAGACGGATAATAGAGATTGATGTATTTAGAATGCTGCATTCTCTACTAAACATAAGAATGACGGAAGTATTTAAAATGAAATTTACATGCTTTAATTAAACTGTCATGTCATTAAAATGAAAAATAAATACATCTGCGTAACCTGGAAAGTACAGGGTGCTCCCTTAAGTAAAACCTGACCGATAAAACGATGACAAAATGAAAATAGGGCTGCGCTATTACGGTTAACATCATAAGTTTTACTGACCTATTAATTTTTGTAGGGATCGCTCAGGAGGACCGGTCAGAAAGCCATGCCAGAAAT
Organism: Citrobacter sp.; assembly: GCA_019415335.1. Next base: position 6,065 of record DXKH01000023.1, on the reverse strand, counting down.
GCAGGTTACTCTACACTTAGAGTTTTAACCTGCAGGAGGCAGTATGATTAAGGTTTATGGGGCGCCAGGGTGGGGGTCAGCGATCAGCGAATTAATGCTTACGCTGGCGGATATTCCGTATCGTTTTGTTGATGTCAGCGGTTTTAACAGTGAAGGGCCGCAGCGCGATTTGCTGCAAAAAATCAATCCGCTGTGTCAGGTACCGACGCTGATGCTTGAAAATGGCGAGGTGATGACCGAAACGGCAGCTATTGCGCTGATGGTACTCGATCGTCGTCCCGATCTGGCGCCGCCCGTTGGACGCACCGAGCGTCAGCAGTTTCAGCGTCTGTTGGTCTGGCTGGTGGCCAATATCTATCCGACATTTACGTATGCCGACTATCCGGAACGCTGGGTTCCAGATGCGCCCGCGCAGTTAAAAAAAAGCTGTATTGAATACCGTAAATCACTCTATCTCTGGCTCAACGATCAACTGAGTGCGGAACCGTATGCTTTTGGTGAGCAGTTAACGCTGCTGGATTGTTATCTTTGCGTGATGCGCACCTGGGGGCCGGGTCATGACTGGTTTCAGGATAATACGCCGAATATTAGTGCGATAGCGGACGCCGTGTGTCAGCGGGCAGAATTTCGTCAGGTGCTGAAAAACAATGCGATCATCTGAAAAAAGCAACTGCGCAAGCGGATGAACACTGAGTAAAAAACGCTGTTCCGGGGGAGTGCATTCCAGGAACAGCGGGGCGAAATCGTCGCCATACGGACGATCAGGCAGCAGACGGGGTTAGCGTAATGCGATCCAACGGTCCAACAATAAACAGGTAGGAAATCAGGCCAATAAGGCCCATTGAGCCGACGTACAAAATGGCGAAGTCAAACGACTGGGTATTGGCCAGAATCACGCCGATCACCACCGTCAGCGTCGACCGTCGCGCTATTGGTCAGCAAGCCGCCACGCTGTTGGCGAATCGTATTGAACAGACGGCAGTGGAAGAGGCCATTATTGATATCGGTTTTCACCTTATTGAGCGTGAATCTGCATAAACCCACTCCTGCACATTCGTAACGGTGCCAGAGGACTTCGTTTTTCCCACAGATTATGATATCAGGCCGGGAATTACTTTTTCGGCCATTTATTTTTCAAGTGAATATGCCGTGTTAATTATATTTGCGATGAATAAATTTCACTTTGTAATATTTTATTATGTGTTATGAAGTAGCGTTTTAATTAGTGCTGTGAAAGCGTATTATTTTTTTTGATGGATCTTAGTGCTTTCTCAAAGGGATATATTACGTTGGCAGGACAATCAGAAGTAATACAATCGCAGAGCACGATAAACCGCTATTTACTTCACTTTCCCCGAAGTCACTCCGTGTTTGCGGATGTGCATTCTTTTACAGGGGAAGAGGCTCTCAGTAAGCCATATCGTTATACCATTCGTTTTACCAGTTCCGATTTTAATATTCCGGTTGGGGCGGTTCTTAATCAGATGGTGGAGTTTTATCTCCGGGCCCCAAACCCGAAAGCCAGCTGGCACGGCGAGTCTCCCTGGTTGCCGGTACGTCAGATTAACGGTGTTGTTACCGGATTTACCCGCCTGAAGTCATCCTCGGATGAGGCGCTCTAGGCGCTTCTGCCGCAATAAGCGGGAGAGAAAAAGACGTGAACAGCCCGGCAAGGAGTAACCCCCTGGCGATGGTATTGAGTTGCATTGTAAAACCTCTCTTATCGAAATGGAGGACATTTTTATGTGGAAATGCAGGTGCCTATGCGTTTGACGTGGAAATTTGAGGTAATGCAACATTAACTATAGCCAGCTTCGGCCAGACGGCAATGAGCGTGCAGATATTGTCAGAGCATTGATATCTGCACGATTTATGATCAGTTTTGTGGAATGTCGTCGACCGAAGTATAGATTGCCAGACCATGCTGACGAGCGACCTCGATATCCATGTCGGCACCTTTAGACGCCCCCGCAATCCGGTAAATCGCGTCACAGCGGGTGATGAGGCGGTGTGCGACCGGGTAGAGCATCGCTTCGCTGATTTCGTCATCTAACGATGTGGAACCGGCCGCTTTTGCCAGCGGCAACGCGAGCCATTCGCCAATCAGCGGAATATGGCCGCGCTGGTAGACGGCAAGCGCTGCCGCTTCAAGACGCTGTAGGTTGGCGTCGATCAGCGCCTGTTTCCCGTCTGTGCCGCTACGATAAGGGCCGGCGATTAAAATCAGTTGTGCTGTCATGATATCCTCACTGCTTGTTTGTCGTAGGCAGAAATGCACATTTCTGCACGTTTTTGTTGCCTGTCAGGCATTCCGTTTGTAGAGTAAGTATCATAAACAGCAATTTCGTGCGCGATCAAGATTAATCGTGCAAATTCAGGAATAACCCCATGCTTACCGATCAGCGTAAAAAATTGATCCTTGAACTGCTGGCCGCCGAAGGCCAGGTGTTGTCGAAAGCGCTCAGCAACCGGTTTGCGGTTTCTGAGGACACCATCCGCCGCGATTTACGCGAGCTTGCCGCAGAAGGATTTCTACAGCGCGTACATGGCGGGGCGCTGCCATCGTCTGGTGCGACGGCGCCGTTTCTGGAACGAAAATCATTGAAAACCGACGCCAAAAAACGCGTGGCGCAAAAAGGGGCCACGTTGATTTCCCCCGGTCAGGTGGTGATCATTGACGGCGGCACGACGACGACAGAACTGATTGCGTGTCTGCCGGATGATTTAAACATTACCGTCGTCACTCACAGTCCGGGCATCGCCTTAGGGCTGGTCAATCATCCGCTTATCGAGATCATTCTTATCGGCGGACGCGTATATAAACACTCCATCGTCACGGTTGGCGCGGCGACGATGGAGGGAATGCGTAACATCCAGGCCGATCTCTTTTTCATGGGAGTGACGGGGATTCACCCGGAAGCGGGATTAACCACCGGAGATTACGAAGAAGCGTGCATCAAACGTGCATTTTCCGGCAGGGCCGCGGAAACGATTGTCCTGGCCTCGCCGGAGAAGATCAGCACCGCGTCTCCCTTCGCTATTGGTGACGTGTCGATAATTAATACGGTCGTCGTGGAAGAGAGCACCGACGAGAGCTGGGTTCGTGCCATGAACGCGAAGGGGATCACCGTGGTGACAGCGTAGTTAGCCTGCCGTCACGCGTTTGCCGCTGGTGACGAACGTTCCGGCGCCAAGATGATGCAGGGTATTGAGTTTATCGTCATCGAACTGCCAGCGACCTTCGACAAACACCCGTTCATCGGCAGCGGCAGAAACCACTTCACCGAATAAGGTGTCATATTTTTCCTGCGCGGCGGTGGCGGGGAGGAGGCGACACTCCATCCAGGCCAGACATTTTTCCTCAACGACCGGCAATCCCAGTACCGGACCTTTCACCACCGGGATGCCGTAACAGTTGAATTTGTCTTCATCGCGCCCGGAAACGCTGCCAACGGCGTAAGTCCAGTTGGTGGCGGCGACGCCGGGAATGACAATACCGAACAGGCCGCTGCGCTCAATTAACTCCCGCGACCAGGCCGTTTTATCGACCACAATGGCGAGTCGCGGCGGTTCAAACTCAACGGGCATCGACCATGCGGCGGCCATGATATTACGTCTGTTGCTGACCTCATCGCGACTGGTGATCAGCACTGTAGGACCATGATTGAGCAGGCGACTGGCATGGCGTAATTCGACAGGACGGAATCGACTCATAGAATTGTCTCGCAAAGGGTTTTTCTGAGTATTAATGAAAACCGCCGTTGCGCCAAGCGTCTAATAACACCCACCTCACTCTTTGGTACATCGTTTATACTCGGGTAACGATTTAAGGCCCACGACAGGAAATCTGATGACGCCTATCCTGAATGCTTATTTTGCCCGACTGAACTGGTCAGGGCGTGCCGATGTCAATATTGAGACGCTTCGGACGCTACATTTGCAGCATAACTGTACTATCCCGTTTGAGAATCTCGACGTGCTGTTACCGCGAGAAATGCAGCTTGACGACAGCTCGCTGGAAGAGAAACTCATTACCGCTCGTCGCGGTGGCTATTGCTTTGAGCAAAATGGCGTATTTGAGCGCGTACTGCGCGAACTGGGGTTTACCGTGCGCAGCTTATTGGGTCGTGTGGTGCTGGCTAACCCCCCGAACCTGCCGCCACGGACTCACCGTCTGCTGTTGGTCGAACTGGACGGTGAATCGTGGATCGCTGATGTGGGATTTGGTGGTCAGACGCTTACGGCCCCCATTCGTCTGCAAGCGGACATTATCCAGAATACGCCCCATGGAGAATACCGTTTGCTGCAGGAGGGGGACGACTGGATCCTGCAGTTCTGTCATCACGATCGCTGGCAATCGATGTACCGTTTTGATCGGGTGGTGCAGCAGCAAAGTGACTATGTGATGGGCAACTTCTGGTCTGCGCACTGGCCGCAATCGCATTTTCGTCATCATCTGCTGATGTGCCGTCATTTGCCAGACGGGGGGAAATTGACACTCACCAACTTCCACTTCACGCATTACGAAGGTGACAGGGTGGTAGAACAACGCAATTTGCCGGATGTCGCCTCGTTGTACGCGTTACTACAGGAACGTTTTGGTCTGGGCGTGACGGACGCGAAGCACGGTTTTACGGAAACGGAGCTTGCCAGGGTGATGGCGGCGTTTGATACGCATCCGGAAGCCGGGAAATAAAAAAGACCCGGCAGGCGCAGGCGCTTACCGGGCATAATATTAAAAATCTATCGCCCATTCGGCGTGAAACAAAATCACCGCGTTACCCGTGATGGTGACTTTTTCCGGCTGGTTATCCTGAATCGTCACGTCAATTTCAACGGTGCCATCGCGACCTAATACCCGTCCCTGATGTCCTTTCACCTGCAGTGATTTGCCGTCGTGTTCCAGTAAACCGTGATGTACCAGCCAGGCCCCCATCGGGCCGTTGGCGTTGCCGGTCACAGGGTCTTCAACAATACCAATTGCCGGTGAGAACATGCGCCCATCAGTCTCATTTTTGCCCGGACGGATCTGGAAAGGGAAAAAGCCGTTGCAGCCAATCTGTTTGCTGATGGCACAAAGGGCATCAAGATCGGGGGAAAGGGCGTCGATATCCACTCCGGGTTTGAGTGGAATCATCACTTTTGAATGCCCGGTCGACGCCACCTGAATCGGTAACCCCGGCAGCATATCGCTTTCGCTCAGGTGCAGCGCACGAAGAATCGCCGCGCGGACGTCGCCTTCGAGCGGCGCTTCAAAGCTGGGCGTACCTTGTTCCAGCGAGATACGATAATCATCACCATCATGGTGGATCGCCACCCGGTGTCGGCCCGCCAGAGAGGTTTGCCAGACCGTGGTATTGCCCAGTCCCAGCACCGTGGAGCGGACATAATGCGCCGCAACGGTAGCGTGCCCGCAGATTGGCACTTCTACCGTCGGCGTAAAGTAGCGAATGTGGACATCGCTGTCGTCGCTTTGCAGCAGGAATGCGGTTTCGGAGTGACGTAGTTCGCGGGCAATCAGTTGCATCTGTGTTTCGCTGAGGCCGTCAGCATTCAGGACGACACCTGCGGAGTTGCCGCGAAAGGGGGTTCTGGTGAAGGCATCAACGTGGTAAACCTGTGGTTTCATTAGCGTTCTCCCTGAGTGAGAGAAGCATCATAACGTGGAAAAGGCCGGATAGCGATGCATCTGTCTACCCGGCGTGTGAAAAGGATAAAACCCGGCAGGCATCTACGCGAGCCGGGTGTTTTATCATCAGAATGAGGCCTTAATACCCACCATCGCGGAGGTATCGCTGTAGCCTTTATCACCAATCTGCTGACCGATGTTACCCCACAGGGCAACGTTTTTCGTCAACTGACCTTCAACACCGGCTTTCAGTTCGCCAATATTGCGGGTGCCCTTCAGATTTACGTTTTCTCCGTTCATTGCGACGCCAAAGTCTTTGGTGTTGTGGATCCAGTTGGCTTCCACAAACGGCTGGAAGGTGCGGTCTTTACCGTCATCCAGCTTGTTGTGGCCCTTGCCGAACAGACGCACACCGACGCGGGTCTGGATGTTGCCA
>DXKH01000022.1 GCA_019415335.1 Citrobacter sp. | reverse complement strand
GGGTATTGAAGATGAGGCATTGGTTTGGGTGCACTCGCGTAAAGGCAAAATTATCACCCGTGCGCAGGTCAGCGATCGTCCGAACAAAGGGGCGATTTACATGACCTACCAGTGGTGGATTGGTGCCTGTAACGAGCTGGTGACCGAAAACTTAAGCCCGATTACGAAAACGCCGGAATACAAATACTGCGCCGTGCGCGTCGAGCCGATCGCCGATCAGCGCGCCGCCGAGCAGTACGTGATTGACGAGTACAACAAGTTGAAAACTCGCCTGCGCGAAGCGGCACTGGCGTAATACCGCTTAAACTCACGTTAAAAGCGGCGATATTACCCAACGCCTTTGTATCAATCCGGAAACGACTCTCTGTTTCCGGATTTTTTTATACATACCTGCGCAGTCAAACCAGCCCATCCTGGTTATTAGCGACGTCTTCTCGGTTGTTCTTCTATTCCAGTCACGATTGCAAATGAGAATTATCTTTACTCAATTCTCATCGCGGCCTAACGTAATAATACTTTACATTTGATGAACCAAATTTCGGTAAGGTGAGAAATCATCGACCGTTTAACTCGTTCTATTAACGGGATATCTTGGCGCGATTAATGCAGCGAAACCCCGTCTGATAGCATATTAATAACCTCAAAGTAATTTCAGGGATTGGGAAGCATATGATTAAAAAACTATTACCTTTACTGGTTTTAAGCACAATTTCCGCCACAACCGTTGCCGCTACACCGCCTAATACGTTGGTTGTAGCCCAGGGACTGGATGATATTGTGAGTCTGGACCCGGCAGAAGCTAATGAACTCTCAAGTATTCAGACTGTACCAAGTCTGTATCAACGCGTAGTACAACCGGACCGTAATGATCCGACGAAAATCACTCCGATTCTGGCGGAAAGTTGGCAGGCTGACACCGCAGCCAAAACGCTAACCATAAAACTGAAAAGCGATGCGAAATTTGCCTCTGGTAATCCGGTACGCCCGGAAGATGTGATTTACTCTTATGTCCGGGCTGTCACACTGAATAAATCCGGTGCGTTTATTCTCAATGTGCTGGGATGGCAGCCGGAAAATATCGCCAGCCAGTTGAAGAAAATCGATGACCATACCGTCCAGGTGCAATGGAGTGCCGACGTCAGCCCGGCGCTGGCACTGAATATTCTCTCCACACCAATCGCCTCAATTGTTGACGAGAAGCTGGTTGCGCCAAACGCCAAAAATAACGACTTTGGTAATGAATGGCTGAAGATGCATTCCGCTGGCAGCGGCGCGTTTAAAATGCGTACTTACCAACCGCATCAGGCCATCGTGATGGAAGCCAACGCCAGCTCACCAACCGGCGCCCCGAAACTGAAAAGCGTCATCATCAAAAATGTTCCCGATCCGGCAACACGTCGCCTGCTGATCCAACAAGGTGATGCTGATATGGCTCGTGATCTGGGAGCCGATCAAATCGATGCATTACAGGGTAAACCTGGCGTAAAAGTGATGAGCATTGCCTCCGCCGAACAGAACTACCTGGCCTTCAATACCGGTAACAAGGATAACCCGCTGATGAGTAATCCTGCGTTCTGGGAGGCCGCTCGCTGGTTGGTCGATTACGACGGCATCACCAAAAATCTCTTAAAAGGACAATATGTTACCCATCAGAGTTTCCTGCCCGTGGGCTTTCCTGGAGCACTGGAAGAAACACCGTTTACCTTTAATCCAGCCAAAGCAAAAGAGATCCTCGCTAAAGCCGGAATCAAAGACCCGCACTTCACGCTTGATGTCGAAAATAAACCGCCATTTATTACCATCGCGCAGTCAATTCAGGCCAGCTTTGCTCAGGGCGGTGTAAAAGTTGATTTGCTGCCAGCCGCAGGGAGTCAGGTCTACTCTCGCGTTCGCGCCCACCAGCATCAGGGGGCCATTCGTATGTGGTTGCCTGATTATTTTGACGCACATTCCAACGCCAGCTCTTTCGCCTATAACGATGGCAAATCCAGCACCGTTGCCGGGTTAAACGGCTGGAAAATCCCGGAACTGAACAAAGAAACGCTGGCGGCCATCGCTGAACCTGATAGCGCTAAACGTCTTGATTTGTATAAGAAAATGCAACAAGAACTACAACGTAGTTCCCCGTATGTCTTTATTGATCAAGGCAAAACGCAAATTGTCATGCGTGATAATGTGCAGGGGTATCAACAAGGGTTGAATGCCGATATGGTCTGGTTTGATCAGGTAACCAAATAACCCTGTATGCAACTCGCGTCCAGCCATGTTACCGGGCGCGGTACCAGGGCTGGCCTGTATTGCAGGCCAGCCGCTGATTTATCACTGTATGGAAAGATCATGTCTGTCGTTTTTTCCACTCGCGCGAGATGGCGAGGCAAACGCCCTCTGCTCGCGCTGTTGCAAGGGCTGTTTACCGTTGCTCTGACGCTACTCGGCCTACTGCTGATTACCTTTGCGCTTTCGGCTCTCTCACCGGTCGATCGCGTACTACAAATCGTTGGCGATCACGCCAGCCAGTCCACCTATGATCAGGTACGCCACCAGTTAGGATTGGATCAACCGTTAGCCGTCCAGTTCTGGCATTACCTGATGAATCTGGCACACGGCGATCTGGGCATCGCCAGCTCCACCGGGCAACCGGTACTCAAGGATTTGCTATCAGCATTCCCGGCGACCATTGAACTGGCAACGTTGGCGCTTATTGTCGGTGCTGTTGTCGGCGTCATTGCGGGTGTACTTTGCGCCCGTTATGTCGGTTCTCCGCTGGATTTCACCGTGCGAACATTAACTCTACTGGGAAATTCCGTCCCTGTTTTTTGGCTTGGTCTGCTGATGCTGGCGCTGTTCTACGCCAGACTGCAATGGAGTGCCGGGCCGGGCAGGCTGGATGATATTTATCAATTCACCATAGAACCCCGCAGCGGATTTGCGCTGATTGATACGTGGCTTTCTGGCGATCGCGAGGCATTTACCAATGCAATCAACCATTTGATACTTCCGGTTTTATTACTGGCGTACTTCTCGCTCGCCAGTATTACGCGCCTGACTCGTTCCGCCTGTCTTGGCGAAATGAATAAAGAATATATTCTGCTGGCGCGCGCCAAAGGGGCCAGCGAGATGACAATTTTGCTACGTCATGTTTTACCCAACATTCGCGGCACCTTGCTCACCGTTATCGCCCTCGCCTATACATCAATGCTGGAAGGCGCGGTACTGACAGAAACCGTCTTTTCATGGCCAGGTATTGGGCGCTACCTCACTACAGCGCTCTTCGCGGGTGATACCACAGCAATCATGGGAGGAACGCTGCTGATTGGCGTCTGCTTTGTGTTGATAAATAACTTAACCGACCTGCTGGTCCGGCTGACCGATCCGAGGTTACGCTAATGCCGATGTTTCTCTTTTTACGCCGTTTACGCCATTCACCCGCCGCGTTTTGCGGGTTAATAATTATCCTGTTATTGATGCTAATTGCGCTCTTCGCGCCGTGGCTGGCACCTCACGATCCTAACTGGCAGGATGCGGCGGCGCGGTTACAAGCACCGAGTCGTCAGCACTGGCTCGGCACTGACAGTTACGGGCGAGACCTACTTTCACGTTTAATCTACGGCAGCCGTCCGGCACTGGGGCTGGTGGCATTGGTGACAATCATTACACTCCCGGTCGGTCTGCTGATTGGCATTTTAGCCGGGTACTACGGCGGCTGGCTGGAACGCGTGCTGATGCGTTTTACTGACGTAGTAATGTCAATGCCGCGTTTAATTCTGGCTTTTGCTTTTGTTGCCATGCTGGGGCCGGGGCTGGTTAACGGCGCACTGGCGCTGGCATTAACCACCTGGCCTGCTTATGCGCGTCAGGCACGGAGTGAGATCCAACGTCTGCGACACAGTGATTATCTTGCCGCCGCAGAAATGATGGGCATCCGCGGCAGGCGTCTGCTGGCTGGTCATATTTTGCCATTGTGCCTGCCATCTGCCATTGTCCGTCTGGCGCTGGATTTAGCGGGTATCATTCTGGCGGCTGCTGGCCTGGGTTTTCTTGGGCTTGGTGCTCGCCCGCCAATGGCGGAATGGGGAGCCATGATCGCCGACGGTATGCAGGTCATTTTTGATCAATGGTGGATTGCCGCCGCTCCCGGCGCAATTATCTTAATTGCCAGTCTGGCCTTTAATCTGCTGGGTGATGGCTTGCGCGATGTTCTGGAGCCTCAACATGACTGACTCACGTCTTAGTATCAACAATCTCTGCGTCGATTATCCGGAGTCCCGGGTCGTCAACAATGTCAGTTTTACATTAGGCAATGAACGTCTGGCGCTGGTCGGTGAGTCGGGTTCAGGTAAGTCCATGACCGCCCGCGCCCTGATGGGGCTGGTGCGTAAACCGGGTGTAGTAACCGCGGACACACTTAACATTCTGGGGCGTGATGCACTCACCCTTAACGCGCGTGGATGGCAACAGTTGCGCGGTAACGATATCGCGATGGTATTGCAAGATCCGCGTTACGCGCTTAATCCAGTAAAGACAGTAAAAGCGCAACTGGAAGAGGCGCTTACGCTCCATCAACGTCTGAACCGCCGTGAGCAAGAAGAGAAAATAAACACCGCAATTCAGGCTGTCGGCCTCAATACGCGAGTACTGCAAAGCTATCCTCGTGAACTTTCTGGCGGCATGGGGCAGCGAGTGATGATTGCAATTGCGCTCATCAACGATCCCCGGGTATTGATTGCCGATGAGCCAACATCAGCACTGGATGTGCGCCTGCGTAATCAGATTCTGGAACTGCTGGTTACCCAGTGTGAACAACGTCAGATGGCAATGTTGCTGATCAGTCACGACCTGCCATTAGTTGCCCAATTTTGCCATCGGGTGCTGGTGATGTATCAGGGAAATAAGGTGGATGAAATGCACGCTGCTGCGCTACCTACAGCAACGCATCCTTACACGCGCACACTGTGGACTTGCCGCCCAAATGCACAAACTTACGGGCAGATGCTGCCGACGCTGGACAGGACGGCAATGACGCCGGAGAAATACCATGACGATTGTTGAAATTAATCACTTACAGGTGACTTTTGCTGAGAAAACCGCAGTTTCTGCCGCCAGTTTTTCGGTTAATGCCGGAGAGACATTTAGTTTAATTGGCGAATCAGGCTGCGGAAAATCCACGATTTTGCGCGTAATTGCTGGATTACAGCGCGACTGGCACGGTCAGGTGTCACTGTTTGGGCACACCATCAAACCAGGAATGCGTTTTCAGGGCGATCTCCGCCGCAATGTGCAAATGGTGTTTCAGGATCCCTATGCCTCGTTGCATCCCAATCATACTCTGTGGCGAACGCTGGCTGAACCACTCAAAATTCGTGGCGAAAGAGAAATAGAAAAACGCGTCCAGACTGCACTGGAACAGGTTGGCTTGCCTTTCGACACCGCTCGTCGCTACCCACACCAGCTTTCCGGTGGTCAACGGCAACGTGTGGTTATTGCTCGCGCCCTGTTGTTACGACCACAACTTCTTCTGCTGGATGAACCCACCTCGGCGTTGGATATGTCGGTACAAGCGGAAATCCTTAATTTGTTGAATCAACTTAAGCTGGAACACCAAATGACATATCTGCTGGTCAGTCACGATGCCGATGTCATCGCGCATATGTCTGATCGAGCGGCATTGATGTCCGAGGGAAAAATTCAGCGATTTTTTGATCGCGACGCCATGGAAAAGGGGGAACATCGGATGGATTAAAAACCTGACATTGCATTAATTCATTCTGCTTTCAGGTCTTTTTACAGTTGTTTTTTTGTCCACCCGAACACTTTATACTGTCTCTCCCCTACCAAACTTCATTATCAAAATGAAAAAAATTATCACTTTGATGTTGTTTTTGACATTCTTTGCCCACGCGAACGACTCCGAGCCTGGCAGCCAGTATTTAAAGGCAGCAGAGGCCGGGGACCGACGCGCACAATATTTTCTTGCCGACAGCTGGTTTAGCTCCGGTGATTTGAGCAAAGCCGAATATTGGGCACAGAAAGCCGCCGACAGCGGTGATGCCGATGCCTGCGCGCTGTTGGCGCAGATCAAAATCACCAATCCGGTCAGTCTGGACTATCCACAAGCAAGAGTGCTTGCCGAGAAAGCAGCGCAAGCGGGCAGTAAAGAAGGTGAAGTAACGCTGGCACATATTCTGGTAAATACGCAAGCGGGTAAACCGGATTATCCAAAGGCGATTTCGCTGTTAGAAAACGCCTCGGAAGATCTGGAGAACGACTCTGCCGTCGATGCCCAAATGCTGCTTGGTTTGATTTACGCCAACGGCGTG
>DXKH01000021.1 GCA_019415335.1 Citrobacter sp. | reverse complement strand
CACCTCGGCCTTTACGGTCAGTCCGGCCAGCATTGTGGCGGACGATGTGGCCACCAGTACGCTGACGCTGCAGGCGAAGGACAAGCACGGCAACGTTATCCCGGGTATCGCGGATAACCTGACCATCGGAGTGAAGGACAGCCAGGATGTGACCCCGGCAGCCGGGAAGGTGACGGTGAGCACGGTGGTGGAAAGCACCACCGTACCGGGTACCTATACGGCGACGCTGCGGGGCCAGCTGGCGGGCGTGTACACAGTGAAACCGCAGAACAGCGGCACGGCAATCGGCAGCCTGAGCGACAGCGTGACGCTGACGGCAGGAGTGCTGGACGGTAGCACCACGCAGTTAGTGGTGAGTCCGGATACCATCGTGGCGGACAATATTGCTACCAGTACCCTGGCAGTGGTGGCAAAGGACAAGTTCGGTAATGCTATTAGCAGCATCGCAGGTTCTCTGGACATGGTGGTGAAAGACAGCCAGAACAACGTGCCGTCAAGCACCCAGGTGTTAGTGAGTAGCATAGTAGAGAGCAGCACGCCGGGCATCTATACGGCTAATTTGAAAGGAACTCTGGCTGGGGTATACACGATAACGTCGCAGCTGAGTGGCCGTGTTATCACTGATGCCAGTGATGCACCTTTAAGCAAGATGGTCACGCTGACGGCGGGCGATCCGGACGGGACAAAATCCACGTTTGTGACTAATCCTAAATCGGTGGCGGCGGATAACACGGAAACCAGTACCCTGACGCTGCAACTGACTGATTCATTTGGTAATCCGCTATCGGCGATGGCAAGTTCGTTGGGGCTACAGGCCAGAGGAAGTGACGGGAAAGCTCCAGCCCCTTCGAAGTACACGTTAAGCGGCTGGGTTGAAGACACCGCCATGCCAGGAACTTATACGAATACTATCCGGAGTACGTTGGCCGATACGTTAACGTTAAAACCAGCGATTAATAGCGACGTGTTGAGCGACAGCCTGAGTGACACAGTGACGTTTGTACCAGGAGAGTTTAAAGACATTACTTCGAATGGCGCGACCTTCAATGTGGCTTCTGGGTTCCCGACGACGGGCTTTGTTGCAGCGAGTTATATTCCAGGGGCTAAATTCACTTTGAATTTACCAGCAGGGAAAACGGCTTCCGATTATACATGGGTAAGCGATCAGGACTGGGTTACAGTGAATTCCGGAGTAGTGACATTTACCGGGGATGCAACCAGCAGTACAAAAACGGTTAAAGTCACAGCGACATTGAAAGGGGCAATGGGACTGACTTTACAATATACGTTTACAGTTGATACCTGGTATAAATTGAGGGTTACTGATGGTATTTCCTGGAGTGCTGGTAATACCTACTGTGCCGGTTTAGGGGCTTCGATGCCAAGTGCTGCACAGCTCACGTCAGGGGCTAATAGCCGCGTAGTGGGGACTTTGTGGGGCGAATGGGGGACGTTAATCGCCGACCCCACCCATATAGTTGCAGGGGGGAGTTGGTATAAATCGTCAACTTCAAGTGGCGCCAATGCGCATTTGATTGTCAACGGCGCAGGTGACGGTAGCTCCCTGTCTTACTCCGATACTGAAAATGGCAGTGTAGGTACAGCATGCTTTATCTCTTTGTAAGTTAAAACATTGATCTGGCCTTTTTGAAATTCACCCCGAAAGTTGGTTATCCAATGAGTAGGGGATTTTCGTTTTAATGGGCAGATAAATATTTTATCAACGGACAAAATCGTGATGACAATGCAAAAGGTAACAAGGTGAATTGGTATTGATCGGGTGCATTTTGGTGCAGGACTTAAGACATGACAGTAAATTGCGTGCATAAATATTTGCAGAAAACACCGGCGCAACGGCAGATTGAAAGCCATTACCCGGAACTGGCATCCGGGCTTCATTTGCCAAAGATGGCCAGAGTCGTGGCGCATTCAGAGCCGATAAAAAGCGGTAACTTTGCCGATCCTTTCCGGCCATGTTACGCCGTGGACGTGCAGCTGCTTGACGCAGACGGAAGCCCGGACAATCAGACGCCTGTTTATTCAGCGGTGCCGCTGCCGGTGCCAATGGCCGGGAATGATTCAGGTATGTTTCAGTTTCCGCCAGAAGGGACGCTGGTTGAGGTTGCATTCACGGGAGGCAGACCGGATAAACCCTTTATCAGGCAGACGCTGCCGGATGGTACCAGCCTGCCGGACGTTAAACCCGGTGAGCAATTGCAGCAGCAGCGGGAAGAAGTATCCCAGAGGGTGACTCAGGCTGGAGACTGGGTAAGGCAGACCGATCAGACCATCAGTGAAACATCGATGGCGCGAACCGTAAAAGCCGATACGGAACAGCGCGAACTGGTCAGCCGTGAAACCACGGTGAAAGCCACGGTACTGGGAACCGCCACACTGCTGGCCGGAGCCATCCAGCAGGTAAGCGCCGGTGACTATAACCAGGCGGCGAAAGGTAACAGGCTGGCCAGTATTGAAGGAAACGAAGAAACGGACATAGCAGGACAGCAGTCCACTAAAGTGGACTGCTGTAGCCGTGGAGGTTGGCGAAAGCCTGACAGAGAAGATTGCCGCACTGCGTAAATCAGTGGCCGCTGGCGGTCAGCAGGTCATGGGGGCAACAGTCCATATTGGCAGTGAGAATATCAACGCCCTGACCATGATGCTGGACACTATTGATTTACTGGCAGAACTGGCGCAGCAATGCGCGAACCATTCACACCCCACTGTTGGGACGCCAACCAATGCCGCCGCGTTCACACAGACGGCGACGAAAGCCGGGCAGACCCGGAGCAAGTACCAGAGTATAATTGCCTGACCATGACAACACGCCCGCATAAAGCGGGCTTTTTTATACCCTTCCTCAGACGCAGCAGAACGCCTTCTCAGCACTTCGGACAACAAATTAACCCAACGCAACATACATAAAAGATCGTGCGCATGGCGCTGCGCTGGCGCAGCGATGCACCGACAAAATAAATCTTTCGCGGACAAAAACGGCGCTACACCGCACCCGCCTGCGGTTTTTGGATCATAAAAATTTTTCAGTTTTATTTTTCTACAAACCAGACCGCTAGGTGCGCCAGTGCTGGCGGCTTCACAGAAATCCAGAACTGAAAAGGTTGAAAAGAATTTCAGTATTTTTCAGTGAAAAGGATCGGTGGAGGATCTAAAGAAAAACACAACTAACAGATTAGTAAGGGGATTTTGATTTTTCTGTGGGTCTGGAAGATCAAAAATCGCGAGGGAAATATACAAAGAAAAACCCTGAGAGCCTTAGCTGGTGCGGTTTGAAAGGATACTGTAGGTTCTTTAAAACTGAAGTTTTTCTCAATCTGAAAAATACAATTGAGAATCGCTATCAAAGAGATAGGTATAAGGTAACTGGATATAATCACAGTATTGTGGTAATGTTTTTTACAAGTTATAGCGTTACCCTGGACGGCATGAGTACAATGACAGTACTTTATGCATTCAAACAGGGAAGACCAATGGCTCAGTACCAGTTAGAAATCCTAGCTCCTGTCGTAGCCAGTGATCTTGAGCAACTAGGAACTAAGGAAAAATTCTGGTTTTCATATATGGGCGCGGAAACAGGGCAGTGGCTTTTCAAGTTTTCAAGAGCAGGAACTGGGGAACATTGGTCTGAGAAATGTGCTGCGGAACTTTGCCACTTGCTCGGCATCCCACATGCTGAATATGAGTTAGCTTTGACCGATGGGCGATTTGGTGTGATTTCACCGAATATGATCCCCTTCTGTTATCGCATGGTCATGGGAAATGAGGTTCTACACACCACCACAGCGGATTATCCTCAGCCCTTACCGCCTGGAGAGAAGGCCGTTAGGGTTAAGGAACATACCGTTACTCGCGTATTAGGATGTCTTGATAATGATAATGAGCGCATTCTTCCTCCTGAGAGCGATTATGATTTAGCAGGACTGAACGCAGGAGATGTCTTTTGCGGTTACCTAATGCTTGATGCATTGATCAGCAATCAAGATCGTCACCATGAAAACTGGGCGATTATGCTCAACAATGAGACCGGCGAGAGAATGTTGTGTCCAACATACGACCATGCCGCCAGTTTAGGGCGTGAAATGCTTGATGTTGAAAGGGAAGAGCGTCTTGTCTCGAAAGATCGCAATCGGCAAGTCTCAACTTTTGTACGTAAGGCTAGATCCGAGCTTTTCAAACTTAAGACAGATAAAAAGCCATTGTCTACAGTTGATGCATTCAAACTAGCTGTCTCAGATAGACCGTTAGCAAGAGAGCATTGGCTGAGTCGACTAGCTGCACTGACAGAAGAGGCCATTGTTGGTGTGTTTAATGATGTTCCAGCAAACTGCATTAGTGAGGTGGCTCGTACTTTTGCAGTTAAAATGGTTCTAGAAAATCGAAAAAGGTTACTTGAAGATGAATCGTAATGACTCCGTATATGTTGCATGGCAGGCACCTGACACCCATGACTGGCATGTCGTGGGGAATTTACAAGCGCGTAAATCTGAATATGTCTTCAATTACACCAAAGGTGCTTTAACTTCCCCAAAATTCACCAAATTTAGTGGGATGAATGATGTCACTGAGACATATGTGTCTGAAGAGTTATTCCCATTATTTAAAAATAGGCTCTTGTCACCTCGTAGACCAGAATATCCTAAATTTATCAGCTGGCTAGGTCTTGAGGGAGTAAGTGCTGAACCTATTGAAATCCTCGCCCGTTCGGGAGGCATGCGTAGTACTGACCAGTTACAAATGTTCAAGCGTATTGAGATTGGGCAGGATGGTGAGTTCGATCATTTCTTTTTTGCCCATGGTTTAGGTTACATGCCGACATCTGCAAACGAGCGTGTTTCTGGATTAAAACCAGGTGATAGCTTACGCCTCTGTTTGGATGTCCAAAACAGCTATGACAGCGCTGCTGTGATTATTAGGGCTGATAGTCCGGCGGAGATTGTAGGCTACTGTCCTCGATACTTTGCTCGTGATATTAGAAGTATGCTGCTTGATGAAGTATCGTCTATCAATCTAAGCGTAGAGCGCATTAGCGATGATGCACCTCATAATTACAGATTGCTTTGCAAAGTTTCTGGCAAAGTATCAACAGCATATGTTGATCGGATGTGCATGCAGGAAGAGTTTCTTCCTGTTGTTTAGATCTCTGGCCTGGAGGTAATCTTCCAGGCTTTTGTATTACCCCATTTGCTAGATCATCAATGATTTTTCTTTCCTCTAAATATTTTCCCGCCCACTTTTGAGTGTTTTTTGAACGCTACAAAGATTTTCCTTGTACCTTTAAACACTGCATTTCTGCAAAAAAAAATCTTTATGTAGTTTTTACTTTATCCATCTACTAGGGCGAAACAGCTTTTGGGCAGCTCTTTGCGAACGACATTCTTGGAGTCAGGGGACAAAAAGGGGACAGTGGCAATGAGGGTAACAAAAAATCCACTCTTTCGAGTGGCTTAATTATATGATTTTAAAGCTAAAATTTGGTGGCCCCTGCTGGACTTGAACCAGCGACCAAGCGATTATGAGTCGCCTGCTCTAACCACTGAGCTAAGGGGCCGTGGCGGTGAATTATAAAGTAACTCCTGCGCGCAATCCAGCCATAACCGTACGTATGCTGTTTTATTAAACAACGTATTTTCAATCCGTTATACTTTTCCCTACGATGTCATGTAGTGGAGTCATCATGGTTAAGGACATTTTAGCGCCGGGGCTGCGGGTCGTGTTCTGCGGCATCAATCCGGGTCTTTCTTCTGCCGGGACGGGGTTTCCGTTCGCGCATCCGGCAAACCGTTTCTGGAAGGTGATTCATCAGGCTGGCTTTACCGATCGCCAGCTCAAACCGGAAGAGGCAGATCATCTGCTGGATTTTCGCTGTGGCGTGACCAAACTGGTCGACAGACCGACGGTGCAAGCCAATGAAGTTTCGCGTAAGGAGCTGCACGACGGTGGACGTAGCCTGATTGCTAAGATTGCGCAGTACCAACCGCTTGCCCTGGCGATTCTGGGTAAGCAGGCGTTTGAACAAGGTTTTAGTCAGCGCGGCGTACAGTGGGGAAAGCAGAGTATAACGATTGGCGCAACGCAGGTGTGGGTGTTGCCGAATACCAGCGGATTGAGCCGTATTACCCTGGATAAACTGGTGGAAGCCTTCAGGGAACTGGATGAGGCCTTGATCGTGCGCGGAATGTAAAAAAAACGCCACCGGGAAGGTGGCGTTTGCTGTTTATGCGATGGGATTAATCGTCCAGGAAGCTACGCAGGACTTCAGAACGGCTCGGGTGACGCAGTTTACGCAGCGCCTTCGCTTCGATCTGACGGATACGTTCACGGGTAACGTCAAACTGTTTACCCACTTCTTCCAGCGTGTGGTCGGTGTTCATATCGATACCGAAACGCATACGCAGGACTTTCGCTTCACGAGCGGTCAAACCGGCCAGCACGTCGTGCGTTGCCGCACGCAGGCTTTCGGTGGTCGCAGAATCCAGCGGCAGCTCGAGGGTGGTATCCTCGATGAAATCACCCAGATGCGAATCTTCATCGTCACCGATCGGGGTTTCCATGGAGATCGGCTCTTTGGCGATCTTCAGCACTTTACGGATCTTGTCTTCCGGCATCAGCATGCGTTCAGCCAGTTCTTCCGGCGTCGGCTCGCGACCCATCTCTTGCAGCATCTGGCGGGAGATACGGTTGAGCTTGTTGATCGTCTCAATCATATGCACCGGAATACGGATGGTGCGCGCCTGATCCGCGATAGAGCGGGTGATCGCCTGACGGATCCACCAGGTTGCGTAGGTGGAGAACTTGTAACCACGACGGTATTCAAACTTATCGACCGCTTTCATCAGACCGATGTTGCCTTCCTGAATCAGATCCAGGAACTGCAGACCACGGTTGGTGTATTTCTTGGCGATAGAGATAACCAGACGTAAGTTGGCTTCAACCATCTCTTTTTTCGCACGACGCGCTTTCGCTTCGCCGATGGACATACGACGGTTGATGTCTTTAACCTGCTCAATAGTCAGGCCGGTCTCTTCTTCGATCTGTTTAAGCTTCTGTAGACCGCGGTGAACGTCATCTGCCACATCGTGCAGTTTTTCAGACCACGGCTTGTTCATCGCGATAGCCGCGTTGAACCAGGTTTCGCTGGTCTCGTTGCCGGTGAACAGGGTGATGAAGTTCTTCTTCGGCATTTTGCACTGCTCAACGCAGAGCTTCATGATCAGACGTTCCTGGGTACGAACCCTGTCCATCATGACGCGCATGCTGTTCACGAGGTAGTCGAACTGCTTCGGTACCAGACGGAACTGCTTGAATACTTCAGACAGCTTCAGGATTTCAGCCTGGGCATCGGCGTGGCTACGACCTTTCGCTTTGATGGTGTCACGCGTGACTTCGTACTGCGTACGCAGTTCACCGAACTTCTCGCGTGCCAGCTCAGGGTCGATGCTGTTGTCGTCATCGCTGCTGTCGTCGTCTTCTTCTTCGTCTTCGTCCTCATCGTCATCCATGTCTTCCTGAGATAACTCAGAGCCGACGTGAGTGGCGGTAGGGGCCATATCTTCTTCCGCGTTCGGATCGACAAAACCGGTGATCAGATCGGACAGACGGGCTTCTTCAGCCTCAACACGATCGTATTGCTCAAGCAGATAGGTAATGGCTTCTGGATATTCAGCAACGGAGCACTGAACCTGGTTGATCCCGTCTTCGATGCGTTTCGCGATATCGATTTCGCCTTCGCGGGTCAACAGTTCAACGGTACCCATTTCACGCATGTACATGCGAACCGGGTCAGTGGTTCGACCGATTTCAGACTCTACGCTGGACAGAACTTGCGCAGCCGCTTCTTCCGCGTCTTCGTCGGTACTGGTGGTGTTTTCAGCAAGCAGCAGATCATCGGCATCCGGTGCTTCTTCCATCACCTGAATACCCATGTCGTTGATCATTTGGATGATATCTTCAATCTGATCTGAATCGACGATATCTTCCGGCAGATGGTCATTGACCTCGGCATAGGTCAGATAGCCTTGCTCCTTACCACGGGTGACAAGAAGCTTCAGCTGTGACTGCGGGTTTTGCTCCATAAGACGGTATCCACACTTAATTCGTTTGATTAGCGTCAGCAAGCCGTTGCTGCCAACATTTAAAGCGAGGGCGTACTTATATTTGTGCCGCTGCCTCTCAGTGCGGCTGTCGGGGGCTTCCCGATCGCTATTCGGCACTTAAGCCGTTAAATACTTCATCCTTCAAGTTGTCTCTGCGTTCGCGGCATTCTCTTGCTGCCTTGATACAACTCGAATGATTTTGTCTGTTTCAATTATTTCTTCGCCAGTTCCTGGTTCAACGTCCAGAGTTCCCGGCGTTCTTCGCTGCTTAAACCGTGTGTGCGCTCGCGGGCGATTAGCTCTTCCTGGCGCAGCTCAAGCATCGAATCAAACATATGGTTGAGTGAGTCGGTGAAGGTTTTTTCAGCAATATCCTTATCTGCTATATCGTCCCACATCGACAGTTTTTCAAGGGTGGCCGCATCATTTGTGCCACGATAGTGTTCTAACAGCTGTCCGGTAGTGAGCCCTGGCTGGGACAAACAAGTGTTGACCAGTTCGGCGAATAAGCCAAGTCCGGGCAGTTTATTCTGATCCAGACCACTTAGTGGCGGCACCATCGGCGCCAGTTCCGGATTTTGCACCAGCAGTCCTATCAGTATACGCATGGTCGTGCGTTTTAGCTGCGGAGCGGGTCGGGAAGCCCCACTTTCGGACAATTTTGGCATCAATCGTTCAAGCTGGCTGTCATCCAGAATGCCAAGCTTGTTACCCAATTCCTGGCGCAGATAAATGCGCAACGTTTCACCCGGTACCTGTGTGATGAGCGGCAGCGCCAGCGTACTCAACTGCGCACGTCCGTCCGGGGTGCTCAGGTCCACCTGCGGCAGCAGGCTATTAAACAAAAACGCGGAGAGCGGCAGGGCCTGCTCCATCCGGGCTTCGAATGCCTCTTTTCCCTCTTTACGCACCAGCGTATCGGGGTCTTCGCCATCAGGTAAAAACATAAAACGTAGCTGACGACCATCCGTCATGTACGGCAGCGCGGTTTCCAGCGCGCGCCAGGCGGCGTCTCGTCCTGCCCGGTCACCGTCATAACAGCAAATGACGTTGTTCGTGGCGCGAAACAGAAGCTGGATGTGATCGGCGGTGGTTGAAGTGCCCAGCGAAGCCACGGCATAGTTAATGCCATACTGCGCCAGCGCCACCACATCCATATAGCCTTCCACCACTAAGAGACGTTGCGGATCGGCGTTATCCTGCTGCGCTTCATAAAGGCCATACAGCTGGCGGCCCTTATGGAAAATATCGGTTTCCGGGGAGTTAAGGTACTTCGGCAGGGCATCGCCCAGCACGCGTCCACCAAAACCTATCACCCGGCCACGCTTGTCGCGGATGGGGAACATCACCCGTTCGCGGAAACGATCGTAACTGCGTCCCTGATCGTTGGTGACCAACATGCCCGCATCCACCAGCGACTGGCGATTTTCACTATTGCCGCCAAACCGTTTCAGGACGTTGTCCCAGCCGGGGGGCGCAAAGCCAATAGCAAAACGCGCGATCACTTCACTACTGAGTCCTCGCTTTTCCAGATACTGGCGCGCAGGGGTAGCGGCGGGTTGCATCAGAGATTGCTGATAAAACGTGTTCAGACCATCCATCAGTTGATAAAGGCTTTGCCGTTGATGGCGCTCTATCTGACTGGGGCCTGTGCCTGCTTCAAACGGGACGTCAAGATTGTGCATGGCTGCCAACTCTTCGACGGTTTCCACGAACTCGAGCTTGTCGTAGTTCATCAGGAAGTCGATAGCGTTGCCGTGCGCGCCGCATCCAAAGCAGTGATAAAACTGTTTCTCACCGTTTACGGTGAAAGAGGGGGTTTTTTCGTTATGGAACGGACAGCACGCGTGATAATTTTTGCCCTGCTTTTTCAGCTTTACCCGCGCGTCGATGAGATCGACGATGTCGGTTCTTGCCAGCAGGTCATTGATAAATACGCGTGGGATTCGTCCAGCCATATGCCCCGTTTATTTTTTATGACTCATACACAAAATCATTCAGGTTGCATCAAGGCGGCAAAAGAGCGAATCCTCAGGAACGTACATCAGTACGTGACTGGGGTGAGCGAGCGCAGCCAACGCAGAGGCAGCTTGAATGATGACGTATATAAACGAAAATAAGCCGCGCATTCCTTTCGGAAGCACGGCCTTACAACTACAACTCGGTCTGAATCGAGAGCCTCAGCCCCCGACAGAGATTAGTACAGACGAGTGCGGCGTGCGTTTTCGCGAGCCAGTTTCTTCGCGTGACGTTTCACAGCAGAAGCTTTAGCGCGCTTACGTTCGGTAGTCGGTTTTTCATAGAACTCACGACGACGAACTTCCGCCAGAACGCCTGCTTTCTCGCAGGAACGCTTGAAGCGACGCAGTGCTACGTCGAACGGCTCGTTTTCACGTACTTTAATTACCGGCATGTAACTCTCACCTTTAATAAATTCGGTTTGCCGCTGGCATCAGCGCCAGCTTATTTCAAAATGGTGCGGAATTTTACTGCAATTGCTGCTGCTTTGTAAAGCACCGATGCGATTTTGAAAGGGACTTTTATAAGGGGGGAGAGTATACACGAAATCGGGAGTGAGGGTATACATCTACCCGCATTCGACCTACACTGCGCGGTAATAAAGTGAGGTAGAAACAAGTCATGCGTGTACTGGGAATTGAAACATCCTGCGATGAAACCGGCATCGCCATTTACGACGACGAAAAAGGTCTGTTAGCCAACCAATTGTATAGTCAGGTGAAATTACATGCTGACTACGGCGGAGTCGTGCCTGAACTGGCCTCCCGCGATCATGTCCGCAAAACGGTGCCGTTGATCCAGGCGGCGCTGAAAGAGGCGGGACTGAGTGCAAAAGAGATCGATGCGGTGGCGTATACCGCAGGACCGGGTCTGGTTGGCGCGCTGCTGGTCGGCGCAACCGTCGGTCGTTCGCTGGCGTTTGCGTGGAATGTGCCCGCTATCCCGGTACACCACATGGAAGGGCACCTGTTGGCACCAATGCTGGAAGATAACCCGCCGGAATTCCCCTTCGTGGCGCTGTTGGTGTCGGGGGGACATACCCAGCTTATCAGCGTGACTGGCGTCGGGGAGTATGAACTGCTGGGTGAATCGATTGATGATGCTGCCGGTGAAGCATTCGATAAAACCGCCAAACTGCTGGGGCTTGACTATCCTGGCGGTCCGATGCTGTCGAAAATGGCGTCGCAGGGCACCGCTGGACGTTTTGTTTTCCCGCGGCCCATGACCGATCGTCCGGGGCTGGATTTCAGCTTCTCCGGGCTGAAAACCTTTGCGGCGAATACGATCCGCAATAACGGCGACGATGAGCAAACCCGTGCCGATATCGCCCGGGCGTTTGAAGACGCGGTGGTGGATACGTTGATGATCAAGTGTAAACGCGCGCTGGATCAGACCGGCTTTAAGCGCCTGGTGATGGCGGGCGGCGTCAGCGCCAACCGCACACTGCGAGCGAAGTTGGCGGAGATGATGCAAAAACGCCGTGGTGAAGTGTTTTATGCCCGTCCGGAATTTTGCACCGATAACGGGGCGATGATTGCCTATGCCGGTATGGTGCGCTTTAAAGCGGGCGCTACGGCGGATCTTGGCGTGACCGTGCGTCCACGCTGGCCATTGGCGGAACTGCCTGCTGCTTAAGTGTTGTTTGTGGTGCCCGGTGGCGCAGCGCTTACCGGGCCTATGAATCTATTCTCTGCGTTTACCGGATCGACAAGACCGTAGGCCGGGTCAGACGAAGCCGCCACCCGGCAATACACCGCATTATACCCGCACTACACCCGCAGCATTCCTCTGTCTTCCAGAAACGCAATAATCGTCGCCAGACCGTCACCCGCTTTTAAATTAGTAAACGTCCACGGGCGATCGCCTCGCATGCGCAACGTATCGCGCTCCATCACCTCCAGCGACGCGCCGACATAGGGGGCGAGATCGGTTTTGTTGATCACCAGGAAATCCGATTTGGTGATCCCCGGTCCGCCTTTGCGCGGGATCTTTTCCCCTTCGGCGACGTCGATCACGTAGATCGTCAGATCCGCCAGTTCCGGGCTGAAGGTGGCGCTCAGGTTGTCGCCACCGCTCTCGACAAAGATCAGATCCAGATTGCCGAATTTTTCGCTTAATGCTTCCACCGCCGCCAGATTCATCGAGGCATCTTCGCGGATGGCGGTGTGCGGACAGCCGCCGGTTTCTACACCAACAATGCGTTCCGGCGCCAGTGCACCCGCTTCGGTGAGAATCCGCTGATCCTCTTTGGTGTAGATATCGTTGGTGACCACCGCCAGTTGCCAGCGGTCGCGCATCGCTTTGCATAACGCTTCCAGCAGGGCGGTTTTACCGGATCCGACCGGGCCGCCTACGCCAACGCGCAGGGGATGTTTGTACTCACTCATTGTCTCTCCTCAGGAGCGAAATAAACGGCAATATTGGGTTTCATGGCGTGCAGAGGCGATGGCTGCCAGCGGTGTGGCGGAACCCAGACCGTCGTCCGGACATGCCAGCGCTTGCGTCATGCCTTTGGCGTACTGTGCGCAAAGTGAAATAATTAGTCGTTGCGCGGCCTGTTGACCAAACGGCACCAGCTTGACGCCGGCCATCACGGCGCTCTCGATCCAGCTGTAGCCGAGCGTTAACGCCAGGTCATACAGCGGAATCCGCCACTGTACGCCTAGCCAGGCCATACCGCAGAGCTGACTGTCGGCAAAGCGTGTGCGCCATTGCTGCGGGCACTCTGGCTGCCAGTCGACCACCAGTCGGGTGAACGCAACACCCCGGCTACGTTCTTCTTCCCGCAGCTCGCGGGTTTCCCGGCAGGCCAACAGATACGCGGTCCAGCGGCGTGCGGCGTCAATATCATCCTGCTCACAGGCGTGATACAGACGGGCAAACAGCGGCAGGTCGACGGTGAAAACGTTATTTTCCATCTGTCGGGTTTGCCAGCTTTCGAAGGTGTCCACGCTGTCCACCCAGCCGGCTTCTACCGCCCACTCCAGTCCCTGGGACCAGGTAAACGAGCCCACCGGCAGGCTGCTGCTGGCGAGTTGCAGCAGACGCAACTGCTGTTGTGCGTCACGCATCAGTGCGCATGGCTGTGGTGGTGGCCGTGGGATTCACCGGCATACGCCCCGGCCTCGGGTTCAAACGGCAGATGGGCAAACGTCACCTCTAGCCTGAACTGGCGCAGCATCGTGTCCAGAACGTGATCGTGGTGATAGCGCAGTTCGTCCGGCAAAATTTGCAGCGGGACGTGACGGTTGCCGAGGTGGTAACAGGCTTTCGCCAGCAGGAACGGATCGGCGCAACGCACCACCGATACCGCCTCGCTGGCGGCGATAATTTCCACCACTTCCGCGCCGTCCTCCGTGCTCAGACAATCACCGCCGCGCAGCAGCAGACCACGGGGCAGCATCAGCCCCGCCTCGCGCCCGTCATTGAGCTGAACTTTCGCCCGGCTCTTCACGCGGATATCAATCGGCAGCGTCAGTGTGGCGGTGATGTGCGCTGGGGTGTCAACGCGTTGCGTCAATAACAGCATCTCGGCTCCTCAGAATAAAAAGTAACGTTGCGCCATCGGCAGAACGTCAGCGGGTTCGCTGGTAATGAGTTCACCGTCGATGCGGACCTCATAGGTCTGGGCATCCACGGTGATGGCAGGCTGCAGGCTGTTGTGGATCATGTCGGCTTTTTTCACCGTCCGGCAGCCTTTCACCACGGCGGTTTGGCTTTGTAAATTGAGCTGCTGTGCGATGGCGTTTTCCATCGCCGCTTGCGACAGAAAGGTCAGCCGGGAACGGTGACGTGCCGCGCCGAGCGCGCCAAACATCATGCGGTAATGCACCGGCTGCGGCGTGGGGATGGAGGCATTGATGTCCCCCATCGGCGCGCAGGCGATCATGCCGCCTTTCACGATCGTCGCAGGCTTCACGCCGAAAAAGGCCGGTGACCAGAGCACCAGATCCGCCAGCTTTCCGGCTTCAATGGAACCGACTTCGTGAGCGATACCGTGGGTCAGCGCTGGATTAATGGTGTATTTGGCGATATAGCGCTTCACGCGCAGATTATCGTTCTCCCCCGTCTCTTCGGCTAACGGACCGCGCTGCACCTTCATTCGGTGCGCCACCTGCCAGGTGCGCAGGATCACTTCCCCCACGCGACCCATTGCCTGTGAATCCGATGAGGTCAGAGAAAACGCGCCAATATCATGCAACACATCTTCGGCGGCGATGGTCTCCCGACGGATCCGTGATTCGGCAAAGGCAACGTCTTCGGCAATACCCGGATCGAGGTGGTGGCAAACCATCAGCATGTCGAGATGTTCATCAATAGTATTGACGGTATAGGGCAGCGTCGGGTTAGTGGAGGAGGGCAGGATATTCGGATGCGCGCAGGCGGTGATGATATCCGGCGCATGACCGCCTCCGGCCCCTTCGGTGTGGAAGGTGTGGATGGTGCGATCGCCAATCGCCGCCAGCGTATCTTCGACGAAACCGGACTCATTGAGCGTATCGCTGTGCAGCGCCACCTGGATGTCCATCTCATCGGCTACGGTCAGCGCGCAGTCGATAGCCGCAGGCGTCGCGCCCCAGTCTTCGTGAATTTTCAGGCCGATGGCACCGGCGGCAACCTGTTCGCGCAGGGCATCGGGGTGGGAGCCATTGCCTTTGCCCAGCAGGCCGATATTGACGGGCAGCGTATCCGCCGCCTGTAGCATCCGGGCGATATACCACGGTCCCGGCGTGCAGGTGGTGGCGTGGGTGCCGGCTGCCGGTCCAGTGCCGCCGCCAATCATTGTCGTCACGCCGGAGACCAGCGCCTCTTCTGCCTGCTGCGGACAGATCCAGTGAATATGGGTATCCACGCCGCCTGCGGTCACGATCTTGCCTTCACCGGCGATCGCTTCGGTGGCGACGCCGATCGGGATCGTCACGTCAGGCTGAATATCCGGATTCCCGGCTTTGCCAATGGCGAAGATCCTGCCGTCTTTAATGCCGATATCCGCCTTAACGATCCCCCAGTGATCGACGATCAGCGCGTTGGTGATCACCAGATCCACGCATTCCTGAGACGGCATCTGTCCCTGGCCCATGCCATCGCGGATCACTTTGCCGCCGCCGAATTTCACCTCCTCGCCATAAATGGTGAAGTCGTGTTCCACTTCGATCCACAGATCCGTGTCCGCCAGACGGACTTTATCGCCGGTGGTCGGACCGAACATGTCGGCGTAAGCCTGCCGGGAAATCTCAGCCATGCTTCACCTCCAGCGCACCCATGACGTCGCCGCGAAAGCCAAAAATACGCTGTGCGCCCGCCACGCGAACCAGCTCGACTTCTCGCTTTTGGCCCGGTTCAAAACGTACCGCCGTCCCCGCCGGAATATTCAGCCGAAAACCCAGCGCGGATTCGCGGGAAAAGCGGAGCGCCGGGTTGACCTCGTAAAAGTGGTAGTGCGATCCCACCTGAATAGGGCGATCGCCATGGTTTTCCACCACGATCGTGCACGTTTCGCGCCCTGCGTTGATCGCAATGTTTCCCGCTGCGATCCGGTACTCACCTGGAATCATGGGTTCTCCTTAGACGATCGGACTGTGGACGGTGACCAGTTTTGAACCGTCCGGAAAGGTCGCTTCCACCTGGATGTCCGGGATCATTTCCGGAACGCCTTCCATCACCTGCTCACGGTTCAGAACGTGGCGGCCATCTTCCATCAGCGAGGCGACGCTTTTACCGTCGCGCGCGCCTTCCATGATGAAGGCGCTGATGAGCGCCACGGATTCCGGATAGTTCAGTTTCAGGCCGCGCGCCAGTCGGCGTTCTGCGACCAGCGCGGCGGTAAAGAGCAACAGCTTGTCTTTTTCTCTGGGGGTCAGTTCCATAGGGAGTCTCTTAGGTTTGCCAGATGCGCGGCAGGTGCGGTGGCTTTTGGGTTAACAGCGGGCGTAAAAACCGCCAGATGTCGCGCATGACGCGCTGAACAATCAGGTTGTCGTCTGCCAGAAAACGAACCGTCAACAGCGAGTCGACGAGCGTTGCTCCGGCATAATCACCGAGCGGCGCCAGACGTTCCCGCGCACCGTCGAGCATCTGTTCCGTGGCCGGATAGCAGAGCAGGGTGCCGCACCACGGCTGGTTGGCGATGGCTGAGAGATCCCCATCCCTCAGCGTCAGGCGTTCAATGAGCAGCGGCTGCCCGTCGCGCCAGATCTCCAGACGGTTATGCAGCGGGCCGTGGCTGAACGTCTCTTGCATGACCGGCCGCCCAAGGCAGAGCAGATCCCAGCCCAGCAGGCGGCTTTCAGCGGTGAGATGAAATACGGAGCGGAGGCTGGCGTTAGCGCCGGGGAACAGGATCGTATCCTGCGGCAGCCATTCCAGCGTCGCGTTTGGGCCCAGCGTGAACGTCTGATGCAGGCGCGCCTGTGGGCCTGCGCTACGATAAAACTTACCCGCACCGGGCATGGTGATTAATACGTGGCTGTTTTCGTCCAGCGTGACGGAAATTTGAAGCTCATCGCCGCCGACAATTCCGCCGGGCGGATGGAGTAAATAGAGGTGGCAAACATCGTCTTGCGGATAAAACGGCCGTTGAACCATCAGGGGACCGACGTGGCGTGCGCGGGTGAGCACCGTTTTGTGCGCGGTATGGCTAAACCGCAGGTCGAGTTCGGCCTGCCAGCCCCGTGTCGGTGTCTTGTGCGCAACGGTATCCAGAGCGTTTCCCTTCTCAGCGTGAGGGTGTTTGCATAGCAAAAAGTATGCCTCAGCGCGGCGGGAAAACGGTCATATGAGACGCTTATGGAAAAAAGGGGCGACAGCCCTGCCGCCCCAACGAGGTTAAAGCAAAACGAGAGGCATCCAGATAAGCCCGGTCGCCAGCAGCAGCACCAGGAAAATCAGGCCGAAAATTGCCCCCAGCCGCCAGTAATCGACGGTCGGTAGATAACCGCTGCCATAGTAGATAGGGCTTGGACCGGTCGCATACGGGGTGAGAATGCTGCCCAGACCAATAGCCGCACCGACCATCAGGCAAAATACCGGTAATGGAATTTCCGGCATCGCCAGCGCGGCAGCGATCATCATCGGTGCCAGCGCGGAAGTGTAGGCTGTTGCGCTGGCAAAAAAGTAACGCAACAGCCAGAACACCACGATCAGCGCGATCATCACCATCACCGGTGAGTAGCCGCTCAATCCGCTGGCCAGCAGCTTGCCAAACCAGGTGATAAAACCGGTGTTGTTCAGTCCGGTTGCGAGGGTGATAAGCGAGGCCAGCCAGAAGAAGACGTTCCACGCCGATTTATTACTGACAATGTCATCCCAGGAGATGATGCGCAACACCAGCATCAGGGCGACGACGCTGTAACCGACCATGGCGGCGTCGATGTAGTCCCCACCGAAGATCCACAACAGCAGGGCGCCTACCATCAGCACCAGCATCTTTTTCTCACGCGAGCAGAGCGGTCCCATCTCTTTGAGTTCCGATTCCGCCCAGCGCGGTACCTGATCGCCCGACTTCAGCACGGGCGGATACAGCACATAGGCGAGCCACGGCACCAGCAGAACCAGCAAAATGCTCAGCGGTAGCATGCCTAAGAACCAGTCGCCCCAGCTCAGCGCCGTATGGGACGCGGTCTTCATCAGACCAATCAGCAGCAGGTTCGGTGCCATTGCCGTCAGGAAAATGGCACTGGTCACACAGTCGGCGGTGATCCCCATCCACATAATGTAAGAACCAATGGAACGGGCGCTGGGATCGTTGGGTTTTGAGTTATAGAG
This sequence comes from Citrobacter sp., assembly GCA_019415335.1. The sequence goes on along the minus strand of DXKH01000021.1, from coordinate 128,179 downwards.
CGGTGGCAGGTTGCGGATAATCGGGTAGATGATCCCTGCGCCGCGTGCGGAGTTAGACGGTGTAACGGGAGCGAGGATCAGCTCGGAGAACATCACCGCATAGCCGAGAAACAGCGTGCGGTGCCCCATTTTTTTCACCAGCATCAGCGCGATACGCCGACCGAGGCCGGTTTTTTCATAGCCGGTGCCGAACATAAAGGCGGCGAAAATCAGCCAGATCACCGAGTTAGAAAAACCAGAAACCGCCCACGAGAGCGCTTTGGAGGTAAATTTGAATCCGTCCTGGGCAAGTTGTTCCGGGCTGAACAGCAACCACGGCGAAAGGACCGCGATAATCGATATCCCAATCATCGCCACCACTGCGCCGGGTACCGGTTCCAGAATGAGTCCCACGATGACGCCGGTAAAGACCGCAAAGTAGAGCCAGGTGTGGCTCTCAAGACCGGTGGGGACGGGCAAAACAGCAATAATGGCGATGACCACCAGCGGAGCCAGATATCGCCACCAACCAGATAAAGGTGCCATTGTCGTATCCCTGCGAAAGAGGGAGAGGCACAGGCCTCTCCGGAAGAGTTATTTGATGTAATGCACGTGTTCGCAGATTTCGTCGACGATCGGGCCGCGACGTTCGGCGAACTGTTTTTTGTTTTCGGCAATCAGGTTGTTGCCGTGAGTGTCGATAGAGACAATCAGCGGACCGAACTCTTTCACCCGGCAAACCCACAGCGATTCCGGCATACCGAGCTCCATCCAGTGCACCTCTTCGATCTCTTCCACCTGGGTGGCTGCCAGCACCGCGCAGCCTGCCGGGAAGATCACGTGCAGCGCCTTGAATTTCTGGCAGCCTTCTTCCGTTAGCGGCCCCATGCCGCCTTTACCCACCACCAGTTTGACGCCCGTCTGCTCAATGAACTCTTTTTCAAAGGCTTCCATACGCATGCTGGTGGTCGGGCCGACGGAGACCATCTCCCACTTTTCACCGTTCTTACGCACGATCGGTCCGGCATGGAAAATCGCTTTGCCGTTGAGGTCGTAGGGGATCGGGCGCTTCAGTTCGATCAGGCGGCGGTGGCAGACGTCGCGGCAGGTCACCAGCGTTCCGGTCAGATAGATCACATCGCCAACGCGGATGTCTTCCAGGTCTTCGGCTTTGATCGGGGTTGTGAGGATCTTTTTCATAACGCGCTCCGGGTGTGAGACAGGTTTTCGAAGGAGAGGTCAGAATGGACCAGCAGCGTACCGCGACGGTGCGCCCAGCAGCCGGTAGAGACGGCAACGCCAATGGTCGACGGGTGACGCGCGGCGGATTCGATATGCACGCCCATCACGGAGCTGTTGCCAGTCAATCCCTGCGGGCCAATGCCCAGCCGGTTCAGCCCCTCTTCCAGACGCAATTCGAGTTCTGCCGCTTTGGGATTCGGATGGCGGGTGCCGATCGGACGCAGCACCGCTTTGCGCGACAGCACGGCGGCGGTTTCAACCGAGGTGGCGATCCCCACGCCGACCAGCACCGGCGGGCAGGCGTTGACGGCCAGCGTCGAGATATTTTCAAAGACGAATTTCACAACGCCTTCGTAGCCTTCGGAAGGCATCAGCACTTTGGAGCGCCCCGGCAGCGTGCAGCCGCCACCGGCCATGTAGACTTCAATTTCCGCGTCATCACCGTCGGGCACAATATCCCAGGTGACCCACGGTACGCCGCTACCGGTATTTTTACCGGTATTCACTTCATCAAAAATTTCTACCGCGTTGTGGCGCAGTGGCGCTTTCACCGTGGCGTCTTCCACCGCTTGCTTGAGAATGCTTTGCAACTCACCCAACAGCGGGAAACGGGAACCGACCTTCACAAAGAACATGATCTCACCGGTGTCCTGGCAGGCCGGACGGTTAAGATCGATAGCTTTCTGCATGTTGTCGAACATCGTGTGATAGATGATTTGCCCCATCTTTGAGGTTTCGGCATCCCGTAGCTGTTTTAATTTGTCCACCACATCGTCGGGCATGCGCGTGGAAATCATGGCGGTAAAGTTGGCGACTATTTCCGTCAGCGTATTAACCGCATTTTGATTATTTTGATTGCTCATCATGTCAACTCCAGTTTTTTTATTTGTCTGGAAATAAATTCTCCTTCACAAACTACCACTAAAGGTGTGGTTTTATATTATTTGCCACTGTGTATATGCAATTAACAGTTCGTGAATGATGTTGAAGAAAGATGATGAAAATTGAGCAAGGGCAGAGATTAACCTTAGATTGCGAATTACACTTCAGGCATCAATTTCATGGATAACCCGAAAAATGCTCAAAAACTGGCCCTTAGCCAAAGACCTTCAGGTGCTGGTGGAAATCGTCCATACGGGCAGCTTTAGCGCCGCGGCATGCGCCCTCGGACAAACGCCAGCCTTTGTGACAAAGCGGATCCAGATTCTGGAAACCACGCTTGCCACCACGCTGCTTAACCGCTCGGCGCGCGGCGTGGCGCTGACGGAGAGCGGTCAGCGTTGTTACGAACAGGCGCTGGTTATCCTTACACAATATCAGCGCCTGATCGACGACGTGACACAAATCAAAACGCGCCCGGAAGGGATGATTCGTATTGGTTGTAGCTTCGGATTTGGCCGCAGTCACATTGCCCCCGCGATTACCGAACTGATGCGCAATTATCCTGAGTTACTGGTCCATTTTGAACTCTTCGATCGGCAAATTGATTTGGTTCAGGATAATATCGATCTCGATATTCGTATTAACGATGAAATTCCGGATTATTATATTGCGCATTTGTTAACAAAGAATAAAAGGATATTGTGTGCCTCCCCAGGATATTTACAGAAATATCCTGAACCCAAAACCTTGCAGGAATTAAGTCGCCACGATTGTCTGGTGACAAAAGAGCGTGATATGACTCACGGAATATGGGAGCTGGGAAATGGCACGACGAAAAAATCGGTCAAAGTGAGCGGGCATCTCTCTTCCAACAGCGGTGAAGTCGTTCTGCAATGGGCGCTGGAAGGCAAAGGGATCATGCTGCGTTCAGAGTGGGATGTGCAGCCGTTTCTGGCGAGCGGCAAACTGGTGCGGGTGTTGCCGGAATACGCGCAGAGCGCCAACATCTGGGCGGTCTATCAGGAACCACTGTACCGCAGCGTGAAGCTCAGAGTCTGCGTGGAGTTTCTGGCGGCATGGTGCCAGCAGCGCTTAGGCAAGCCGGACGAAGGCTATCAGGTGCTGTAGGCCGGGATGGACAACACCATTTCCGGCCAACGTTACTCGGGATCTTTCTCGCGTCTCTTGCGCAGTTTGGTCCAGATTTTCGTCTCCTGGCGGCGCCACAGGCGCTGAATGTTGTCATGATGACGCAGTAAAATCAGGCACGACAGCATGGAGACCGGGAAAGTGAACTGCGGTTTGAACCACCAGACATAGAACGGGGCAATCAGCGCGCTGACGATCGCCCCCAGCGATGAATAACCACTCAACAGGACGGTGAGCAACCAGGTGCCCGCCATCACGCCGGTGAGATCCCAGCCGATAGGTGCGATAGCGCCAAAGGCGGTCGCCACGCCTTTCCCGCCTTTGAAACCGAAGAAGACTGGCCAGATATGCCCCAGACAGGCGGCGATGGCGATAAGACCCAGCCAGAACGGGCTAACACCCAGCGCATACGCGCCCCAGACGGGCAACATCCCTTTCAGGACGTCGAAAATCAGGACCGCTGCGGCTGCTCCTTTGCCACCGATTCGTAACACATTGGTCGCGCCAGGGTTGCCGGAGCCGCTGCTACGCGGGTCCGGCAAGCCAGCAATGCGGCAGACCAGAATGGCACTGGAAATGGAGCCGCAGAGGTACGCGAAGAGAATCATTCCAGGCGCGATTGCACTCATAAGCTGTTCCGTTTTGAAAATGTCGTGTAAAACGCTACTTCTGTGGATAATACGCATATTTCGCCGGAAGTGGTATCCGGGTTAGCCAAAAAGCAGGCAGGTCGTGATGGATATTGTATTTATAGAGCAACTTTCGGTAATCACCACTATTGGTGTTTACGACTGGGAACAGACGATCGAACAGAAGCTGGTGTTCGATATCGAAATGGCGTGGGATAACCGAAAATCAGCAAAAAGTGACGATGTTGCCGACTGCCTGAGCTACGCGGACATCGCCGGGACGATCGTTAACCACGTCGAAGGCGGACGTTTTGCGCTGGTGGAGCGCGTTGCCGAAGAGGTGGCCGAACTGCTGCTCACTCGCTTTAACTCGCCGTGGGTGCGCATCAAAGTCAGTAAGCCCGGTGCGGTGGCGCGCGCGGCCAATGTGGGCGTAATCATTGAGCGTAGCAATAATCTGAAAGAAAAATAATTATCTTCATATTTGTTAAACCAAACGGATATAAAAGAGTCCTATACCCGTCATACTTCAGGTTGCATGTGCGTTGGCTGCGCTCGTTCACCCCAGTCACTTACTGATGTAAGCTCCTGGGGATTAATGAGAGATATTCTGTCTCTCACCGAAGGTCAGCCTGCGGCTGGTCAAATTCGTTCCCGACGAATTTGTCACTCTTTGCCGCCTTGCCGCAACTCGAATTATTTAGGGTATAAATTGGATCTTTTTGCGCTGTAGATTTTTCTATTTAGGGGTTTATTGATGAGCGATATGCACTCGCTGCTGATTGCGGCAATTTTGGGTGTGGTCGAAGGATTGACGGAGTTTTTACCCGTTTCCAGCACCGGGCACATGATCATTGTGGGCCATCTGTTGGGATTTGAGGGTGACACGGCAAAGACGTTTGAAGTGGTGATCCAGTTGGGATCCATTCTCGCGGTGGTAGTCATGTTCTGGCGGCGCCTGTTTGGCCTGATCGGCATTCACTTTGGTCGTCCGTTGCAGCGTGAAGGGGAAAGTAAAGGCCGTTTAACGCTGATCCACATTCTGTTGGGGATGATCCCGGCGGTGGTGCTGGGGCTGGTCTTCCACGATACGATCAAATCGCTGTTTAACCCGGTTAATGTGATGTATGCGCTGGTGGTGGGCGGTTTACTGCTGATCGCCGCAGAGTGTCTGAAACCGAAAGAGCCGCGCGCGCCGGGTCTGGATGACATGACTTACCGTCAGGCGTTCATGATTGGCTGCTTCCAGTGTCTGGCTCTGTGGCCGGGTTTCTCCCGCTCCGGGGCGACCATTTCCGGCGGGATGCTGATGGGCGTGAGCCGTTATGCGGCGTCTGAATTTTCGTTCCTGCTGGCCGTACCGATGATGATGGGTGCCACCGCGCTGGATCTCTACAAAAGCTGGTCGTTCCTGACAGCCGCCGATATCCCCATGTTTGCCGTCGGTTTTATTACCGCCTTCGTGGTTGCACTGGTCGCCATCAAAACCTTCCTGCAACTGATTAAGCGCATCTCCTTTATTCCGTTTGCGATCTATCGCTTTATCGTCGCCGCGGCGGTTTACGTGGTGTTTTTCTGACAGACCGCTCATGCCGGATGACGGCGTAAACGTCTTATCCGGCCTACGCGTTGAGATACGATACCGTAGGCCGGATAAGCGCAGCGCCATCCGGCATTCACACCTTAACTGACCGCCCTCGGGAAACGGGTCTCTTTCCAGCGGGCCAGCGCCGCAATCCGGCGTCGGGTTAACTCCTCGCGAATCTCAATACCTTTAAATCCGGCCTCGACAACGTCTTTGGTGGGCACCGATTGCGCGACTTCCCACGCTTCGCGCAGTAAACGCCCCTGCGGATAATCCGCAGCTTCAAACCCCGTCCGTCCGCGCACGTCAGCTTCGCTGGTGAGCGCAATCTGCTCCACGCGCTGCGGTTTACGCCAGGCGTCGATCGAATCAAACAGCTTAACGATGGTTTTAGGTTGCAGTATCGGGAAGGTGTGGATGAGATCGTGGAACTCCGCCACCAGTTTGGCTAAGTCACGAATGTCATTCGGTACGCGCAGGCGCTGGCACAATTGCTCAACCAGTCTGACGCCCGCCGGGCCGTGCCCGTGGTGACGCGGCCAGAGTTCCGGCGGCGTCAGGCCTTTGCCGAGGTCGTGGCACAGCGTAGCAAAACGCACGTCAATTTCCGGGCTGAGCAGCGCCGCCATCGACAGCGTCATCAGGGTATGAATCCCGGTATCGATTTCCGGATGCCACTTCGCCGGCGCCGGGACGCCAAACAGCGCATCGACCTCCGGGAACAACACGCGTAGCGCGCCGCAGTCGCGTAGAACCTGGAAATAGACCTGCGGGTTACGCGTGGTTAACGCGTTCTCTGTCTCTTTCCACACGCGCTCTGCCGTCAGGTGTTCCAGCTCACCGGCGTGCGTCATTTCGCGCATCAGCGCCATGGTTTCGTCAGCAATGCGGAAGCTCAGATGCGCATAGCGAGCGGCAAAGCGCGCCACGCGCAGGACGCGCAGCGGATCTTCATTAAAGGCCGGCGAAACATGGCGCAACAGGCGTTGCTCCAGATCGCGGCGTCCGTGATAGGGGTCGACGATCTCACCGTCATCATCCTGCGCGAGGGCGTTAATGGTCAGGTCACGGCGCTGAAGATCGTCTTCCAGCGTGACGTCCGGCGCGGCATAGCAGGTGAATCCGGTATACCCCGAGCCGGACTTACGCTCGGTACGCGCCAGGGCATACTCTTCGTGGGTTTGCGGATGGAGAAAAACAGGAAAATCGCGACCTACCTGCTGGTAGCCCGCGTCGAGCATTTGTTGCGGTGTAGCGCCAACCACCACCCAATCTTTATCTTTAACCGGTAGCCCTAACAGCGTATCCCGAACCGCACCACCGACCAGATAAATCTTCACGCCACACCACCTCTCCAGGGAAATACAATCCCTTAATCATATGACAGTGTGGCGGAGAAGGCGATTTAGTTCATCCAGCGGTCTTTGCGTTTCCGGCTTGGGATCATGTGCGGCAGGATCAAACCGAGAAGCAGGCCGAGTCCCAGCACGCCGCCGCCATACATAAACCACTGCATGATGATGGTGCGTTGCTTATCATCAAGCTGCAAATTTGCGGCGCTGACCTTCTTCTGCGCCACGATCAGCTCGTTCTTCAGCTTCTGATTCTCTTCTTTCAGCCCGTTGATCACGCTGTCGCTTTGCGACACTTTCTGCTGCATGTCAGCCGTGCGTTGATTCCAGGTGGTGTCGATATTGTTGAGCTTATCGGTCAGCGTTTTGACCTGATTTTCCAGATCCGGCACGCGGGTGCGCAGGCTGGGCGTGCTGTTCAGCTCTTTCATCGGGATCCAGGCCGTCCGCCCGGTACTGTCTTTAACCTGCGCGTAGTTCGTGTTGGCGTCAGTTTGTAACAGCGTGACTTCTTCGCCCGCGTTGACCGTGCCGACGAGGCGATAATTATCCCCCGGGCCACTGCGGACCCAGGTGTTCAGTTCATCAGAGACATAGCGCTTTTCTTCGGCGTGTGACACGGCAGTAGCGCTAAGTGCGAGTAACATAAATCCAATCAGGCGTAATTTTGGCATCAGGCTGTCGTTATTGTCATAGAAAGTGGAACGATAGTAGTGGTATCAGTGTCTCTACGCAAAGCATTCGACATCAATCGGAATCATCTGTGTCCGCTTTACCGCTACTTCAAAACTTTTACGCCCGTCAAATTGCTCGTTGCATGGCAATTTGGCGCAAAATACTATCTACTGACAAAAAAGATCACCGTAAGTTCGTCGTGATTCTCTCTTATGTGACATAACCGGTAAGTACAAGGCCATGGCTCAGGAAATTGAATTAAAATTTATCGTTAATCACGACGCCGTGAACGCGCTGCGTGACCATCTGAATACGCTCGGAGGCGAGCATCATGCGCCCAGCCCGTTGTTGAATGTTTACTACGAGACCGAAGATAAGTGGTTGCGTGGTCACGACATGGGACTGCGTATTCGTGGAGAGAACGGTCGCTATGAGATGACCATGAAAATTGCCGGGCGAGTGACCGGCGGTTTACATCAGAGACCGGAATACAATGTCCCCCTGAACGAGCCCACGCTGGATTTAACACAGTTTCCGCCGGAGGTGTGGCCAAACGGTGAGCTGCCTGCCGATCTCATCTCCCGCGTGCAGCCACGGTTCAGCACCGATTTTGAACGTGAAAAATGGCTGCTGACGGTGGATGGCAGCCAGATTGAGATCGCTCTCGATTTAGGCGAAGTAAAAGCAGGTGAACTGGCGGAGCCGATTTGCGAGCTGGAGCTTGAACTGCTGAGCGGCGACACTCGGGCAGTGCTGAAGCTGGCAAGTCAGCTAGTGAACCAGGCGGGTCTGCGCCAGGGCAGCCTGAGTAAAGCGGCGCGTGGATATCACCTGGCGCAAGGGAATCCTCCACGCGAGATCAAACCGACAGCCGTGCTGAAAGCGCCCGCGAAAGCCAGCGTGGAACACGGGCTGGAAGCTGCTCTGGAGTTGGCGCTGGCACAATGGCAGTACCATGAAGAACTCTGGGTTCGCGGCAATAAGGCAGCAAAGGCGGATGTGCTGGCCGCGATGGGCCTGGTGCGTCACACCCTGATGTTGTTTGGCGGTATTGTTCCGCGTAAAGCGAGCGCTCACTTACGCGATCTGTTAACCCAGTCGGAAGCAACCATTGCTTCCGCGGTTTCTGCGGAGACGGCGGTTTACACCACTCAAACGGCAATGGCGAAACTGGTGTTGACCGAGTGGCTGGTGACCAAAGCCTGGCAGCCGTTTCTGGACGCAAAAGCGCAGGCCAAAATGGCGGATTCTTTCAAGCGCTTTGCTGACATCCATCTTTCGCGTACCGCCGCTGAGCTGAAAAGCGTTTTTGGACAACCGTTGGGCGACCAGTATCGCGATCAGTTGCCGCGTTTACGCCGCGATATCGACACCGTTTTGCTGCTGGCGGGGTATTACGATGCGGCGGTGGTTCAGGCCTGGCTTGAGAACTGGCAAGGGCTGTATCACGCTATCGCCAACGGCCAACACATTGAAATTGAACATTTCCGTAATGAGGCGAATAACCAGGAACCGTTCTGGTTGCACAGCGGAAAACGATAACTGGAGTGCCTGATGGCGTTGTGCTTATCAGGCCTACGGATCGACATGTTTTGTAGGCCGGAATAAGGCGGAGTACCGCCATCCGGCAACGTTACAAGGAATCTTTTGATGAAGCCGCTTTCGTCACCGTTACAGCAGTACTGGCAAGTCATAGCAGAGCAGTTACCTGAATCCGTATCTGGCGTACAAGCGAAGTCAGTACTTACATTCAGTGATTTTGTGCGGGATAGCATCATCGCTCATCCTCACTGGCTGACGGAACTGGAAAGCGCGCCGCCGCAGGCCGATGAATGGCAACAGTACGGCGAATGGTTACAGGCGGCACTGGCAACGGTGAACGATGAAGCGGCGCTGATGCATGAACTGCGTCTGTTTCGCCGCCGCGTGATGGTGCGTATTGCCTGGGCACAGGCGCTGTCGCTGGTGGACGATACCGACATTCTGCAACAGTTAAGCCATCTGGCCGAAACGCTGATTATCAGCGCGCGCGACTGGCTGTACGACGCCTGCTGTCGCGAATGGGGAACGCCGTGCAGTCAGGACGGTATCCCACAGCCGCTGCTGATTTTAGGCATGGGCAAACTGGGCGGCGGCGAGCTGAATTTTTCCTCGGATATCGATCTGATCTTTGCCTGGCCTGAGCACGGTTCTACCCAGGGTGGACGTCGCGAACTGGATAATGCGCAGTTTTTTACTCGCATGGGGCAACGGCTGATCAAAGTGCTGGATCAGCCCACGCAGGATGGCTTTGTCTATCGGGTGGACATGCGGCTGCGCCCGTTTGGCGACAGCGGCCCGCTGGTGCTGAGCTTTGCGGCGCTGGAAGATTACTATCAGGAGCAGGGGCGCGACTGGGAACGTTACGCGATGGTCAAGGCGCGGATTATGGGCGATACCGACGGTCGCTATGTCGATGAACTGCGCGCCATGCTGCGCCCGTTCGTTTTCCGCCGCTATATCGACTTCAGCGTGATCCAGTCGCTGCGTAATATGAAAGGGATGATTGCGCGTGAAGTCCGTCGTCGGGGGCTGAAAGATAACATCAAGCTCGGCGCGGGCGGCATTCGAGAAATCGAATTTATTGTGCAGGTATTTCAGTTGATTCGCGGCGGACGTGAGCCGTCGCTGCAATCCCGTTCTCTGCTGCCGACGTTAAGCGCGATCGCCGCACTGCATTTGTTGCCGGAAAACGATGCCGAACAGTTGCGACTGGCCTACCTCTTCCTGCGCCGTCTGGAAAACCTGCTGCAAAGCATTAACGATGAACAAACCCAGACGCTGCCGGGCGATGAACTTAACCGGGCGCGGCTGGCCTGGGGAATGAACGCGGATGACTGGCAGCAACTGACCAAAACGCTTGAGGGGCACATGGCGAACGTCCGCCGCGTGTTTAACGAGCTGATCGGCGATGACGAAACCGACACGCAGGAAGACGCGCTCTCGGAACAGTGGCGCGAGCTGTGGCAGGACGCCTTGCAGGAAGATGACACGCCGCCGGTGTTGTCGCATCTCACGGATGACGATCGCCTGCGCGTGCTGGCGTTGATTGCCGATTTCCGTAAAGAGCTGGATAAGCGCACCATTGGCCCTCGCGGGCGCCAGGTGCTTGACCACCTGATGCCGCACCTGCTGAGTGATGTCTGCACGCGGCAGGACGCCTCTCTCCCGCTGTCGCGCATTACGCCGCTGCTGGTGGGGATTGTCACCCGCACCACCTATCTGGAGCTGTTGAGTGAATTCCCTGGCGCGCTGAAGCACCTGATTTCGCTCTGCGCGGCGTCGCCGATGGTCGCCAGTCAACTGGCGCGTTATCCGCTGCTGCTTGATGAACTGCTCGACCCGAATACGCTCTATCAGCCGACGGCGACCGACGCGTATCGTGATGAGTTGCGCCAGTATTTACTGCGCGTCCCGGAAGATGATGAAGAACAACAGCTGGAAGCCCTGCGGCAGTTCAAACAAACGCAACTGCTGCGTATTGCCGCTGCGGATATCGCCGGCACGTTGCCGGTGATGAAAGTCAGTGACCACCTGACCTGGCTGGCGGAGGCGATGATTGACGCCGTTGTGCAACAGGCGTGGCTGCAAATGGTGGCGCGCTACGGCCAGCCGACACATCTTGCCGAGCGGGAAGGGCGTGGCTTTGCGGTGGTGGGCTACGGCAAACTGGGCGGCTGGGAACTGGGCTATAGCTCCGATCTCGATTTGATCTTCCTGCATGACTGCCCCGTTGACGTGATGACCGACGGCGAGCGAGAAATTGACGGGCGGCAGTTCTACCTGCGGCTGGCGCAACGCATTATGCATCTGTTCAGCACCCGTACCTCCTCAGGCATTCTGTATGAAGTGGATGCCCGGTTGCGTCCGTCTGGTGCTGCGGGGATGCTGGTGACCTCTGCTGAATCCTTTGCGGATTATCAGAAAAATGAGGCCTGGACGTGGGAACATCAGGCACTGGTGCGCGCACGAGTGGTTTATGGTGACCCGCAATTGACCTCGCAGTTTGATACCGTGCGCCGCGATATTATGACGCTGCCTCGCGATGGCAAAACGTTGCAGACCGAGGTGCGTGAAATGCGTGAAAAAATGCGCGCGCATCTGGGCAATAAACATCGCGATCGCTTTGATATTAAAGCCGATGAAGGCGGTATTACGGATATCGAATTTATCACGCAATATCTGGTGCTACGTTATGCCCATGACAAACCCAAACTGACCCGCTGGTCGGATAATGTGCGCATTCTGGAACTGTTAGCGCAAAACGACATTATGGACGAGCAGGAGACGATGGCATTGACCCACGCCTATACCACGCTGCGCGATGAGCTGCATCACCTGGCGTTGCAGGAACAGCCGGGCCATGTGGCGCAAACATGTTTTGAGGCGGAACGTACGCTGGTGCGGGCAAGCTGGCAGAAGTGGCTGGTTGCCTGATGAAGTGTGCTATTATCGCGCGCAAATTTTGAATCTCTCAGGAGACAGGAATGAAAGTAACGCTGCCAGAGTTTGAACGTGCAGGAGTCTTGGTTGTCGGTGATGTGATGCTGGATCGCTACTGGTACGGGCCCACCAGCCGTATTTCACCTGAAGCACCGGTACCGGTGGTGAAAGTCGATACCATCGAAGAACGTCCAGGCGGTGCGGCGAACGTGGCGATGAATATTGCCTCTCTGGGAGCAAATTCGCGTCTGGTCGGACTGACCGGTATCGACGATGCCGCGCGCGCACTCAGCAAAACGCTGGCGGACGTGAACGTGAAATGCGACTTCGTTTCTGTCCCGACCCATCCCACGATCACCAAACTGCGCGTGCTTTCACGCAACCAGCAATTGATTCGTCTCGACTTCGAAGAAGGCTTTGAAGGCGTGGATCCGCAGCCGCTGCATGAGCGTATCAACCAGGCGCTGAGCTCGATTGGGGCGTTGGTGCTGTCTGACTATGCGAAAGGCGCGCTGGCCAGCGTTCAGCAGATGATCGCGCTGGCGCGTAAAGCCGGAGTGCCGGTGCTGATCGATCCGAAAGGAACCGATTTTGCCCGCTATCGCGGCGCGACGTTGCTGACGCCGAACCTCTCTGAGTTCGAAGCAGTGGCAGGAAAATGCAAAAGCGAAGAAGAGATTGTTGAACGCGGCATGAAGCTGATCGCCGATTTCGAGCTTTCCGCGCTGCTGGTCACCCGCTCCGAGCAGGGGATGACGCTGTTGCAACCAGGCAAAGCCCCGCTGCATATGCCGACGCAGGCGCAGGAAGTGTATGACGTGACCGGCGCGGGCGACACGGTCATTGGCGTGCTGGCGGCGACGCTGGCAGCCGGTAATTCGCTGGAAGAAGCCTGCTTCTTCGCTAATGCGGCGGCGGGTGTGGTGGTTGGCAAGCTGGGGACCTCCACTGTGTCGCCTATTGAACTGGAAAACGCGGTACGCGGTCGTGCGGAAACCGGCTTCGGCGTGATGACCGAAGACGAGCTGAAGCAGGCCGTTGCCAGTGCGCGTAAGCGCGGTGAGAAAGTCGTCATGACCAACGGGGTGTTTGACATTCTGCACGCCGGTCACGTCTCCTATCTCGCAAACGCACGTAAGCTGGGCGATCGCTTAATTGTCGCGGTCAACAGCGATGCATCGACGAAACGCCTGAAAGGGGAAACGCGCCCGGTGAATCCGCTCGAACAACGGATGATCGTGTTGGGTGCGCTGGAATCCGTTGACTGGGTGGTCTCTTTTGAAGAGGACACGCCGCAGCGCCTGATTGCAGGCGTATTACCGGATCTGTTGGTGAAAGGCGGTGACTATAAGCCGGAAGAGATTGCCGGCAGTGAAGAGGTGTGGGCCAACGGCGGCGAAGTGCTGGTGCTCAACTTTGAAGATGGTTGCTCCACCACCAATATCATCAAGAAAATCCAGAAAGACAGCGATAAATAATCGCTGGCGGTGATGCCTGGAAATCGGGCATCACCCGTGTCCCCAAAGTGTGAACTCAGGCCACTGATTTGCGCACAATATGTACAAACCTGCTACGCCTCCCGGTAAATACTGGTATCAGAAAAAAGCATATGACCTTAACAGAGATTCACCGACTGGAGGATATGCTAATGAACAACAGTGTTTATTCGATGAACAATTTCGATTTCCTGGCGCGGAGTTTTGCCAGAATGCAGGCTGAAGGTCGCCCTGTTGATATCCAGGCTGTTACCGGCAATATGGATGAGGAGCACCGCAGCTGGTTTTGCAAACGCTACGCGCACTACTGCCAGCAGGCAATGAACGCCAGAAAGCTAGAAGTGGAACATTGATATGTCAACGGGCCTTGCGGCCCGTTGCTGTTTTTACGCTTGTGGTTCAACCGGCGGGATGGCGGGTGCAGGTTTGACTTCTTCAGTGGACTGACGCGCTTCCAACTCGCTCAACCGTTGCTCCAGCAGCGCCAGCTTTTCACGGGTGCGCAGCAGCACCTGGGTCTGAACATCAAACTCTTCGCGGCTCACCAGATCGAGACGCGTCAGCTGAGATTGCAGCGTTTGACGGATTTTCTTCTCGACATCTTCCCCGAACTCCCGGATCCCTTTCGGCATCGACTCGTGAACCTGGCGAGCGATCTGCTCAATTTTTTTCGGGTCAATCATAGTGGTTTCCCTGAACTGGTAAGTGTTAACGCCCATTGTAGTGCGATCTGCGTGAGGCATAAACCAGAATTGTGTGATGTTAATGGGGGTAAAGGCATTGATGAAGGTAATCAATAGCGTTATAGTTAATCCGCTTATTCTCAGGGCGGGGCGAAATTCCCCACCGGCGGTAAATCAACTCAGGTTGAAAGCCCGCGAGCGCTTTGGGTGCAAACCCAAAGGTCAGCAGATCCGGTGTAATTCCGGGGCCGACGGTTAGAGTCCGGATGGGAGAGAGTAACGATCCAGTCGGGCATGGACCCGCTCACGTTATTTTTTTGCCGCTTGTCGGTACTCCTAAGACTGCCCTGATTCTGGTAACCATAATTTTAGTGAGGTTTTTTTACCATGAATCAGACGCTACTTTCCTCTTTTGGTACGCCTTTTGAACGTGTCGAACACGCTCTGTCTGCACTGCGCGAAGGCCGCGGTGTGATGGTGCTGGACGACGAAGATCGTGAAAACGAAGGCGATATGATTTTCCCGGCAGAGACCATGACCGTTGAGCAGATGGCACTGACCATCCGTCACGGTAGCGGTATTGTGTGCCTGTGCATCACCGAAGATCGTCGTAAACAACTCGATCTGCCGATGATGGTGGAAAATAACACCAGCGCTTATGGCACCGGTTTTACCGTGACCATTGAAGCGGCGACAGGTGTCACGACCGGCGTTTCTGCTGCCGATCGCGTGACCACCGTTCGCGCGGCTATTGCCGATGGCGCAAAACCTTCCGACCTGAACCGTCCGGGACATGTTTTCCCGCTGCGCGCTCAGCCGGGTGGTGTATTGACCCGCGGTGGTCACACCGAAGCGACCATCGATCTGGTGACGCTGGCTGGGTACAAACCTGCAGGTGTACTGTGTGAACTGACCAATGATGATGGCAGCATGGCGCGCGCGCCGGAGTGCATCGAATTTGCGAGCAAACACAATATGGCGGTGGTGACGATCGAAGACCTGGTAGCTTACCGTCAGGCGCACGAACGTAAAGCCAGCTAATCCTGCCTTGCCGGATAGTGGTTTAAGCACCTTATCCGGCACATTCCGCTTTTCCAGATATCCTGTCGGTTAATAAACGTCCAATCTTTTTCTCTATGATCGAAATCATCTTTTCGATTTCGAACTGTGCCAGTATATAATCCTACCTAATAATAGGTATGTTAAATATTAACGCTAAATATCTGTTAATGTTAAAATTTAAGGGTAAAAGGATGTTTATTGCCTGGTACTGGATTGTCTTAATTGCTTTGGTGGTTGTGGGTTATTTTTGCCACATGAAACGCTACTGTAAAGCGTTTCGGCAGGATCGTGACGCGCTACTGGAAATCCGCAATAAATTACTTCGTCGTGATGATGAAGAACGCGTTATGACAAAAGAGCAGGAATAATCGCTTCCTGCTCTCTGCGTTATCCGATCCCCATCGCCTGAAGTACAACCAGACTCAACCCCATCACCGACATTCCACACAGAACGCCATAGCTGGGGTTGTTATTGGGATCGATCTCTTTTGCCAGCGGCATCAGTTCATCCACCGACAACGCCACCATAATGCCCGCGACGGCCGCCATAATGGCAGCCATGA
Organism: Citrobacter sp.; assembly: GCA_019415335.1. The sequence continues at coordinate 112,400 of DXKH01000021.1, read as the reverse complement.
CGACGGGCGATACCAGGCTGCCAAGAATCAGCCATGCCAACACGCCACCCAATATTTCCGCCATCCCGGAAATGCCCGCCCAGAAAATTGCAGTACGTTTAGAGCCGGTGGCGGCGTAGACCGGCCCGGCGACCGCCAGACCTTCCGGAATATTATGCAGGGCAACGGCCAGCGCGATGCCGAATCCCAATTCCAGGTTACTGCTGGCAGTCACGTAAGTGGCAATCCCTTCCGGGAAGTTGTGCAAACTGATCCCCAGCGTGAGCAGGATGGCGGTACGTTTGATCGAGCCAGGAATCGGCTGCGTCCTTTTTTGCATCAGATCCTGTGGGTGGGCGTGCGGAAGCAGACGATCCAGACCAAAGTAGCCCAGCAAGCCGATGATAAACATGCCGTAGCCCAGAACTGGCGGCATTCCCTTCGTACCCAGCGCGGCGGGCAGCATCTCCATCAAGGAGATCAGCAGCATGATCCCGGCGGCAAACCCGAGTGAAAACGCCAGCAGGCGATTGGAGGGCTTTTGCCCCAGTACGCCAAGAAACGCGCCAATAAACGTGGCGGCCCCCGCCAGTAAGGTCAGAATTAAAGGTACTGACATCAATGACTCCTTATACATCTCGCTGACCTTCAAAATAACTGATGATCATCATCATGGTTATCAGAGTTCTTCATTCATCGAAAGAGGGTATTGTAAGACCATCAAAATGACTCCCTGAGTAAGGATATCATCATGTCTTCAATTCGTATGCCAGCATTGTTTTTGGGACACGGCAGCCCGATGAACGTTCTGGAAGATAACCTGTATACCCGTGCCTGGCAGCAGCTTGGGGAGACATTGCCGCGTCCAAAAGCGATTGTGGTGGTGTCTGCGCACTGGTTCACTCGAGGTACCGGTGTCACCGCGATGGAAGCGCCAAAGACGATCCATGATTTTGGCGGTTTCCCACAGGCGTTGTACGACACGCATTACCCGGCGCCAGGCTCCCCCGAGTTGGCACAGCATCTGGTTGATTTGCTTGCACCAGTGCCGGTCGCGCTCGACAAAGAGGCCTGGGGCTTTGACCACGGCTCCTGGGGTGTGCTGATCAAGATGTATCCGGACGCCGATATCCCGATGGTGCAGTTGAGCATCGACAGCACCAAACCGGCGGCCTGGCATTTTGAGATTGGGCGCAAGCTGGCGGCGCTGCGTGATGAAGGCATCATGCTGGTGGCCAGTGGTAACGTGGTGCATAACCTGCGCACGGCGCGTTGGCACGGCGATAATAACCCGTACCCGTGGGCAACCTCGTTCAATGATTTTGTCAAAGCGAATCTGAGCTGGCAGGGGCCGGTTGAGCAGCATCCGCTGGTCAATTATCTCGATCACGAAGGCGGTTCACTGTCGAACCCGACACCGGATCACTATCTGCCGCTGCTGTACGTGTTAGGTGCGTGGGATGGCAAAGAGCCGGTGACGATCCCGGTTGACGGTATCGAGATGGGTAGCCTGAGTATGCTGTCGGTACAGGTGGGGTAGGCCGGGTAAGGCGAAGCCGCCACCCGGCAAGGATCTATTGCCTGATGGCGACACAAAGTGTCTTATCAGGCCTACACAGGAGTGCCCTATTACTCGACAAAAATATGCGGGTAGAAGCGGGACAGATCCTGGGTGATTAGTGCTCTGTCTTCGCGAATGCCGATCCCGGCAGGCTGATCGTTGATCAACCAACTGCCGATCAGCATATAGCTGTCGCCAAACTTCGGCAGTTGATGGAACTGCTGCACGATCATGCCTTCTTCACCATACGGACCTTCCACCGCTTCGATCGTTTTACCGTTCTCGATAATGGAGACGTTAGCGCCTTCACGCGAGAAGATCGGTTTCACGACGAATTTTTCCATCTGCGGATAGTCGTCTTCGGCGAAATAGGCGGGAAGCAGGTTCGGGTGATTCGGGAACATCTCCCACAGCAGCGGCAACAGCGCCTTGTTAGAGATAATGCTCTTCCAGGCCGGCTCCAGCCAGCGCACACCAGCATCTTCCAGCTTGGTGGAGAACATCTCGCGCAGCATAAACTCCCACGGATAGAGCTTGAACAGGTTGGCAATCACCTGATCCTGTAGATCCGTGAACTGGCCTTTTTCACCCAGCCCGATATCTTCGATATAGAGGAATTCAGTGGCGACCTCCGCTTCCGCTGCGCAATCCTGCAGGTACTGGATAGTGCCGCGATCTTCAACGGTATCGCGACAGCAGGTTAAATGCAGAAGCTGGAAGCCATACTGCTCACGCAACTCGGCGAAGCGCTCGATAAGCTTTTCCTGCAGGCTGTTAAACTGGTCGCTGCCTTCAGGTAAATTGCCCGCATTGATCTGATCTTCGAGCCAGATCCACTGGAAAAACGCCGCTTCGTACAGCGAGGTCGGCGTATCGGCGTTATTCTCCAGCAGCTTCGGTTCACCGGTGCCATACCACGCCAGATCAAGACGGGAATAGAGCGACGGCTGATGCGTCTGCCATGACTGACGAACAAAGCCCCAGGTGTGCTTAGGAATACGGAATTTGGTCATCAGCTCGTCGCTGGCGATCACTTTCTCGACCACCTTGAGGCACATCTGGTGCAGCTCGGCGGTCACATCTTCCAGCTTTTCAACCTGGGCCAGCGTTAGCTTGTAATAGGCGTCTTCACACCAGTACGGTTCGCCGTACATGGTGTGAAAATTGAAACCGTATTCGGTGGCTTTATCGCGCCAGTCCGGACGCTCGATAATACTGACTCTTTCCATGCGTATCAGCCACCCATTGAACGCGTGGAGGTACCGCTTGCGCTACGCTGCATAGTGCTCTGTTTGGCAACAGATTCGCCGAAGCCGCCGCGCGTTACAGTAGAGGTGGTTGCAGGTTTCGGTGCCATGGCGGTTTTAGGAACCGTCATTGTGCGACCAGGCTGCGCTGCGCCGTAGTTTTTACCGCCCGCATCGGTGTATTTACCGTAAGCCGGGCTGGCCGGGTTTTTCGAGCTGAACAGTGGCTGCTGCGCAAAGCCCGCGCCGCCGCCCATCATGCGACCCATCATATAACCCGCCATCAGCGGCATCCAGAAACTGCCGCTGGACTGCTGGGCCTGAGCTTCTGGCGCCATGCCGGCCTGAGCAGGGGCTTGTTGGCACTGGCCTTCACCGAACTCGGCGACACAATCTTCGCGAGTGGCATATTTCGGCGCGGTACGTTCTGCTTCTTTCAGCGCGTTATTGAACGCCGTGGTACATTCCGCGCTTTTGCCCGGATTGGCTGCCGAGCAGTCATCCGCATTTTGATACAGCGACACGGTTTCATCGCTTTTCTCACAACCCGCCAGCATAAACACAGCGGTAACGGCGAATGCGACAGGCGTCAGATGGCGCGCGCTCCAGCTTTTGCGGAACGAGGCGTGATGGATGGATTTTGTCCGTTTCATTTTCGTCTTTCCTGGACCCAGTGGTTATTACTGCTCAGGATAGAGGATGAGTGGTTGAAAATGAAGCGAGAAGAGGCGTGAATGCGGCACAATGGCGAGATCTTTACGTTGCCTTACGTTCAGACGGGGCCGAAGCCCCGTCATCGCGTTTAATTACGGAACGGATTGTTGCCTTTACTGCTGGAAGAACGTGCCGATGCCGGTTGCGCGGCGGGCGCTGCCGAGCTGGCGGTATAGCCGTCGGCGTTCGCATCCATCTGCGGGGTTTCTGGCGCGACGTGTTCCGGAGAAGTGGAAATCGGTTTGCCCAGCGTGTTGTTCAGGGCCACCAGATCCTGCTCGTTCAACGTACCCAGCGCTGATTTAATATTCAGCTGGTTGATCAGGTAGTTATAACGTGCATTCGCCAGTTGTTGCTTAGCGTTGTACAGCGTGGTGGTCGCATCCAACACATCAACGATGGTACGTGTACCCACGGAGTAGCCCGCTTCCATCGCGTCTAATGAGCTCTGGGCGGAAACAACCGCTTGTTTGTACGCGTTAATGCTGCTGATTGACGCATTGATATTGTTGAAGGAGGAACGTACGGTCTGCACCACGCTACGGTGGGCGCTTTCCAGTTGCTCACTGGCACCAACAAAGTTGTATTGCGCCTGTTTCACCTGCGAATTAACCATCCCGCCCTGATAAATCGGCAGTGAGAAGCTCAGGCCAACTTTATTCTGGCCCATGTTGCTGTCGTCATACTGGGTACCTGCCCCACGCGTTTTAGAGCCGCTGTACGAGGTGTCAGACACGCCAGTAGAGGCGGTTAAATCCAGCGTTGGCAGGTGGCCATCCTGCGCCTGGCGAATCTGCTCACGTGCCAGATCCTGGCTCAGACGGGCCTGCAACAGGGTCAGGTTGCGGTTTTCGGCTTCTTTCAGCAGGGCGTTCACCGCCTGCGGTTTGTCGGTCTTGAAGCTGTCAACGTTCAGCGACGCCAGTTCCGGGTAGTAGTTGCCGGTAACCTGACGCAGTTCTTCTACAGCATTGTCGAGATCGTTACGGGCAGTGACTTCGTTCGCCAGCACGGTGTCGTATTGTGAACGGGCGTTTTGCACGTCAGTGATCGCCACCAGACCCACGTTGAAACGCTGGGTAGTTTGATCCAACTGACGATAAATCGCCTCTTTCTGCGCCTGCGTGTAAGAGAGAACGTCAATGGCGTTCAGCACTTTAAAATAGGCGCTCGCGGTGTTGAGGATTAGCGTCTGCTGGTCCGTCTGGAAGGTCACGTCCTGAATACCTGCAGATTTTTCCTGCAGGGTCAGCGCACGCCATTTCGACATATCGAAAAGGGTCTGCGTCAATTGCAGGGACGCGCTGGTGGCGTTCGAGTTCACGCCGTTAGCATCGCGGTAGCCATTGCTGTAGGTGTAATCGGCACCTAAGCCCAGTTGAGGCAGTAAAGGACTACGTGCTTCGTTGATTTTTTCGAATGCAGCATCGCGATCGGCGGCGGATTTACGCAATTCCGGGTTGCTCAGGCGTGCTTGCTGATAAACTTGCATCAGGTTCTCTGCCTGGCTCAGTGTGCTGAACCCCGACAGGCTCAGGCCGATAAGGATGGGGAGCAATTTCTTCATTTGCATTCCTTGTTGTGAAGCAGTATTTAGCGCTGATCAAATTTTAAAAATAATTGCTGATTCTAGCAGAATCCGCCACTGCAAAAAGTTGGCGTTCTGTGCCATCAGGCGTTAATTTGCACCAATTTACCACAAGGTCGATGAAACGGCAGTCAAACGCCCTTGATATTCACATTTAAATCACTATTGGTACAGGACGGCATAATGCGTAAATCAGGCAACTCGCCAGTAACTTTCACCAAAAACGATGTAGAAATTATTGCACGAGAAACGCTATATCGCGGTTTTTTTTCGCTGGATCTTTATCGCTTTCGCCACCGTTTGTTCAACGGTGAAATGAGCCAGGAAGTGCGTAGAGAAATTTTTGAGCGCGGTCATGCGGCAGTCTTGCTACCCTTTGACCCTGAGCGGGATGAAGTGGTGTTAGTCGAGCAGGTGCGCATCGCGGCCTATGACACCAGTGAAACGCCGTGGCTACTGGAAATGGTGGCCGGGATGATCGAAGAGGGTGAAAGCGTTGATGATGTGGCCCGCCGTGAAGCGATGGAAGAGGCCGGCATCGAGGTGAAACGGACGAAACCGGTGCTCAGTTTTCTGGCAAGCCCGGGTGGCACCAGCGAGCGCTCGTCAATTATAGTGGGTGAAGTGGACGCCACGACCGCAAACGGGATTCACGGTCTGGCTGATGAAAACGAAGATATTCGGGTTCATGTGGTAAGCCGGGAACAGGCATACCGTTGGGTTGAAGAGGGGAAAATTGATAACGCGTCTGCGGTCATCGCCCTGCAATGGCTGCAACTGCACTATAAAGAGTTAATAAACGAGTGGATAAAATGAAGCGCTATACACCTGACTTCCCTGAAATGATGCGTCTTTGCGAAACGAATTTTTCGCAACTGCGACGCCTGCTGCCGCGCAATGATACGCCTGGCGAAACGGTGAGTTACCAGGTGGGCAACGCACAATATCGGATTACGATCGTTGAATCGACCCGATACACGACGCTGGTGACGATTGAGCAGACGGCGCCGACCATCACCTACTGGAGCCTGCCGTCACTGACTGTACGGCTCTACCATGACGCAATGGTCGCCGAAGTGTGTTCAAGTCAGCAGATCTTTCGCTTCAAAGCACGGTATGATTATCCAAATAAAAAGTTGCATCAACGCGACGAAAAGCATCAAATTAATCAGTTTCTGGCCGACTGGCTGCGATACTGTTTAGCACATGGAGCGATGGCGATTCCGGTTTACTAGCGTCGTGAAACCTAAGGACACCATTTGGAAAGCCTGTTAAACCTTTCTCTGGCTGGTGAGGCCAGGGTCAGGATCTTACAAATTACTGATACTCACCTGTTTGCCGAAAAGCACGAAACGCTGTTGGGCGTAAACACCTGGGAAAGCTACCAGGCCGTGTTAGATGCCATTCATGCCGACAGGCAGGAATACGATCTGATCGTGGCGACAGGTGATTTAGCTCAGGATCAAACCGCTGCGGCCTATCAGCATTTTGCTGAAGGTATCGCAAGCTTTCGTGCGCCTTGCGTTTGGTTGCCCGGTAACCATGACTTTCAGCCCGCGATGTATAGCGCGTTACAAGAGGCGGGGATCTCCCCTGCGAAGCGCGTCATGATTGGCGACCAGTGGCAAATCCTGCTGTTGGACAGTCAGGTCTTTGGTGTGCCTCACGGCGAACTGAGTGAATTTCAACTCGAGTGGCTGGAGCGCAAACTGGCTGAGGCTCCTGAGCGCCACACTCTGCTGCTTTTACATCATCACCCTATGCCTGCGGGATGCAGTTGGCTGGATCAACACAGTCTGCGTAACGCGGCAGAACTGGACAACGTGCTGGTGAATTACCCGCGCGTGAAGTATCTGCTTTGCGGGCATATTCATCAGGAACTGGATCTCGACTGGAATGGCCGCCGTCTGCTGGCGACGCCCTCAACCTGTGTCCAGTTTAAACCCCATTGCGCGAACTTTACCCTTGATAACATCGGTCCTGGCTGGCGTACGCTGGAGTTGTTTGCCGACGGTACGCTGAAAACGGACGTCTGTCGTTTGCAGGGCGCTGAGTTCCGACCTGATACCGCTTCTGAAGGCTACTGATGTCTACGCTTCTTTATCTGCACGGCTTCAATAGCTCACCCCGTTCCGCGAAGGCCTGCCTGCTGAAAAACTGGCTGCGCGAACAGCATCCCCATGTCGAGATGATTGTGCCGCAACTGCCGCCGTATCCGGCCGATGCCGCAGAAATGCTGGAGTCTATCGTGCTGGAGCACGGCGGTGAGGCATTGGGCGTGGTGGGATCGTCATTAGGCGGTTACTACGCCACCTGGCTATCGCAGTGCTTTATGTTGCCCGCGGTTGTCGTCAATCCGGCGGTCCGGCCATTTGAACTGTTGATCGACTACCTCGGTCAGAACGAGAACCCCTACACGGGGCAGCAATATGTGCTAGAGTCACGCCATATTTACGATCTTAAAGTCATGCAGATCGACCCGCTGGAAGCGTCGGATTTAATCTGGCTGCTGCAACAGACGGGAGATGAAGTGCTGGACTACCGCCAGGCAGTGGCGTATTACGCTTCTTGCCGCCAGACTGTAATTGAAGGTGGAAACCATGCATTCACGGGCTTCGAAGATTATTTCAACCCGATTGTCGATTTCCTTGGACTGCACAGTTGCTGACAATCATTTCGAATTGCTATTAAAACCATGACGCAAACTTATAACGCTGATGCCATTGAGGTACTCACTGGGCTTGAGCCGGTACGCCGTCGCCCAGGGATGTATACCGATACGACCCGCCCCAACCATCTTGGGCAGGAAGTGATTGATAACAGTGTCGATGAAGCACTGGCGGGCCACGCGAAACGCGTGGATGTGATTTTACATGCCGATCAATCTCTGGAAGTCATTGATGACGGTCGCGGCATGCCCGTGGACATTCACCCGGAAGAAGGCGTTCCGGCGGTTGAATTGATCCTCTGTCGGCTGCATGCGGGCGGCAAGTTCTCGAACAAGAACTATCAGTTTTCCGGCGGCCTGCACGGCGTAGGGATCTCCGTGGTGAACGCCCTGTCGAAGCGCGTGGAAGTGAACGTGCGTCGTGATGGCCAGGTGTATAACATTGCGTTTGAGAACGGCGATAAGGTTCAGGATTTGCAGGTTGTTGGTACCTGCGGCAAGCGCAATACCGGCACCAGCGTCCATTTCTGGCCTGACGAAACCTTTTTCGACAGTCCGCGTTTTTCTGTCTCGCGCTTAACGCACGTGCTAAAAGCCAAAGCTGTGCTGTGCCCTGGCGTTGAAATCACCTTTAAAGATGAAGTCAATAACAGCGAACAGCGCTGGTGCTATCAGGATGGCCTGAACGACTATCTGGGCGAAGCGGTAAACGGCCTGCCCACGCTGCCGGAAAAACCGTTCATCGGCAATTTTTCCGGTGACACAGAAACCGTCGACTGGGCGCTGCTGTGGTTGCCGGAAGGGGGCGAACTGCTGACCGAAAGCTACGTGAACCTGATCCCGACCATGCAGGGCGGAACGCACGTGAACGGTCTGCGCCAGGGGTTGCTTGACGCGATGCGCGAGTTTTGCGAATACCGCAACATTCTGCCGCGTGGCGTGAAGCTCTCGGCGGAAGATATCTGGGATCGCTGCGCCTACGTGCTGTCGGTGAAAATGCAGGATCCGCAGTTTGCCGGACAGACCAAAGAACGTCTGTCGTCACGTCAGTGTGCGGCATTCGTCTCCGGCGTGGTGAAAGATGCTTTCAGCCTGTGGCTGAACCAGAACGTTCAGTCAGCCGAACTGTTGGCGGAGATGGTGATCTCCAGCGCTCAGCGTCGACTGCGTGCGGCGAAGAAAGTGGTGCGTAAAAAGCTGACCAGCGGTCCGGCGCTGCCGGGGAAACTGGCAGACTGCACCGCGCAGGATCTGAATCGTACCGAACTGTTCCTGGTGGAAGGGGACTCCGCAGGTGGCTCCGCCAAGCAGGCGCGCGATCGTGAATATCAGGCGATCATGCCGCTTAAGGGTAAGATCCTGAACACCTGGGAAGTCTCTTCTGATGAAGTGCTGGCCTCGCAGGAAGTCCACGATATTTCTGTCGCGATCGGTATCGATCCGGACAGCGACGATCTGAGCCAGTTACGTTACGGCAAGATCTGTATCCTGGCGGATGCGGACTCCGATGGCTTGCACATCGCTACGCTGCTCTGTGCGCTGTTTGTGCGACATTTCCGCACGCTGGTGAAGCACGGACACGTCTATGTCGCGCTGCCGCCGTTGTACCGTATCGACCTCGGCAAAGAGGTTTATTACGCGCTGACAGAAGAAGAGAAAGCGGGCGTACTGGAACAGTTGAAGCGCAAGAAAGGCAAGCCAAACGTACAGCGCTTTAAAGGGCTGGGTGAAATGAACCCGATGCAGTTGCGCGAAACCACTCTGGATCCCAATACGCGTCGCCTGGTCCAGCTCATCATTGATGATGAGGACGATCAGCGCACTAACGCCATGATGGATATGCTGCTGGCGAAGAAACGTTCTGAAGACCGCCGTAACTGGCTGCAGGAAAAAGGCGACCTCGCCGATATCGACGGGTAATCGCGAGTTTCCCTGCTGATCAAAGGGTAAGCCTCCGTGGCTTACCCTTTTTGCTTTCAGGATATCTGATTGATCTTGCCAGAGAGGTCTATTAGGCTCAATCGGGGCGAGAACGCGGATTTACGATAAGGCAACGGCCGGGGATGGACGCCAAAAATACATAATAAGGAAACAGGATGAACAACACACATCTGTCTAAGAGCGTCGACGCCCTTAAACCCTCCGCTATCAGGGAATTACTCAAACATAGCAAAATGCCTGGCGTGATTTCGCTGGGCGGCGGCATCCCCAGCCCGGAACTGTTTGATAAAACAGGGTTGGAAATGGCCACGCGCAGCATGATGGAAAATCAGTTTCTGGATGCGTTCCAGTATGGCCTGAGCGAAGGTTTTCCGCCTCTGCGGGAAGCAATCCGTCAGTTGTGCCAGAAACGAGGCATTCAGGCGACATCTGACGCGATCCTGGTGACCAATGGTTCACAGCAATCACTGGATATTCTGGCGAGAACGCTGATCAATCCGGGCGACAAAGTGGTGGTCGAACGCCCGACGTATCTTGCCGCCTTGCAGGTGCTACAACTCTCTCAGGCGGATATTCTGTCTGTTGGCACTGATAAAGACGGCATGATCGTGGACGATCTGGAAGTGTTGCTACAGAACAATACGATCAAGTTTGTCTATATCGTACCAACGTTCGGTAACCCAGGCGGTGTGGTCCTGAGTGATACCCGTCGTCAGAAGCTGGTTCAACTGGCGAAGCAGCATGACTTTGCCATCATCGAGGATGATCCCTACGGTGAAATCAATTTCACCGACGAGACCTATAAAACCCTGTCCCAGCATGCCCGGGAGAGTGGATGCCCTGAGCGAGTGATTTATACCTCGACCTTTTCCAAGATTCTGGCTCCAGGCCTGCGCGTGGGTTGGGTGGTGTTGCCGGAATGGATCAGACAAAAAGCGACCATTGTTAAACAGGCAACCGATCTGCATACCAGCGCGCATTCGCAGGCGATGGCGGCCAGTTATTTGACGTTAGGTCGTCTGGAAGATCAAATCCAGCTCATCCGTCAGGCGTACCGTGAAAAGTGCTATTTGCTGGCGGATGCAATTCGTAGCGAACTGGGCGAGCATATCTCATTCCATATGCCGCAGGGAGGGATGTTCCTGTGGGGGACGTTCCGTTACGACTTCGATACCACGGCCTGGCTTTCCCGCACACTGCAGGAAAAAGTGGTATTCGTGCCGGGCGAGTTTTTCTTCTGTGATAATCCGGACAAACGGACGCTACGGATGTCTTTTGCGACGCCAACTGCGGATGAGCTTGAAGAAGCGGTACGGAGATTGAAAAAAGCGTTGCCCTGAGGTCGCTTTTGCCGGGTCTGACACTGATGGCTGACCCGGCGCAATGCGGTATGTTTAAATACCGGATTCCAGAATACGAATATTCATCTCCAGCACATCGCCTTTAACGGCTTCGCTGTAAGCTTTCATATGTGGGGTTTGCAGGTGCGCTTCAAGATGCGCGATGCTTTCCCACTGCTCAATCATTACGATTGAATCAGGCGCCATGGTCTGGAAACTCACGTTTGCCGCATGATCGACCATCGGCGCGTAGCCGTGGCAGCCTTCTTCTTTCAATACGGTTGGAACGATTTTCGCGAACTGATCGAGGACGGCCTGACGGTGATGTTGCCCCGGACGGGTGCGGATTTCAGCAATAACTGTAAGCATGGTTAACTCCTTCTAATTCCAGGTTACTAGTTAACCAAAAATCGCCTGCAGATGCTCGCGATATTCTGCAACAGAACGTGGTACATCAGGCATTTTAATGACGTCATTGGTAATAAAGGTCGGCAGCGCTTCCATTCCAAGGAATTGATTCGCCTTATGGAATGGCAGATAAACGCCATCAACGCCCACGCCATGGAAGAACTGATCTTTATCAGTGAAGGCTTCCATCGGTGCGTTCCAGGTCAGAGAAAGCATGTATTTTTTCCCCTGAATCAGACCGCCGGAACCGTATTTTTTCGAGGCATCTGAGCGAGTACGACCATCGCTGGCATACAGTGTGCCGTGACCTTCGGTGAACACGTCATCAATGTATTTTTTCACGGTCCACGGCGCACCCATCCACCAGCCTGGCATTTGCCAGATAACCACGTCCGCCCAGACGAAGTTCTGCACTTCTTCTTTCACGTCGTAATCGCTGTCAGCGCGGACGATTTTGACGTTATGCCCGAGGTCGCGCAGAGTGCCGTCAGCGACTTCCGTCAGAGTGTCGTTCAGTTGACCGTTGGAGTGTGCGAATTTTTTCGCGCCGTTGATAATCAGGATGTTGCTCATTGTTAATCCTCTCAGAAATGCGTTTGAGGCTAATTTTACGTCAACAGGCGGTAGGGTGAAATTAGCAAAATGTGCAAAGTCTTTTGCATCTGGCGCAATAATCGACGATTACCACTTCACTGTCGCGATGAAACCGCCGTCTGGCGCATTGCCAAACGACACCGTCATTCCGTGCAGGGTGGCAATGCGGCGGACAATCGACAGGCCCAGCCCGCTGCCGGTAACGTGCTGTCCGGGCGGGCGATAAAAGCGCTCACCAATGTGGGGCAGGACTTCCGCCGTGACGCCGGGGCCGTTGTCTCTGACGGTAAACTGCCAGGCGTCGAGCGTGACATCAACCACGCTGCCTTTCGGGCTGTAGCGGATGGCGTTATCCAACAGATTGCGTACCAGCAGACTGAGCAGCAGCGGTTGCCCGGTGCGCGTCACATTGTGGGCGTTGATCTGCAAACGTACATCAATCTGCGCCTGCTGCGCGGGTTGCCAGATATCCATCACTGCAGACTGAAGCACCCCCTCAAGAGAGAGCATGGCGACATCCTGCAGATTATCCAGCGAGTCGAGACGGGAAAGCGTCAGCAGTTGGTCAACCAGACGGGTGGCGCGATCGATGCCCGTGTGGAGTTGCATCAGCGCTTTCTCCCGCGCCTGCGGATCATCATTAGAAAGCTGCGCCACCTCCGTCTGAACTTTCAGCGCGGTTAGCGGACTACGCAGTTCGTGGGCGGCGTCCGAGGTAAAGCGTCGTTCGCGCACCATCATCTTATGGGTGCGGGTAAAAAGCTGGTTGAGTGATTCGACCAGCGGGCGCACCTCACTCGGGACACCGTGTGAACTGAGCGGTTCACTGGACTCCGGATCGCGCAGGCGTAGTGCTAGCGCCAGTTTTTTCAGCGGCATGAGTTCCCGATGCAGTAGCATAATCAGCAACAATAGCATCAGCGGCAGAGCGATGAGCCAGGGGACCAGTTGCGCCATCACAATCGCCAGCGCCATATCTTCACGGTATTCCCACTCCTGGCCGACCACGATGCGGTACTTACCGTCGGCGGATGTCAGCCAGATAAAACGCCATTTATCGTCATCGCCATTCAACTTGCCGTCATCAAACCCCTCCCGGCGGTAGCTATAGGGGATGTTCTGACCATTATCGCCGTCGTGCAGTATCATCTTGCCGTCGGTGGTGTAGACGGCAAAGGTCAGCACATCATCATCAACATGACCGTGCTTGAATTTTTTCGGCGTATGCGCCATCCGTTCAGTGGCATGCAGTTCATTGATATCGAGCGTAATCAGGCGCTTGGCGAAGAGCATCAACTGGGTGTCAAACAGCTCATCAACGTTATCGGTGGTCTGCTTCCACGCGACAAAACTTGATGCCGCCCAGGTAATGGCTGCCAGCATCAAAAAGATGAGGGTAAGCCTGACACGCAGGCTGAGTCGCCGGGTCACGAGGATGCCTCGCCAAGCGTATAGCCGATGCCGTGAACAGTGCGAATGAAATCGCTGCCCAGTTTGCGACGCAGATGGTGGACATGCACTTCAACGGCATTGCTGGTGACCTCTTCGTCCCAGTTATACAGTTTCTCTTCGATGAGCTTGCGCGGCAGTACGCGCCCGGCATTGCGCATCAGCAACTCCAGAAGCGCGAATTCTTTTGGCTTGAGGATCAGTGGCTCACCTGCCAGCGTCGCAACCCGATCGCCGGGATTTAAGGTGACCTGCCCGTGGCGCAATTCACTGCTGGCCTGACCGCTGGCGCGACGCAACAGCGCCTCCAGCCTGGCGGCGACTTCAATCAGCGCAAAGGGCTTACACAAATAATCATCAGCCCCGAGGCGAAGTCCTTCCACGCGCTCGGCCAGCGCATCGCGCGCGGTGAGGATCAGCACCGGCTCGCGCTTTCCCTGTTCGCGCCAGTCGCGCAGAATATCGCGCCCATCCATTCCCGGCAGCGTAAGGTCGAGGATCACCGCATCGTAAGGCGCGCTGTAGAGCGCCTCTTTTCCCTGACGACCGTCGGTAAACCAGTCGACGCTAAAGCCCATTTTACTCAACCCGGTTTTAATGCCGTCGCCAATCAGCACATCATCTTCAACCAGTAAAATTCGCATGTTTTCATCCCTGCACCCGCTGTGATAATGGCAAGTAAACCCTGATGTCACCTGCGATGTACAGTAAAAATGAGACTTTTTTTTGCCTTAAGAACTCGTTAAGGATTACTGTATTTAATGGATGTGAAATGACATCAAAGGGAGACATGATCATGAAAAAACTGGCTGCAATTGTTGCCATTATGGCGCTCTGCTCCGCACCGGTTCTGGCGGCGCAGCAGGGGGGGTTTTCTGGCCCGTCCGCGACGCAAACGCAGAGTGGAGGCTTCCAGGGGCCTAACGGTAGTAGCACGACGGTAGAAATTGCGAAATCCCTGCGTGATGACACCTGGGTGACGCTGCGCGGCAACATCGTTGAACGTATTTCCGATGACCTCTATCTGTTTAAAGATGCGACTGGCACCATCAATGTCGATATCGACCACAAACGCTGGAATGGCGTGACGGTTACCCCACAAGATACCGTTGAAATTCAGGGTGAAGTGGACAAAGACTGGAATTCCGTTGAAATTGACGTGAAGCAAATCAGTAAAGTCAGCAAATAATCCCCGTCAGGGCCGCGTTCGCGGCCCTTTTCTTTGTGACTCAACGCGTCAGATAAGGTAGTATCTGCGGCAATATTGCCTGAAAAGATACCGGGTATCTGGCGGGCTTACAGTTGAGGAATCACGATTAATGAGCGATATGGCAGAGCGCCTTGCGCTGCATGAATTCACGGAAAACGCCTATCTGAATTACTCCATGTACGTCATCATGGACAGGGCGTTGCCGTTTATTGGTGATGGTCTGAAACCCGTTCAGCGCCGCATCGTCTATGCGATGTCAGAGCTGGGGCTGAATGCCAGCGCCAAATTTAAAAAATCCGCCCGTACCGTCGGCGACGTGCTGGGTAAATACCACCCGCACGGAGACAGCGCCTGCTATGAGGCGATGGTGCTGATGGCGCAGCCGTTCTCTTACCGCTATCCGCTGGTCGATGGCCAGGGGAACTGGGGCGCGCCGGACGATCCGAAATCCTTCGCAGCGATGCGTTATACCGAATCCCGCCTGTCAAAATACGCTGAACTGCTGCTGAGCGAGCTCGGACAGGGAACCGCTGACTGGGTGCCAAACTTCGACGGGACGATGCAGGAGCCGAAAATGCTGCCCGCGCGTCTGCCGAATATCCTGCTTAACGGCACGACGGGTATCGCGGTCGGCATGGCGACGGATATTCCGCCGCATAACCTGCGTGAAGTGGCAAAAGCCGCGATCACCCTGATTGAGCAGCCGAAAACGACGCTGGACGAGCTGCTGGATATTGTCCACGGCCCGGACTACCCGACCGAAGCAGAAATCATTACCCCGCGCGCTGAGATTCGTAAAATTTATGAAAATGGGCGCGGCTCCGTGCGCATGCGCGCGGTGTGGAAGAAAGAGGACGGCGCGGTGGTGATTACCGCGCTGCCGCACCAGGTTTCCGGCGCGCGCGTGCTGGAGCAAATCGCGGCCCAGATGCGCAATAAAAAGCTGCCGATGGTAGACGATTTGCGCGATGAGTCAGACCACGAAAACCCGACCCGTCTGGTGGTGGTGCCGCGTTCCAATCGCGTGGACATGGAGCAGGTGATGAACCACCTGTTTGCCACCACCGATCTGGAAAAGAGCTATCGCATTAACCTCAATATGATCGGTCTTGACGGGCGTCCGGCAGTGAAAAACCTGCTGGAGATCCTCACCGAATGGCTGGCGTTCCGTCGGGATACCGTGCGTCGCCGCCTGAACTATCGTCTGGAGAAAGTCCTCAAACGCCTTCATATCCTGGAAGGTTTGCTGGTGGCGTTTCTCAATATTGACGAAGTCATTGAGATCATCCGTACGGAAGATGAGCCTAAACCCGCGCTGATGTCGCGTTTTGGTATCACCGAAACGCAGGCTGAAGCGATCCTCGAACTGAAATTGCGTCATCTCGCCAAACTGGAAGAGATGAAGATTCGCGGTGAGCAGGATGAACTGGCGAAAGAGCGAGATCAACTGCAGGCGATCCTCGCGTCTGAACGCAAAATGAATACCCTGCTGAAGAAAGAACTGCAGGCGGATGCCGACGCCTATGGCGACGATCGTCGTTCACCGCTGCGCGAGCGCGAAGAAGCGAAAGCGATGAGCGAACACGACATGCTGCCGTCCGAGCCGGTGACGATCGTGCTGTCACAAATGGGTTGGGTGCGTAGCGCCAAAGGTCATGATATCGACGCGCAGGGACTGAACTACAAAGCGGGCGACAGCTATAAATCTGCTGTGAAAGGCAAGAGTAACCAGCCGGTGGTGTTTATCGATACCACCGGACGTAGTTACGCCATTGATCCGATCACGCTGCCGTCGGCGCGCGGTCAGGGTGAGCCGTTGACCGGTAAACTGACGCTGCCGCCAGGCGCTACCGTTGAGCATATGCTGATGGAAGGCGATGAGCAGAAACTGCTGATGGCATCGAATGCGGGTTACGGTTTTGTCTGTACGTTCAACGATCTGGTGGCGCGTAACCGTGCCGGTAAGACGCTCATTACGCTTCCGGAAAATGCCCGTGTGATGCCGCCGGTGGTGATTGAAGATGAAACGGATATGCTGCTGGCGATAACGACGGCCGGACGTATGCTGATGTTCCCGGTCAGCGATCTGCCGCAGTTGTCGAAAGGCAAAGGGAATAAGATCATTAACATTCCGTCCGCAGAAGCGGCGCGTGGTGATGACGCGCTGGCGCTGCTTTATGTTCTGCCGCCGCAAAGCACGCTGACCATTCACGTCGGGAAGCGCAAAATCAAGCTGCGTCCTGAAGAGTTGCAGAAAGTGACTGGTGAGCGCGGCCGTCGCGGGACGTTGATGCGCGGTTTACAGCGTATCGATCATATCGACATCGATTCGCCGCGTCGTGCCAGCAGTGGTGACAGCGAAGAGTAAAATGTCGTTAAGCGCCTGAAGGCACAGGTAGGTCTGATAAGACGCAACGCGTCGCCATCAGACAATACTATCGTGCCGGATGGTGGCGTGAATACCTTATCCGGCCTGCGGTTTTAACGATACCGTCAGGCTGGATGACAGTAAAATTTCCCGTAAAACCGTTGTTTATTCGTGAGTCGCGATTAACAATACAGTTTTCCAGAGAGCCACATTAACAATACCCTAACCTGATAGCAGGTGACGTAGAATCCCGGGCTCTTAGGCCTTCAGAGGTTGTTATGCTATTTATTTTTCGACTTATTATTACCGTTATCTATTCCATTCTGGTTTGTGTTTTCGGTTGTCTTTACTGCCTGCTCAGCCCGCGTAACCCAAAACACGTCGCGACCTTCGGGCACATGTTTGGTCGTCTGGCACCGTTGTTCGGCCTGAAGGTGGAGTGTCGTATACCTGCGGATGCGGAAAGCTACGGCAACGCTATCTATATCGCCAACCATCAGAATAACTACGATATGGTGACCGCCGCGAATATCGTGCAGCCGCCCACCGTGACCGTCGGGAAGAAAAGCCTGCTGTGGATCCCGTTTTTTGGTCAGCTTTACTGGCTGACGGGGAACCTGTTGATCGACCGTAATAACCGCGCAAAAGCGCACGGCACCATTGCCGAGGTGGTGAACCATTTTAAAAAGCGCCGTATCTCCATCTGGATGTTCCCGGAAGGTACCCGCAGCCGGGGTCGCGGACTGCTGCCGTTTAAAACCGGGGCTTTTCATGCTGCGATTGCTGCCGGTGTCCCGATTATTCCGGTGTGCGTTTCCAATACCTCGAATAAAATTAATCTGAATCGCCTGAAGAATGGTCTGGTGATTGTGGAGATGCTGCCGCCGGTGGACATCAGTCAGTATGGTAAAGATCAGGTTCGTGAACTGGCCGCGCACTGCCGCTCGTTGATGGAACAAAAGATCGCTGAACTGGATAAAGAAGTTGCCGAGCGCGAAGCTGCCGGGAACGTGTGATTCAGCGATAAGTGCTTACTCATTCACGCTGCAAGCCAACGCACATGCAGCCTGGAGTATGACGAGTTTTTGCAGGAAACGAATTCCTGCCCGTAATTTAGCCAGTTTTACATGGAGCTTATATGTCATTCAGTCGGCGTCAGTTCATTCAGGCATCGGGGATCGCGCTGTGTGCCAGTGCGGTTCCGCTGAGGGCCAATGCTGCCGGTCAGCAACAGCCGCTGCCCGTTCCGCCGCTACTGGAGTCCCGCCGGGGTCAGCCGCTGTTTATGACGCTGCAACGTTCGCACTGGTCCTTTACCCAGGGCACGCGTGCGCCGGTCTGGGGCGTTAACGGGCGTTACCTCGGTCCGACGATCCGCGTCTGGAAAGGGGATGACGTTAAGTTGATCTACAGTAACCGTCTGGCGGAAAACGTCTCGATGACTATCGCCGGTTTGCAGGTGCCGGGTCCGCTGATGGGCGGTCCGGCGCGCATGATGTCGCCAAATGCGGACTGGGCGCCGGTGCTGCCCATTCGTCAGAACGCCGCTACGCTGTGGTATCACGCCAATACGCCGAACCGTACCGCGCAGCAGGTTTATAACGGCCTGGCCGGGATGTGGCTGGTTGAAGATGAGGTCAGTAAATCGCTGCCGATCCCCAACCATTACGGTGTTGATGACTTCCCCATCATGATTCAGGACAAACGACTGGATAACTTCGGTACGCCGGAATACAGCGAGCCCGGCAGCGGCGGCTTTGTCGGCGATACGCTATTGGTCAACGGCGTCCAAAGCCCTTACGTGGAAGTGTCCCGCGGCTGGGTGCGCCTGCGCCTGCTGAACGCCTCTAACTCCCGTCGTTATCAGTTGCAGATGAGTGATGGTCGCGCGCTGCATGTCATCTCTGGCGATCAGGGCTTTTTGCCTGCCCCGGTGTCGGTAAAACAGCTGTCTCTGGCACCCGGAGAGCGCCGCGAAATTCTCGTCGATATGACCAATGGCGATGAAGTGTCGATTACCTGTGGCGAGGCGGCGAGCATTGTCGACCGAATCCGGGGCTTCTTTGAACCGTCGAGCATTCTGGTGTCCACGCTGGTGTTAACGCTGCGCCCAACTGGCCTGCTGCCGCTGGTGACCGACAGCTTGCCGATGCGTCTGCTGCCGACCGAGATCATGAGCGGGACGCCAATTCGCAGTCGCGATATCAGTCTGGGCGACGATCCGGGGATCAATGGCCAATTATGGGACGTCAACCGCATTGATATCACCGCGCAGCAGGGCTCCTGGGAGCGCTGGACGGTGCGTGCCGATATGCCGCAGTCGTTCCATATTGAAGGCGTGTCGTTCCTCGTGCGTAACGTCAACGGTGCGATGCCGTTCCCGGAAGATCGTGGCTGGAAAGATACCGTCTGGGTGGATGGGCAGGTAGAGCTGCTGGTTTACTACGGACAGCCGTCCTGGGCGCATTTCCCGTTCTACTTCCACAGCCAGACGCTGGAAATGGCGGACCGTGGTTCTATTGGGCAGATTCTGGTGAATCCGGCGGCATAATCCTCCTCTCTCTCGCTGACAGGCGAGAGAGATTATCCTTCGATTTCTCTTTCGTTCCGGCATATAATCGCCGGCCTTTGATTATTTTTTTACCATTTTTGGAAGCATTATGAGCGCAATATCCCTGATCCAGCCAGACAGAGATCTCTTCTCCTGGCCTCAGTACTGGGCGGCCTGTTTTGGTCCCGCTCCTTTTTTGCCGATGTCACGCGACGAAATGGATCAACTTGGCTGGGATAGCTGCGACATTATTCTGGTAACCGGCGACGCTTATGTCGATCACCCGAGTTTCGGTATGGCGATTTGTGGCCGAATGCTGGAAGCACAAGGCTTCCGTGTCGGCATCATTGCGCAACCGGACTGGAACAGCAAAGACGACTTTATGCGTCTGGGTAAACCGAACCTGTTCTTCGGCGTCACTGCCGGCAACATGGACTCGATGATCAACCGCTACACCGCCGATCGCCGCCTGCGTCATGATGATGCCTATACCCCGGATAACGTGGCGGGCAAGCGTCCAGACCGCGCCACGCTGGTCTATACCCAGCGTTGTAAAGAGGCGTGGAAAGATGTGCCGGTGATCCTCGGCGGTATTGAAGCGAGCCTGCGTCGTACCGCGCATTACGATTACTGGTCTGATACTGTGCGCCGTTCCGTGCTGGTGGATTCCAAAGCCGACATGCTGATGTTCGGTAACGGCGAGCGTCCGCTGGTGGAAGTGGCGCACCGTCTGGCGATGGGAGAAACCATCGACCAGATCCGCGATGTGCGTAATACCGCAATCATGGTGAAAGAAGCACTGCCTGGCTGGAGCGGCGTCGATTCCACGCGTCTGGATACACCGGGAAAAATCGACCCGATCCCGCATCCGTATGGCGAAGATTTACCGTGCGCCGACAACAAACCGGTTGCGCCGAAAAAGCAGGAAGCGAAAGCCATCACCGTGCAGCCTGCGCGCCCGAAGCCGTGGGAAAAGACTTATGTTCTGCTGCCGTCCTTTGAAAAAGTGAAGGGCGACAAAGTACTGTATGCACATGCTTCGCGGATCCTGCACCATGAAACCAATCCAGGCTGTGCGCGTGCGCTGATGCAAAAGCATGGCGATCGCTACATCTGGATCAACCCACCGGCGATCCCACTGTCAACCGAAGAGATGGACAGCGTTTTTGCCCTGCCGTATAAGCGCGTGCCGCACCCGGCATACGGCAATAGTCGCATTCCGGCCTACGAGATGATTCGTTTCTCGATCAACATCATGCGCGGCTGTTTCGGCGGTTGCTCGTTCTGTTCGATCACCGAACACGAAGGACGCATTATTCAGAGCCGCTCTGAAGATTCGATCATCAATGAGATCGAAGCGATCCGCGATACTGTTCCGGGCTTTACCGGTGTGATCTCCGATCTCGGTGGCCCGACGGCCAACATGTACATGCTGCGCTGCAAATCGCCGCGCGCAGAACAGACCTGTCGTCGCCTGTCGTGTGTTTATCCGGATATCTGTCCGCATATGGATACCAACCATGAGCCGACGATCAACCTCTATCGCCGTGCGCGCGACCTGAAAGGTATCAAGAAGATCCTGATCGCCTCCGGCGTGCGTTACGACATCGCCGTGGAAGATCCGCGCTATATCAAAGAGCTGGCGAGCCATCACGTCGGCGGTTACCTGAAGATTGCGCCGGAACATACCGAAGAAGGGCCGCTGTCGAAGATGATGAAGCCGGGTATGGGCAGCTATGACCGCTTCAAAGAACTGTTCGATCTCTACTCGAAACAGGCCGGGAAAGAGCAGTATCTGATCCCGTACTTCATCTCCGCGCATCCGGGAACGCGTGATGAGGATATGGTGAATCTGGCGCTGTGGTTGAAGAAACATCGTTTCCGTCTCGATCAGGTGCAGAACTTCTATCCGTCGCCGCTGGCCAACTCGACCACCATGTATTACACCGGCAAAAACCCACTGGGTAAGATTGGCTATAAGAGTGAAGATGTGGTGGTGCCGAAGGGAGATAAGCAGCGTCGTCTGCATAAAGCGCTGCTGCGTTACCACGATCCGGCAAACTGGCCGATGATCCGTCAGGCGCTGGAAGAGATGGGTAAAAAGCACCTGATTGGCGGACGCCGCGAGTGCCTGGTACCGGCGCCAACGCTGGAAGAGATGCGTGAAGCACGTCGTCAGAACCGAAATACCCGTCCAGCGCTGACCAAGCATACGCCGGTGGGGCATCAACGTCAGACGCCTGCCGCCAACAAAAAGCGTGCAAAAGTCGCCGGGCGATAACGCGGTTGCCCGCTAATACCGTTTAATCAATTTGGCTGCTGTTGCAGCCATTTTTTCATCCACAGCAGGCAAACGAACATCAGGATCAGGAGACAGAGATGAAAGCAGGGATGATGGCAGGAGTGATTGCAATTGCACTGCTGCAAAGCGGTTGCGTGGTGCATCATCAGATACTGCCTGAGGTGGCGGGGCAACTCGTTGATAGCACGGGTAACCCGGTACCCGGTGCGGAGCTCACTCTGGCGAGTAGCGCGAAGTCCCTTCAGGCACACTCTGATGACGATGGCCGTTTTGCCTTTCCGCCAGCCTATAAATGGACCTTCTTTCTGCCAGTAGGCCCAATGGACTGGCATTTTCGCTCTGCATTACACGTACGGACGAATGGCAAGGATTATGAAACCGATCTGGGCGGTGCTTTTGGCGGGCCGTTCGCACTTGAGGGCAGGGCGTTCAACGTGACGTGTACGTTGCCGGATAAACCCGGTGAGGTGTCATGTCAGTAGCGAACAAATTGAAAGCCCGACGTTAAGCCGGGCTTGAAGGCAGGGAATTAGCCGCCGAATTGATCCGGGTCGGGGCCCAGGCGTTTGCCGTGATCGAGTTTTGCAATCTCACCGAGTTCGTCTTTGTCGAGACGGAAATCCCAGACGTCGAAGTTCTCGGCAATACGCGATGGTGTGACGGATTTCGGGATCACCACCAGACCGTTATCCAGATGCCAGCGAATGACAATCTGTGCCGGGGTCTTACCGTATTTATCCGCCAGGTCCCGAATGATTTTTTGATCGAAAACCCCTTCTCCACCCTGTGCCAGCGGGCTCCAGGATTCCGTCTGGATTTTATGCGTCGCATTCCAGGCGTGTAGCTGGCGCTGTTGCATCAGCGGATGCAGTTCGATCTGGTTAATCACCGGCGTAACGCCCGTTTCGTCAATCAGACGCTGGAGGTGGTTAACCTGGAAATTACACACACCGATGCTCTTAATCAGCCCCTCTTTTTGCAGCTCGATCATGCCTTGCCAGGCGGAGACATAGTGATCGATTGCCGGAACCGGCCAGTGCATCAGATACAGGTCGAGATAATCAAGCTGGAGTTTTTCCAGACTCTCCATTAACGCGTCGCGGGGGCGTTTTTGATCGTCATTCCACAGCTTGGTGGTGATGAATAACTCATTGCGGGGGAGACCTGCGCTGGCTAATGCTTTGCCGACGCCGTCTTCATTTTTGTATGCGGCGGCGGTATCTATGGACCGATAGCCGACTTCCAGTGCTTTATGAATGGCGGAGACGACCTCGTCGTTACCGGCTTTCCATACGCCTAACCCCAGTTGGGGCATTACGTTGCCATCCTGAAGCTTAATTACGGTTTGGTTTGCCATTTTTCCTCCTTCATGTGCTCATCACCGGAGGGGGACTCCGGTGATGTAGGGTGACTTAAGTCTGGACGAAATGCCCAAAAACGAAAGCCAGAGGTGAAAAAAGCTTAGCGGGCGGCCTCGTAAATGCGACGGCTGACGTCGAGGGTAATGTCTTTGCGTTCACCCAGTTGCGTCATGCCGTGCTCTTCCAGTTTCGCCAGCAGTGCCGGAATTGAACTGCCGTCAAGGCCGTAGCCTGACAGGCGAGTCGGGACTCCCAGCTCTTCGAAGAAATTACGGGTGGCTGCAATGGCGGCATCGATACGCTCATCTTCAGAACCGTCGGTGATGTTCCATACGCGCTCAGCATATTGCAGCAGTTTTTCGCGCTTGGTATCGCGTTTTTCATTCCACAGCGCCGGCAGAACCACCGCCAGCGTCTGGGCGTGATCCAGGCCGTGCATCGCCGTCAATTCGTGACCCAGCATATGGGTCGCCCAGTCCTGCGGCACGCCCGCACCAATCAGGCCGTTCAGCGCCTGAGTGGCTGCCCACATGACGTTGGCGCGAACATCGTAGTTTTCCGGGTCTTTCAGCGCTTTCGGGCCGTCTTCCACCAGTGTCAGCAGAATACCTTCCGCGAAGCGATCCTGAATTTTGGCATCAACCGGATACGTGACGTACTGTTCAACGGTATGCACAAACGCATCAACCACGCCGTTCGCCACCTGGCGCGGCGGCAGGGTGTAGGTGTAAACCGGATCCAGTACCGCAAAGACTGGCTGCACATGCGCGGAATGGAAGGCCTGTTTGTCACCAGTGGTTTTACGCGAGATAACCGCGCCTTTGTTGGATTCAGAACCGGTCGCCGGCAGTGTCAGCACGGAGCCCATCGGGATGGCGCTTTTGATATCGCTACCGCTGGTCTGCAGGATGTGCCACGGGTCAACGCCATCCGCATAGTGAGCGGCAGCGGCGATGAATTTGGTGCCATCAAGGACAGAACCCCCGCCGACAGCTAGCAGGAAGGTAATGTTCTCTTCACGGGCGATGTTGACTGCGTTCATCAGTGTTTCATACGACGGGTTAGGTTCGATGCCGCCAAATTCACGGACGTCAAGACCTTTCAGCGCGTCCTGTACCTGCGCCAGTACGCCGGTTTTTTTCACGCTGCCGCCGCCATAAGTGATCAGCACGCGGGCGTCCTGTGGGATTTGTGCGCGCAGTTCAGCGATTGCGCCTTTACCAAACAGAATGCGGGTCGGGGTATGCAGATTAAAGTTGTTCATTGCTCATTCCCTATAGATGTGGGTAAAAAAGAGGGCAGGCGGGGTCTGCCGGATGGAGAACATTGTGGTCGTGCGCGGCTATCCTCTCAATGCTCATTTCTGCCAATGTCTTGCCCATTTCTCCAGAGTACTGGAGAAAAACGATAAATTTGCGCACAATCAAGGCGTCGTCATCCGTTGAGAAAATAACCTGTTATGAACCGCGAAGAGATCTGTTTACTGCTGACAGATAAAGTTAAGCAGTTGAAAAACAATGAACATAAGCTCGGTGAGCTGCTGCCGGATATCCATCTGCTGTATGGTACAGAACCGGGTTTACGGACACCCGTGATGTACGACCCCGGCATCATATTTCTCTTTTCTGGTCATAAAATCGGTTACATCAATGAGCGGGTTTTCCGTTACGACGCCAATGAATACCTGCTGCTGACAGTACCTTTACCCTTCGAATGTGAAACCTATGCGACACCGGACGTGCCGCTCGCCGGATTTCGTATCAATGTCGATATCCTGCAATTGCAGGAGCTGCTGATGGACATTGGCGAAGACGAACACTTTCAGCCGTCGATGGCGGCAAGTGGGATCAACTCCGCGACGCTCTCCGAGGAGATTCTCTGCGCGGCGGAACGTCTGCTCGACGTCATGGAGAGACCGCTGGACGCGCGGATCCTCGGTAAACAGATTATCCGTGAGATCCTCTATCACGTGCTGACCGGACCGCGCGGCGGCGCGCTGCTGGCGCTGGTGAGTCGTCAGACCCACTTCAGCCTGATTAGCCGCGTGCTCAAGCGCATTGAAAATAAATACACTGAAAACCTCAACGTCGAGCAACTGGCGGCAGAGGCCAACATGAGCGTCTCTGCGTTCCACCATAATTTTAAGTCAGTCACCAGCACATCGCCGTTGCAGTACCTGAAAACTTATCGGTTACATAAGGCTCGGATGATGATAATTCACGACGGCATGAAGGCCAGCGCGGCGGCAATGCGGGTGGGTTATGAAAGCGCGTCGCAGTTTAGTCGTGAATTTAAACGCTATTTCGGTGTGACGCCGGGAGAAGATGCGGCGCGGATCCGCACCATGCAGGGGAGTTAACGTTATTGTGAGTCAGCCGGATGAGCGACGTGTCATCCGGCTGGATTCAGATCAGGCGCTGCAGTATTTCTTCTTAATCACCACCACCACCGTGCCGATCAACCCCGCCGCCAGCAGAAAAATGGGCAGGATCATCAGGAAAGTCATGACCTGATCTTCATGGCGCTTCACAAACGGGATCATGCTGAGGGCATAGCCAAAGCTGGTGACCACGCCGACCCACAGCAGACCGCTCAGCCAGTTGAAAAACTGGAAGCGACGGTTAGAGAGTCCGGAAATCCCCGCCATGGTTGGCAGCAGGGTACGCACGAACGCCAGAAAACGTCCCGCCAGCAGCGCCAGCAGACCGTGACGGTCAAACATGCAGGTCGCACGCTGGTGGTATTTCGCCGGAAGTTGCGCCAGCCAGCCTTTTACCGTTCGCGTATTGCCCAGCCAGCGTCCCTGAATATAACTGAGCCAACAGCCGAGGCTGGCCGCCGTCGTCAGGATCACCAGGGTAGGGACAAAGCTCATGACACCCTGCGCGACCAATGCGCCCGCTAAGAGCAGCAGGCTGTCGCCGGGTAAAAATGAGGCCGGTAACAGACCATTCTCTAAAAACAGCGTGGCGAACATTACGAAGTAGACGACGCTAACAACGTGTGGGTCCGCCAGCGCGGCAAAATCATGTTGCCAGAGCGCAGCGATAATATCTTGAATGACAGCCATGGACTTTCCTGTGGAACAGCGTTTACGCCTTAATGATCCTATTGTACTCCTGAACAGGCCCGGATGACTTGATCCCGGGCGCAACAAATGCAGACAATTTCGCTCGACGTGTCTGCATAGATGTCCATTGGCGTCAATTTTACACGAGGCGGGAAAATCCGGCGGCTAAATCTGCAATCAGATCGTCAACATTCTCTAAACCAATGTGGAGACGAATCAGTGTGCCGCTGAAATCTACCCCCCCTTCCGGGCGAATTTCCGCAATCTGTTCAGGCTGATTGGCCAGAATCAGCGACTCAAAACCGCCCCACGAATAGGCCATGCTGAAGAGGCTGAAGTGATCCAGATAAGCGGACAGCTCGTCATTATTGAGCTTTTTATTCAGCACAAACGAGAACAGACCGCTGCTCCCCGTAAAGTCTCGTTTCCAGAATTCGTGTCCTTTACTGCCTGGTAACGCCGGATGATTGACCCGTGCGACCTGCGGATGGGCTGCCAGCCATTCGGCAATCTTCAGACTGCTTTCATGATGCTGGCGCAGACGTACGCCCAGGGTGCGCAGCCCGCGGCTGGTCATATAGGCCGTATCGGCATCGACCATTTGTCCCATCAGATAGGCATTTTCACGCAGTTTATCCCAGCAGCGATCGTTCGAAACGGCGGTGCCGACCATGGCATCCGAGTGACCAATCAGGTACTTAGTCCCGGCCTGGATCGAGATATCAACGCCGAAGTCGAGGGCCTTAAACAGTACGCCCGCCGCCCAGGTGTTATCGATCATGATGATGGCGTCTGGTGCCACGCGTCTGACGGCGGCAACAATCGCCGGTACGTCGTGGACTTCCATGGTCACGGAACCCGGAGACTCGAGGAAAACCACTTTAGTGTTGGGTTGAAGATGTTTAACAATGTCAGCGCCAATCAGTGGATCGAACCAGCCAGTGGTCACTCCCAGTTTGCCGAGGATTTTAGTGCAGAAATCCTGGCTCGGTTCATAGGCCGTATTGGTCATCAGCACGTGATCGCCCTGTTCGACAAAAGCCAGAATCGTATTGGCGACGGCCGCCGCGCCGCAGGGGAAGAGCGCACAGCCAGCGCCGCCTTCGAGTTCGCACATCGCTTCCTGCAGCGAGAAATGGGTTAATGTGCCGCGGCGTCCGTAGAAGAGTTCGCCGTTGGCGCGGTTGCGGGTGGCGTGCTTTTTGGCTTCGACCGTTTCAAAAACCAGCGAAGAAGCGCGCTGAATCACACTATTCACCGAGCCCAGCGTGTATTTTTTACTGCGCCCTGCGCCAACCAGTTTGGTGTCCAGTTGTTTATCTGCCATGTTGTGTTTCCTGTTTTTATACGTCTGGACGTCTAAACTACCACGAATGATAAAATTCGCATCCCGGGGAACGGTATAAAGCACAATATTTTATCAAAATCGCCTCCTGTGACGTTTTACTGCGTAAGCGCAAGGAAAAGAAACCAAAGGTGCGGCACTATGTAAATAGTAATGAGAACGACTATCAATTCGACGTCGTTTTGATATTATTACGCTCAGAATTTGTGATTTGCGTCCTGGAGATACAGAGTGGGTAATAATTTGATGCAGACGGATCTTTCCGTCTGGGGTATGTATCAGCACGCCGATATCGTGGTTAAGTGCGTGATGATTGGTCTGATTCTGGCGTCAGTGGTCACCTGGGCTATCTTCTTCAGTAAGAGCGTGGAGTTCTTCTCCCAGAAGCGTCGGCTTAAGCGCGAACAACAACTGTTGGCGGAGGCCCGCTCTCTGGATCAGGCAAGCGATATTGCAGCAAATTTTGGTGCCAAAAGCTTAAGCACCCAATTGCTCAATGAAGCGCAGAACGAACTGGAACTGTCTCAGGGCAGTGAAGACAACGAAGGGATTAAAGAGCGTACCGGTTTTCGTCTGGAGCGTCGCGTTGCAGCGGCGGGACGTCATATGGGGCGTGGAAATGGTTACCTGGCGACCATCGGGGCGATTTCACCGTTTGTCGGTCTGTTCGGTACGGTCTGGGGCATTATGAACAGCTTCATCGGGATTGCACAAACGCAGACCACTAACCTCGCCGTCGTCGCACCTGGTATCGCAGAAGCACTGCTGGCGACGGCCATCGGTCTGGTTGCGGCCATCCCCGCTGTGGTTATCTATAACATTTTTGCCCGTCAGATTGGCGGTCTTAAAGCGATGCTGGGCGATGTGGCAGCACAGGTGCTGTTACTGCAAAGCCGCGACCTGGATCTGGATGCAAGCGCATCTGCCCATCCGGTGCGTACCGCGCAGAAATTACGTGTAGGGTAATGTTTCATGGCAATGCGTCTTAATGAAAATCTGGACGATAACGGTGAAATGCATGAAATCAACGTGACGCCGTTTATCGACGTTATGCTGGTACTGCTGATCATCTTTATGGTGGCTGCGCCGCTGGCGACAGTGGATGTGAAGGTCAATCTGCCTGCGTCCTCCAGTACGCCGCAACCGCGCCCGGAAAAACCGGTGTATCTGTCGGTCAAAGCGGACAACAGCATGTTTATTGGTAACGATCCGGTGACGGACGAGACCATGGTGGCAGAACTGAACGCGCTGACCGAAGGGAAGAAAGACACCACGATCTTCTTCCGTGCGGATAAAACCGTCGACTACGAAACCCTGATGAAGGTGATGGACACGCTGCATCAGGCGGGTTATCTGAAGATAGGTCTGGTCGGCGAAGAGGTTGCGAAAGCGAAATAATCGTTGTCGCTACGGGCACAATGAGAAGAAAAGCCGGGTAAGGCGTTATCGCGACCCGGTTTTTTTATTGCCCGTCGCGCCGGGTTTGTACCTGGCGTTCATTGAGCGCAACGGTGGTGATGGTAATCGTGCGGGTATTTCCTTCGGCCAGTTTGCGCGTCAGGCGTAGCGTAGCGGTCTCACGAGCCAGCAAATGCTGCCAGGTACTCTCCAGTCGCGCCATGATTTTGTCGCCCAGCGCCGGGTTCTGTTTGATAATGGCGTTGATCGCCGCGCCATAAATCTCTTCCTTCACCTGAAGCGCGTAAATTTCCCGCCGGTTCTGCCATTTCAGACGAACCAACGCCGCAGGAATAGAGGTCACTTCTTGTGCCACGCTTTCAAGGACCGCATTTTTATTGGCAATGAGCGCGGCAAGATTCTGCTTTAAGATAAATTGATCGCTTTTATTCTCATCCAAAGCCAAATAGACATTATTATCTTCAACATCTTTAATCATTGTTCGTCGTCCAGAGAATAGAAAAGGGGAGAGTCTTTCTCACGGGTAATTAAATTAAGCCAAATTTCATTGCCGTTTTCATTTATATGCGTGGTCATTTCAGTGATTATTTTACTTAAGGTCTGGGCATCGATATCGCCTTCAGCCTGTAACGCATTAATAACCCGAGCGAAAGTCTCAATTTTCGCCACCCGCTCAAGGCGTTCTTTAAAATGACGGTCATGTTCTTCGAGCAGAATATTTTTAGATTGCCCGGTGGCGGTTGTGCTAATTAAGATATCGGCCTCATAATCGCTGAGGGTTGTTTTGCTCTGAGTAAAATTATCATTATTTTCTGCTGATTTTCCCGCCTGACCTGCGGCTGACAGATGAAAACGCGGTGGGACAAGGTGCTCAGGAAGCATGTCACAATATCCTTTAATATCAAAAATATAGTTGTTTTTATTTGGCAGGTCGCGTTGACAATAACATGGGGTAATTTTAGAATCAAAAAAAATGGAGTCATTCTATGAACAGTATTTTTTATTCTGTCATTACCTTGCTATTGCTGACCGGCGGCGTGCTTTTATTAATGCGCGAGTTTAATAAACCGCGCAACGCTGAAGAACTGGCCTCTGCGACTCAATCAATACCGCTGACCAAAGAAGAGGGGGAGGACCATTTTTCCGCGTTGATGAATGCTATTACACCGGTATGGTACTGGCGCGTCAATCACGAATATATTGATTTCCTTCACGCAACCATAAAACGCATGACGATGGCGCAACTGAATGACACCCCAGGACTGTTTGATGCCCAGCGACGTTGCAGCGATCTCAATTCAGCGGTGTATAAATACTACGACACGATAAAAAAGCGCTGCCTCAACGGCGAAAAAGTCCCCCATTCCGATCTCGACGTACTGAACTTACGCCAGTGCTTCCGGGAGTTTAGCGTCGAGGCCTATCCGTCGCTGGTGGCGCTGGTGTGGCCCGAGTATCAGCGCCTGTGGATCAATCCCGACGAAGTTTGAGGGGGATGTTGATCTGATGTTGCACTGTTGGGATATACTGTCGCCCGGTTTTTGCTACATCACAGGAATTTATGGAACGCTTTCTCGAAAACGTTATGTACGCGTCTCGCTGGCTGCTGGCCCCGGTCTACTTTGGTTTGTCACTGGCACTGGTCGCGCTGGCGCTGAAATTCTTTCAGGAAATTTTTCACGTTCTGCCCAATATCTTTTCGATGGCAGAAGCTGACCTGATTCTGGTGCTGCTGTCGCTGGTGGATATGACCCTGGTAGGGGGACTGCTGGTGATGGTGATGTTTTCCGGCTATGAGAATTTCGTCTCGCAACTCGATATCGCTGAGGGGCGGGAAAAGCTGAACTGGCTGGGGAAGATGGATGCGACCTCACTGAAAAACAAAGTCGCGGCCTCAATTGTGGCCATCTCTTCCATTCATCTGTTGCGTGTATTTATGGATGCGAAGAACGTGCCGGATAACAAGCTGATGTGGTACGTCATTATCCATCTCACTTTCGTCTTGTCGGCGTTTGTGATGGGCTATCTCGACAGGCTAACCCGCCATAAGCACTGACAGAACAGGCCGGGCAGCCGTTGTCGCTACCCGGCGCTGAACGTTACTTATCGGACGAGGCCTGCCAGAGGTTCAGTTGGCCGTCAGCGACATGCTTATCAATCTGTGTCAGCTCTTCTGCGGTGAACGACAGATTTTTCAACGCCTGAACGTTTTCTTCCAGTTGCTCCGGGCGGCTTGCGCCAATCAGCACGGAAGTGACGCGATCGTCTTTCAGCAGCCAACTTAGCGCCATTTGTGCCATTGACTGACCGCGCTGTTGCGCCATCTCATTAAGTAGACGCAGGCTGCTGAGGTTAGCTTCCGTCAGCATATTCTCGGTCAGACCCCGCACTTTCTTCCCTTCGCGCTGCATACGAGAACCGTCCGGGATGCCGTTCAAATACTTCCCGGTGAGCAATCCCTGCGCCAGTGGCGTAAAGGCGATGCAGCCCACGCCGTTGGCTTTCAACGTATCCAGTAAACCGCTTTTATCCACCCAGCGATTCAGCAGGTTGTAAGACGGCTGATGGATCAGCAGCGGGATCTTCCACTCGCGCAAAAGCTCAGCCATTTTTTGCGTCCGCTCCGGCGAGTAAGACGAAATGCCGACATACAGCGCTTTCCCGCTTTGTACGGCGTGAGCCAGCGCGGAGGCCGTCTCTTCCATCGGCGTGTTCTCATCCACGCGGTGAGAATAGAAAATATCGACGTAATCTACGCCCATCCGCTTCAGGCTCTGATCAAGACTGGCGAGCAGATACTTACGCGAGCCGCCGGAGCCATAAGGACCTGGCCACATGTCGTAACCGGCTTTAGTCGAAATAATCAGTTCGTCACGATACTGGGCAAAGTCTTCGCGCAGCAGACGACCAAAATTTTCTTCCGCACTGCCCGGAGGCGGCCCGTAGTTGTTGGCTAAGTCAAAGTGGGTGATGCCTAAATCAAAGGCTTTTCGCAGCAGCGTGCGCTGCGAGTCGAGGGCTTGAACGTGACCGAAGCTGTGCCACAGACCGAGTGATAGCGCAGGCAGTCGGAGGCCGCTTTTACCGCAGTAGCGGTACTGCATATTCTCATAGCGGTCAGGTGAGGCGTTCCAGGACATGATGTCTCCTTTCTTGTGATGAATTTTCGAAACAGCGTTTTCATTCTATGCTTATAAAATCACAAATCCCGGAGATATGCGATGACGCGTCTGACAGCCAAAGATTTTCCGCAAGAATTACTCGATTATTATGACTACTACGCACACGGGAAAATCTCGAAACGGGAGTTCCTCAATCTCGCGGCAAAGTACGCCGTTGGCGGGGTGACGGCGCTGGCGCTGTTCAATATGCTCAAGCCCAACTACGCGCTGGCGGAACAGGTGAAATTTACCGATCCTGATATTTTGCCGGAGTATATTCACTATCCGTCGCCAAGCGGCCATGGCAGCGTGCGCGGCTATCTGGTGAAACCGGCCAACGCAACGGGCAAAGTGCCCGCCGTGGTGGTGGTGCATGAGAACCGGGGGCTGAATCCCTATATTGAAGATGTCGCAAGGCGGGTAGCGAAAGCGGGCTACATTGCGCTGGCGCCCGACGGTTTAAGCTCGGTGGGTGGCTATCCTGGCAACGATGAAGAAGGGAAAGTGTTGCAGCAGAAAGTGGATCCGACAAAGCTGATGAATGACGTTTTCGCTGCCGTCGAGTTTATGAAACAACACCCGGACGCCAGCGGGAAAGTGGGGATCACCGGATTTTGTTACGGTGGCGGAGTCTCGAATGCTGCGGCCGTGGCCTATCCGGAACTGGACTGCGCGGTGCCGTTTTATGGCCGCCAGCCTGCCGCTGCGGATGTACCGAAGATAAAAGCGCCGCTACTGCTGCATTACGCGGAACTGGATAAAAATATCAATGAAGGCTGGCCGGCGTATGAAGCCGCGCTGCAGGCCAACAATAAGGTCTATAAAGCCTGGATCTATCCCGGTGTAAACCACGGATTTCATAATGATTCCACGCCGCGTTATGACGAAGCTGCCGCCGAATTAGCGTGGAAGCGGACACTGGAATGGTTTGATAAATATTTATGATAAAAAAAAGGAAAATAAAGGATTGATTAATACTGTCGGCATTTTTCATTATTTTTTATATGAGTACAGCGACCAGGGATATTGTTTGCGAGAGTAAAAAAACTAAAAGTAAGTATATATTCTTCATTCTTTGCCGATAACGAAGGTGAGTCTCGCCAGGTGGCGAATCCCTTTAATATGGCAAGGATATATCTATGCGACTTTTGCAAAATTTCACCATTCGTCTTGTCATGCTGACAATACTGGGCGTCTTTTGTCTTCTCTGGTCAGGAGTGGGATTATATAGCGTTCACGCGCTGTCAAAAGTGTCAGAAGGCAACGAAGTCGATCGCCATCTTGTTCGCCAGATGACGGTGCTCAGCCAGGGCAACGATCAGTATTTCCGCTTTGTTACCCGACTCAGTCGCGCGATGGAACTGAAAGCCAGCGGCGGTACGCCGGATTTCGCTCCCGTACAGCAGGCGCTGGATAACATGAGCAAAAACCTGCAAGAGATGAAAACCCTTTCGCCGGGTCCGATGGATCCCGATGTCTCCGCCGCCGTACTGGCAAGCTGGCAGGATCTGCTCGACAAAGGCGTCACGCCGCAAATGCAACTGGCGCAGCAGGGTACTCAGAGCGCCTGGAGCGAGCAGGCAAACAAGGTGACGCCGGTATTGAGCCGGGCATTTGGTGCCAGTGCGGAACGCTTTAATAAAGCCGCCGGCGTCATGCTCGATCAAACCCGCGTGATGGTGGATGGCAAAACGTCGATCATCCGTACGCTGATCATCGGTGCGGTGATCCTCGGCATCGCGATCCTCTTCTTCACCGATCGTTATCTGGTGGCCATGCTGGTGAAACCGCTGGCGCGGATCCGCCAACAGTTTCGTCAGATTGCTCAGGGCGATCTCAGCCAGCCGATTGACGATATTGGTCGCAACTGCGTCGGTCAACTGGTGCCTTTATTACGCGCGATGCAGGACAGCCTGCGCGACGCGGTAAACACGATCCGTTCCGGCAGTGACAATATCTGGCGTGGCGCCACTGAAATCTCCAGCGGTAATAACGATCTTTCATCGCGAACGGAAGAGCAGGCTGCGGCGCTGGAGGAGACCGCTGCCAGCATGGAACAACTCACCGCTACGGTGAAACTGAATGCGGATAACGCCCGTCAGGCCAGCCAATTGGCGGATGCGGCATCACGCACGGCAGGGAAAGGCGGCTCGCTGGTGTCCGAAGTGGTCGAGACCATGGACGGTATTTCCGCCAGCTCGAAGCAGATTGCGGAAATCACGACCGTCATCAATAGCATTGCCTTCCAGACCAACATTCTTGCATTGAACGCTGCGGTCGAAGCGGCGCGTGCGGGTGAACAAGGGCGAGGGTTTGCCGTCGTCGCCGGTGAGGTGCGTAATCTGGCGAGTCGTAGCGCGAACGCAGCAAAAGAGATTGAAACGCTGATTGCCGAATCTGTTCGGCGCGTCGACCACGGTGCCGTGCTGGTGAAGGATACCGGTTCGACGATGGAAGCGATCCTGCGCGGCGTGACGGAGGTCGATACCATCATGAAACAAATTGCCTCGGCGTCTGAAGAGCAGAGCAAAGGGATTTCGCAGGTCGGGGTCGCGATTACCCAGATGGATGGTGTCACGCAGCAAAACGCCGCACTGGTGGAACAGGTTTCCGCGGCTGCCGCTGCGCTGGAGAGACAAACGGAAGAGTTACAACGTTCTGTGCAGCAGTTCCGGTTATCGCAAAATGACACGCCCAATCTCCCCGCCAAAAGTGCAGCCCCTGCGGGTCAGCGACGCCCGGCATCCGCAGCGCCAGGCGATGAGTGGGTGGCATTCTAAGGGACAGTAAAAAAGTCGCAGAACCCTCTGGCCTTTGCTTAAAAGATCGCTATATAATTTATTATATAGCGATTGGGGAGGGGTCATGAATAATCATTTTGGCAAGGGCCTGATGGCCGGATTAAGCGCCACGCAGGCTGACAGCGCCCGCAATGTGGCGAATTTTTGTTCGGATTATAAACGCGGATTTGTATTGGGATTCTCGCATCGCATGTTTGAAAAAACTGGCGACAGGCAACTTAGCGCCTGGGAAGCGGGGATCCTGACGCGTCGCTACGGGTTGGATAAAGAGATGGTGATGGACTTCTTTCGGGAAAATCAGTCCAGCACCACAATTCGCTTTTTTATGGCTGGCTATCGACTCGAAGGTTGATCCAAAGGGGGTATTATCTTGCTTTAATTAATTACACTAGCCGCTACTCCCTTCGTTTTAGTATTCCCTCGCAGTATCATAGGCTACATAACCATAACAAAAGTGTGGTAAATGGCGCACCGATCGCAGTTACGGTTTTGCGATTGATGCAAAATAAGAGCCAGGTCTTCGTAACGGAATAACTATAAAATGACTGGAGATAACACTCTCATTAATTCCCATGGCGTTAACCGCCGTGATTTCATGAAGCTTTGTGCAGCACTCGCCGCCACGATGGGGCTCAGTAGCAAAGCCGCCGCCGAAATGGCTGAATCGGTATCCCGTCCGCAGCGCCCACCGGTTGTCTGGATTGGTGCTCAGGAATGTACGGGCTGTACCGAATCCCTCCTTCGCGCGACCCACCCCACGGTAGAAAACCTCGTTCTGGAGACCATCTCTCTGGAATATCATGAGGTGCTTTCCGCCGCCTTTGGCCACCAGGTTGAAGAGAACAAACACAATGCACTTGAGAAGTACAAAGGGCAGTATGTGTTGGTCGTTGATGGTTCCATCCCCTTAAAAGATAACGGTATTTACTGCATGGTTGCCGGTGAGCCGATTGTGGATCATATCCGCAAAGCGGCAGAAGGCGCGGCAGCCATTATCGCTATCGGTTCCTGTGCCGCGTGGGGCGGCGTCGCCGCTGCTGGCGTGAACCCGACCGGCGCGGTTGGCCTGCAGGAAGTTCTGCCGGGTAAAACCATCATCAACATTCCTGGCTGTCCGCCGAACCCGCACAACTTCCTGGCGACCGTTGCCCATATCATCACCTGGGGCAAGCCGCCAAAACTGGATGCGAAAAACCGTCCGACCTTCGCCTATGGTCGCCTGATTCACGAACACTGCGAACGTCGCCCGCACTTCGATGCCGGTCGCTTTGCGAAAGAGTTCGGCGATGAAGGTCACCGCGAAGGCTGGTGCCTCTACCACCTCGGTTGTAAAGGACCAGAAACCTGGGGCAACTGCTCCACGCTGCAATTCTGCGACGTTGGTGGCGTATGGCCGGTGGCGATTGGTCACCCTTGCTATGGCTGCAACGAAGAAGGCGTTGGTTTCCATAAGGGCATTCACCAACTTGCTCATGTGGAGAATCAGACACCTCGCTCCGAAAAACCTGATGTGAACATAAAAGAGGGCGGCAACATCTCTGCTGGCGCTATCGGGTTGCTTGGCGGCGTTGTTGGTCTGGTGGCCGGTGTCAGCGTGATGGCGGTACGTGAACTGGGGCGTCAGCAAAAGAAAGATAACGCTGACTCACGGGGAGAATAACCGTGAACAGACGTAACTTTATCAAAGCAGCCTCCGGCGGGGCGTTGCTGTTAGGCGCTGCGCCGTCTATCAGCCACGCGGCTGCAGAAAATCGCCCGCCCATCCCTGGTTCTCTGGGCATGTTGTATGACTCGACGCTGTGCGTGGGCTGTCAGGCCTGTGTGACCAAGTGTCAGGATATCAACTTCCCGATGCGTAACCCGGAAGGGGAGCAG
Source organism: Citrobacter sp. (assembly GCA_019415335.1). The sequence continues at coordinate 75,448 of DXKH01000021.1, read as the reverse complement.
ACCTGGTCGAACAACGACAAACTGTCGCCGTATACCAATAACATCATTCAGGTGTGGCGTAGCGGCACGGGCGTGAATAAAGATCAGGAAGAGAACGGCTATGCATACATCAAGAAACAATGTATGCACTGCGTCGATCCCAACTGCGTTTCTGTCTGCCCGGTTTCCGCGCTGAAAAAAGATCCGAAAACCGGCATCGTTCATTACAACAAAGACGTTTGTACTGGCTGCCGTTACTGCATGGTTGCCTGTCCGTACAACGTGCCGAAGTATGACTACAACAACCCGTTTGGTGCGCTTCACAAATGTGAACTGTGTAACCAGAAAGGTGTGGAACGTCTCGATAAGGGCGGTTTACCGGGCTGTGTTGAGGTTTGCCCTGCCGGTGCGGTCATTTTTGGTACCCGTGAAGAGCTGATGGCCGAGGCGCAAAAACGCCTGGCGCTGAAGCCTGGCAGCGAATACCACTATCCGCGCCAGACGGTGAAAGCAGGTGATACCTACGTGCATACCGTGCCGAAGTACTATCCGCATCTTTACGGTGAAAAAGAGGGCGGTGGGACTCAGGTGCTGGTACTGACCGGGGTGCCTTACGAGAATCTGGATCTGCCGAAGCTGGATGAGATTTCAACCGGCGCGCGTTCCGAACATGTTCAACACACCCTGTATAAAGGCATGATGCTACCACTGGCCGTGCTGGCGGGCTTGACCGTGCTGGTTCGTCGTAATACCAAAAACGACCATCACGACGGAGGAGACGATCATGAGTCATGATCCTAAACCGCTGGGCGGCAAAATTATCAGCAAACCGGTCATCATCTTCGGGCCGTTAATCATCCTCTGTATGCTCCTGATCGTGAAGCGTCTGGTATTTGGATTGGGGTCTGTCTCCGATCTGAACGGCGGTTTCCCGTGGGGCGTCTGGATTGCCTTTGACCTGTTAATCGGCACCGGCTTTGCCTGTGGCGGTTGGGCGCTGGCGTGGGCGGTGTATGTCTTCAACCGGGGACAATACCATCCGCTGGTGCGTCCGGCGCTGTTGGCGAGTCTGTTTGGTTATTCTCTGGGTGGCTTGTCGATCACCATTGATGTGGGTCGTTACTGGAACCTGCCGTACTTCTACATTCCGGGTCACTTCAACGTGAACTCGGTGCTGTTCGAGACGGCGGTCTGTATGACCATCTACATTGGGGTGATGGCGCTGGAGTTTGCCCCTGCGCTGTTTGAACGTCTGGGCTGGAAGGTGTCGCTGAAACGCCTGAACAAGCTGATGTTCTTCATCATCGCCCTCGGTGCGCTGCTGCCAACTATGCACCAGTCCTCAATGGGCTCGCTGATGATCTCGGCAGGTTACAAGGTGCATCCGCTGTGGCAAAGCTATGAAATGTTGCCGCTGTTCTCGGTGTTGACCGCCTTTATTATGGGCTTCTCGATCGTCATCTTTGAAGGCTCGCTGGTTCAGGCGGGTCTGAAAGGAAACGGTCCGGATGAGAAGAACCTGTTCATCAAGTTGACGAACACCATCAGCGTGATGCTGGCGATCTTTGTCGTGCTGCGCTTTGGTGAGCTGATTTACCGGGACAAGCTGTCGTATGCCTTTGCAGGCGATTTCTACTCAGCAATGTTCTGGCTTGAAGTCGTGCTGATGGTCTTCCCGATAGTGGTGCTACGCGTTGCGAAGTGGCGTTTTGACTCTCGTATGCTGTACCTGTCTGCGCTCAGTGCGCTGCTGGGTTGTGCTGCTTGGCGTCTGTCCTATTCGCTGGTGGCATTCAATCCAGGCGGTGGCTACCACTACTTCCCGACTTGGGAAGAACTGTTGATTTCTATTGGTTTTGTGGCTATTGAGATTTGCGCTTATATCGTACTCATTCGTCTACTGCCGATACTTCCTCCTTTAAAACAAAACGATCACAATCGTCATGAGGCGAGCAAAGCATGAGCCAGAGAATTACTATTGATCCCGTAACCCGTATTGAGGGGCACTTACGTATCGATTGCGAAATCGAAAACGGCGTTGTTTCAAAAGCATGGGCTTCCGGCACCATGTGGCGCGGTATGGAAGAGATCGTGAAGAATCGCGATCCGCGTGACGCGTGGATGATTGTGCAGCGTATTTGTGGTGTTTGTACGACCACGCATGCGATCGCTTCCGTTCGTGCGGCAGAAAGCGCGCTGAACATTGACGTTCCGGTCAACGCCCAGTATATCCGTAACATCATTCTGTCGGCGCATACGACCCATGACCATATCGTTCACTTCTATCAGCTCTCGGCGCTGGACTGGGTGGATATCACCTCGGCGCTGAAAGCCGATCCGGCAAAAGCGTCAGCGATGCTGAACGGCGTGTCGACCTGGCATCTGAACAGCGCGGAAGAGTTCACGAAGGTTCAGAACAAGATCAAAGACCTGGTTGCCAGCGGCCAGTTGGGGATTTTCGCCAACGGTTACTGGGGACACCCGGCGATGAAACTGCCGCCGGAAGTGAACCTGATTGCGGTAGCTCACTATCTGCAGGCGCTGGAATGTCAGCGTGATGCTAACCGTGTGGTGGCGCTGCTGGGCGGTAAAACGCCGCACATCCAGAACCTTGCGGTGGGTGGTGTTGCCAACCCGATCAACCTCGATGGCCTGGGCGTACTGAACCTGGAACGCCTGATGTACATCAAGTCCTTCATCGACAAACTGAGCGACTTTGTTGAACAGGTTTACAAGGTGGATACCGCGGTGATCGCGGCGTTTTATCCGGACTGGCTGGAGCATGGTAAAGGGGCGGTCAACTATCTGGCTGCGCCGGAATTCCCGACTGACGGTAAGAACGGCAGCTTCCTGTTCCCGGGTGGCTATATCGAAAATGCGGATCTGTCGAGCTATCGCCCGATCTCCTCTCACTCCGACGAATACCTGATCAAAGGGATCCAGGAGAGCGCCAAACACGCCTGGTATAAAGACGAAGATCCGCAGGCACCGTGGGAAGGGACGACCATTCCGGAATATAACGGCTGGTCGGATGATGGCAAATATTCATGGGTGAAATCCCCGACCTTCTACGGTAAAACCGTCGAAGTGGGTCCGCTGGCGAACATGCTGGTTAAACTGGCGTCCGGACGAGAGGCCACGAAGGCGAAACTGAATGAAATCATTGCGATTTATCAGAAGCTGACGGGCAAAACGCTGGAAGTGGCGCAGTTGCACTCTACGCTGGGTCGCATTATTGGGCGTACCGTTCACTGCTGTGAACTGCAGGGTATCCTGCAGAATCAGTACAGTGCACTGATTGCCAATATCGGCAAAGGTGATCACACCACGTTCGTGAAACCGAATATTCCGGCAACGGGTGAATTCAAAGGCGTTGGATTCCTTGAAGCGCCGCGCGGGATGCTCTCTCACTGGATGGTGATTAAAGACGGCATTATCAGCAACTACCAGGCGGTAGTACCGTCAACCTGGAACTCCGGTCCGCGTAACTTCAACGATGACGTCGGTCCGTACGAACAGTCGCTGGTCGGTACGCCGATTGCCGATCCGGAAAAACCGCTGGAAGTGGTACGTACTATTCACTCCTTCGACCCTTGTATGGCGTGTGCGGTGCACGTTGTTGACGCTGACGGGAACGAAGTTGTCTCTGTGAAGGTTCTGTAATGCGGATTTTAGTCTTAGGGGTCGGTAATATTTTGCTGACCGATGAAGCCATCGGCGTTCGTATCGTTGAAGCCTTAGAGCAGCGATACGAATTGCCGGATTTCGTTGAAATCCTCGATGGCGGTACGGCGGGTATGGAGTTGCTCGGCGACATGGCGAACCGGGATCATCTGATCATCGCGGACGCCATTGTCTCGAGAAAAAACGCCCCGGGTACGCTGATGATCCTGCGGGATGATGAAGTGCCGGCGCTGTTTACCAACAAAATCTCCCCGCATCAACTGGGCCTGGCCGACGTTCTGTCGGCCCTTCGCTTTACCGGCGAGTTTCCGAAAAAACTGACGCTGATTGGCGTCATTCCGGAATCGCTGGAGCCGAATATTGGTTTAACGCCAACGGTTGAAGCGATGATTGAACCTGCGCTTGCGCAGGTTCTGGCTGCGCTGCGTGAGTCGGGCGTTGAAGCGATCCCACGGGAGGCGACGCATGTCTGAGGAGATTTCCGGGTTCCAGACTGCTCCGAAAGCACAGGTTCAGGCTGCGTTTGAAGCGATTGCGCAGCGTTCAATGCACGATCTGTCCTTCCTGCATCCTGATATGCCAGTGTATGTCTCTGACTTTACGCTGTTTGAAGGGCAGTGGACGGGATGCGTGATTACGCCGTGGATGCTGAGCGCGCTGATTTTCCCAGGGCCAGACCAGCTCTGGCCGGTGCGTAAAGTCAGTGAAAAGCTCGGGTTGCGTCTGCCGTATGGCACGATGACGTTCACGGTGGGCGAACTGGATGGCGTATCACAATACCTTTCCTGTTCCCTGATGTCGCCGCTCAATCACAGCCTGTCGGCGCAAGAGGGCGTGCGTCTGGCCGATGACTGCGCGCGCATGCTGCTATCGCTGCCGGTCAGCGATCCGGATGCGCCGCAGACAAGCCGTCGCGCGTTGCTGTTCGGGCGTCGGGGTTTGCAGAATGCATGAGCTGTCTCTTTGCCAGAGTGCGGTTGAAATCATTCAACAGCAGGCTGAGCAGCATGGCGTAAAGCGCGTCACCGGCGTGTGGCTGGAGATTGGCGCGCTGTCCTGTGTCGAAGAGAGCGCGGTACGTTTTAGTTTTGACATTGTCTGCCAGGGGACGGTGGCGCAGGGCTGTGAATTGCACATCGACTACAAACCGGCGCAGGCATGGTGCTGGGATTGCAGCCAGGCGGTTGAAATCACCCAGCACGATGCGCAATGTCCGCGTTGTCATGGCGACCGACTGCGCGTTGATACCGGCGATTCGCTGAAAGTGAAAAGTATTGAAGTTGAATAACCCATGATGTGACATGGGGCGGAGTCAGATATGTGTATAGGCGTTCCGGGCCAGGTTCTGGCCGTCGGTGAAGATATTCACCAGCTTGCGCAGGTGGAAGTGTGTGGCATCAAGCGTGATGTGAATATTGCGTTGATCTGCGAAGACAGCCCTGCACAACTGGTCGGGCAGTGGGTGTTAGTGCATGTGGGGTTTGCGATGAGCATCATCGATGAAGAAGAAGCCAAAGCCACGCTGGATGCGCTACGCCGTATGGAGTACGACGTGACCAGCGCCTGATAACTCCAGATGACAATCTGTTAAGTGTTCTCGCATCGCTGTATACTTAATTATACATCGAATGCGAGGATACACTCATGTTTAAATTCTTACGCCAGCTCTCCCTGCTGGCGTTGCTTTTTTCTCTCCCCTTCATGGCGCAAGCCGACCGTACTTTTACCGATCAAATTGGCCGCCAGGTCTCCGTGCCAGACAAGGTGGATCGCGTAGTGGTGCTTCAGCATCAGACGCTCAACCTGTTGGTGCAGATGCATGCGACCGATAAAATAGTTGGCGTGATGGCGAACTGGAAGCAGCAATTGGGTGATGGCTACGCGCGACTGGTGCCGGAGCTGGCCCAAAAAACCGCGCTGGGTGATTTAACCCACGTTGATCCGGAACAGCTGGTGGCGCTGCGCCCGCAGGTGGTGTTTGTCACAAACTACGCGCCGCAGGAGATGATCGACAAAATCAGCAGCCTCGGCATTCCGGTGGTTGCGATCTCTCTGCGCCATGACGCGGCAGGGGAACAGGCCAAAATGAACCCGACCATGGCGGATGAGGAACAAGCCTACGATCGGGGCTTGCGGGAAGGGATCACGCTTATCGGTGATATTGTTAATAAACCGCAAGAGGCGAAAGCGCTGATCGACGCCACCGATAAGGGACGCAAGCTGGTGAGCGATCGTCTGCAGGCAATCCCTGAAGATCAACGCGTTCGCGCCTATATGGCCAACCCGGATCTGACTACCTACGGTTCAGGCAAATATACCGGCCTGATGATGGCGCACGCCGGGGCACTGAACGTTGCAGCCTCAACCGTTAAGGGCTTCAAGCCGGTGGCGATGGAACAGGTGATTGCCTGGAACCCGCAGGTTATTTTTGTGCAGGATCGCTATCCAAAAGTGGTTGATGAGATCCTGCAAAGCCCGCAGTGGCAGGTGATTGATGCGGTGAAAAATCATCGTGTTTACCTGATGCCTGATTACGCGAAGGCCTGGGGCTATCCGATGCCGGAAGCGATGGGGATTGGCGAGCTGTGGATGGCGAAAAAGCTGTACCCGCAGAAATTTACGGACATTGATATGCGCAGTGTAGCGAATGACTGGTATCAGCGTTTTTATCGCACCGACTATCAGGGCGTTGACTGATGCATATCCTCGCAGCGGGCAGTCTGCGTGCGGTATGGCAGTCGCTGATGGCCTGTTATCAGGGAAAGGATGTGTTCTGTGATTTTGGTCCGGCGGGATTGCTGCGTGAACGGATTGAAGCGGGCGAACCCTGCGACTTTTTTGCATCGGCGAATATGGCGCATCCGCAAGCGCTGCTGGATGCCGGTCGTGCACAGTCAGTGGCTCCCTTTGCGAGCAACCGCCTGTGTCTCACCGTGCGGGCGGATGCGGTGCGAGAAGACGATGACTGGCTATCGCTGTTAACGCGTCCGGACCTGCGGATTGGCACCTCAACGGCGGGGTGCGATCCGTCCGGGGATTACACTCAGCAGCTCTTTTCACGAATGGGCGATGCAGGTGCACGCGCCCGGAAACGGGCCGTGGCGTTGGTCGGCGGCAGGGATACCTTACCGCTTCCGGCGGGAAGTCTGGCGGCGGAGTGGTTAATCAACAAGGATTACACCGATATCTTTATCGGGTATGCCAGCTATGCGCCCAGACTGCGACTGATTGAGACGCTGACGGTGGTGGATATTCCGGAGCCTTACAATCCGGTTGCGGAATATGGATTTGCCTGTCTGAGCGAAAAGGGAAAGCCGTTCGCCGATTTTCTGCTGTCGCCGCAGGCGGGGTTAATTCTCTGTCAGCATGGATTCACCTGACTCTCAGAGGACGCCATCAGGCAAACATCCAGTCGGATGGCGACGTAAACGTCTTATCCGGCCTACGATTGGCGTAGAGTAGGCCGGATAAGCATAGTGCCATCAGGCAGCATTATGCCGGATGGCGTTTATCTTCGGTGTTTGTGTCGAAATCACTGGCGTCATGACGCTCATGAAGCTGCTCATTCAACGGTCCGTTGGTGCGATTCACAATCCGCCCGCGTTTGACCGCCGGACGTTCAGCGACCGCTTTCGCCCAGCGTTGCACATTTTTATAGCTGCCCGCGTCAAGGAATTCTGCCGCGTCGTACACGTTGCCCAACACCACGTTGCCAAACCACGGCCAGATGGCCATATCGGCAATGGTGTACTCATCGCCCGCCACGTAAGCGTTATTCGCCAGTTGTTTATCCAGCACGTCCAGCAGACGTTTGGCTTCCATCGTAAAGCGGTTGATCGCGTACTCAATCTTCACTGGTGCATAGTGATAGAAGTGACCGAAACCGCCGCCGAGGAAGGGCGCTGCGCCCTGGAGCCAGAACAGCCAGTTCAGGGTTTCGGTGCGTTTCGCCAAATCCTGCGGCAGGAAATAGCCAAACTTTTCCGCCAGATACAGCAGGATCGATCCCGACTCAAACACGCGCACCGGCGGATTCTGCGAATGATCGCGCAATGCCGGGATCTTCGAGTTCGGGTTAACCTCCACAAAGCCGCTGGAGAACTGATCGCCATCACCAATGCGAATCAGCCACGCGTCGTACTCCGCGCCACTCACTCCCTGTGCCAGCAGTTCTTCCAGCATGATGGTGACTTTCTGGCCGTTCGGTGTGCCCAGCGAATAAAGCTGAAGCGGATGCTTACCGACGGGCAGCGTTTTGTCGTGCGTCGGGCCGGAGATCGGACGGTTGATGTTAGCGAACGCACCGCCGTTGGATTTTTCCCACGTCCAGACTTTCGCGGGCTGATAAGTGTTATCTGACATGTTGATCTGCCTTCTGAGTGGTTGTGTTGAAGCAGTGTAGCAGGTCGCCATCCGTACCTTTAACAGATCGGCACATTTACGCCTGCCTATTTTTTGTTGTTGCACGCGCTCCCGCTGCGTTGAGGTGTATGATGGTCGGCGGTGTAGAGCAGGCAAGCAGAAGCTGCTCAGCTGTATAGTTTTGAGGTAAGGTGCATGAGCAAAGGAACGACCAGTCAGGATGCCCCGTTCGGGACATTATTGGGCTATGCCCCCGGTGGTGTAGCGATCTACTCTTCAGATTACAGCTCCCTCGACCCACGGGACTATGACGATGATGCTGCATTCCGCAGCTATATCGACAATGAATATATGGGCCATAAATGGCAGTGCGTCGAATTCGCGCGCCGTTTCCTCTTCCTGAATTATGGTGCGGTGTTCACCGATGTCGGCATGGCGTGGGAGATCTTCTCGCTGCGTTTCCTGCGCGAAGTGGTGAACGACAACATTTTGCCGTTGCAGGCGTTTCCGAACGGATCGCCCCGCGCACCGGTCGCCGGGGCGTTGCTCATCTGGCAGAAAGGCGGTGAATTTAAAGACACCGGCCACGTCGCGATCATCACTCAGTTGCTGGACAACAAAATCCGCATTGCCGAGCAGAACGTCATTCACACCCCGCTTCCTCCCGGACAGCAGTGGACGCGTGAGCTGGAAATGGGGGTGGAAAATGGCCGCTATACCCTGAAAGATACCTTTGACGACACCACCATTCTGGGCTGGATGATCCAGACCGACGATACTGAGCATAGTTTGCCCCAGCCGGAGATTGCCAATGATTCGCTGAGGATTGGCGCAGCAAGAGTGGAAGAAAAAGGCCAGTTTGACGGCAAGTGGCTGGACGAACAGGATCCGTTGCAAAAAGCGTATGTGAAGGCGAACGGTCACGTGATCAATCAGGATCCGTACCAGTATTTCACGATTACCGAGAGCGCCGAGCAGGAGTTGATCAAAGCGACCAACGAGCTGCATTTGATGTATCTGCACGCCACGGACAAGGTACTGAAAGACGACAACCTGCTGGCGCTGTTCGACATTCCCAAAATCCTCTGGCCGCGTTTGCGTCTCTCCTGGCAGCGACGTCGCCACCATATGATCACCGGTCGTATGGATTTCTGTATGGATGAGCGTGGGTTGAAGGTGTACGAATACAACGCCGATTCCGCATCGTGTCATACCGAGGCGGGACTGATCCTCGAACGCTGGGCAGAACAGGGCTATAAAGGGCAGGGACACAACCCGGCAGAAGGGTTGATTAACGAGCTGGCAGGAGCCTGGAAACACAGCCATGCGCGTCCTTTTGTGCACATCATGCAGGATAAGGATATTGAGGAGAACTACCACGCCCAGTTTATGCAGCAGGCGCTGCATCAGGCCGGGTTTGAAAGTAAGATCCTGCGTGGGCTGGATGAACTGCGCTGGGACGATGCCGGTCAGTTGATTGACGGTGACGGACGGCTGGTGAACTGCGTCTGGAAAACCTGGGCCTGGGAAACGGCGATTGAGCAGGTGCGTGAAGTCAGCGAAACCGAATATGCCGCCGTGCCGATTCGTACCGGACATACTCATCAGGACGTTCGGTTGATTGATGTGCTGCTGCGCCCGGAAGTGCTGGTCTTTGAGCCGCTGTGGACGGTGATCCCGGGTAACAAAGCCATTCTGCCGATCCTGTGGCAACTCTTCCCGCATCACCGTTACCTGCTGGATACCGATTTCGTCGTCAATGATGAACTGGCGAAGACCGGGTATGCGGTGAAACCCATTGCTGGTCGCTGTGGTAGCAATATCGACCTGGTCAGCCATCAGGAAGAGTTGCTGGATAAAACCAGCGGTAAATTTGCCGAGCAGAAAAACATTTATCAGCAACTGTGGTGTCTGCCAAACGTTGCCGGCAAGTATATTCAGGTGTGCACTTTTACCGTCGGCGGAAACTACGGCGGCACCTGTCTGCGTGGCGACGAATCTCTGGTGATCAAAAAAGAGAGCGATATTGAACCGCTGATTGTGCTGAAGGGGTGAGCCATCTCGTGAAAAGCACTGAAAAGGCCGGAGGATATCTCCGGCTTTTTATTTCAGGTCAGTGGATAAAGAAAGGTGTACTCCGCGTTTTCAGGCGATCTAAACATCTATTTTTAATTACCGCATCCCTGTTTATGACAACTAAAGAATGAGATTGCCAGGCATCTATCATGGATATACTGATTATAGACATCACTTACCGCTAACAACCCACGCGGAACTACCCTTCTATTTTGCTTAGGCTGAAAGTGAGGAGGGGGCATGATAAACAAAAGTTTGTCTATCTGCCGTTTAATCACATGAAGGATATCGACGAGGCGTTATTGTTATTAAGTGATTTCGGCTGGATATCTACCGGGCTGACGACTATTGCGCTAAAAAAATAACTCCTTTTTTCTGTCACTATCCCGCATCATTGTGCCATTCACAGTAAGCGATCTTCTGCTTTGCGCATCCTGCCAACGAAGAAGATCGCTTAACACCGGTGCCATAAAACAATCATCTTATTCACGGTATGCGATTCCCTGTCGAGACCGGGGACGCGACTGTTGACCGCTTTGTCATAAGCCCAGTCCAGAGTTTGTTGAATAGTGCCGAATATAATGAACAAACAGTGTAGTCAGAATTTCAGCAACTGATTACCGCAACGGTGCCAGTGGTGGAAACGCGGGAGCGACATCGCGATGGTGAAACTGTTGCGCAGCCAGGCAAGTTTTCTGACTTCGCGACAGGGGGGCATAGACAACGACGACGGCAATACGAAGACAGAACTCATCGATAACCTTTCTGGCTTAGAGAATATATTCAACGATATTGGCGGGGATGGGCTTGAAAAGTCAGACCGCTTCATAGATCAATATTTGGAATTCGACCTATTTCGCCATTCAATCAATAAATACGATATGAATATTGATGTTGTGAATGCTTAACATGAGATAAATAGTTTTTTGCATGATAGTTTACATATGCGGAAATAATCAGGAAAGAACGAAATAATGCCAGGGTGATTTCTTAATCTTAAATAATTAAGCGGGGATAAAATAACGATTTTCTGATTTAACAATGATGGGTGTAAATAATATATATACTGAATGTATTTTATTGAATTATTTGCAACGATTGTTGGTTGATGAGAATGTTAGATTCACACACTGAGAAAATGATAATGAAACGAGTAATATTTAACCGGCAATTGTAACTTAAGTGAAATACTTTTTTGTGGAAAACAAGCAGGAAGCATTAACATGTTTTAATGGTTAAATTGGGTGATAATCAGCTTCCGGAGCGTTTTCTTCGCACATATTTTGTTTCAGATGGATCTGTATTTTCCGATATTTCGTTCACCTATTTTTACATTTATGATTTACCTCCCTCTTGTGAGTATCCGTTACAGGTGTAGGATTTTCTGCGTAATTCCTTGTTTTATCCCTTTTTATTTATGGCTGTGGTGATGGCGGCGTTGCCGTGCATGTCTGTTTCCGTTGATACGGTTTACGCCTTAAATATTTCACCCACGGCAAATGGAGTGTTGCTATGTCGTCATATCAGGAAGAAATCCCCAAAGCCCGAATTAATTTAAAATTATCCCTGCACACCGGTGGGGCACAAAAAAAAGTTGAACTGCCGCTGAAATTGCTGGTGACCGGTGATTTCAGCAATGGTCAGGAAAACCGTCCTCTGTCTGAGCGCGACAAAATCAACGTCAACAAAAACAACCTGAATAGCGTGTTATCCGAACTCTCCCCGTCCGTTAATCTCTCCGTTGAAAACACCCTTGCCGGTGACGGCAGTGAAGAGAATATCCGTCTCAGCTTTAAGGACATGAAAGATTTTGAGCCGGAGCAGGTTGCCCGCCAGATCCCCCAGTTAAAAGCCATGCTCGCCATGCGCAGCCTGCTGCGTGACCTCAAGTCGAATCTGCTGGACAACGCCACCTTCCGCCGGGAGCTGGAAGTCATATTACGCGACCCGACACTGAGCAATGAACTGCGTAGTGAACTCGCGGCCCTCGCCCCGAAAGCCTGACGGAAAAATTTAAGGAAAATGCTGATGTCTGTACAGAATGATACTGCTGTACCCGCGGGTGAGACCCTCCTCCGGGAACGTTCCGCTTCAGAAGGGGTGTATGCCTCCCTGTTTGAAAAAATCAACCTGAAACCGGCTTCCAGCCTGAGTGACCTGAGCGTCTGGCAGGATGAAGCTGCGATGGCTGAAGCCGGCACTAACGAACGCATTACGGCGGGCGTGCAGGTGTTTCTGGAGCGTCTGCGCCAGTCAGGTCAGAAGGTGGAGAAGCTCGACAAAACCTTAATTGACCACCACATCGCTGAACTCGACTATCAAATCAGCTGCCAGTTGGATGCGGTGATGCATCACGAGCAGTTCCAGGCGGTAGAGTCCCTGTGGCGTGGTCTGAAGCATCTGGTGGACAACACTGACTACCGTCAGAACGTGAAGACTGAAATTCTCGATATCTCCAAAGACGACCTGCGTCAGGATTTTGAGGACGCGCCGGAAATTATCCAGACGGGTCTTTACTGGCATACGTATGTAAATGAGTACGATCAGCCTGGTGGTGAACCCATTGCCGCCGTGATTTCAGCGTACGAATTCGATGCTTCCGCGCAGGACGTGGCGCTGATGCGCAACATTTCGAAAGTGTCTGCCGCTGCCCATATGCCGTTTATCGGCTCCGCTGGCCCGAAATTCTTCCTGAAAAATTCGATGGAGGATGTGGCTGCTATCAAGGATATCGGCAACTACTTCGACCGCGCCGAATACATCAAGTGGAAATCCTTCCGCGATACCGATGATTCCCGCTACCTCGGCCTGGTGATGCCACGCGTGCTGGGTCGTCTGCCGTACGGCCCGGATACGGTGCCGGTGCGCAGCTTCAACTATATCGAAGAAGTGAAAGGTCCGGATCACGAGAAATACCTGTGGACTGAATGACATCGGATAGGTTGTAGCGAGCCATAGTTCAATACGTTTTGGAAACAGACAGTGGCCAATGATTCGTCAGCGCTTGCTATTAGTAAGCCTCAAAGGTGAATATTATAGGCAGTAATTAATTATAAATATTAACACAATGGCAGGAAGTATGTTATGTATGCAACAAAGAAAAACAAGTCAACCCAAATAAACAGCCCCCTAAATGAAAATACAACGAGCTTTAGTCATGAGGATGTCGTCGAAGAACTTGAGGATGTAAGCACGAACCTCCCTAAATATCAATTATTAGTGCAAAACCTTATCTCAACGATTCGTATATTTAGCGAGCAGGATATTACCCCTGAAGCTGAAGAGGAATTGTTATCTAAAAAAGTACGCCCTTTGACAAAATGGATGCGCACAGAGTTATCTCAATATAATGATGTGTTTAATGTTGATATCAAATATGCATTCAAAGATCTTGCAAAAAATGCACAAGGTCAAAATGACCTGTATGAATATGATAAAAGACGCTCAATAATACTTGCCAGGGAACTTACCAGAATTTTTGGTGAGAAAAAAGTTTCTTTCTCCCTGCCTTCATGTAAAGTTAACGGGCTAGAGCTAAGGCCAGTTACATCAACGGAATATGCTTCAGGTCTTCCATTTTTGTTAAGTTGCGTACCTAATTTTTGCGACTTTGTTGGCGGGTTCGGAGGGAATTACCCTGCGGCGGAATACATGACAGACAAAGCAACATCTATTAAGATTTATAATCAAGGAAAATATGTTGGTCATTTTAATTTGTGGATGACACGAGAAGGCGATTTTATTATTGGAACCATAGCCGTGCCCAGAAACACTAAAATAAAAAATTTTGGTGAAAAATTTAAGTCGGTTCTTTATCAGTTCGCAATAGATTTAATGATGGCTAATCCTGAAACTAATAACCTATACATAGGTCTTGGTGGAGCTAATATGTCCACGCTAAATCAAAGTTCATTTGGTTTTTCTGAGGAAAAGAATAGTGGATATGAACTGGTGAAGTCAATTCGACATCTTGACAGTTTTGATAATGAAGATGGTTCAGAGAACGAACATGTCACTCAGTTTAAACAAATCTCAGGATTTAATGTGGTGAGTGATATAAAATTATATGAAAATAATCCAGGGATCAATGATGAATATTACATGGGAATGTCTGCGGATGACAGGAAGGATTTTAAAAATGCCATAGTCTTTGCTAACAGAGAGGTGATTCCCTCCCTACAGGATATACTTAAAAAAATAAATGAAGGAACAGAAAATAAACCCAGGCAGAAGACGAATGCAGAGATTAAAGCTGAAAGGGCTAAAAAGTGGGACAAAAATAGAGTTTAGGCTGTCTCCCTTAATGACATAGCCTTTTGTAAAACAATCGGATGCAACCCAGTTTTACCATCGCCAGATCATTTCTCGTCGTTTTGGCGTCACGTAGAGTGATGCGACAATATTCTTTCAACCGACCAAAGCAAGTTCAATAACGTTGCGATTGCGGCAGGCATCACGAGTGAACTGCGAACGATCATCCGACGCCATTTTTTCATTTAATTTGCGAGGGATTCCGGTTTTTATACCTTTATTTCTCAGTTTGTTATGTAATGCATGTGCGGAATGGACTTTATCAGTCAGTACGGCATGACCACGTCGCGTTTGTTTTCTACTTTTGCAGACTCAAAATTGTCAATGTAACTGGCATACCACTGCATCATTTCCGGCCTCCCATCACGATACTGCGCATGGTTGTATGTGCCGCTTTAGATGCAACTTGATTAGGGGGAGTTGAGAACAATGGAATTCGGAATGTTCGAAAGTGATGTATAACAGTGATTATGCTTGAGTTTTATGAAGCTGGGAGATGTACATAGAAGTGAAAGTGGTGCCCGGACTCGGAATCGAACCAAGGACACGGGGATTTTCAATCCCCTGCTCTACCGACTGAGCTATCCGGGCAACGGGGCGCATTAAAACCGATCTGCCTCGTTTCGTCAACGAAATTTCTTCAATTCAACGCAGACTGCACAATCTATCACCACTTTGCTGTTATTGCACGCATTCTCAAGCGAAATACGCGGTCCAGGCGGCGGAAAGCGGCATGGCGAGGAGCAGTGCCGGGAGCATATTGACCACGGCAAACATCTTAATTCCGCAGATGCGTAAACCGGTGGCGACCAGCAATAATCCCCCGACCGAACTGAAATCGGCCATCATCGCGGGAGTGGTGAGCGGTAAAATCAGCGCCGCGCAGGTCGCCAGTGAAAGCTGGATGAGCAGCATCGGGGCCGAGATAGCCGAAACGGCGATCCCGAGCGAACAGGCGAAGATCATGGCGGTAAAGAAATCGAGGAAGGATTTGGCAATCAGGATACTCGGATCGCCGGTCATTCCTTCGCGCATTGCCCCAAAAATCCCCGTACCGCTGGCGCAGAAAAGCACGATGATAGCGACATAATTCTGGATAAATGATTCATGGGGCTGCTTTTTACCTGGCCGCATAAAGAGCGTCTGTGCTTTGGCGACAGCGGTGTTGATCCCCTTTTCCAGATAGCAAAACTCACCAATTAACGCGCCGACCAGCGTTGCCAGCACCATAACCGGAAGATTGGCGCATTTGACCACCAGTAAGATACCAATGCCAAGCGACGCGAGACCGAAAATAGAGGTCATGGAGACACGAATCCGTTCCGGTAAACGTTGGCTAAGAAGGGCGCCGATAACACCACCCACCAAAACGGCGCTGGCGTTAATAAAAGGTCCAATTACCACGTAAGCTCCTGCTCATTATGTTGTCAAAGTGCATTATTATGACCTGGTTCTCATTTACAGTGTTGTTTAACCGCAACAAGTGTGCATAAGAATTAAATCTTGCCCCTCCTGGTTAAAGGTGCCATGATTGCGCGAATTTTCTCCAGTCTGTTCGGGGCCGCATGGGATGAACGCAACACCTTCACATCGCCTTTCGCATCGCCGCGTCGCGCGATGGCTGCCCCTTCTCGTTATTCCTTCCCTCTTACTCACCATGCGGTGAGGGCAACGTATGCTCACTGCAGGACAACAGTAAAATCAGAAGCGGTCTGCTTTTACTGATGTCTGGCGGTCGGAGCTGGTGACCAGTTTGACCTAAACATCTCGTGGGGCAAGGCATTGCGCCTTGTCCGGGACTCTTATTCTCCCGAAACGGGTTTTTGCGCTTATGAAATCAATGAACATTGCCGCCAGTAGCGAACTGGTTTCTCGTTTATCTACTCATCGCGGCGTTGTGGCGCTGGACAGTACCGACTTTACCGATGTCGCTGCGGTCGTCATGACCGTCGCCGACAGCCGTAGTGGCATTCTTACGCTACTCAAACGCACGGGCTTTCATCTGCCGGTTTTTATTCTCACTGAAGAGAACATGGATCTGCCCGCAGGCACGACGGCTGTTATTCGCGGCAATGCGCAGGAGTGGCTGGAGCTGGAATCTGCCGCCTGCCTGTATGAGGAAGACCTTCTGCCGCCGTTTTACGACACGCTGACGCAGTATGTGGAAATGAAGAACAGCACGTTCGCCTGTCCGGGGCATCAGCACGGCGCGTTCTTTAAAAAGCACCCCGCCGGACGTCACTTCTATGACTTCTTTGGCGAAAATGTTTTTCGTGCCGACATGTGCAATGCCGACGTGAAACTGGGCGATTTGCTGATTCACGAGGGATCAGCCAAACATGCGCAGAAGTTTGCCGCCAAAGTCTTCCACGCTGATAAAACCTATTTCGTTCTGAACGGCACGTCAGCGGCGAATAAAGTGGTCACCAATGCGCTGCTGACGCGGGGCGATCTGGTACTGTTCGATCGCAACAACCACAAATCTAATCACCACGGCGCGCTGATTCAGGCGGGAGCCACCCCGGTGTATCTGGAGGCTGCCCGTAATCCGTTTGGTTTTATCGGCGGGATCGACGAACACTGCTTTGATGAAGCGTATCTGCGCGAACAGATCCGCGACGTGGCAGCGGAAAAGGCGCAATTGCCGCGCCCCTTCCGGCTGGCAATCATCCAGTTGGGAACCTACGACGGCACGATCTATAACGCCCGTCAGGTGATCGACAAAATCGGTCATCTCTGTGACTACATTCTGTTTGACTCTGCCTGGGTCGGCTATGAGCAATTTATCCCGATGATGGCTGACGGTTCGCCGCTGTTGCTGGAGCTGAACGAAAACGATCCGGGTATTTTCGTCACCCAGTCGGTGCATAAGCAGCAGGCCGGATTCTCGCAGACCTCGCAGATCCACAAGAAAGATAACCACATTCGCGGCCAGGCGCGTTTCTGTCCACATAAGCGGCTGAATAATGCGTTCATGTTGCATGCCTCAACCAGCCCGTTCTACCCGCTGTTTGCCGCGCTGGATGTGAATGCCAAAATCCACGAAGGGGAGAGTGGTCGACGCCTGTGGGCAGAATGTGTGGCGCTAGGGATCGAGGCGCGTAAGGCGATCCTGACCAACTGTAAGCTGCTTGCGCCGTTCATTCCGCCGGTGGTTGACGGTAAAGCGTGGCAGTCGTATCCCAGCGGGGTGATTGCCCGCGAGCGGCGTTTCTTCAGTTTTGTGCCGGGCGCGAAATGGCACGGCTTCGAAGGGTATGCCGATGATCAGTATTTTGTCGATCCGTGCAAGCTGCTGCTCACCACACCGGGTATTGATGCGCAGACCGGGCGTTATACTGATTTTGGTATTCCGGCCACCATTCTGGCCCACTACCTGCGCGAAAACGGCATTGTGCCGGAGAAGTGCGATCTCAACTCGATTCTGTTCCTGCTGACGCCCGCCGAGAGTCCGGAAAAGATGGCGCATCTGACGGCGATGCTGGCGCAGTTCGAACAGCATATTGAAGACGATACACCGCTTGCGCTGGTGCTCCCGACTATCTTCAATAAATATCCGGTGCGCTATCGCGACTACACCCTGCGCGAACTGTGCCAGGAGATGCACGATCTGTACGTCAGTTTTGACGTGAAGGATCTGCAAAAAGCGATGTTCCGTCAGGAGAGTTTCCCGGCGGTGGCGCTGAACCCGCAGGATGCCCACAGCGCTTTTATTCGTGGTGATGTTGAACTGGTGCGCATTCGTGATGCCGAAGGCCGTATCGCCGCAGAAGGAGCGCTGCCGTATCCTCCTGGCGTGCTGTGCGTGGTGCCGGGCGAAGTGTGGGGTGGTGCGGTGCAGCGTTATTTCCTGGCGCTGGAAGAAGGGGTCAACATGCTGCCGGGGTTCTCACCGGAGTTGCAGGGCGTTTACAGTGAAACCGACGCCGATGGCATTAAGCGGTTGTACGGGTATGTGTTGAAGTAATCGAAGGAGAATGCCGGATAAGCGCAAGCGCTATCCGGCAGAGAGATTAATGTGCGACGGTCTGCGTGCCGGTCGGGACGCGAACGTGCTTGTACTTAAACAGCGCCACGAAGGCAAAGGCCAGAACCAGTGAGTAGCCGGCAAAAATCAGCCACACGGTCTGCCAGTCGGTAATGCCGTTCAGGGTGTAATGTTCCACCACTTTCCCGCTCACTACGCCGCCGAGGATACAGCCGAAGCCGTTGGTCATCATCAGGAACATGCCCTGCGCACTGGCGCGAATTTCCGGGCGAACTTCTTTCTCAACGAACACCGAACCGGAGATGTTGAAGAAGTCGAAGGCGCAGCCGTAAACAATCATCGACAGAACCAGCAGTACGGTGCCGAACGGGCTCGGGTCGCCGTAGGCGAACAGGCCGAAGCGCAACATCCACGCCACGATACTGATCAGCATGACGTTCTTGATCCCGTAACGGCTGAGGAAGAACGGAATGGTCAGGATGAACAGGGTTTCGGAGATTTGCGAGATCGACATCATCACTGACGCGTGCTCAACGATAAAGCTTCCGGAGAACAGCGAGTTGTTGTCGAAGCTGTGCAGGAAGGTGTTCCCGAACATGTTGGTAATTTGCAGTTCTGCGCCGAGCATCATCGAGAAGATGAAGAAGATCGCCATACGCTTGTTTTTAAACAGTGCGAAGGCATCCAGACCCAGCATAGAAGTCCAGCTTTGATTCTTCTGCTGATTCGCCACCGGAATGTGCGGCAGGGTCAAGGTAAACAGCACCAGTACCACAGAGAGCGCCGCGCCAATATACAGTTGCATATGGCTCAGTTCGAAACCGGAGAAGCTCACGGCCCACATGGCGACGATGAAACCGATGGTGCCCCAGATACGAATCGGCGGGAAGTCGGTAACAATGTCCATGCCTGCGTTCTGCAAGCGATAATAGGAAATAGTGTTGATAAGCCCAAGCGTTGGCATATACGCCAGCGAGTTAAGCAGGATCACGAAGAACATCGCTCCCGGCGTCGTGACTTCGGCAGCGATGAACAGCGTCACCGCGCCTACCGCGTGACAGATGGCGTAGACCCATTTTGCACTGAGCCATTTGTCCGCCACGATCCCTAACAGCGTCGGCATCAGAACCGCCGCGATCCCCAGTGAACTGTAGACTGCACCAATGGAAGCACCGTCAAATTTGAGGGTGACAAACATATAGGATCCGAGGGTGGTCAGCCAACTTCCCCACAGGCAGAACTGCAGAAAAGAGAGTATTTTCAGCTGCAGCTTAAGATTCATGTTAATTTCCTCACACCAAAAGGCGAATGGATGTTTCGATTGGCACAAATGCCGTGACTGTATGATGTGATTCTATCAACGACGATGGGTGATTTTTTGTTACCTGTGACAAATAATTGCAAAACAATACCTTTTTGCAATGCGAAAGAGTGATGGTTGTCACGTTTTTGAATCGCCCGCTCGCCGTTTTACCGGGAGCGGGGGAAGAAGAGGATCAGTTCCGGCGGTAGGTTTTTTGCGCGGAATTGACTTTATACAGGTAGCGGCGCGACTCAGAAGAGGGGTGACGCGTGGTTAACGTCTGGTACACATCCCCTGGCGTCATGCTGTTGATGATATTCGCGGCCTGCACTTTATCACTGGAGAAGACGCGCAGTACGCTGCCCGCCCCGCCATTGTAGGCGGTGATCACCGCATAGCGCCGCGAGGTAGGGTTATCGATGCCGCCCAGATAGACATTGTTGAGCATCGCCAGATACGCGGTGCCGGTATCAATGTTGCTGGCCGGATCGAAAAGTTCACTGCGGCTCGGCGTACCGGAGCGACCCTGCGAACGATAAACGTCTTTCCCGGCGGTATGCTGAACCACCTGCATCAGACCCAGCGCATCAGAACGGCTCACCGCGTACGGGTTAAAGGACGATTCCGTCTGCATAATCGCCAGAATCAGCGACTCATCAATGCCATATTTATGGGACGCCTTGCGCACCATGCCGAGGTATTTATGCGCACGTTTATCCAGGTGATTCGGTACCAGGTTAATCGTCACGCTGAAAATCATGCGGATCCCGTTACTGCGGCTTTTCATCCGCGTTTGCAGCAGGTAATCGGCGAAGTTCGTCGCCCGGCCTTCCCAGCGGATCGGTTGCCCGGTGTGATCGAGCACCTGGCCGTACAGGAACGGTTCTCTGGAGATCTGAATGTCATCGACGTCAGAGTAGAGATCGACGGAGGTCGGATCGTCACCCATCAACAGCGTTTTAATGATAGCGCGGCGTAAATGTGCTGCGGGCTCCGTCCCGGCGATGGTCTCAACGGTAATGGTCCCGTCGTCAAAGTTGATATGGCTGCGGGTCTGATACTGATCGGTGTACTTCACGTAGTCCTTCGGACCGGCGATCAGCACTTCCTGATAACCCCACAGATTTTCAATGTTATGGGCAAACTGCCCCATCAGAATGTCAAAACCGTTGGTATCCTTGACCCAGGCTTCGTTATAAGAATCGCCTTTTTTGGTCGAACTGGAACAGGAGATGAGCAACGGCGCAATAACGGCAAGCGCGAGAAATTTTTTCATCATTCCGGGAGTGCGTGTTGTGTTTGTCGTTGTGCGGTGTTGCCGGACAGCGTTGAGCCATCCGGCAACGTGCTTATTTCTTATCTTCCGGCGTATAACCTTCGATATGCACGTCTTTACCTTCAAACAGGAAGTTGATCATCTCCTGTTCCAGCAGTTTGCGATGCTCGACGTTCATCATATTGAGTTTCTTTTCGTTGATAAGCATGGTCTGCTTGTGCTGCCACTGCGCCCACGCTTCTTTTGAAATCTCGTTATAAATGCGTTTCCCCAGTTCGCCAGGGTACAGCTGGAAATCCTGTCCTTCTGCTTCACGCTGCAGGAAAGTGCAAAAAATCGTTCTGCTCATAACTCATCCTCTTTATCGTCCGGTGCGTTAAACGGGGGCACCAGTACGTAACTGCTGTAATAAACGCTCCACCGGAGCCGCCAGGCCAACGGATGGCGGTTGCGCTAAGTTATACCAGAGCGCGTTGCCTTCATCCATGCATGAACCGCATGAAGACACAGTAAGCCACATAGGCACAATATCCAGATGGAAATGGCTGAACGTATGGCGAAACGCGTTAAGTTGGGTCAAATTATCAGCGTTCACATGCCGTTGCGCCAGCCATTCCCGTAATTCCTCTTCACTGGCAAACTGCGGAAAACAGAATAACCCGCCCCACAATCCGCTTGGCGGGCGCTGTGTCAGTAAGACGTCGTCCTGATGTTGCAACAGCAGAAAATAGCCTGTCCGCTCAGGCAGCGTCTGTTTCGGTTTCTTGCCGGGGTAAAGTGACCAACTGTCGTTCGCACAGGCGACACAGCCGTTCTGCAACGGGCACAGCGAGCATTTCGGTTTTGAGCGCGTACACACCATCGCGCCTAAATCCATCATTGCCTGGTTAAAACGCTCCACACCTTTCACTGGCGTAACGTGCTCGCTCAGATCCCAGAGCTTTTTCTCAACCTCTTTTTTACCCGGCCAGCCGCTAACAGCATAGCAGCGCGCCAGCACGCGTTTAACGTTGCCGTCAAGAATCGGAAAAGGTTTACCCAGCGAGAGTGACAGCACGGCACCGGCGGTTGAACGCCCGACGCCGGGGAGCGCCGCGACGTCTTCAAAGGTTTCCGGGAACACGCCGTTATGCCGTGTGGCAACCTGTTGCGCCGCCTTGTGCAGATTGCGCGCCCGGGCGTAGTAACCGAGCCCCGTCCACAGGTGGAGCACTTCGTCCAGCGGCGCGTTGGCGAGATCGGTCACTGTCGGGAAATGGGCCATAAACCGTTCAAAGTAAGGAATGACCGTCGTCACCTGAGTCTGTTGCAGCATCACTTCTGAGAGCCATACTTTGTAAGGCGTCTTATCAATTTGCCAGGGCAGGGTTTTTCGCCCGTATTTATCGTACCAGTCCAGAACCTGGGCTGAAAATTGAGACGCTTGCATGGTCACCGAATTCATTATTGTTGGGGGCAAGATTGCAGCACAGAGGCAACAGGGTGTAAACCGGAACTTTCCGCAGCGTGAGCGCTTCCTTTACTTGCATCCGGCAACTAACTTTGGATAATGCCCGTTTTCAGACCTCAACCACAAGCAGACTTAACTTTTATGAAAAACGACGTCATCTCACCGGAATTTGATGAAAACGGCCGTCCACTGCGCCGGATTCGTAGTTTTGTTCGTCGCCAGGGGCGACTGACCAAAGGGCAGGAGCACGCGCTGGAAAACTACTGGCCGGTGATGGGCGTTGAATTCAGCGAAGCGCCGGTGGATTTCGCGACGTTGTTTGGCCGTGAAGCGCCGGTCACGCTTGAAATTGGTTTTGGCATGGGCGCTTCTCTGGTGGCGATGGCGAAAGCGCGTCCGGAGCAAAATTTCCTCGGTATTGAAGTGCACTCGCCGGGCGTGGGCGCATGTCTGGCGTCGGCCCATGAAGAGGGTGTCGAGAACCTGCGCGTGATGTGCCATGACGCGGTCGAAGTGCTGCATAAAATGATTCCTGACAATTCTTTAACGATGGTTCAGCTCTTTTTCCCTGACCCGTGGCACAAAGCACGTCATAATAAACGCCGTATCGTTCAGGTGCCGTTTGCCGAGCTGGTCAAAAGCAAACTGAAGCTGGGCGGCGTGTTCCACATGGCGACCGACTGGGAAGCTTATGCGGAGCACATGCTTGAAGTGATGTCCTCCATTGACGGGTATAAAAACCTGTCGGAGAGTAACGATTACGTACCGCGCCCACCATCGCGCCCGGTAACCAAATTTGAACAACGTGGCCATCGTCTTGGTCACGGCGTATGGGACTTAATGTTCGAGAGGGTGAAATAATGGCAAAGAACCGTAGCCGTCGTCTGCGTAAAAAAATGCACATCGACGAATTCCAGGAATTAGGGTTTTCGGTGGCATGGCGTTTCCCGGAAGGCACATCTGAAGAGCAGGTTGATAAAATTGTTGATGACTTTATCAATGACGTTATTGAACCGAACAAACTGGCCTTTGACGGCAGCGGCTATCTGGCCTGGGAAGGTCTGATCTGCATGCAGGAAATCGGCAAATGCACTGAAGAGCATCAGGCGATTGTGCGTAAGTGGCTGGAAGAACACAAACTTGAAGAAGTGCGTACCAGCGAACTTTTCGACGTTTGGTGGGACTAACTACGCATACGGGGCCAGCATTTGCTGGCCCGATTTGTCTTGAGGGAAAGTTATGATGCGCAAAACGCTGCTGGCGGCAGCCCTTTCTGTAACGGCGATGGCCGCTCATGCAGACTACCAGTGCAGCGTCACACCGCGTGACGATGTGATTCTGAGCCCGCAAACGGTGCAGGTGAAGGGTGAAAACGGCAACCTGGTGATCACGCCGGACGGCAACGTGATGTACAACGGTAAGCAATACACGCTGAGCGCTGCACAGCGCGAGCAGGCGAAAGATTACCAGGCCGAACTGCGCAGCGCGCTACCGTGGATTGATGAAGGGGCCAGAAATCGTGTCGAAAAAGGGCGCGTGGCGCTGGATAAAATTATCGCTAAAGAAGTCGGCGAGAGCAGCAACATGCGAGGTCGTCTGACGAAGCTGGATGCTCAGTTGAAAGAGCAGATGAACCGGATTATCGAGCACCGCACTGACGGTCTGACTTTCCACTACAAGGCTATCGATCAGGTCCGTGCCGACGGTCAGCAACTGGTGAACCAGGCGATGGGCGGCATTTTGCAGGACAGCATCAACGAAATGGGTGCGAAAGCCGTTCTGAAAGGCGGCGGTAATCCGCTGCAGGGCGTGCTGGGCAGCCTCGGCGGATTACAGACGGCGATTCAGGACGAATGGAAGAAGCAGGAAAAAGATTTCCAGCAGTTCGGTAAAGACGTGTGCAGCCGCGTGGTGACGCTGGAAGATAACCGCAAGGCGCTGGTCAGCACGCTTAAATAAACTTTTCATATAAAACAATGGCACAGATCGCCTCTGTGCCATTTTCTTTTGCCTTTCCGCTTCATTTTGATATCCACCTCTAAATTTAACAATCTGGCAGATACATTTATCTGGTTAATTGGATGAAATCACATTATTCATCTCTGGCATTGGGATAATGCGGCAAATTCACGTAACTGGAGAAATAACATGGAGTTTTTCAGGAAAACGGTACTTGCCGCACTGGTGATGGGCTTCAGCGGTGCTGCGCTTGCCTTACCTAACGTCACTATTTTAGCGACGGGCGGGACGATCGCGGGTGGCGGTGACTCCGCAACCAAGTCCAACTATACGGCGGGCAAAGTTGGCGTAGAGAATCTGGTCAAAGCCGTTCCTCAACTTAAGGATATCGCTAACGTTAAGGGTGAGCAGGTTGTCAATATCGGTTCGCAGGATATGAACGACGACGTCTGGTTAACCCTGGCGAAGAAGATCAATACCGAGTGTGACAGCACCGACGGTTTCGTGATTACCCACGGTACTGACACGATGGAAGAGACGGCTTACTTCCTCGATCTGACCGTAAAATGCAACAAGCCGGTGGTACTGGTTGGGGCGATGCGCCCGTCTACCGGGATGAGCGCGGACGGTCCGTTCAACCTCTATAACGCAGTGGTGACAGCGGCGGATAAAGCCTCTGCCAATCGTGGCGTACTGGTGGTGATGAACGACACCGTGCTTGACGGTCGCGACGTGACCAAGACCAACACGACGGATGTGGCGACCTTCAAATCCGTAAACTACGGACCGCTTGGCTACATTCATAACGGCAAAATCGACTACCAGCGTACGCCTGCGCGTAAGCACACTACCTCCACGCCTTTCGACGTTTCTAAGCTGAACGAACTGCCGAAGGTGGGGATCGTCTATAACTACGCGAATGCTTCAGATCTGCCGGCAAAAGCGCTGGTGGATGCGGGTTATGATGGGATTGTGAGCGCCGGTGTGGGTAACGGCAACCTGTACAAAACGGTCTTCGATACGCTGGCAACCGCGGCGCATAAAGGGACTGTTGTAGTGCGTTCTTCCCGCGTACCGACCGGTTCAACCACGCAGGATGCTGAAATCGATGATGCGAAGTACGGTTTCGTTGCCTCTGGTACTCTGAACCCGCAGAAAGCACGCGTACTGCTGCAACTGGCGTTGACCCAGACTAAAGATCCGAAACAGATCCAGACGATGTTTAATCAGTATTAATCGTTGAAGGCGGCTGCGTCCTGGCCTGTTCCAGGCCGGATAAGACGCAGCCGCTATCCGGAAAATTGCCTGATGGCGCTACGCTTATCAGGCCTACGTTCACTACATCGTTACCGTATTACTCCGCCAGAAACAGCTCCAGCAGCGAATTCAAAAACAACTTACCGTGTTGAGTAATCTGCCAGTACGTTTCGCACTCAGTCAGATACCCCTGGGCAATGGCCTCATCAAGCGGCTGACGAATCACTGTCTCCGACAATCCCGTATACTGCGTAAATTCAGCCCGCGGCGCCGCTTCCAGCAGACGGAATCGGTTCATGAAAAATTCAAACGGTTTATCGACCTGCTCCACATCGCGCTGGCTTTCCAGATAACGCCCCTGCATATAGCCACGCGGATGGCGCGTTTTGGTGGTGCGCAGAATACGGCCATCGGGGAACGTGACCTTACCGTGCGCGCCGCAGCCAATGCCCAGATAATCGCCAAAGCGCCAGTAGTTCAGGTTGTGCTGACACTGGTAGCCCGGTCTGGCATAGGCTGAGGTTTCATACTGCTGATAACCTGCGGCGGTTAACAACTGGTGGCCCTGCTCGAAGATGTCCCACAGCGCATCATCGTCCGGTAATACCGGTGGGCGAGAACCAAACAGCGTATTCGGTTCAATCGTCAACTGATACCACGAGAGATGCGGCGGATTCAGCGCAATCGCCTGGCGCAGGTCATCCAGCGCGTCGTTCAGCGACTGATCCGGCAGGCCGTGCATTAAATCGAGGTTAAAGCTGCGCAGGCCTAACCCACTGGCGAGGTTTGCCGCGCGGCAGGCCTCTTGCGGGCCGTGAATGCGTCCCAGACGCTTCAGTTTAGGTTCGCTAAAGCTCTGCACGCCGATGGAGATTCGGTTTATCCCGGCATGCTGATAATCGACAAAGCGATCGGCTTCGACCGTACCTGGATTCGCTTCCATCGTAATTTCCGCATCCGCTGCCAGATTCAGGCGCGCACGCACGCCATCCAGCAGCGTTTGCATCGCCGGGCCGGAAAGCAGGCTCGGCGTACCGCCACCGATGAAAATCGTCTTCACTTCACGGTCCTGTGCATACGCAACGTCCGCGTCGAGATCGCTCAGCAAATGCCGGACGTAATCATCGTGCGGAACTTCACCTTTTAACGCATGCGAGTTGAAATCGCAGTACGGACATTTCTGCACGCACCACGGGATGTGAATGTAAAGACTCAGCGGCGGCAACTTAACCATTACGTAAGGCTTCCAGCAGCAGCTTCAGCGCCTGCCCACGGTGGGAGATCGCGCTTTTCTCTTCACGCGTCAGTTCGGCGGCGGTTTTGCCTTCCGAAGGCACGAAGAAGATCGGGTCATAGCCAAAGCCGCCGTTGCCTGCTGCCGTACGCGCGATCACGCCCGGCCAACTGCCGTGGCACACCAGCGGTGTAGGATCGTCAGCATGACGCAGATAAACCAGCACGCAGTGGAAACGCGCCTGACGCTGTTCGTCCGGCACATCCTTCAGGGTATGCAGCAGCTTTTCCAGGTTCTGTTGGTCGCTTGCGTCTTCACCGGCATAGCGCGCGGAGTAGATCCCCGGCGCGCCGCCCAGTACGTCAACGGCCAGACCCGAGTCGTCGGCAATTGCCGGTAAACCGGTGATTTGTGCGGCATGGCGCGCTTTCAGGATCGCGTTTTCAATAAAGGTCAGCCCGGTCTCTTCGGCCGAATCGACGCCGAGATCCGTTTGCGCTACCACATCAAGCCCGAAATCGCTGAGCAGCGACGCGAGCTCACGCACTTTACCGGCATTGCCGGTTGCGAGGACTACTTTTTGCATAGGATACCTAATCAGTTAATGCCGCGACTTCTGGCGGGATCTGTTGCGGATGAATGATTTTAACCTGTTTATGGCGGCCAAGTTCGCCCTTTTCAATGACAACCTGGCTCTTTGCCACGCGGAACTGCTTACCGAGAAACTTCACCAGATGACTGTTCGCCTGACCATCTACCGGTGGGGCGGTAATGGCGACTTTCAGTTCGTCGCCATGTAAACCGACAATGCTGTCGCGGCTGGCTTTCGGCTGAATATAGAGCCGTAAAACCAGTCCGTCATCGCAGCGGGTTACGGCACTCATAGCGCCATCCACAGCCCCGGCAGCAGCATATTGCCGGTAGCCTGCAGAACCTCGCCAATCCCCATGTTGATCACATACAACAGCAGGACGAGAATCATTGGCGAGAAATCGATGCCGCCCATACCCGGGAGAATGCGACGAATCGGGCGCAGCAGCGGATCGGCCAGTTGAATCAGCACATACTCAATTGGGCTACGGCCCTGGCTTACCCAGCTCATGATGGCCATCACCAGCAGCACCCAGAAGATCAGCAGACCGATGGTCTTGAGCACGATCAGCACGGCGGCGATCCAGACGATCGGCAGGAAGGTCACCACTTTAAACAGCACTATGGCTTTGATAAAGCTGAGGATAAACGCGACAAGTAACGATGCGCTATCGACCGGTCCCATGGGGGGAATAATACGGCGCAGCGGCCCAATAATCGGTTGTGTCACTTTCACCACAAACTGGGAGAAAGGATTGTAAAAATCACAGCGAGCCCATTGCATCCACACGCGCAATAACAGCACCATGGTGTACAGCTCAATTACCGTTGAGAGCAAGAAGGTCAACGTATTCATGGCGTTCCTCAGATTTCCTTAATTTTTTGTGTAATCACGTGCACCAAAAATGGCGGTGCCGATACGTACCATCGTGCTACCCGCCGCAATGGCGGCTTCCATATCATCCGACATACCCAGCGACAGGGTATCGACGTCAGGATAGCGCGTTTTCAGCCCGGCAAATGCTACAGCCATTTGGCGGGCAACTTCAAACTGCCTTACATAATCTGACTCAGGGGCGGGGATCGCCATCAGACCACGCAGACGAAGATTCGGTAATTCGACGACCTCTGCGGCAAGCGCGTCCAGTTCCTCCAGCGGAATGCCGGACTTGCTGTTTTCATCGCTGATGTTGATTTGAATCAGCACGTTCAGCGGCCCCAGTTCTGCCGGACGCTGTTCGCTCAGACGGGTCGCAATGCGCAGGCGGTCGAGGGTATGGCACCAGTCAAAGTGCTCGGCCACCAGACGGCTTTTGTTGGACTGTAACGGACCGATAAAGTGCCATTGCAGGCCAGCAATGCCTTTCTCGCGAAAGTGGCGAATTTTCTCCACCCCTTCCTGCACGTAATTTTCACCAAAGGCCAACTGACCGGCGGCGATGGCTTCTTCGATGGCGCTCGCAGGTTTGGTTTTACTCACTGCAAGTAACGTAACTTCTTCTGAAGCGCGCCCGCAACGCGATGCGGCGGCTGAGATTTTGTCCCGGACCTGTGCCAGGTTATGCGCGATATCGTTCATTTTCCGAGGATCTGTATATGAATATGGAAGAAATTGTGGCCCTTAGTGTAAAGCATAACGTCTCGGATCTACACCTAAGCAATGCGTGGCCTGCGCGCTGGCGCAAACGGGGGCGCATGGAACGCGCGCCTTTCACCGCCGCAGACATTACCGGACTGCTGGCGGACTGGCTGGATGAAGGGCAGCAGGCGGCGTTACGGCAAAATGGGCAACTGGATTTTGCCGTTTCGCTTGGGGATAACCAGCGGTTGCGGGCCAGCGCCTTTCACCAGCGGCAGGGGACGTCGTTGGCGCTGCGACTGCTGCCGACGCAGTGCCCGACGCTGGACACGCTGGGGACACCTTCCATACTGTCCGAACTGCTCCGCAGCGAGAATGGTTTGATTCTGGTGACGGGGGCGACGGGCAGCGGGAAATCGACCACTCTGGCGGCGATGGTGGCGTGGCTGAATCAGCATATCGATGGACATATTCTGACGCTGGAAGATCCCATCGAGTATGTCTACGTCAGCCAGCGCTGCCTGATTCAGCAGCGCGAAGTGGGATTACACTGCGGCTCATTTGCCACCGGATTACGCGCGGCGCTGCGTGAAGATCCGGATGTAATCCTGTTGGGGGAGCTACGCGACAGCGAGACCATTCGTCTGGCGCTAACGGCGGCGGAAACGGGGCATCTGGTGCTGGCGACGCTGCATACCCGCGGCGCCGCGCAGGCGATCGAGCGATTGATTGATTCTTTTCCAGCGCAAGAAAAAGATCCGGTGCGCAGCCAACTGGCTGGCAGCCTGCGCGCTGTGCTGTCACAAAAACTGGTGTCCGACCAGCAGGAGGGACGCGTTGCGCTGTTTGAACTGCTGATTAACACCCCGGCAGCGGGGAATTTGATTCGGGAAGGGAAGTCCCACCAATTACCCCATGTTATTCAGACCGGGCAGCAGATGGGGATGATGACCTTTGCCCAGAGCCTGCAACAGCGGCAGGCGCAAGGGCGGCTTTGACAACGCGTGGGTTAGTAGCCCTGCTCGAAGTAACTTTCGAGAATGATGACAGCGGAGGCGGAATCGATCTTACCTTTGTTCAGCGCGCGATAGCCGCCCTGTTCGAACAGCCCGGAGCGCGCCTCGACGGTGCTGAGTCGCTCATCGTGTAAGGTGACCGTCAC
Organism: Citrobacter sp.; assembly: GCA_019415335.1. The sequence continues at coordinate 45,237 of DXKH01000021.1, read as the reverse complement.
GCCGAAACGCCCGTGAATGCGGTTGGCGAACTTGCGCGCGCGGGCGGTGAGTGGTTGTTCGGTGCCGTCCATATTCAGCGGCAGGCCAACGATGATCTCATCCGGTTGCCACTCTTTGAGCAGGCGTTCGATCAGGTTCCAGTCCGGCGTACCGTCCTGCGCTTTAATGGCAGGCAGCGCGCGCGCCGTGCCGGTTATCCGCTGACCAATCGCCACGCCGATACTTTTGGTGCCAAAATCAAAGGCCAGTAATGTTCCGCTCATCAGGCATGCCCCGCCACGCCGGGCATCGTCAGGATGTCGATGCCAATCAGTCGGGCAGCTTCACGCCAGCGATCGGCAATCGGTGTTTTGAACAGAATATTGAGATCGGCGGGGGCGGTCAGCCAGGCGTTGTCCAGCAGCTCTTGTTCAAGCTGGCCTTTCTCCCAGGAGGAGTAACCGAGTGCGACCAGCACATCGGCAGGCTGCTCGCTCGTGCCTAAGGTTTCGAGCACGTCGCGGGACGTGGTGATGACGGTGTTATCCGAGATGCGGATACTGGAGGCAAAACGCGACGGCGGCGTGTGCAGGATAAACCCGCGATCTTCCGCTAACGGGCCGCCAAGCATCACTGCTTTATCCAGACGGATCGCCGGATCGCGCGGTTCTGGCGCGATTTTTAGTTTTTCCAGAATCCCTTCAATCTGGAGATTTTCCAGAGGTTTATTCACAATAATCCCCATTGCGCCATCTTCGTTATGTTCACAAATGTACACCACTGAACGGCGGAAAATCGGATCCTGGAGAGCAGGCATGGCAATAAGAAAGTGATGCTGTAAATTCATTGTCAGAGGTTCTGTTTCCTGGTTCAAAAAAGCAACAGGGGTCAGTATGTGGGTAAAGCGCACGGATGTCACTACTGTAGGCCGGATAAGACGCCTGTGTCGCCCTCCGGCATCGGAGTCTTAATGCCTGATGGTGCTACGCTTATCAGGCCTACAACGCTGGTTCGTGGCTGATTATTTCTGCAAACGTGCTTCGATTGCGTCCATCAGCATCCCGGTGATGGAGATCGGGAATTCGGCTTCAATCTCGCGGATACAGGTCGGGCTGGTGACGTTAATCTCGGTCAGACGATCGCCAATGATGTCCAGACCGACAAAAATCAGGCCTTTGGCTTTCAGCGTCGGCCCGATACGGCGCGCGATTTCCCAGTCGCTGTCGGTTAACGGACGCGGTTCGCCGCGACCGCCTGCGGCCAGGTTGCCACGGGTTTCGCCGCCCTGCGGAATGCGCGCCAGGCAGTACGGAACCGGCTCGCCATCGACGACCAGCACGCGTTTGTCGCCATCTTTAATGGCTGGCAAATAGTTCTGCGCCATGCAGTAGCGGGTGCCATGTTCGGTCAGGGTTTCCGTAATCACGCCGAGGTTCGGGTCGCCTTCTTTAACGCGGAAGATTGACGCGCCGCCCATGCCGTCCAGCGGCTTGAGAATAATATCGTTGTGCTTCTGCCAGAACGCCTTCAGTTGCGCTTTGTTGCGGGTGACCAGCGTTTCCGGCGTCAGGTCAGAGAACCAGGCAGTGAACAGCTTTTCGTTACAGTCACGCAGGCTCTGCGGCTTGTTGACGATAAGCGTCCCTTTTTCTTCCGCGCGTTCCAGAATATAGGTGGCGTAGATGAACTCGGTATCAAACGGCGGATCTTTACGCATCAGAATGACGTCAAGGGCGTCCAGCGGCAGATCCTGCTCGCCGGTAAACTCATACCACTTGTCGTAGTTCTGCTCGACGCTCAGGGTACGCGTGCGGGCGCGGGCTTCACCGTTGATCAGATAAAGATCGGCCATCTCCATATAATGAAGTTCGTAACCACGACGTTGCGCTTCCAGCAGCATAGCGAAGCTGGAATCTTTCTTGATATTGATGCTTGCGATGGGGTCCATCACGATGCCGAGCTTGATCATTATTCTTCTCCGTTAGCCCAGATCGCCAAATCGCACCTGAAGCGCGGTAATGGCGGTGAGCGCAGTTGTCTCAGTACGCAGAACGCGAGGTCCTAACAGAATATCAGTAAACTGATAGCGTGCGGTCATGGCAATTTCCTCTGCCGACAGCCCACCTTCCGGGCCAATCAGCAAACGAACGCGCTCAACCGGCAGCGGCAATGTGTTGATGCTGTCGCTGGCGCGAGGATGGAGGTTCAGCTTCAACCCCTCGTCCTGTTCCGCACACCAGGCTTCCAGATCCATCGCCGGGCGAATTTCCGGTACCCGGTTGCGACCACACTGTTCGCAGGCGGCAATGGCGATTTTCTGCCACTGCTGGAGTTTCTTGTTCAGACGTTCACTGTCCAGTTTAACGCCGCAGCGTTCAGAAAAAAGTGGCGTAATGAGGCTTACACCCAGTTCGATCGATTTCTGGATCGTGAACTCCATCTTCTCGCCGCGCGACATGACCTGGCCAAGATGGATGTGCAGCGGCGATTCGCGATCGTCAATCTCGCTACTCAACACCTTCACGTCTACGCTTTTCTTGCTGGCGCGGGTGATTTCAGCAGCGAAAACCTGATTGCTGCCATCAAAAAGCTGCAGTTCCTGACCTGGCCCCATCCGCAGGACGCGTCCGATATGGTTGGCGGCATCTTCGCACAGAGAAATCTGGCTGCCGGCGGTGATGGGCTCTGGGTGATAAATGCGGGGAATGCGCATAGTTAAAAATCCGCGTCATCTCCCCACGCAGGCTCGCCGCGCGGGGTAAGGGGTTAATCAAATATCCCGCTAGTGTAGGTTAGCTCTTTTGCGCCTGGCAAGCGCGTTGCACGTAAGGGTTATGGTTTCCCTGAATCTTCGCGATCCGCTCGTCGCGCTCACACTCCCAGTCAGTGACCGGATACAGCGTGTTCCAGGCGTTGAAAAGCTGGGTTTGCTGGCGGGATAGCGTCAGGTTGTACTGGTCGCGCATATAAAAGTAGGTTCGCGCAATCGTGCCGCGCGCGCGGGCGGGTGGTTCGGCGATCTTTTCTTTGAAATCGACTTTCATCGCGCACTGTCCGTACTGACCTTCGCCGCCGTTCCACTGGCTGTACATGAAGTTACCGCGATCGCCATTCACCTCACCGACGGCGGGTTGCAGGTTGTGCATGTCGCTTTCCATTTTGCGATAGACCGGATCTTTGGCGCAGTTTTTCCGTCCGCCGTCCTGCCAGCACTGGCGCTGATGGCCAAACTGCCATGCCGGAACCACGTGTTCCCATTCGATTCGGCTGGCGCGATTCTCGTTCTTTCGCACTTTGTAGCCGCAGGAGTCGAGATCGACGACCCCCTTCTTGCCCTGCCAGTTGATTTTGCATCCGCAATAGAAGTCGCCAGGGACATCGGCGTTAACCTTGACGCCTGCGGTCTTTGCCTGTGAAAAATTGTTAATGCCAGCGGCCAATGTCTGGCCTGAAAGGGCTACCGTAAAAAGGGCGGCAGCCAAAGAAAGAGGACGGTACATCATGAACTCCGTGTCAAAACGAGCCCGCAACGTAACGAAAGTTGATGTGTGATGCAATCAGTCAGATCAGGAAAGTTCCTGATAGTTCTGGTTATTTAAGCGGCACTAAGGGTTCGCCGCAGTGAACACAGCGGTAGGTGGCTTCACCGCGCACAACGCGATTATGGCGACGGATGGTCAGTTGATGCTCCTGGCACTGGCAGCGGTATGGGAAGGTGTTGCGGCGTACCGATTGCAGTTCGAACTGGTGCGTGCGGCGTGCGGGGACGCCGAGCACGCTTTCCATCATCCACTTCCACTCTTTACCGTGCGGCGCAACCCGGCCAAACCGCTTCCACACCAGTAAATGCGCCAGTTCGTGCGGCACCACTTCGTTGATAAACGCTTCGACGTTCTCCATCAGTAGCACCGGGTTAAGGCGAATTTCGTAACTCTCCAGCCAGGCGGTGCCGGCGGAAGTGCCACGCTGCTGATACACCAGCTTCGGTTCGGGATAGCTGCGGCCAAGCTTCAGGTTAGCCTGAGCGAGGTTTTCCCGCAGGCTGCGCATAACGGCTTGCTGGACGGCGATAGGGAGACGGGCGGTTTTCATAACGGCAGAGAATAGTGCGACAGGGACGGGACTGCAAGAGGAAGGCGTCCTCCCGCGGGGGAGGACGCAAAGGGCGGATTAATCGTGCGCGCCGATTTCGCGCAGCTTACGACCTTTCATCAGGTTACGTTCGATGTGTTCCAGCGAGACGTGTTTGGTTTCCGGAACCAGCCACAGCGTCAGCAGGATAAACAGCACATTCAGACCCGCGTAGACCCAGAAGGTATTTGCGTTACCGAGGTTTTGCAGCATGGTCAGGAACGTTGCGCCGACAATCATGTTGGCAATCCAGTTGGTGGCGGTAGAGCAGGTGATGCCGAAATCGCGGCCTTTCAGCGGCTGGATTTCAGAACACAGCACCCAAATCAGCGGACCGGCGCTCATGGCGAAACCAATGATGAACATCAGCAGCATCGCGATAGCAAAGTACTGCGCGGACGGCGAGTGGATGCCAACATGCATCATCGTTCCGAGGATCCCCATGCCGGCCGCCATCACCAGGAAGCCCAGCGTTAGCGTCGGTTTACGACCCCAGCGGTCAACCAGGCCGATAGCGATAAAGGTGGCCAGTACGTTGGTCAGACCGACAATCACGGTGCCCCACATCTGCTCAGAGGTGTTGGTGTAACCCGCCATTTCGAAGATTTTTGGTGCGTAATACATGATGACGTTCATCCCGGTGAACTGCTGCATCACCTGCAACAGCACGCCAAGGAACACCGCGCGACGGAAATTGCTGTTCTCTTTGAACAACGCCCAACCGCTCTGTTTCACCTGCAGGCTTTCGCGGATCTCATCCAGCTCGCGTTTGGCTTCTGCGCTGGTATCACGCAGACGTAGCAGCACGCGTTCGGCATCGACAAAGCGACGTTTCGCCGCAAACCAGCGCGGGCTATCCGGCAGGAAGAAGACGCCGATCAGCAGCAGTATCGCCGGGATGATAATCACGCCCAGCATCCAGCGCCATGCGCCGCTGTAGCTAAAGGCGGTATCCGACAGATAGGCGCCGAGGATCCCGATGGTGATCATCAACTGGTACATGGAGATCATGCTGCCGCGAATTTTTTCCGGCGCGATCTCAGACAGGTACAGCGGGGCGGTGTAAGAGGCTACGCCGACGGCCAGACCCAGCAGTACGCGGGAAAGGATCAGCACTTCAACGTTCGGCGCCGCAGCGGAGAACAGAGAACCGGCGACAAACAGGATCGCGCCGATCATCAGGCTTTTCTTACGCCCGAGTTTGAAAGAGAGCCAGCCGCTGCCGACCGCACCGACGGCTGCGCCGAACATCATGGAGCTGACGACCCACTCCTGAGTGTGTGCGGAGATCTGGAATTCATCCGTGATAAACGGTAATGCGCCAGCGATAACGCCGATATCCAGACCAAAAAGTAATCCTGCCAGGGCTGCAAGGAAGCAGACAAAAAATGTCATCGCCTTATTGGAACGCCCCTGTTTTTTATTGTCAGGCATTATGCCCTCCGATTGGGTTATCAGTTTTGTTGATAATTAGGGTAGGTGAGTACACGGCAAAAATATGTGATTGATATCACGTAAGTGTAATCGCTTACACTAGTGTTTTGTTATCAGCATAATTAACAAATTGAAAATTATAGATTAATTGTGATGATATTTGGTGCATTTGCTCAGGTTTAAGACTTAACTGAAATAAAATGTAACAGCAGAGAAAGCCAGAACATGCAAAGCGATTGCTCTGAAACTGATGCTTTTATTATATGGTGTAAGCGGTTTCAATTGATGGTGCGCGGAGTCATTTCAGGCGGGGCACAAATAAAAAAGGCCAGCACGAGGCTGGCCTTAGAACACAGATGTCGGTTGCTTATTTCAGACCGGCAGCTTCACGCAGTACCTGCGCTTTGTCAGTTTTTTCCCACGGGAAATGTTCGCGACCGAAGTGACCGTAAGCGGCGGTCTCTTTGTAGATCGGGTGCAGCAGATCCAGCATCTGAATCAGGCCGTACGGACGCAGGTCGAAGAACTCGCGAACCAGCAGCGTCAGTTGCTCAGTCGGCACCTTCTCGGTACCGAAGGTTTCTACCATGATGGACGTCGGTTCAGCCACGCCGATCGCGTAGGAAACCTGAATTTCACAACGATCGGCCAGGCCTGCGGCAACGATGTTTTTCGCGACATAACGACCAGCGTAAGCCGCAGAACGGTCCACTTTCGATGGATCTTTACCGGAGAATGCGCCGCCACCGTGACGCGCCATGCCGCCGTAGGTGTCAACGATGATCTTACGACCGGTCAGACCGCAGTCGCCCATTGGGCCGCCGATAACAAAACGGCCGGTCGGGTTGATGAAGAATTTGGTGGCAGAATTCAGCCATTCGGTCGGCAAAACCGGCTTGATGATCTCTTCCATCACTGCGTCTTTCAGCGTGGCCTGATCGATATCTTCCGCATGCTGGGTGGAGAGCACTACCGCGTCGATGCCGACAATTTTGCCGTCGTCATACTGGAAGGTCACCTGGCTTTTCGCATCCGGGCGTAGCCATGGCAAAGTGCCGTTTTTACGCACTTCAGCCTGACGCTGCACCAGACGGTGTGCGTAGGTGATCGGCGCCGGCATCAGCACGTCGGTTTCGTTGGTGGCATAGCCAAACATCAGGCCCTGGTCGCCCGCGCCCTGTTCCAGCGGATCGGCACGGTCAACGCCCTGGTTGATATCCGGGGATTGTTTACCAATTGCGCTCAGGACAGCACACGAGTTGGCATCAAAGCCCATGTCGGAATGCACATAGCCAATCTCGCGCACGGTATTACGTGTGATCTCTTCGATATCGACCCATGCGCTGGTGGTGATTTCACCGCCAACTAAAACCATGCCGGTTTTCACGTAGGTTTCACACGCGACGCGCGCTTTCGGATCCTGTTCCAGGATAGCATCCAGCACGGCATCAGAGATTTGGTCAGCGATTTTGTCAGGATGCCCTTCTGATACGGACTCGGACGTAAAAAGGTGTTTTGCCATGTTTTATTTCACCTAAAGAGAATTTGGTTAGCTCAAACTGTTGTGCGGAAAAGCCGAAGCAGAGGATTCTACCAAGGCCTGCAGGTTAGTGACACTGGCAGTCTGAGTGTTAATCAGTATGGATGGATTAACATCTGGATGGCTATTTTAGGTCACTTCTTCACCCGATTTCCACTGTTTTTTGAATCCGGTCTCACTGTGTTGAAAACCCTGGTGGAAATTTTTGCAGACACTGCTGGCAATGTGCGCATTTATGTTTTGCTTTTTGGCGTCCATCCCGGTATAAAACGCGGCGCGCGGCTCATACAAAAAGCACACGACATTTTCGTCGTGTCGCCACTTCCAGCCGGGTTAAAACGTTAGCTTTGGCTTGTGGGTTCGTTCCAGATGGAGCGACCGTGGAGGTGATAAGAGATAATGAACCGTTGTATTCTGCTGAATCTGTCGCACCGTTCTGGTGTGCGCATGTCCTCCGCAATTTGCATCTCTGCTTTGCATACCTGCCGATGTTATACCCATCTCGGCGCTTCTCAGGACTCCAGAGCCGGTAACTGGCACTAAGGACTGAACAAGGGCGCTCTTGTGGAAACAAGAGTTTTCTCGTGGTTTCGCCGAACCGTCATACGTAAGTTCGGTTACGTGTTTTACAATGATATGAAAAAGAAACCGGTCGCGCAGGCGGAGTACCAGCACTTTCTGCTGGGAAATCCGACTGTTTATGGGTTGTTATCGCCTCTTCGGATTGCGATAGTAGTCAACTGTTTTACACTTGTTAATAAAATTTGAGGTTCGCTATGTCTGACGACATGTCTTTGGGTTCGCCTTCGTCAGCAGGCGAACAGGGTGTACTACGCTCCATGCAGGAGGTTGCAATGAGCTCCCAGGAAGCCAGCAAGATGCTGCGTACTTACAATATTGCCTGGTGGGGCAATAACTACTACGACGTCAATGAGTTGGGGCATATTAGCGTGTGTCCTGACCCGGACGTGCCGGAAGCGCGTGTCGATCTCGCTAAGCTAGTGAAAGCGCGTGAAGCGCAAGGGCAACGCCTGCCGGCGCTGTTCTGCTTCCCGCAGATCCTGCAACACCGCCTGCGCTCCATTAACGCCGCGTTCAAACGCGCGCGTGAGTCGTACGGCTACAACGGTGACTATTTCCTGGTTTATCCGATCAAGGTTAACCAGCATCGTCGTGTGATCGAATCCTTAATCCATTCTGGCGAACCGCTGGGACTGGAAGCCGGTTCCAAAGCGGAACTGATGGCGGTCCTGGCACATGCCGGAATGACCCGCTCGGTGATCGTGTGTAACGGCTATAAAGACCGTGAATACATTCGTCTGGCGCTGATCGGCGAGAAGATGGGCCACAAGGTCTATCTGGTCATTGAGAAGATGTCTGAAATCGCCATTGTGCTGGATGAAGCCGAACGTTTAAACGTCATTCCGCGTCTGGGCGTGCGCGCTCGTCTGGCCTCACAGGGCTCTGGTAAATGGCAGTCCTCCGGCGGCGAAAAATCCAAATTCGGCCTGGCGGCAACACAGGTCCTGCAACTGGTGGAAACCCTGCGTGAAGCCGGGCGTCTCGACAGCCTGCAACTGCTGCATTTCCACCTCGGTTCGCAGATGGCGAATATCCGTGATATCGCCACCGGCGTGCGTGAGTCTGCCCGTTTCTACGTTGAGCTGCATAAGCTGGGCGTTAACATCCAGTGTTTCGACGTGGGCGGCGGTCTGGGCGTGGACTACGAAGGGACCCGCTCGCAGTCTGACTGCTCGGTGAACTATGGCCTGAATGAGTACGCCAACAACATTATCTGGGCCATTGGCGATGCCTGTGAAGAAAATGGCCTGCCGCATCCGACGGTGATCACCGAGTCCGGTCGGGCGGTAACCGCGCACCACACGGTGCTGGTGTCCAACATCATCGGCGTTGAGCGTAACGAATATACCGTGCCTGTCGCTCCGGCTGACGACGCGCCGCGCGCGCTGCAAAGCATGTGGGAAACCTGGCAGGAGATGCACGAGCCAGGCACCCGTCGTTCGCTGCGCGAATGGTTGCATGACAGCCAGATGGATTTGCATGATATCCACATCGGTTACTCTTCCGGCACCTTCAGCCTGCAGGAGCGTGCGTGGGCGGAGCAGCTTTACTTAAGCATGTGCCACGAAGTGCAGAAACAGCTGGATCCGCAAAATCGCGCGCACCGTCCGATCATCGACGAACTGCAGGAACGTATGGCGGACAAAATGTACGTCAACTTCTCGCTGTTCCAGTCAATGCCGGACGCGTGGGGGATCGATCAACTGTTCCCGGTCCTGCCGCTGGAAGGGCTGGATCAGGTGCCTGAGCGTCGTGCGGTTCTGCTGGATATCACCTGTGATTCCGACGGCGCTATCGATCACTACATCGACGGCGATGGCATTGCGACAACCATGCCGATGCCGGAGTACGATCCGGATAACCCGCCGATGCTCGGTTTCTTCATGGTCGGTGCGTATCAGGAGATCCTCGGTAATATGCACAACCTGTTTGGTGATACCGAAGCGGTTGACGTGTTTGTCTTCCCGGATGGCAGCGTAGAAGTTGAGCTGTCGGATGAAGGGGATACCGTGGCGGACATGTTGCAATACGTGCAGTTGGATCCGAAAACTCTGCTGACACACTTCCGCGATCAGGTGAAACAAACCGGTCTGGACGATGCGCTGCAGCAGCAGTTCCTCGAAGAGTTCGAAGCGGGTCTGTACGGTTATACGTATCTCGAAGACGAGTAATGGCTGATGCCCGGGCGACTTGAACCTGGGCAATTAAGCAGCGATAATTTACCCAATTAGTGTGTATACGAATCAAACCCTTTCTCGTCGGGCCTAACGACGCGGGAGGGTTTTTTTATATCGACGAATATGAGGTTTTTGCCATGAGCACCTTAGGTCATCAGTACGATAACTCCCTGGTTTCTAACGCCTTTGGCTTCCTGCGTCTGCCGCTGAATTTCCAGCCGTATGACAGCGATGCGGACTGGGTGATCACTGGCGTGCCGTTTGACATGGCGACGTCGGGTCGCGCAGGTGGACGTCACGGCCCGGCGGCAATCCGTCAGGTGTCAACGAATCTGGCCTGGGAACACAACCGTTTCCCGTGGAACTTCGACATGCGTGAGCGCCTGAACGTAGTGGACTGCGGCGATCTGGTTTACGCCTTTGGCGACGCGCGTGAAATGAGCGAAAGACTGCAGGCGCACGCTGAGAAACTGCTGGCAGCCGGTAAACGTATGCTCTCTTTTGGCGGTGACCACTTTGTGACGCTGCCGCTACTGCGCGCGCACGCAAAACACTTTGGCAAAATGGCGCTGGTCCATTTCGATGCTCACACCGACACCTATGCGAACGGTTGTGAGTTTGACCACGGCACCATGTTCTACACCGCGCCGAACGAAGGGTTGATCGACCCGAATCACTCTGTGCAGATTGGTATTCGTACGGAATTCGACAAAGACAACGGCTTTACCGTGCTGGACGCCTGCCAGGTGAACGATCGCGGCGTTGATGACATCATCGCCCAGGTGAAGCAGATTGTCGGCGATATGCCGGTCTATCTGACTTTTGATATCGACTGCCTGGATCCGGCATTCGCGCCGGGCACCGGTACGCCGGTGATTGGCGGCCTGACCTCCGATCGCGCCATCAAACTGGTACGCGGTCTGAAAGATCTGAACATCGTGGGGATGGACGTGGTGGAAGTGGCTCCGGCTTACGATCAGTCCGAAATCACTGCCCTGGCGGCGGCGACGCTGGCGCTGGAGATGCTCTACATCCAGGCGGCGAAGAAAGGCGAGTAACGGGTTTCGGGCTATTTTACTCGCCATTTTGAACCCGGGCAGTGCTCGCCATCCTCACGTACTACGTGTACGCTCCGGTGGCTGTGCGCTGTCCAGGCCCAAACTGGCTTCGCCAATAACGCCCGCTCACCAGACTAAATTTGTTGTTCTGTAGGCCGGATAAGGCGTTTACGCCGTCATCCGGCACGCTTGAATGTTACTTAATCCCGTCCGCTTTCATGCGATCGCGAATATGTTGCGCACGTTCTGCGGAGGCCGGGTGATCGTCAAACATAGAGCTTTGACGACCTTCTTCCAGTTTCGCCAGTTTTTCGAAGCTGGTGGCAAGCCCCGCCGGGCTGATACCGCGTTTGCGCAACAAATCGTACGAGTAGTCGTCCGCTTCCGATTCCTGACGCTGGGAGAACTGCGAGTTCACCAGTTTTTCCCCCAGATCGCCGAGCTGTGACTGCGACAGGCTGCCGACGATCCCGCCCGCTGAGGCCGCGGCTGCACGAACGGCGTTGGTACCCAGCGCTACCTGCATACCTTTCTTCACGTGTCCAAGCGCAACGTGACCCATTTCATGGCCAATCACCGCTTCGACTTCGTTATCTGTCATCATGTCCATCAGGCCGCTGTACACGCGAATACAGCCGTTCGCCATCGCGAAGGCATTCACGTCTTTCGCCATGTAGACCTTGTAGTTGACCGCTTGTCCGTTGATGTTATCGCCGAGCGCCGTGGCGATTTTGCTCAGGCGCTTCGCGTACTCGCTGCCGGCAGGCGCGATAGTCGCTTTACCATCCATTTCCGTACAGGCCTGGTTACTTAACGCGATAACCTGCGCGTCGCTCAGGCTGTAGGCCTGAAACGCCTCGGCCCCGGAGGAGAGCAGTCCATTGGAATTCATATTCTGGCAGCCGGTCAGCACCGTCGCCATGCCCATAGCAAGCAGTAACGCGCGAATCTTCATGTTTTTTCTTCCACACGAAATGAGGATTGTTCTAAAAGTGCGCGATTTGCAGATGAATCCGCGCTCAACGCTAAGTATAAAGAAAAGAACAACAAGCGGGCGAGCAGATTGCGCAACATGCGAGTGTGATCCGGAGATTTCTGAAGCGGCAAAAGGATGCTCCATGTACATGACACGCGGCTTGGGTTACATTGTTCGCACTTTTTTCCGGCGTAGCCCAAAACGCGCTGTCGTCAAGTCGTTGCGGGTATGGCCTTCATCATCCGATCTGGAGTCAAAATGTCCTCACGTAAAGAGCTTGCCAATGCTATTCGTGCGCTGAGCATGGACGCAGTACAGAAAGCCAAATCCGGTCACCCGGGTGCCCCGATGGGAATGGCTGACATTGCCGAAGTCCTGTGGCGTGATTTCCTGAACCACAACCCGGGCAACCCGTCCTGGGCTGACCGTGACCGTTTCGTACTCTCCAACGGCCACGGCTCCATGCTGATTTACAGCCTGCTGCACCTCACCGGTTACGATCTGCCGATGTCTGAGCTGCAGAACTTCCGTCAGCTGCATTCCAAAACCCCGGGTCACCCGGAAGTGGGTTACACCGCCGGTGTGGAAACCACCACCGGTCCGCTGGGTCAGGGTATTGCGAACGCGGTCGGTATGGCTATCGCTGAAAAAACGCTGGCGGCACAGTTCAACCGTCCGGGCCATGACATCGTTGACCACTACACCTATGCCTTCATGGGCGACGGCTGCATGATGGAAGGTATCTCTCACGAGGTATGCTCTCTGGCCGGTACGCTGAAGCTGGGCAAACTGGTGGCGTTCTATGATGATAACGGCATCTCTATTGATGGTCACGTTGAAGGCTGGTTCACTGACGACACCGCTAAACGCTTCGAAGCGTACGGCTGGCACGTGGTACGTGGTGTTGACGGCCACGACGCTGACGCCATCAAACGCGCAGTCGAAGAAGCGCGTAAAGTTACCGACAAACCGTCCCTGCTGATGTGCAAAACCATCATCGGTTTCGGTTCCCCGAACAAAGCCGGTACCCACGATTCCCACGGTGCGCCGCTGGGCGACGCCGAAATCGCACTGACCCGCGAACAGCTGGGCTGGAATTACGCACCGTTCGAAATCCCGTCTGAAATCTATTCTCAGTGGGATGCGAAAGAAGCCGGTCAGGCGAAAGAGTCTGCCTGGAACGAGAAATTTACGGCCTACGCGAAAGCCTTCCCGCAGGAAGCGGCTGAATTCACTCGTCGTATGAAAGGCGAAATGCCGTCTGACTTCGATGCGAAAGCGAACGAATTCATCGCTAAGCTGCAGGCTAACCCGGCGAAAATCGCCAGCCGTAAAGCGTCCCAGAATGCGATCGAAGCTTTTGGTCCGTTGCTTCCGGAATTCCTCGGTGGCTCTGCTGACCTGGCACCGTCTAACCTGACTATCTGGTCGGGTTCTAAAGCCATCAACGAAGATGCTGCCGGTAACTACATCCATTACGGTGTACGTGAATTCGGTATGACCGCGATTGCCAACGGTATCTCCCTGCACGGTGGTTTCCTGCCGTATACCTCCACCTTCCTGATGTTCGTTGAATATGCGCGTAATGCCGTGCGTATGGCTGCGCTGATGAAGCAGCGTCAGGTGATGGTTTACACCCACGACTCCATCGGTCTGGGCGAAGATGGTCCGACTCACCAGCCGGTAGAGCAGGTGGCTTCTCTGCGTGTAACGCCGAACATGAGCACCTGGCGTCCATGTGACCAGGTTGAATCTGCCGTGGCATGGAAATACGGCGTAGAGCGTCAGGATGGCCCGACCGCGCTGATCCTCTCCCGTCAGAACCTGGCACAGCAGGAGCGTACTGAAGCGCAACTGGCGAACATCGCGCGCGGTGGCTACGTACTGAAAGATTGCGCAGGCCAGCCTGAGCTTATCTTCATTGCGACCGGTTCAGAAGTTGAGCTGGCGGTTGCCGCATGGGACAAACTGACTGCAGAAGGCGTGAAAGCGCGCGTGGTCTCCATGCCGTCCACCGACGCGTTCGATAAGCAGGATGCGGCTTACCGTGAATCCGTACTGCCGAAAGCGGTTACCGCTCGCGTAGCAGTGGAAGCCGGTATCGCTGACTACTGGTTCAAGTACGTGGGTCTGAACGGCGCGATCGTCGGCATGACCACCTTCGGTGAATCTGCTCCGGCAGAGTTACTGTTCGAAGAGTTCGGCTTCACCGTTGACAACGTTGTCGCGAAAGCAAAAGCACTGCTGTAATCATCATTGCAACAGTCTCTAACGGGTCGCTTCGGCGGCCCGTTATCATCTGAGGAAGTAATTATTTTTACTCAGACAAGGGCTTATTGTAGATCTATTTCACATAATTGATATTTAGTGTGTTTGCAAATTTGCAATGTACATCACGTAATTGATCTTGCTATTTTAATTTTCATATGCAACACATTGTTTTTTAATGCTTTGGATTATTATCCCTTTTTCCTGCCTCTGTTTTTCCCTTGATTGATTTCATTTTGCCGCACGCGTATTTTGTTTTTAGCGAGTCGTTGTACCCTAAAAATAAAATAAGGATAATTTATGCGGTTGATTGACTATTTTCCTGAAGCTTCTATTTCAATAAAACCGGTGGCAAAGAACTGGCAGGAAGCCATTGATTTTTCCATGTCATCGTTGCTGGCAAATCATTATGTGAATGCCAGTTATATCCAGGCTATAAAAGATTCGACGATCGCCAATGGTCCTTATTATATTCTGGCTCCCGGTGTGGCGATGCCTCATGCTCGCCCGGAATGTGGCGCGCTAAAAACAGGCATGTCATTAACGCTACTTAAACAGGAAGTACAGTTTTCCGACGATGACGAACCCGTAAAATTACTTATCGGGTTATCAGCGGCGAATGCCGATTCACATATCGGCGCTATCCAGGCTTTAAGCGAACTATTATGTGAAGAGGAAAACCTGGCAGCATTATTTGCTGCTAAATCAGAAAAACAGCTGGCGGATATTATCGCCCGCGCATAATCATTTTCTCCTCGACAGGATATTATCATGGAACACAAGTCTGCTCGTGCAAAGGTCCAGGCTTTTGGGGGATTTTTGACTGCAATGGTCATCCCTAATATCGGTGCTTTTATTGCCTGGGGTTTTATTACTGCATTATTTATTCCGACAGGGTGGATGCCCAATGAGCATTTCGCCAAAATAGTCGGCCCGATGATTACCTATTTATTACCCGTAATGATTGGCTCTACCGGTGGACATCTGGTGGGCGGGAAGCGCGGGGCGGTGATGGGGGGAATCGGTACAATCGGCGTGATTATTGGCGCGGATATCCCGATGTTCCTCGGTTCAATGATCATGGGGCCACTGGGTGGTCTGGTGATTAAATACATTGACCGTCTGCTGGACCAGCGTATTCCCGCGGGCTTTGAGATGGTGATTAATAACTTCTCTTTAGGCATTGCCGGAATGATGTTGTGCCTGCTGGGGTTTGAAGTCATTGGTCCGGCGGTCCTCATTGCCAATAACTTTGTGAAAGAGTGTATTGAATCGCTGGTACATGCAGGTTATCTACCGCTCCTTTCATTGATTAATGAACCCGCGAAAATCCTCTTTCTGAATAACGCGATTGACCAGGGCGTCTATTATCCGCTGGGAATGCAGCAGGCTTCGGAGACGGGAAAATCCATCTTTTTCATGGTGGCCTCAAACCCTGGCCCCGGTTTAGGTTTACTGCTGGCGTTTGCCTTCTTTGGTAAAGGGATGGCGAAGAAATCGGCACCCGGCGCCATGATTATCCATTTTCTGGGCGGTATTCACGAACTCTACTTCCCGTATGTGCTGATGAAGCCGCTGACCCTGATCGGCATGATTGCCGGGGGAATGAGCGGAACATGGGTGTTTAACCTGTTAGGCGGCGGCCTGGTTGCAGGTCCCAGCCCAGGATCGATTTTCGCGTACCTGGCATTGACGCCAAAAGGCTCTTTTCTTGCCACGATTGCGGGCGTCACGGCGGGAACGGTGGTGACCTTTATCATCACCTCATTGATCCTGAAAATGGAAAGAAATGATCTGGCCGAGAGTGAAGAGACGTTCAGTGATTCAGCCAAAGCTGTCAAAGCCATGAAGCAGGAAGGCAACTTTTCATATCGCCATGTCAAACGTATCGCCTTTGTATGTGATGCGGGAATGGGGTCCAGTGCGATGGGGGCGACGACGTTTCGTAAGCGCCTGGAAAAAGCCGGGTTGTCTATCGATGTCAAACATTACGCCATCGAAAATGTCCCTGATGATGCCGATATTATCGTGACTCATGCCAGCCTTGAGGGACGCGTTAAGCGAGTCAGTCATAAGCCTCTGGTGTTGATAAAAAACTATATTGGCGATCCGCTTCTTGACGATTTATTTAATCACTTAACGTCGAATTAGCATTTCTGGTTTCTGGAGCAAATATGAAAACGAAAGTTGCTGCAATATATGGCAAACAGGATGTCCGTATCCGTGAGTTTGAATTACCTGAAATTACGGAAAATGAACTGTTAGTTAGCGTGATCTCCGATAGCGTATGCTTATCCACCTGGAAGGCCGCGACATTAGGCAGTGAACATAAACGTGTTCCTGATGATCTGGAAAATCACCCGGTGATTACCGGCCATGAATGCGCCGGAATCATTGTCGAAGTGGGAAAAAATCTGATCGGGAAATATAAGAAAGGGCAGCGTTTTGTTTTACAACCCGCAATGGGATTGCCGAGCGGTTATTCCGCAGGATACAGCTACGAATATTTCGGTGGTAATGCCACGTATATGATTATTCCTGAAGTCGCGGTCAATCTGGGATGTGTATTGCCATATCACGGTTCTTATTTTGCGGCCGCTTCACTGGCGGAACCGATGTGTTGCATCATTGGTGCTTATAAGGCGAATTATCATATGACGCCTTATGTGTATGAGCACCGAATGGGGATTAAGCCCGGCGGCAATATTGCGCTTTTAGCCTGCGCCGGGCCAATGGGAATTGGTGCGATTGATTATGCCATCAACGGCGGGATCAAACCGGCACGCGTAGTGGTTGTGGATATCGATGAAACGCGTCTGGAGCAGGCTAAAAAACTCCTTCCGGTCGAACTGGCCGCGCGCAAGGGAATCGAACTCATCTATGTGAATTCGTCTGGTATGGCCGACCCCGCGCCGCAACTGTGCGAATTAACGGGCGGTGCCGGGTTCGATGACGTATTTGTCTATGCCGCCGTGCCAGCCGTCGTGGAGATGGCTGACGATATTCTGGCAGAAGACGGTTGTCTGAACTTCTTCGCCGGGCCGACGGAGAGTCGCTTTAAAGTGCCTTTTAATTTCTACAACGTGCATTACAACAGTACGCACGTGGTCGGAACCTCCGGCGGTTCTACCGATGATATGAAAGAGGCGATTGCACTGAGCGCAACGGGCCAGCTTCAGCCGTCGTTTATGGTAACTCATATTGGCGGTCTCGATGCGGTGCCTGATACTGTTCTGAATTTGCCGGATATTCCGGGCGGCAAGAAGCTTATCTATAACGGTGTGACGATGCCGCTGACGGCCATTGCTGATTTCGCTGAGAAAGGCAAAACCGATCCGTTATTCAGAGAGCTGGCGCTGTTGGTTGCCCAGACGCACGGTATCTGGAACGAAAAAGCGGAAAGATACCTGCTGGCGCAGTTTGGCGTGGATATCGGGGAGGCAGCGGCATGAAGTCGTTGGCATGGCCGCTGTTTCGCATCACGGAGCAGGCAGCGCTGGCTGCCTGGCCGCAAACCGGCTGCGGCGATAAAAACAAAATCGATGGCCTTGCAGTGAGCGCGATGCGCACGGCCCTGAATGATATTGCCATTCGCGGGCGCATTGTCATTGGCGAGGGCGAGATTGATCACGCGCCGATGCTGTGGATTGGCGAAGAGGTCGGCAGCGGCAGCGGGCCAGAGGTGGATATCGCTGTCGATCCTATTGAAGGCACCCGGATGGTCGCGATGGGGCAGAGCAATGCGCTGGCGGTGATGGCGTTTGCACCGCGGGGAAGCTTGTTACATGCCCCTGATATGTACATGAAAAAACTGGTTGTTAACCGGCAGGCGAAAGGGGTGATTAATCTGGCGCGGCCTCTGGCGGATAATCTGCGTCATGTGGCGGAGGCGCTGGGCAAACCGCTGGATCGACTGCGCATGGTCACGCTGGATAAACCGCGACTTCAGCCAGCGATGGTCGAAGCCACGCAGTTGGGGGTAAAAGTCTATGCCCTGCCTGATGGCGATGTGGCCGCCAGTGTTCTGGCCTGTTTGCAGGATAACCTCTATGACCTGATGTATACCATTGGCGGTGCGCCTGAAGGCGTGATTTCTGCCTGCGCGGTGAAAGCGTTGGGGGGCGATATGCAGGCCGAGCTGATCGATTTTTGTGAAGCGAAAGGCGATACCGCAGAGCATCGTCTGATTGCCGCCCAGGAGCGGCAGCGCTGCGCGGAAATGGGCGTCGAGGTCAATCGGGTCTATACGCTCGACGAACTGGTGGCGGGACATGACGTCCTCTTTAGTGCGACCGGAGTGACCGGCGGCGATCTTGTGAATGGGATCCAACAGGTTGTGAAGGGGGTGCGCACGCAAACTTTACTGATCGGCGGCGCGGACCGAACGTGTAATATAATAGACTCTCTGCATTCATGGTGATTGATCGGGAAACGAATGACGACGCTGACAGAAGACGATGTGCTGGAGCAACTGGATGCTCAGGATAACTTACTTTCGTTTATGACGACGGCACATACCATTTTGCTACAGGGCATTAAGCGCTTTCTGCCGTCGCTATTTGTCGATAACGATGAAGAGATTGTGGAATATGCAGTGAAGCCGTTACTTGCCCAGAGTGGGCCGCTTGATGATATTGACGTTGCGTTACGCCTGATTTACGCGCTGGGAAAAATGGACAAATGGCTTTATGCCGACATTACGCATTTTTCGCAGTTTTATCAGTACGTCAGTGAACGGGATGAGATCCCGGGATTTGCCGATGACATCACCTGGGATTTTATCAGCAACGTCAACAGTATCACCCGAAATACGACCTTATATAGCGCGCTGGAGTCGATGAAATTTGCCGACTTTGCGGCGTGGTCTGAGGTGCGTTTTTCCGGGATGGTCAAGACGGCAATGACGCTGGCGGTGACGACAATTTTGAAGGAATTAACACCGTGAAAATCGGACTGATGGTCAACGGGTTGCGGGTTGAAGCCCATTATCATGATGATGAGATAGAGAACGTCCATAAACCGTTATTACAACGACTGGCAAACGTCCATTCCGCGAACGCCAGGCGCCGCACGATTGTGTTTCTGAGTGCACCGCCCGGGACCGGAAAATCCACACTGACTACATTCTGGGAATTTCTCTCTCGTCAGGATCCCTCTTTGCCGGAGATCCAGACGCTCCCGATGGATGGTTTCCATCACTACAACGACTGGCTGGATGCCCATAACCTGCGTGCATACAAAGGGACGCCAGAGACGTTTGACGTTGAAAAACTGGCGCAGAATCTGCGCCAGATTAGAGAAGGTGAAGGGACCTGGCCGCAGTATGATCGGCAAAAGCACGATCCAGTCGAAGACGCGATTGTGGTGAGCGCGCCGATTGTCATTGTGGAAGGAAACTGGCTGCTGCGGGATGACGAGAAATGGCAGGCGCTGGCGACGTTCTGCGATTTTTCCCTGTTTATTCGCGCGCCAGCGGAGGCCCTGCGTGCGCGACTGGTGGGGCGCAAGCTGGCTGGAGGATTATCGCCAGCCGATGCCGAGGCGTTTTACACGCGCACAGACGGGCCGAATGTTGAGCAAGTTCTGCGTAAAAGTCGTCCTGCCGATCTGATGCTGGAGATGAGCCCGAACGGTACGTATTCCGTCGTCTGACGATAAATTATTCCAGTTATACCACGACGATTATTACAACCGACTGGCATAGTTACCCCCTGTAATAGGGGGTAAAATGTGATGCAGGTCATATAGCTGGCTTTATACTCTGGACAATCGTTCCTTTTATTCCCCGTTTCGCTTATTCTAGCTGAAGCGTTTCAGTCGATTAAATGTTCGACAAATAATCAATCAGTCGCAGTTTGCGACAGGTAAGGTTTCCCTGAACGATGCGCTGGATTACTCTGTCAGCCACATCTGAATCGGGATAGCCTTGCAGGAGATCTATGACCGTACGCGTAGCGATTAATGGCTTCGGTCGCATCGGACGTAATGTGGTTCGTGCTTTATATGAATCCGGACGTCGGGCGGAAATCACCGTGGTGGCAATCAATGAACTGGCGGATGCCTCGGGCATGGCGCATTTGTTGAAATATGACACCAGCCATGGACGTTTTGCATGGGACGTTCGCCAGGAGCGCGAGCAGCTCATGGTAGGCGATGACGCGATTCGCATTCTGCATGAGTCTTCGCTTGAGGCGCTTCCGTGGCGCGAGCTCGGCGTTGATATCGTGCTGGACTGTACGGGCGTCTACGGGAACCGCGAACACGGCGAGGCGCATATCGCTGCTGGCGCGAAGAAAGTGCTCTTTTCACATCCTGGCAGCAACGATCTTGACGCCACCGTCGTATTTGGCGTCAATCAGGATCAACTGCGTGCGGAACATCGCATCGTCTCCAATGCTTCCTGCACCACGAATTGTATCATTCCTGTTATCAAATTATTGGATGATGCCTATGGCATCGAGTCCGGTACGGTGACGACCATTCACTCCGCAATGCACGATCAGCAGGTGATTGATGCGTATCATCCTGACCTGCGTCGTACGCGCGCGGCGAGTCAGTCGATCATTCCGGTCGATACCAAACTGGCCGCTGGCATCACCCGCATTTTCCCGCAGTTTAACGATCGTTTTGAAGCGATTGCGGTGCGGGTACCGACGATAAACGTCACGGCAATCGACTTAAGCGTGACGGTGATGAAGCCTGTAAAAGCTAATGAAGTCAACATGTTGCTGCAAAAAGCGGCACAAGGTGCATTTCATGATATAGTTGACTATACGGAATTACCGTTGGTCTCAGTCGATTTTAATCATGACCCGCATAGCGCCATTGTCGATGGTACGCAAACGCGGGTCAGTGGCGCGCACCTTATTAAGACACTGGTCTGGTGTGACAATGAATGGGGCTTCGCTAACAGAATGCTCGACACCACGTTAGCGATGGCTGCAAAAGGTTTCAGGTAGGGCGCAAGAGCGTCTGCAAAACTTTATCAAGAATCAACGAGAGGATTCACCATGTCTGTAATCAAGATGACCGATTTGGATCTTGCTGGTAAACGTGTTTTTATCCGTGCGGATCTGAACGTACCAGTTAAAGAAGGGAAAGTGACCAGCGATGCGCGTATCCGTGCTTCCCTGCCGACCATTGAACTGGCCCTGAAACAGGGTGCTAAAGTGATGGTAACTTCCCACCTGGGTCGTCCTACCGAAGGCGAGTACAACGAAGAATTCTCTCTGCTGCCGGTTGTTAATTACCTGAAAGACAAACTGTCTAACCCGGTTCGCCTGGTAAAAGATTACCTCGACGGCGTTGAAGTCGCTGCCGGTGAACTGGTGGTGCTGGAAAACGTTCGCTTCAACAAAGGCGAGAAGAAAGACGACGAAGCGCTGTCCAAAAAATACGCCGCGCTGTGTGACGTGTTCGTGATGGACGCATTTGGTACGGCTCACCGTGCACAGGCTTCCACTCATGGTATCGGCAAATTTGCTGACGTCGCGTGTGCCGGTCCGCTGCTGGCTGCAGAACTGGATGCGCTGGGTAAAGCGCTGAAAGAGCCGGCTCGTCCGATGGTGGCTATCGTGGGCGGTTCTAAAGTTTCTACCAAACTGACCGTTCTGGACTCCCTGTCCAAAATCGCTGACCAACTGATCGTTGGCGGCGGCATCGCGAACACCTTCGTTGCCGCTCAGGGCCACAATGTGGGTAAATCCCTGTACGAAGCCGATCTGGTTGACGAAGCGAAACGTCTGCTGACCACATGCGATATTCCGGTTCCGACTGACGTTCGCGTCGCGACCGAGTTCTCTGAAAGCGCTGCTGCAACGCTGAAATCCGTCAACGACGTGAAAGAAGACGAGCAGATCCTGGATATCGGCGACGCTTCTGCACAGCAACTGGCTGAAATCCTGAAGAATGCGAAAACCATTCTGTGGAATGGCCCGGTTGGCGTGTTTGAATTCCCGAACTTCCGTAAAGGGACTGAAATTGTGGCTAACGCGATTGCTGACAGCGACGCGTTCTCTATCGCAGGCGGCGGTGACACGCTGGCGGCTATCGACCTGTTCGGTATTGCTGACAAAATCTCCTACATCTCCACTGGCGGCGGCGCATTCCTCGAATTCGTGGAAGGTAAAGTTCTGCCTGCAGTAGCGATGCTCGAAGAGCGCGCTAAGAAGTAAGACACTCATGGGCAGGGAAACCTGCCCAATTTTCAGCGCGCTTTAGTGGCACGCACCTCTTTCCAAGGCCGAAGATACAGGACTCGTAACATGTCTAAAATTTTTGATTTCGTAAAACCTGGCGTTATCACCGGTGATGACGTACAGAAAGTTTTCCAGGTAGCAAAAGAAAACAACTTCGCTCTGCCAGCAGTTAACTGCGTCGGTACCGACTCTATCAACGCCGTTCTGGAAACCGCTGCAAAAGTTA
This sequence comes from Citrobacter sp., assembly GCA_019415335.1. The sequence goes on along the minus strand of DXKH01000021.1, from coordinate 22,667 downwards.
AAGCACCGGTCATCGTTCAGTTCTCCAACGGTGGCGCTGCGTTCATCGCGGGTAAAGGCGTGAAAACTGACGTTCCTCAGGGTGCGGCAATCATGGGCGCGATCTCTGGTGCGCATCATGTACATCAGATGGCTGAGCACTACGGTGTTCCGGTTATTCTGCACACTGACCACTGCGCGAAGAAACTGCTGCCGTGGATCGACGGTCTGCTGGACGCAGGTGAAAAACATTTCGCGGCGACCGGTAAACCGCTGTTCTCTTCTCACATGATCGACCTGTCTGAAGAGTCACTGGAAGAGAACATCGAGATCTGCTCCAAATACCTGGCGCGTATGTCCAAAATGGGCATGACTCTGGAAATCGAACTGGGTTGCACCGGTGGTGAAGAAGATGGTGTGGACAACAGCCACATGGATGCTTCTGCCCTGTACACCCAGCCGGAAGATGTTGATTACGCGTACACCGAGCTGAGCAAAATCAGCCCGCGTTTCACCATCGCGGCTTCCTTCGGTAACGTACACGGCGTTTACAAGCCGGGTAACGTGGTTCTGACCCCGACCATCCTGCGCGACTCTCAGGACTATGTTTCTAAGAAACACAACCTGCCGCACAACAGCCTGAACTTCGTCTTCCACGGTGGTTCCGGTTCTACCGCTCAGGAAATCAAAGACTCCGTAAGCTACGGTGTAATCAAAATGAACATCGATACCGATACCCAATGGGCGACCTGGGAAGGTGTTCTGAAGTACTACAAAGCGAACGAAGCGTATCTGCAGGGTCAGCTGGGCAACCCGAAAGGCGAAGATCAGCCGAACAAGAAATACTACGATCCGCGCGTATGGCTGCGTGCTGGCCAGACGTCCATGATCACGCGTCTGGAACAGGCTTTCAAAGAACTGAACGCCATCGACGTGCTGTAATCTGGTCCGCTGATTGTAAAAATGGCTTCCTTCGGGAAGCCTTTTTTTACATTATTTCCGAAGAAGATCGCTATCCGGCAATGACAAACGGCAGGGGGTTTATCGTGTCACACAGGTACCTTTCTCACCCGTTAATATCTGCGGCGCATCTTTCAGGGCGCCGATGAACGCTGAACGTCCGGTTTGCTTAACAAACTGGATCACCGCCGCCGCTTTTGGGCCCATGGCGCCATCCGGTGCTGCAAAAGGCGCCAACTCTTCTGTTGTCACATGCCGCAATGCGCGCGCCTGCGGCGTTCCCCAGTGTTCATAGACGGCATCGGCATCGGTCAGGATCAACAGGTGATCGGCGTTGATGGCATTCGCCAACACCGCGGCTGTTAGATCTTTATCGATCACCGCTTCGGTTCCCTGATATCCGTTGCCCTGAGCCACCACCGGAATGCCACCGCCGCCACAACAAATCACCGTATGTCCCGCTTCCATCAGCATCTGGATAGCTTCGCTGTCGAGGATACTTTGCGGTATTGGTGAGGGAACGACCCGACGAATGTACTGCCCATCCGCCTTCATCGTCCAGCCATAGCGTTGTTCCAGTTCAGTGTGTTGCTCCGGTTGATACACGGGCCCAATGTATTTACCCGGAGCGGCAAATGCCTCATCCTGAGGGTCGACCTCTACCCGTGTCATCAGCGTGGTCACGGGGGAGTCGCCCACGTTTTGCGTCAGCGCCTGAGCGATGGCAGCACCAATCATTCCCTGGCTTTCGGCCACCAGAATATCCAGCGGCCAGGCGGGAGATTCCGTGTATGCCGCGTTCTGCAATGCCAGCAACCCCACCTGCGGCCCGTTGCCGTGAACAATGACCAGCTGATAATCGTGGGCCAGCGTTGCCACTCTTTGCGCAAAAACCTGAATGCTGCGTTGTTGATTTTCCGCGCTCAGTATTTCTCCGCGCTGTAATAAAGCATTACCGCCCAGCGCAATGACCAGTTTCTTTTTCATTATGACCTCAATGTGCAAAATATCTCGTGGTCAAAATAACGTTCCTGGTTATTTATAATGTGACTTATTCGACAGCTCATTGACTGATAAAAATAACGTGTTAATTCGGATTGTTTTTAATTACTTTGTTTAAATTATTTAAAAAATGATTGTTAGACTTTTTTTAATAATGCTGCGGTCAGTTCCCAGGAATTTATAACAATGGATTTTGTGTGACTTTGCTCAAACGAAATGACATCTCGGCCCGATATGGTGAGCAGAGTTAAAACATCAAGCCTCATCAATCGTCAGATAACCTGAGGTGTTCAACGGTAAATATTACCGGGAGATTACTTATGTCTGAATCATGTGAAGTGACTGAGGTCACGAAGAAAAAAGGAATACCGGCCTGGTGGGTGACCATTTTCCTGTTCTGGTTGGGATGGATTTTCATGTATGCCGACCGGACAGTATTGAACCCGGTGATGGGCGAACTGGAGAAAGAGTTTGGCTTAAGTGGAACGCAATTAGGCATTCTTAATTCTGTGTTTTATTTTTCTTATGCGTTATTACAGGTTCCGGCCGGAATACTGGGTGACAAAATCGGTAAGAAAAAAGTGCTGGTGCCTGGGTTTATTCTTTTTGGCGTTTTCACAGCCGTTACCGGCTGGGCAAAAAGCTGGTACACGCTGCTGTTTGCTCGTGTGGTCACGGGGGCGGGAGAAGGGACGTATTACGGTCCTCAGTACGGCCTTTCTTCTGAGCAAATCCCCAAAAAATATCGCTCGCTCGGCAGCGCCATTATCAATAGCGGCATGGCCTTCGGTATTGCGCTGGGACTGATGACCTCAAGCTGGCTGGTGTACGATCAGGGCCATTCATGGCGGATGCCGTTCTACGCGATGGCGGTTCCTTCGGTACTGGTGGGGATTGCGATCTGGCTGTTTGTGAAAGAAAAGAAACGCACTGTAGATACTGACGGTCAGCCAGTGAAAAAAGGCAAATTCAGCGATCTCCTGAAAAACCGCAACCTCGTTCTGACCTATATCATGGTGTTCTGTAGCCTGTTTGGTTTCTTCGTTATTCTGACCTGGCTTCCCTATTATCTGCAAAATGAGCGTGGTATCGCTGGTAGCGAAACCGGGTTTATCTCTTCGCTGGTGGCCTGGATTTCAATCCCCGGCGCGCTGTTATTCTCCAGCCTGTCTGACAAATTAGGTAAGCGCAAACCGTTAATTATGTTCCTCGTTCCGGTGGCGATTATCAGCATGCTGTCCATTGTCTGGATGCCAAATATGACCGGCGTGATTGTCGCCCTGTGTGTTTACGGCCTCGTCGGCAAACTGGCGCTGGATCCCGTGCTGGTTGCGCTGGTTGCCGATAGCGTTGATGAAAATAATTACAGCACCGCGTTTGGCTTATTTAATTTTATCGGCATGAGCTCTTCTATTCTTGCTCCCATTATTGCTGGCGCGGCGCGCGATATAACGGGCAGCCTGGCATCCAGTTTTTATGTGTCAGCCATTCTGTTAGTTGTTGGATTGGTTGCGATGCTGTTTTTGAAAGAAAAACGTACATAAGAGGTAGCGGTAATGATTTATGCCTTTATTAAAAAGGGAAGCTTTCAGGACTCCGTCAGCCTGATGATTATTTCCCGGAAATTAAGTGAGCGACCCGAAGTTGACCAGGTTTCCGTCATGATGGGCACGCCAGCGAATAAAGCGATGCTGGATTCCACGGGCTTCTGGCATGACGATTTTGTCGAGGCCACACCAAACGATATTTGTGTGGCGGTACGAACGCATGATGAGCAACCTGAAATCCTCGAATTAATTCGCGAACAGCTGGAAAAAGAGTTGAGTGCGATTGCCAGCGCCTCGGGCAGTTCACAGCAACTGCTGAAGGCGCGTCGCTGGGAGAGCGCGTGTCAGAAATTGCCGCAGGCCAATCTGCTGCTGGTTTCGGTTGCCGGGGAGTATGCGGCCTCTGTAGCTAAAGAGGGGCTGTTGGCCGGTAAAAACGTGATGATGTTTTCCGATAACGTCCCGCTGGAGCAGGAAGTTGAGTTGAAAACGTTGGCTCGCGAGAAAGGGCTGATCGTGATGGGACCGGACTGCGGGACAGCGATGATTGCCGGTAGCCCACTGGCTTTCGCGAACGTGTTGCCCGACGGCGGGATTGGCGTGATAGGGGCGTCCGGAACCGGTATTCAGGAAGTCACCTCGCAGATTGCGCTGCACCAGCAGGGGATCAGCCATGCCATCGGTTTGGGGGGGCGCGATCTGAGTGCGGAAGTGGGAGGCATCAGTGCGTTAACCGCGCTGGAGATGCTGGCTGCCGACGATACCACGCGGGTGATCGCGTTTGTCTCCAAGCCGCCGTCGCCGCAGGTCAGAACCCGCATTATCAATGCGATGCAAAAGGTGGGTAAACCGGTGGTTGCGCTTTTTCTCGGTAATAAACCGGAACAGCGTCGTGAGGGGAACGTCTGGCTGGCGAATTCGCTCTCGGATGCCGCCCAACTGGCCGTGTTGCTGATGCGCGTGGCGCAGCAGCGCCTGATTCAACCTGAGGTGGCTGGGAAAGGTATTTATGGGCTGTATGCCGGCGGAACCCTGGCGGCTGAGGCGGCGATGTTGCTTTCCGCCGGGCTGGGTGTCCCGGTGAGTGAAAGTCACGCTGCTGGCGTCATGCTCGACGCGCAAGGCCATCGCATTGTCGATCTGGGGGATGACAGCTACACGCTGGGCAGACCACATCCGATGATCGACCCGACAACCCGTAGCATTGAAATCGAAAAGCTGGCAGCGATGCCGGACGTGGGTGTGCTGCTGCTGGATGTGGTGCTGGGCTATGGTGCCTGTGCCGACCCGGCGGGCGCCGTTGTTGAGGCTGTCGAGCAGGTTCGCGCAACGCGGAACGCGCCACTGGTCACCATCGCCACCCTGACCGGAACCGATGCTGACCCACAGGGGCGCAGTGGACAAACTGCCATCCTGCGTGACGCAGGCATCGCCGTGGTGGAAACCCTGGAAGAGGCTGTGCTGCTCGCCATCAGCCTGACACATCATCAGGATTCCCGCCCATCAGTCGAACCTAACCCCTTGCTGGATGGCGTACAGGTGATCAATGCCGGATTACGCAGTTTCGCGCTGGATTTGCAAAGCAGCGGCACACCGGTTGTGCATTATCAGTGGGCGCCGATTGCTGGTGGCAATACGCGTCTCGCCAGTTTACTCAAGCAGTTACATTAATTCAGAGGTACCGATATGTATTCATCAATTGCACAGGCTAACGACGCCATTATTGAACGCATTAAAGCGGCGCGCCCGCACTGGGTTGCTGTCCGTCCAGCGAAGGAGGCGGTGGTTGAATTGTCCTCCGGGCGTAAATTACTGCACGCCGGTCCGCCGATTGCCTGGGAAGAGATGACGGGGCCCATGCGCGGTGCCTGTATCGGCGCATCGCTGTTTGAGGGGTGGGCGGCTAGTGAAGAAGAGGCTGTCGGTCTCCTGAGCCGGGGCGAGGTGGAATTTATCCCCTGTCACCATGTTGGCGCTGTCGGCCCGATGGGCGGCATCACCTCTGCGAACATGCCAGTACTGGTCGTACGAGACGTGGTGCATGGCAATCAGTCCTGCTGCAACCTGAACGAAGGGATCGGCAAGGTCATGCGCTTCGGCGCTTACGGTGAGGATGTGCAGACGCGTCTACGCTGGATGCGCGATACGCTGGCACCGGTGTTACAGGAGGCCTTATCGCGCATGGAGAACGGCGTGGATCTGACGGCGATGATGGCCCAGGCGATTACGATGGGCGACGAATTCCATCAGCGTAATATCGCGGCCTCGTCGTTGCTGCTGCGTACGCTGTCTCCCGTGATTGCGGGTCTGGATCGGCCGAAAGCCGAAATCATTGAGGTGCTGCAATTCCTGAGCGTGACCGATCAGTTCTTCCTTAACCTGGCGATGGCCTACAGCAAAGCGGTGATGGATGCGGCGGCAGTGATTAAAGCCGGTTCGGTGGTGACGGCAATGACGCGCAACGGGCGTGAGTTCGGGATTCGCGTCAGCGGCACCGGCGACCGTTGGTTTACCGCGCCAGTGAATACGCCGCAGGGCTTGTTTTTTACCGGTTACAGTCAGGCTGACGCTAACCCGGATATCGGTGATAGCGCCATTACCGAGACGCTCGGCATTGGTGGTGCAGCCATGATTGCTGCACCCGGCGTGACGCGTTTCGTCGGTGCGGGCGGTATGGGGGCTGCGCTGGAAACGTCTGAAGAGATGGCGGAAATCTACCTCGCCAACAACCCTTTGTTCCAGATCCCGTCCTGGGATTTCAAAGGGGCGTGTCTGGGGCTGGATATCCGTCGTGTCGTGGAAACGGGCATTACGCCGCTGATCAACACCGGCATCGCTCACCGCGAAGCCGGAATTGGCCAGGTCGGTGCGGGGACTGTACGCGCTCCGCTGCTGTGCTTTGAAAAAGCGCTGGAAGCGCTGGCGGAAGAGCATCACATTACGGCGTAGCAATAGTGCCCGGTGGCGTTAACGCTTACCGGGCTTGCAGATCTGTGTCAATCGTGAGCCGGATACGGTGAATCCGCGATCCGGCATTTCGGAGCAACCTATGTTCATTCTCAATGCCCTTGCCTGCGCCGGACTTTATCGACTTCCAGATGGTGAATGGACGCTGCACAGTCGCTTCTCGCAGGCGATCAATTTCAGCCATGCAAACGGCGAATTACTGACGTTATACCGCTACGGTAAGGGCATGGGGCCGACCGGCGTACTGTTGAGCCGTACACCGTTCTCCCGTCTGACGACGGTTTCGCGCCTGTGCAAAACCGGGGATCGACTGAGCGGGCAGGGGGTAACCCTTCGCCCTCAGCGTCAGCTCAGATTGCAACTGGATCCTGTTGCCATCGCGCCTCTCGACCTGTCTTCTTGTGTCCAGCAAACGGGTTTGGGGGTCACACTCAACCAGCCACTCAATACCCTGTCGTGCTATTCGGCGATCGTTGCCGAATTAGAATGCTGGAAAAATGATACGGCGCCTGACTGGCGCTGGCTTATCGGGCGAGGTCCCGGATTGACGCCCAGCGGTGATGATATGCTGACGGGCATGCTGGCGGTCTTTATCGCTGCCGGGAGACCGGTTCACCTTTTTTTACCCCCGGCGGATCAACTCGCACTGCTGACAACGTCGGTAAGCTGTAGCTATCTTAATAGCGCCAGATTGGGCGAATTTTCGACGCCGGTGTTGGGCGTGATACGCTGCTTGCAAACCGGGCGTAACACCGGCCATGCGCTTCGTCGGTTGCTCACGGTGGGGCACACCTCCGGCGCTGATACCGTGTTGGGGATGGCGCTGGCGCAACACTGGTTACAGATGGCTGACTCAAGGGGAATGCATGCTCGATCAGGAAACAATACGCACATTTATTCGGGTGGCTGAGACGGAGAGTTTTTCCCGTGCGGCCAGTTCGCTGCATAAAACACCTGCGGCAATCAGCTACCGCATCAAAACGCTGGAGGAGCAGGTGGGGACGCAGCTGTTTTTACGTACCACGCGTTCCGTCAGTCTGACGCTGGCCGGTCATCATCTGCTCGAGCACTGCCGCCAGTGGCTCAACTGGCTGGACGCCATGCCTGATGAGTTGCAGCAGATTAATGCGGGCGTTGAGCGTCAGGTCAATATCGTCATCAACAATTTGCTCTATCAACCGCAGACGACCGCCGATTTACTGACGTGGCTGCATCAACAATTTCCCTTCACCCGTTTCCAGATTTCCCGCCAGGTCTATATGGGCGTGTGGGATTCGCTGCTGTATGACGACTATCAACTGGCGATTGGCGTGACCGGTTCCGAATCGCTGTCAAACAACATTTCGCTGCTGCCGCTGGGGGACATTAGCTGGCAGTTTGTGGTGGCGCAGAATCACCCGCTGGCCAGCCATCCGGCAACGGTGTTATCGGACGATATGCTGCGTCGCTACCCCGCCATCAACATTGAAGATACGTCGCGTACGCTCACCCGTCGCGTGGCCTGGCTGCTGAGTGGGCAAAAGGAAATTAAGGTTCCGGATCTCAGCACCAAGCTGGCCTGCCACTTAAGCGGCCTGGGCGTCGGTTTTTTACCGGAACGTCTGTGCCGTCCTTACGTAGAATCGAGGGCACTGGTAGCCCGTTCGGTGGTGAATCCTCGCCAGCCGTCCCCGCTCTCTATCGCCTGGAAGAATGCCGGAAGTGGAAAAGTGGTCAGCGAAATAGCCGAAATTTTTAAGCAAAAGAATGCACTGGTGGGGGGATTTTTGCGGATGGTGGATCGTCCCGCCGAGCAGAAAAAGTAGTGTAATCCAGACCTGGAACATAACGAAAATGGCATATTCACCCATTATTGTTTACCTTTAACGGGGTGTTTTCGTGAGATTGATCTCATTTGCTCTGATTTGTTATGACCAAGGAACATGTAATGGAAGATTTGAATGTTGTCGACAGCATCAACGGTGCGGGGACCTGGCTGGTCCGCAACCAGGAATTGCTGTTGAGCTATGCCGTCAACATCGTGGCGGCCGTTGCTATTGTTATTGTCGGGATGATCGTGGCGCGTCTGGTGTCGAATACAGTGAACCGACTGATGGTGGCACGTCATATTGATGCCACCGTGGCTGACTTTCTCTCCGCGCTGGTGCGCTATGGGATCATCGCCTTTACGCTGATTGCCGCGCTGGGGCGGGTAGGGGTACAGACGGCGTCGGTGATTGCGGTGCTCGGTGCCGCCGGTTTAGCGGTCGGTCTGGCGTTGCAAGGGTCGTTATCTAACCTTGCCGCAGGCGTTCTGTTGGTCATGTTCCGCCCGTTCCGTGCCGGTGAGTATGCTGATCTGGGCGGCGTAGCCGGGACGGTGCTGAATGTGCAGATTTTCTCCACCACCATGCGCACCGTGGACGGTAAAATTGTCGTGATCCCGAACGGTAAAATCATTGCCGGCAATATCATCAACTTTTCCCGCGAGCCGGTACGCCGTAATGAATTTATTATTAGCGTCGCCTACGACTCAGACATCGATAAGGTGAAACAGATCCTCACCGGAATTATCGAGTCAGAAGATCGCATCCTGAAAGATCGCGAAATGACGGTGCGTCTGAATGAGCTGGGTGCGTCATCAATTAACTTCGTGGTGCGCGTCTGGAGCAACAGCGGCGATCTGCAAAACGTGTACTGGGATGTGCTGGAGCGGATTAAGCGTGAGTTTGATGCCGCTGGAATCAGCTTCCCGTATCCGCAGATGGACGTGAATTTCAAACGCGTGAAAGAAGGCGCGGCAGAGTAATGTGTGTGCCGGATGCGCATCGCGGCATCCGGCAAAATCTCCTCGACATTAATTTCCCTAATCCACGATTAATATTATCCATTTCCGCTAATGATCATCCCGCGCTATAGTCTGCGCTATAGAGACAACGCTCAGGATGATTACCGTGATATCGTATTATTTTCAAGGGCTTGCGCTTGGCGCGGCCATGATACTTCCGCTCGGCCCACAGAATGCTTTTGTCATGAATCAGGGGATTCGTCGCCAGTATCACATCATGATTGCACTACTGTGCGCCGTCAGCGATCTGCTGCTGATTTGCGCCGGGATTTTTGGCGGCAGCGCGTTATTGATGCAGTCGCCGTGGTTGTTGGCGCTGATGACCTGGGGTGGTGTCGCTTTTTTGCTGTGGTACGGTTTTGGCGCCTTAAAGACGGCGATGAGCAGCAATCTGGAACTGGCCAGCGCGGAAGTGATGAAGCAGGGGCGCTGGAAGATTATCGCCACCATGCTGGCGGTGACATGGCTGAATCCGCACGTCTACCTGGATACATTCGTGGTGCTGGGCAGTCTGGGCGGACAACTGGATGTTGAACCCAAGCGCTGGTTCGCGCTCGGCACCGTCAGCGCCTCCTTCCTGTGGTTCTTCGGTCTGGCGTTGCTGGCGGCGTGGCTTGCGCCGCGACTGCGCACGGCTAAAGCGCAACGGATCATCAATACGCTGGTCGGTCTGGTGATGTGGTTTATCGCTTTTCAACTGGCAAAAGAAGGCGTTGCGCATGTTCACGCCTTGTTCAATTAAGAGCCCGTTCATTGCGCTCTAAGCGTTGTCTGATGGACAACACACTATTTCGCGCTAAGCTTGCCTGCATGCGCCCTGAAATTTGGGGCAACTCACGTAACATGGAGGAGCGACAGTGAAGTTCAAAGTGATGGCCCTGGCGGCATTAGTGGGAATCAGTGCAATGTCGGTGCAGGCAGGCGAATTGCCTGATGGACCGCACATCGTGACTTCCGGGACGGCAAGCGTGGACGCTGCGCCTGATATTGCTACGCTGGCAATTGAGGTTAATGTTGCGGCGAAAGACGCGGCGACGGCGAAGAAACAGGCTGATGAGCGCGTTGCGCAATACCTTTCTTTCCTTGAGCAAAATCAGGTCGCGAAAAAAGACATCAGCTCGGCGAACCTGCGCACTCAGCCGGATTACGACTACCAGAATGGGAAAAGCATTCTGAAAGGGTACCGTGCGGTGCGTACTGTCGAAGTGACGCTGCGTCAGTTAGATAAACTCAACCCGCTGCTGGACGGCGCGTTAAAGGCGGGGCTGAACGAAATTCGTTCTGTGTCGTTGGGCGTGGCGCAACCGGACGCTTATAAAGACAAAGCGCGTAAAGCGGCGATTGATGATGCGATTCATCAGGCGCAGGAGCTGGCGGCCGGTTTTAACAGTAAACTGGGTCCGGTTTACAGCGTGCGCTACCATGTCTCGAATTATCAGCCAAGCCCAATGGTGCGGATGATGAAAGCGGATGCGGCACCGGTTTCTGCCCAGGAAACGTACGAGCAGGCGGCAATTCAGTTTGATGATCAGGTTGATGTGGTGTTCCAACTGGAACCTGCAGCGGGTCAGCAAGCCGCAGCCGCACCAAAAGCACAGTAAACCCATCCTTCTGGCTGGATAAGGCGTTTACGCCGCCATCCGGAAAACTGCCCGATGGCGCAAGTTGATCGGGTCGACAAAAGCAGGCCGGATGAGGGATTAGCCACCATCCGGCAATCTTACTGATTACTTCGCGATACGTTTGTACTTGATACGCTTCGGCTCCAGCGCGTCAGCGCCCAGCGTGCGTTTCTTGTACTCTTCGTATTCGGTGAAGTTACCTTCGAAGAACTCCACTTTCCCTTCATCCTGGTAGTCCAGAATGTGGGTGGCGATACGGTCAAGGAACCAACGGTCGTGCGAGATAACCATTGCACAACCCGGGAACTCCAGCAGGGCGTTTTCCAGCGCGCGCAGGGTTTCGATATCCAGGTCGTTGGTCGGTTCATCGAGCAGCAGCATGTTGCCGCCAACCTGTAACAGTTTCGCCAGATGCAGACGACCGCGTTCACCGCCAGACAGTTCGCCGACGCGTTTGCCCTGATCAACACCCTTGAAGTTAAAGCGGCCAACGTAGGCGCGGCTTGGCATTTCGGTGTTGCCGATCTTCATGATATCCAGCCCACCGGACACTTCTTCCCACACGGTTTTGCTGTTATCCATGGCGTCACGGAACTGATCGACGGAGGCCAGCTTAACGGTTTCACCCAGCGTGATGGTGCCGCTGTCAGGCTGTTCCTGACCAGACATCATACGGAACAGGGTGGATTTACCCGCGCCGTTCGGACCGATGATCCCGACGATTGCGCCTTTCGGTACGGAGAAGCTCAGGGAGTCAATCAGCACGCGGTCGCCGTAGGATTTACGCAGGTGGCTGACTTCAACGACTTTATCGCCCAGACGCGGTCCAGGTGGAATAAACAGTTCGTTGGTTTCGTTACGTTTCTGGTATTCAGTGCTGTTCAGCTCTTCAAAGCGTGCCAGACGGGCTTTGCCCTTAGACTGACGGCCTTTCGCGCCCTGACGAACCCACTCCAGCTCTTTCTCGATAGATTTACGACGCGCCGCTTCCTGAGACGCTTCCTGCGCCAGACGCTGATCTTTCTGCTCAAGCCAGGAGGAGTAGTTACCTTCCCACGGAATACCTTCGCCGCGGTCAAGTTCCAGGATCCAGCCCGCGACGTTGTCGAGGAAGTAACGGTCGTGGGTAATCGCCACCACGGTGCCTTCGAAGTCGTGCAGGAAGCGTTCCAGCCAGGCCACGGATTCGGCATCTAGGTGGTTGGTCGGTTCGTCGAGCAGCAGCATGTCAGGTTTTTCTAACAGCAGACGGCACAGTGCGACACGGCGACGTTCACCCCCGGAGAGGGTCGCGATTTTGGCGTCCCAGTCTGGCAGACGCAGGGCATCGGCCGCGCGCTCCAGTTGCACGTTCAGGTTATGACCGTCGTGCGCCTGAATGATCTCTTCAAACTTGCCCTGTTGCGCGGCCAGTTTATCGAAGTCGGCATCCGGTTCAGCGTACTTCGCGTACACCTCATCCAGACCTTTCAGTGCGTTGACGACTTCCGCCACCGCTTCTTCAACAGACTCGCGTACGGTGTGTTCAGGGTTAAGCTGAGGTTCCTGCGGCAGGTAGCCAATTTTGATGCCAGGCTGCGGGCGGGCTTCGCCTTCAATATCTTTATCGATGCCCGCCATGATGCGCAGCAGGGTAGACTTACCGGCACCGTTAAGGCCCAGTACGCCGATTTTTGCGCCAGGGAAGAAGCTCAGCGAGATGTTTTTAAGAATATGACGTTTCGGCGGTACGACTTTGCCGACACGATGCATGGTATAAACGAATTGGGCCACGTTGGACTCGCCTCTGTATTTATCGTGATGAATATACCCGTCATACATCAAGCTGCATGTGCGTTGGCTGCACTCGTTCACCCCAGTCACTTACTTATGTAAACTCCTGGGGAATTAATGAGAGACATCCTCTCTCTCACCGAAGGCCAGCCTGCGGCTGGTCAAATTCGTTCCCGACGAATTTGTCACTCCCTTGCCGCCTTCCTGCAACTCGAATTATTTAGGGTATAGATGTTTTCAGAGGCGAAGTGTAGCCTTTTTCCCCTCTCAATCCCAGCCAGCAGATCTCACTCGCAGTAAAAGTAAAAAAGTGTCCGCGACGTGGCGTAAATGCCAATGACTGGTTAGCATAAAATCATTAGGCGGCATGAGGCTGCAATGACGTATCAAATTTAGAGGAAGAGCTTGTGGACAAAGCCCAACGATTTACCTGGCGTCTTATTGCCGCCGGTGTGTGCCTGCTGACGTTAAGTCAGGCTGCACGAGCCGATTCACTGGATGAACAGCGTAACCGCTACGCACAAATTAAGCAGGCCTGGGATAACCGACAGATGGATGTCGTCGAACAGATGATGCCGGGCCTGAAGAATTACCCCCTGTATCCCTATCTGGAATATCGGCAAATCACCGATGATTTGATGAATCAGCCGACCGTCACGGTGACGAACTTTGTCCGTGCCAACCCAACTCTGCCACCAGCGCGCACGCTGGAATCGCGTTTTGTTAACGAACTGGCGCGGCGCGAGGACTGGCGCGGGCTATTAGCGTTTAGCCCGGAGAAGCCGAGAACCACCGAGGCGCAGTGCAATTACTACTACGCGAAGTGGAATACCGGGCAAACGGAAGAGGCCTGGCAGGGGGCGAAAGCGCTGTGGTTGACCGGTAAAAGTCAGCCCAATGCTTGTGACAAACTGTTCAGCGTCTGGCGCGCGTCCGGCACACAGGACCCGCTCTCTTACCTGGAGCGCATTCGCCTGGCGATGAAAGCGGGAAATACCGGACTGGTGACAGTACTGGCCGGGCAGATGCCGGCGGAGTTCCAGACTATCGCGTCAGCGATTATCTCACTGGCGAACGATCCGAACAGCGTCATGACCTTTGCCCGCACCACCGGCGCGACCGATTTTACCCGTCAGATGGCCGCGGTGGCCTTTGCCAGCGTCGCCCGTCAGGATGCGGAAAACGCGCGTCTGATGATCCCGTCACTGGTGCAGGCGCAGCAGTTGAATGAGGATCAAACCCAGGAACTGCGCGATATCGTCGCCTGGCGATTAATGGGCAACGACGTCACCGATGAGCAGGCGAAATGGCGCGATGACGCGATTATGCGATCGCAATCCACGACGCTGGTGGAGCGTCGGGTGCGCATGGCGCTCGGGACCGGCGATCGCCGTGGCCTGAATACCTGGCTGGCGCGTCTGCCGATGGAGGCGAAAGAGAAGGACGAATGGCGCTACTGGCAGGCCGATTTGCTGCTGGAACGGGGACGTGAAGCGGAAGCAAAAGAGATCTTGCATGCGCTGATGCAGCAGCGCGGTTTCTACCCGATGGTGGCGGCGCAGCGTCTGGGAGAAGAGTACGTTCTGAAAATTGATAAAGCGCCGGGCAATGTGGATAACGCACTGACTCAGGGGCCGGAAATGGCCCGCGTTCGCGAACTGATGTACTGGAATCTGGATAACACCGCCCGCAGCGAATGGGCGAATCTGGTCACCAGCCGGACGAAGACAGAGCAGGCGCAGCTGGCGCGTTATGCCTTCAATAATCAGTGGTGGGACTTGAGCGTGCAGGCGACGATCGCCGGTAAACTCTGGGATCATCTGGAGGAGCGCTTCCCGCTGGCGTATCAGGATCTCTTTACCCGCTATACCCGTGGCAAAGATATTCCGCAAAGCTACGCGATGGCGATCGCGCGTCAGGAAAGCGCCTGGAACCCGAAGGTGAAATCGCCGGTCGGCGCCAGCGGGCTGATGCAGATTATGCCAGGCACCGCGACGCACACGGTGAAGATGTTCTCTATTCCGGGCTACAGCAGCCAGAATCAGTTACTGGATCCGGAAACTAATATCAACATCGGCACCAGCTACCTGCAGTACGTCTATCAGCAGTTCGGCAATAACCGGATCTTCTCATCAGCGGCCTACAACGCCGGACCGGGGCGCGTGCGTACCTGGCTTGGCAACAGCGCAGGACGGATTGATGCCGTGGCGTTTGTCGAGAGTATTCCCTTCTCGGAAACACGCGGCTATGTGAAGAACGTGTTGGCCTACGATGCTTACTATCGCTATTTCATGGGGCAGAAAGACACCTTGCTGAGCGATTCTGAGTGGCAGAGACGTTATTAATCCGATGGGTTATGTTATGATTTGTACTCGTGTATGAGTACAACAGGGCGGCATAACATGACCCAGCATTCCCCTTATTCATCGGCGATGGCCGAACAACGTAATCAGGAGTGGCTTCGTTTTGTGGAGTTGCTCCGCCAGTCTTACGCAGAGGATCTGCACTTATCGCTGTTGCAGTTGATGCTGACCCCGGATGAGCGCGAAGCGCTGGGGACACGTGTACGCATTATCGAAGAGTTATTACGCGGCGAAATGAGCCAGCGCGAGCTTAAAAACGAGCTGGGCGCGGGGATCGCTACCATCACCCGCGGTTCTAACAGCCTGAAGTCAGCCCCTGTTGAACTGCGTCAGTGGCTGGAAGCCGTATTGTTGAAAAACGCCTGAAAAGTGCTTTCGCAGGCCTGATACGCGTCGCGCCATCAGACTTGCAACCGGCACCATCGCCGGATGACGATGTCGTCTTATCCGGCCTACAATCTCACTGATAAATCGCGTTATGAAACGGGCTGAGCGCCAGAATCACGGCCTGATGGTAGACGCTGGCGCGCGTCAGTTTCCCGGCGGTAAACACGCCAATCGCTCCTTCTTTTCGACCAATCTTATCGATACCCGTGTAGCGTGACATCACCGGACCGAGCGCTTCACCCTCGCGCACTTTCTCAAGGATCACTGCAGGCAGTGGCAGCGTTGCAGAACGCGTTTCACCGCGCTGAGTTGCGTTTTCGACAACCACCCAACTGAAGGTCGCGTCTTCATCAATACCCGCTTCGATAGCCACCCAGAAGTCGGCATCTGGCCGCGCACGACGGGCATTTTCGACCCGATTCCGTGCGCCAGCACGCGTTTCAGGACTTCCGAAGGGTTGTTCCGGCACGCCACTCTCGACGTCCACAGACTCAATATGGCAGGATCCTTCACCGAAGATCTCGTTAAATGCCTGCAGAATTGCCTGAATTTTGGCGGGATTGGTGGTTGCTGAGACAACATGGTGCATAATTAAGCTCGATTTTATAAAAACTCTTTGCAGTATACGGAAAAATAGCATGTTACAGGTATACCTTGTTCGCCACGGTGAAACGCAGTGGAACGCCGAGCGACGCATTCAAGGCCAGTCCGACAGTCCGCTGACCGCTAAAGGTGAGCAACAAGCAATGCAGGTTGGTGAACGCGCGAAAAATCTCGGCATCACCCACGTCATCAGTAGCGATCTGGGACGTACCCGCCGCACCGCTGAAATCATCGCCCAGGCTTGTGGCTGTGATATCACCTTAGACGCCCGCCTGCGCGAGTTGCACATGGGGGTGCTGGAAAAACGTCACATTGATACCCTGACCGAAGAAGAGGAGAACTGGCGTCGCCAGTTAGTCAACGGTACCGTTGACGGGCGGATCCCCGAAGGGGAGTCGATGCAGGAGTTGAGCGATCGTGTTCATGGCGCGCTCGCCGCGTGTCTGGATCTGCCGCAGGGGAGTCGTCCGCTGTTGGTCAGCCACGGTATCGCGTTGGGCTGTCTGGTGAGTACGATTCTGGGGCTTCCTGCCTACGCTGAACGTCGTTTACGCCTGCGTAACTGCTCGATTTCACGGGTGGATTATCAGGAAAGCCTGTGGCTGGCGCCGGGATGGGTGGTCGAAACGGCAGGGGATATTTCGCATCTGGACGCCCCTGCGTTGGATGAGCTACAGCGTTAACGGCGAATCGGAATCAGGAATTCACAGCGCAGGTTAATCGGGCGGTCACCGGCTTTGGCATCCTCAGACGGGTAATACCGCTCGATATCCTGCCCTTTGCGGCGCGTCAGGTTCAGCATCGGCATGCAGGTACCATAGACTGTCAGGATGAACTCCTGGACGCCCGTTCCCAACCCTTCGTAGGTAAACATCACATACTCACCACCCTGTAGCAGCACCGGTTGCGCTGATTGCACGTAACCATTGGCCTGATCCTGCGGGAGCGCGGTGGTATAGAAGACTTCCTGCTCGTCATCTTTTTCATGACTGGGACGCGTTTCGTTCAGACCATAGAGCACGGGCGGGATCGCCGGGGCATGCGCGAGAAAATGTTGCCAGAACTGCACGCGCATTTCGTGGCGGAAATCGGAAATTTGCTCCAGTGAACATGAGTAACTCTGGGTTATGCCCAGTAGTTGCATATCTTCCAGGGTGACAAACTTGTGCTCAGGCATGGCAAACTCGCCCAGACGCAGAGGTGGACGAATACCGAACGCACTCCATTCCGGCGAACGACGATATAGCGCAGGCGTCTGGGAAAACTGTTTCTTAAAGGCGCGGGTGAAGGTTTGTTGAGAGTCGAAGCGGTACTGGAGGGCGATATCCAGAATCGGGCGAGCCGTCAGGCGAAGCGCAACAGCAGATTTCGATAAGCGGCGTGCGCGGATATACGCGCCAATCGCGTGGCCCGTCACGTCCTTAAACATTCTCTGCAGGTGCCACTTGGAATAACCTGCCTTTGCCGCCACATTGTCAAGCGACAGGGGCTGATCCAGATGACCTTCCAGCCAGATTAATAGGTCGCGAATAATGCCGGCCTGATCCATAAAATATCCTCATCCTTTCAACTACAAACACCTGACATCAGATTATTGGATAATAGCATTTTTTGCTGTTTTAGCATTCAGTGTTTTTTTTGCGCATTAGTGCTTTTTTGGAGTTAGATAAAACGTGATTATTGTAATCCTGTGATCTGTAAACAGTTTCTTTTACAATGTCGAATTATAGCGCAACGCAATTTTAAAGAATGGTAACAATATGAAATACAAGAGTTTAGTTCTTTCCACCCTGCTGTTTATGTTGGCACCGCTGGCGTCCGCTGAGCAGATCGGTTCTGTCGATACGGTGTTTAAAATCTTTGGACCGGATCATAAAATCGTCGTGGAGGCGTTTGACGATCCCGATGTCAAAAACGTGACCTGCTATGTCAGCCGTGCCAAGACCGGGGGGATTAAAGGGGGACTGGGACTGGCCGAAGATACCTCTGATGCTGCCATCTCCTGTCAGCAGGTGGGACCGGTAGAACTGAGCGACAGAATCAAGAACGGCAAAGCGCAGGGTGAAGTGGTCTTTAAGAAACGCACCTCGCTGGTCTTCAAATCTTTACAGGTCGTGCGTTTTTATGATGCCAAACGTAACGCGCTGGCCTATCTGGCCTATTCCGACAAGGTGGTCGACGGGTCGCCGAAAAATGCCATTAGCGCGGTACCCATCATGCCATGGCGCGAATAACAGGGAAGTATTATGCAGCAGGTATCGGTCTGGCTGGTGGAAGATGAGCAGGGTATCGCGGATACCCTGATTTATATGCTCCAGCAGGAAGGGTTTAGCGTGGAAGCTTTTGAGCGTGGACTGCCCGCGCTGGATAAAGCGCGTCATCAGTGCCCGGATGTGGCGATTCTTGATGTCGGGTTGCCGGATATCAGCGGCTTTGAACTGTGCCGACGATTGCTGGAACACCATCCGGCGTTACCGATCCTCTTTCTGACGGCACGCAGTGATGAGGTGGATCGCCTGCTGGGGCTCGAAATTGGTGCTGACGATTATGTCGCCAAACCGTTTTCGCCGCGGGAAGTGTGTGCCAGGGTACGCACGTTGTTACGCCGGGTGAAGAAGTTTTCCACACCGTCGCCCATCGTTAAAACCGGCCATTTTGAGCTGAATGAACTGGCTGCTGAAGTGGCCTGGTTCGGCATGCCCTTGTCACTCACACGCTATGAGTTTTTGCTGCTGAAAACGTTGCTGTCATCGCCAGGCCGTGTCTATTCACGCCAGCAACTGATGGATATCGTCTGGGCCGATGCACAGGATACATACGACCGGACGGTCGATACGCACATCAAAACGCTGCGTGCCAAGCTACGCGCCATCAACCCGACACTCTCGCCTATCAACACGCATCGTGGGATGGGCTACAGCCTGAGGAGCCTCTGATGCGTATTGGCATGCGTTTGCTGTTGGGCTATTTCCTGATTGTCGCCGTTGCCGCGTGGTTTGTTCTTTCTATCTTTGTGCAGGAGATTAAACCAGGCGTACGGCGCGCAACGGAGGGGACGCTGATCGATACCGCCACGCTGCTGGCGGCGCTAGCCCGTGACGATATGCTGTCCGGTAACCCGGAGCATGGTCAACTGGCGCAGGCATTCACGCAA
This sequence comes from Citrobacter sp., assembly GCA_019415335.1. Next base: position 3,484 of record DXKH01000021.1, on the reverse strand, counting down.
CTGCATAGCCGTCCCTTTCGCGCCAATATCAGTGGAATCAATAAAGTCCGCAACGAATACCATGTCTACATGACGAATGCACAGGGCAAAGTGGTGTTTGATTCCGTCAATAAAGCGGTCGGGCAGGATTACTCGCGCTGGAACGATGTCTGGTTAACGCTGCGTGGGCAGTACGGTGCGCGCAGTACGCCGCAGGATCCTGCAGACCCGGAAAGCTCGGTCATGTACGTTGCCGCGCCGATTATCGACAATGGAAAGATCATCGGCGTGCTCAGCGTGGGGAAACCCAATGCCGCGATGGCGCCGGTGATTAAACGCAGTGAACGGCGCATCCTCTGGGCCAGTGCGATTCTGCTGGGGATTGCGCTGGTGATTGGTGCCGGGATGGTCTGGTGGATTAACCGCTCAATTGCCCGTTTGACGCGCTATGCGGATTCCGTGACCGAAAACCAGCCGATGCCGCTGCCCGAACTGGGCAGCAGTGAGTTGCGCAAGCTGGCGCAGGCGCTGGAGAGTATGCGCCTGAAGCTGGAAGGTAAAAATTACATCGAGCAGTACGTGTACGCGCTCACCCACGAGCTGAAGAGTCCGCTGGCGGCCATTCGCGGTGCGGCGGAAATCCTGCGGGAAAATCCGCCTCCGGACATTGTTAAGCGCTTTACCGACAATATTCTCAGCCAAAATGCGCGTATGCAGGCGCTGGTTGAAACACTGCTGCGCCAGGCGCGACTGGAGAACCGTCAGGATATTGCGCTTTCTCCGGTTGCGGTCGATGAACTGTTTGCGCAAATCAGCGACGCGCGCGCTATTCAACTGGCGACGAAGGCGATATCGCTGGAGATGGTTCCCTCGGCGTTAAGCGTCTCTGCCGAGCCGGCGCTGCTGGAACAGGCGCTGGGCAACCTGCTGGACAATGCCATTGATTTCACCCCGCTAGGCGGGACGATCACCCTCAGCGCGCAGGCGCATGCAGAGAAGATAGTGTTGACGGTGGCCGATACTGGCACCGGCATTCCCGATTTTGCCTTACCGCGGATATTTGAGCGTTTTTACTCATTACCGCGTGAGAATGGCCTCAAAAGCAGCGGTCTGGGACTGGCGTTCGTCCGCGAAGTGGCGCGACTGCTGAAGGGGAGTGTGGAATTGCGTAACCGGCCGGAAGGTGGTGTCGAGGCCATACTCACACTTCACCGTCACTTCACATAACTTCAAACTCTCCCCACATAGCGTGCGTACTCTGCTGGTATTGCATAAGGAGAACGCTATGTTGAAATCCCCCCTTTTCTGGAAAGTCGTTACCTTAGGTGGCGCGATTGTGTTGTTGCTGATCCCACTGATGATGGTCCGGCAGATTATTGTGGAACGTGCTGATTATCGCGATGCGGTGGAGGATGCCATTCGGCAGAGTACCAGCGGACCGCAAAAAGTGGTCGGTCCGCTGATTGCCGTACCCGTGACTGAGTTATACACCGTGCTGGAAAACGAGAAAGAGGTGCAGCACAAGCGCAGCTTTATTCACTTCTGGCTGCCGGAGTCGCTGATGGTGGAAGGGAACCAGAATGTTGAACCGCGAAAAGTGGGCATCTATGAGGGGCAGGTCTGGCACACCGATGTCACGCTGAAAGCACAGTTTGATGTCGCGCGATTGAGTGAACTGAACCGCCCCAACGTAACCCTCGGAAAACCGTTTATCGTGGTTGGCGTGGGTGATGCGCGGGGGATTGGCGTGGTGAAAGCACCGAAGGTGAACGGGATGGCGCTTGCCGTCGAACCGGGGACGGGATTAACGGACCGTGGGGAGGGGCTCCACATTCCACTTCCGGATGCGCAATGGGCGATGCGCGATGTGAACCTGGCGATGTCACTTAATTTAAGCGGAACCGGCTCTTTCTCGGTCGTACCAGTGGGGCGCAGTAGTCAAATGACGCTTACCAGCAACTGGCCGCATCCCAACTTCCTCGGCGACTTTCTGCCCGATAAGCGCGAAATCAGTGAGTCAGGATTTCAGGCGCAGTGGCAAAGCAGTTGGTTTGCCAATAATCTGGGCGATCGATTCGTGGATGCGCGAAAAGATGGGTGGTATAACCTGCCGTCGTTTAGCGTCGCGGTTGCCACTCCTGCCGATCAGTATCAACTGACAGATCGGGCGACGAAATATGCCATTCTGCTGATTACACTGACATTTATGGCTTTCTTTGTGTTCGAAACGTTGACGGGGAAAAAACTACACCCGATGCAGTATCTGCTGGTGGGGCTGTCGCTGGTGATGTTTTATCTGCTGCTGCTGGCGCTGTCAGAACACATCGGCTTTACCCTGGCGTGGATTGCCGCAAGCCTGGTCGGGGCGTTGATGAACGGGGTTTATCTCCAGGCGGTGTTGCAGGGCTGGCGTAGTAGTGTGATCTTCACTCTGGCATTGCTGGCGCTGGATGGCGTGATGTGGGTATTGCTGCGCTCGGAAGACAGCGCGCTGCTGTTGGGGACGAGTGTACTGCTGTTGGCGCTGGGAAGCGTGATGTTCCTGACGCGGCATCTGGACTGGTATGCGTTTTCGCGCACGAAACCGACGCCAACACCAACAGAGCCGAAACCGACCGCAGCGGATGACGATGCGTTCCGCGTGTGGAAGTAAATTCAACGAACAGCAGATAAGAAAAACGGCGCATTGAGCGCCGTTTTTTTGACGGTGGTAATCCGATTAATCCTGCAGATCGCCACAGAAACGGTAACCTTCACCGTGAATAGTGGCGATAATTTCCGGTGTGTCCGGCGTCGATTCAAAATGCTTACGAATACGACGAATGGTCACGTCAACGGTGCGGTCATGTGGCTTCAGCTCACGACCGGTCATTTTCTTCAGCAGCTCAGCACGAGACTGGATCTTGCCCGGGTTTTCGCAGAAGTGAAGCATGGCACGGAACTCACTGCGAGGCAGTTTGTACTGTTCGCCATCAGGCCCGATCAGAGAACGGCTGTTGATGTCCAGTTCCCAGCCGTTGAACTTGTAGCTTTCAACGCTACGACGTTCTTCGCTGACGGTACCCAGGTTCATGGTACGAGACAGAAGGTTACGGGCACGGATAGTCAGTTCGCGCGGGTTAAACGGCTTGGTGATGTAATCGTCTGCACCGATTTCGAGGCCGAGGATTTTATCGACTTCGTTATCGCGACCAGTCAGGAACATCAGCGCAACGTTAGCCTGCTCACGCAGTTCACGCGCCAGCAGAAGACCGTTTTTGCCTGGCAGGTTGATGTCCATGATCACCAGGTTGATGTCATATTCAGAGAGGATTTGATGCATTTCCGCGCCATCTGTCGCTTCGAATACATCATAGCCTTCCGCTTCGAAAATACTTTTTAACGTGTTGCGTGTTACCAACTCGTCTTCAACGATAAGAATGTGCGGGGTCTGCATGTTTGCTACCTAAATTGCCAACTAAATCGAAACAGGAAGTACAAAAGTCCCTGACCTGCCTGATGCATG
>DXKH01000020.1 GCA_019415335.1 Citrobacter sp. | reverse complement strand
TTTTCGCACGTTCAATGTCGTTGATGACTTTAACCGTGAGGCGTTGTCGATTGAAATCGATCTGAATCTGCCAGCTCTGCGCGTGGTCCGTGTGCTCGACAGGATCGCGGCAAATCGCGGCTATCCGGTCATGCTACGCATGAATAATGGTCCAGAATTTATCTCACTGGCACTGGCTGAATGGGCAGAGAAACATGCCGTAAAACTGGAGTTTATCCAGCCGGGTAAGCCGACACAGAACGCTTTTATTGAGTGCTTTAACCGAACATCCCATACAGAAATACTCGATTTTTATCTGTTCAGAACGTTGAATGAAGTGCGGGAAATCACGGAGAAATGGTTATCAGAATATAACTGTGAACGCCCGCATGAATCACTGAACAATATGAAACCGGAGGAATATAGACTGCACCATTATTTAGCCGGGATCTCAAAAAATGCATGGAACTAAAACGGGTCCATTTACAGTCCTTCCAGACATTGAAACGCAGCTGTTGCCTACCATGTGCACAATGCGCAACTGGAGGCGGGCTTGCGGATATAAAAAACTAATATGGCATGAATAATTATCAGCTCACGCAGTGTAAGTTTACCCGCCGAGCGACGGGTAAACTCAGGATGACCACTACGCGACCACTTCCATTTCCATCATCACCGGATGGAAACGGCGCTTGAAGTAAATCAGCCCGTGGCCTTGCTGGCTGAGGGTAATATTCTTGATTTCAACCAGATAGACCAGATGACTGCCGATAGCCTGCACCTGATTAATCTCACCCTCAAGACTTGCCAGTGAGCCTTTCAGGACCGGTTGGCCTTGCACGCCTTTCTGCCAGCATGAAAGGTTGAAGCGAGCTTCCATAGCCATGTCTGTCATCCCGGCGAAATGGCGGGCCATCACTTCCTGTTCGTGGTTCAGCACGTTGATACATAGCTTGCCGTTGCCCTGAAACACCGGGTTCATCGCGCTATTGGCGTTGATACAGACCATCACCGACGGTGGCGAGTCGGTCACCGAACAGACTGCCGTGGCGGTGATCCCGCAGCGGCCCGCTTCGCCTTCGGTGGTGATGACGTTAACGGCGGCCGACAGACTGGCCATGGCATCGCGAAAACGCAGACGTTGTTCATCTAATTGCATTGTGACCTCCCACTGCTGGTTACTTCAGCAGCTTATCCAGCATGTTGATATCGGAATTGTTGTGCAAATGTGGAACCGTCCAGCCATTTTGGTCGTACTCGGACAGGCAGCGATCGACCATCGCCATCATTTTGTCCATGTTGCCGGAGCTCTGTGCCTGGCGTAGGCACTGCAGGCGGATTTCGTCCTGGCTACCGGAGTAGTTAATTTCATACAGCTCGTGGCGGCCACCAAATTCGCTGCCGATGGCGTCCCACATTAGTTTGAGGATCTTGATGCGCTCGACGTGATCCATACCGTTCGATCCGCGCACGTATTTCGCCAGATATTCGTTGATTTGCGGGTTATTGAGATCGCGTGCGCTGGACGGCAGATAGATCAGGCCGCTGGTGACACTGCGCTCAATAATATTTTTGATTTTGGCGTAAGCCATCGGCGCCATCACGCGATAGGTTTGCAGCGCGGCGTGATCCGGCAGATATGCCCCGTTGACCCACGGCGTTGCTTCGGCGCACATTGAGTCGCTCAGCGCCCAGAACATATTGCGCCAGGCCACGACTTCGCCAAGCTCGGCCTGTACGCCGCGGAACTCCAGGGTACCGGTGCACTCCAGCGAGCGCTTCAGCAGGGCTGTGATAAAGTCGAGCTTCACCGCCAGACGCACGCAGGCCTGCAGCGGATACATACGGGCGAAGCCACCTTCCATCGTCCAGCGGCGGCAGCGGTCGAAGTCACGATAGATCAGCACGTTTTCCCACGGGATCAGCACGTTATCCATGACCAGGATCGCATCGTTTTCGTCGAAGCGACTGGAGAGCGGATAATCGTATGGCGATCCGGTTGCTCCGGCGACCAGCTCATAGGAGGCGCGAGAGATAAGTTTGACCCCTTCGGCATCCATTGGCGCAACGAACATCAGCGCGAAGTCCGGGTTTTCGCCCATCACCTGCGCGGAGCCGAAGCCAATCATGTTGTAGTGGGTCAGCGCAGAGTTGGTAGCTACCACTTTTGCACCGCTGACGATAATCCCAGCGTCGGTCTCCTTCTCGAGCTTGATATAGACGTCTTTTACTTCATCCGCTGGCTTATGGCGGTCGATCGGTGGGTTGACAATGGCGTGGTTAAAGTACAGGCCGGTTTCCTGAATGCGGGTGTACCAGTCGCGGGCGTTCTGTTCAAACTGACCATAAAATTCTGGGTTAGCACCCAGCGCACAACCAAACGCGGCTTTGTAGTCCGGAGTACGACCCATCCAGCCGTAGCTCAGGCGCGACCATTCGGCGATAGCATCGCGCTGCTGGCGCAGGTCATCGGCACTTCTCGCGACGCGGAAAAACTTGTGGGTATAGCCGCCGCTGCCGGTGTCGGTACCCCAACACAAAGTGTCCTGCAATGCGGGTTTGTGCAGCGCATCGTACATTTGGGCGACAGAAGCGGCTGCGTTGCGAAAAGCCGGATGCGTAGTCACGTCTTTAACGCGCTCACCGTAAATATAGATTTCGCGGCCGTCCTGCAAGCTCTTCAAATACTCTTCACCAGTTAACGGGCGTTTAGCGTCTGCACGGAAATTTTCAGGTTTCATAGGGGACCTCTTCAGTATTAATTGGAATTGGTGTTAGATTTATGTTTTGTTTTTGTTGTTCAATTGAAGCGGTTAACAAGGTTTCCGTGAAGAGACTTTTAGGTCATCTGTGGGTACTTTTCAGGTGAGATAACGTTCTGTGATCCAGACGTCATTTAGAATGAAAGGGTAAGCAGAATCACGACACTGGCACTTTATTCAGTCTGAACGCGCTCGGTGAGCAGCCCACTAAACGGTTAAAGAAGCGAGCGAAATAGGCTGGGTCCTTAAAACCCAACTGCCAGGCTATTTCGTTGATCGCGCTGTCGGAAAACAGCAATAGCCGCTTGGCTTCGCGCAACTGTCTGTCGAAAATTAGCCTTTTTGGTGGGCGGTTAGCGAAGCGGCGACAGATATCAGTCAGTCTGGATTCGGTCAGATGCAGCTCGCAGGCATAATCCGGCACCGTCCAGTGCTGGTGATAGTGGTTATCGATTAGCTGGTTAAAACGTTGAAACAGCCTTAGCTCGCCGCGTATCCCGCTGGCGGCATGATCGTCAAGCTTCGCATTCCGTAGTAGTAGAGTGAACACTGCCTGCGCCAACAGCATCAGAGTGTGTTCACGTCCCGGTAATTGCGAGGTCGACTCACGTTGTATCAGCCGCCAGTAGTGCGTTAGAGCCTCCAGTTCTTCGGGCTTATCGGCCAGTGACAGGCAGATACCCGGCAGGCCGAAGGCTTCCCGTGTGCCGGGGTAAAGTACCTCCAACAGCGGCCAGACCAAATCCTCCCGCACCGTCAGTACGTGTCCATCGCTATCAGACTCAGTGATAAAGGCGTGCGGCACTGAGGGCGGTGTCAGAACGAACAGCGGTGCCTGTACTGAATAACGACTCTCGTCAAGCTGCAGTTCAATCTGCCCGGTATCAAGAAAGTGCATCTGAAAATACTGGTCGTGACGGTGCGCCTGCATATCGCGGCCAAAGAACTCCGCCATGCGGGCAAAAGACTGATAATGCACATCTTCCGTTCCCAGACTCTCATCGTACTCTTTGTTGATATCGATATTGGCGATAGAGCTCTGACACATAGCGGCTCCTTACGGCGTCGCGCGAGGACGCGAACCTTTCATCGGAATAGCCCAGATAATCACCGCGCCAATGACCAACAGGGTGGCAACAAACCACAGACCACTGCTAAAGCTGCCAGTAATATCTTTCAGCCAGCCGATCATTAATGGGCTTACTGCTGATCCGATATTGCCGGTGGCGTTGATCACCGCAATTCCGATAGCTCTGGCGCGTAGGCTGATCGACTGATCTGGGGTGGTCCAAAAGATGGCCATGGCGCTAAAGGAGCCGGTGGAGGCCATCACGATTCCCAGTAGTTGGATTAGGTTGTGATCGGTGGCCGAAGCCAGCAACCAGCCTGCAGCGGCAAACAGAAAAGGTAGAGCGGTATGATGCTTACGCTCTCGATGTTTATCAGAGTGACGGCTCCAGTAGATCATTCCGAGAATGGTACAAATCTGCGGGATTGCTGCCAGCAGGCCGATAGTGATATTGCTGCTGCTTTCGTTAAAGCTTTTAAGGATCTGCGGCGTCCAGATACTGATCGCACTGAGTGTGTTCGTCAGGCAGAAGTAGGCCAGGGTGTACATCAGCACGATCGGCGTAAATACTTCCCGCCACAGGCTGCGTTGTTGCATGGCGTGATGGCTGATCGCCCCTTCCGGCTGTACCAGCATGAGGCGATCGTTATCCATCATCTCCTGCAGGCACTTTTTGTCTTCTGCCGTCAGCCATTTCGCCTTCGATGGCGAATCATCGAGCCAGAACCAGACCATAACGCCGAGCAGCACCGACGGGAAGCCTTCCAGCAAGAACAGCCATTGCCAGCCGCGCAGGCTAAGCATGCCGTCCATCGACAGAATATATCCAGAAACGATCGACCCCAGAGCGGTAGTGACAGGCATAGCAATCATAAACAACGCGTTGGCGCGGGCGCGGAAAAAGGCTGGGAACCAGTAAGTCAGGTACAGCAAAATGCCGGGCAGAAAACCAGCCTCGGTAATCCCCACCAGCATACGCAGGATATAGAGGCTATTAGGCCCGGTGGCGAACATGGTGGCGGTAGAGGCGATGCCCCATAGCACCATGATGGTGGCAATCCAGCGGCGAGCGCCGACGATGCTGAGCATCACGTTGCTGGGTATGCCAAAAATCACGTAGGTGACGTAAAACAGGGTGGTGGCAAGGCCGAACATGGTGGCGTTCAGTCCCAGATCCTGCCCCATGGTCAGTCCGGCAAAGCCGATATTGATCCTGTCTAAAAACGAAAAGATAAAGAGTACGAACAAAAATACGATCAGGCGACGGAACAGTTTGTTGATAACTGACTGCTGCTGCGCCGTCAGCTGTTTGTGCTGGTTAGCCGGATCGAACTTTTCCGGGATGGCAGATGATGTATCGCTCATTGTCATTTTCCTCTAATGGGAATTTTGTAGGGTACGGCTATTTTTACCCGGTAGCGCTGCGCTTACCGGGCATTAGTAGACGCCTGGCGAACCCGGCGCGTTTATTTCCCCCCCGAACCGCGCCGCCAGCGCTTCTGCGCCACGGGCCAGCAGAGTGGTATCAACGCCGACGGCAACGAACAGTGCGCCTAGCGCCAGATAACGTTTCGCCAGCTGTTCATTGGCCATCAGGATCCCCGGCGCTTTGCCGGCTGCACGAATTTGCGCGATGGCCTGTTCAATGGCGGTCTGTACTTCTGGGTGCTGCGGATTGCCGCCAAATCCCATATCGGCACTGAGATCGGCTGGGCCGATAAACACGCCGTCCACGCCCTCAACGTCGAGGATCTGTGACAGGTTTTTTAGCGCTTCGCGGGTTTCAATTTGCACCAGCACGCACATTGCGTCGTTGGCCTGATGGATGTAATTAGGGATGCGGTTCCAGCGTGAGGCACGGGCGAGCGCGCTGCCTACGCCGCGAATACCTGCGGGCGGGTAGCGGGTGGCCTTCACTGCCAGTCGCGCTTCGGCTGCGTTCTGCACCATCGGTACCAGCAGGGTCTGCGCACCCACATCCAGCAGTTGTTTAATTTGCACTGGGTCGTTCCATGACGGTCGCACCACAGGTTGGCTGGGATAGGGGGCGATCGCCTGCAGTTGGGTCAGTATCGTTTGCACGCTGTTCGGCGCATGCTCTCCATCAATTAACAGCCAGTCGAACCCAGCCCCGGCCAGTAGCTCTGCGCTGTAGCTGCTGGTGAGTCCAAGCCATAGGCCAATCTGTGGGCGACCGGCTTTTAAGGCATCTTTAAACGCGTTATTCATCATGTTTCTCCTAAACAAACCGGCAGCTAATCGCGCCCATGTTGCCGTAGTCGACGTGGAAAGTGTCGCCCTTGCGCGCGGGAACCGGACGGGTAAAGGAGCCACCGAGAATAATCTGACCGGCTTCCAGTTGGACGTCATACGGCGCAAGCTTATTCGCCAGCCAGGCCACGCCGTTGGCCGGGTGATTGAGTACCCCAGCGGCCACGCCAGTCTCTTCGATCACGCCGTTGCGATAGAGCAGGGCGGAGATCCAGCGCAGATCCAGCTCGTCGGGTTTGATGGGGCGACCGCCGAGGATCACCCCGGCGTTGGCGGCGTTATCGGAGATGGTGTCGAAGACCTTGCGCGGGCGCTGGGTCTCCGGGTCGATGTTGTGGCAGCGGGCATCGATTAGCTCCAGCGCCGGGATCACATAGTCGGTAGCGTTGTAGACGTCGAAGAGGGTGCAGTTCGGGCCGCGCAGCGGTTTTGCCAGCACGAAGGCCAGTTCAACTTCAATGCGGGGAACGATAAAGCGGTCGGTGGGAATATCGCCGCCATCGTGGAAAAACATATCATCCAGCAGCGCGCCGTAGTCCGGTTCACTAATCTGCGAGCTGGCCTGCATCGCTTTGGAGGTAAGACCGATTTTGTGGCCTTTAAGCACGCGGCCCTCGGCGATTTTCATTTTTACCCATTCGCGTTGAACGGCGTAGGCGTCTTCGATGGTGATCGTCGGGTGGTCCAGCGAAATAGCGCGGATCTGTTCGCGCTGTTTTTCCGCCTGGTTTAGACGCTGGGCGATCAGAGTATGGGTATGTTTATCGAGCATAGTGGTTCCTGTGGCATTGCATTGCCGGATGGCGCTTCGCTTATCCGGCCTACAATTCATGGCCGGTGTAAGCCCGGTAAGCACAGCGCCACCGGGCAATTTGCACATTATTTAAATAACGCGTGCACGTTGTTCTGTTTGTAATTCAGCGTCGGGTGCAATTCCTGGATTTCGAACGACAGTGCCAGATAGCGGCTCTCCATCAGCGTGGCGAAATGGGCCTTAATCAGCGCAAACAACATCTCACCCACGTCCTGACGGCACTCCAGGCTACGCCCGGAGCCGATTTTCAGCGTCATATGCACGAAGGCATAATCATGCTGGCCGTCGGCCATCTGCCAGGTATCCAGCCAGATGGCGCGACTGCGAATGCCGCCGATGGGAAAGATGCCGGTCACCGCCAGCGCCTCGTTAACTTTACCGAACAGAACGGGTAAATCGGCCTGTTCACGGATGTTGTCAGTACACTCGGCAATAAAGTGCGGCATTCTGAACTCCTTAAACCTGTTCCGGCAGCGGGAAGACGGCGTTGACCTGGCCGGTGCCGGAACTGGCGAAAAGCTCGGTGATAAATTCAACGTTGCCGTCATATTTATCCCAGCCCAGCATGCCGAGCAGCATCACTGTGTCGTGCATGTTGCCCTCGCCGTAGCAGTAGTTGGCGTACTCTGGCAGCATGGTGCAGAACTCTTTGAACTTACCTTCACGCCACAGTTTCACGACGCGTTCGTCCATCTGATGGTCGAACTCGCGGGTGTAGCTGTTCATGCCTTCTTCCGCACGCTGATCGTCGATAAAGCGGTGCGACAGTGAGCCGCTGGCCAGGACAGCCACGGTGCCGTCGTATTTCTCGATAGCTTTAAGAATTGCTTCACCCAGCTTGCGACTGTCCGCGAAGTCATGCACGGTACAGAACGCTGAGATGGAAACGACTTTGAAGTAGTTGTCTTCGTTCATATAGCGCATGGGTACCAGAGTGCCGTATTCCAGCGTCAGGCTGGGAATGTTGTGTGCCTGAGCACGCACACCCAGTTTGACGGCTTCATCGGCGATTGATTGACCCAGTGCCGGGTTCCCTTCGTAGCGGTAGGCCATGTCGCGAATAAAGTGCGGCAGTTCGTGGCTGGTGTAGTTCCCCTCAAAATGGGGGCTACAGTTGATGTGATAGGCGCTGTTGACCAGCCAGTGGGTGTCGAACACGATGATGGTATCGACGCCCATTTCGCGGCAGCGTTTGCTTATCTCTTTATGTCCATCGATGGCTGACTGACGGCAGCCGTGGTTTTTACCCGGCAGTTCAGAAAGATACATCGACGGAACGTGTGTAATTTTTGCAGCTAAAGCTAACTTTCCCATATCAGACTCCCCATTTTGGGATCGGATGGTCGCCCATCGAGATGCAGACGTTTTTCATTTCGGCGAACACTTCAAAGCTGTATTCGCCGCCTTCACGGCCTGTACCAGAAGCCTTCACTCCGCCAAACGGCTGACGCAGGTCGCGGACGTTCTGCGTGTTGACGAACACCATTCCGGCTTCGATGCCGCGTGCCAGGCGCAGCACTTTGCTGATGTCCTGGGTCCAGATATAAGAGGCGAGGCCGTACTCCACATCGTTGGCCAGGCGCAGACCTTCCGCCTCGTCTTTAAACGGCAGCAGACACGCTACCGGGCCAAAAATCTCTTCCTGCGCGACACGCATGCGGTTGTCGACATCCGCCAGCACCGTTGGTCGTAGGAAGTTGCCGCTTTTCAGATGTGCAGGCAGGTCGGTGGGTTTATCCGGGCCGCCCGCCAGCAGGGTTGCCCCTTCTTCAATGCCGAGGCGGATATAGCCAGCGACTTTCTCCCAGTGCTGTTGGCTAATCAGCGCGCCTACCTGAGTGTTCGGGTCGGCTGGATCGCCGACGCGCAGGCGGTTGGCGCGTTCAGCAAAGCGTTTGACGAATTCGGGGTAGATGCTCTGCTGGATAAAGATGCGCGAGCCGGCGGTGCAGCGTTCACCGTTGATCGAGAAGATGGTGAACAGTGCGGCATCGAGAGCACGTTCAATATCGGCATCTTCAAAAATCAGCACCGGTGATTTGCCGCCCAGTTCCATGGAGTATTTTTTCAGCCCGGCATTTTTCATGATATTGCGCCCGGTGGCGGTACCGCCGGTAAACGACACCGCGCGTACGTCGTGGTGGCGTACCAGCGCATCGCCTGCTGTTGCGCCATAGCCCTGAACTACGTTCAGTACGCCTGCCGGAATGCCTGCTTCTAACGCCAGTTCACCCAGACGATCGGCAGTCAGCGGCGAAAGCTCGGACATCTTCAGCACAGCGGTATTGCCCAATGCCAGGCATGGCGCGACTTTCCAGGTGGCGGTCATAAACGGCACGTTCCACGGCGACACCAGCGCACAAACGCCGACTGGCTGTACGAGGGTGTAGTTGAGCATCTTGTCATCGACCGGATAGGTCTTGCCGTTCATCTGTTGGCACACTTCGGCAAAAAACTCGAAGTTATGCGATGCACGAGGGATCAGCACATTTTTGGTCTGATGAATCGGCAGGCCGGTATCGGCTGTCTCCATGGCGGCAATTTCAGGGACGTTCTGGTCGATCAGGTCGCCCAGACGGCGCATCAGACGTGCACGCTCTTTCATCGGCAGATTGGCCCATTTAGGGAACGCTTCCTTCGCTGCCGCCACCGCCTGATTCACTTCGTCGGCTCCGCCGGAGGCCACTTCCGCCAGCACTTCTCCTGTTGCCGGGTTGGTGGTGTGGAAATACTCCGTGGTCGCGACGTTTTTGCCGTTGATCCAATGGTTAATCTTTTTCATGACAGCTTCTCCTCATATGCCTGCTGACTGATGATGTGGTTGACCAGACGGCCGACGCCTTCCACTTCGACGATCACTTCATCGCCCGGCACCACGTCTGACAGCCCTTTTGGCGTACCAGTGGCGATCATGTCGCCCGGTTGCAGGGTCATAAACTCGCTCAGATAAGCGATCAGGAACGGGATGCTGAAGATTAGATCGGCGGTGGTGCCCTGCTGGCGCAGTTCGCCGTTGACCCAAGTGCGCAGTGCCAGGGTGTGCGGGTCAGGAATATCCGCTTTGTCGACGATGCAGGGTCCTATTGGTGTCAGAGTGTCACGGCTTTTTACCCGCAGATTGGGGCGATAGTAGTTTTCCAGATAGTCGCGGACGGCGTAGTCGTTGCAGACGGTGTACCCGGCCACGTACTCCATGGCGTCGGCTTCGGCGACCTTACGCGCGGTTTTGCCAATCACCACCACCAGTTCAGCCTCGTAGTGCATGTACTCAACGTTATCCGGTCTTACCGACTCCTGCTGGTGGCCGAGAAGAGTGTTTGACGCTTTGATAAACACTAAAGGTTCAGTTGGCGGCTTAAACTCTAGTTCGCTGGCGTGGTCGGCGTAGTTCAGGCCCAACGCAAAAAGTGTGCCATTACAGGGAGGTAGCCAGCGAAATTCACCTTCATTTAGCTGCTTACCATTCGCCAGTTGTACCTGGCCGCGTTCATCAACATGGACATCGTGCAGTTGACCTTGCCATTCAATACGTGCCTTTTTCATGCCAGCTCTCCTTCGGTAACCACCGGGTTTTCCAGCGGCAGGAGGCCTGCGGCAAGAATACGTACGCGATCGCCTGGTCGCAGGGTTACGCGGTTGTGTGGGGTGCCGATCAGAATGGCGTCACCAGGGTTGAGGGTTGCGAATTCACTCAGGGCGCTTAGCAACTCGGCGGCGGAGCGCTGGAGATCAACCGTGTTCCAACTGTCAGCTTCGCGACCGTTGATTTCGGTGATAATGGTCAGGTTATCGACGTCACTGAGTGTAGAAAGTGCGCCAATCGGGCAGAAGCCATCGCGGCATTTGGCTTTGATTGCCGGGCGATAGAAGCTCTCTTCCGGCAGGCTTACGTCGTTAGCCAGCGCATACCCGGCAATGTAATCAACAGCTTTTTCTGTAGTTACTTTACGGGCGGTTTTACCGACGATCAGGGCCACAGTTCCTCCGCTTTGCACGGTTTCACCCTGCGGATAGGGGATGCTATCTCCGTTGCCGATAACGGTATTGCGCGGTTTGATAAACCACACCGCGGTCTTTGGCGGCGTTTTGTAGGGGGCCTGTTGGAACGCTTCGCGCCAGGCATCGAGCTGGCTGCGGTGGTTAAGCGCTACGGCGAAGATGGTACCTTTCATTCACCACTCCTCTGATTCTGATTTCGGGATACGATCATTTCATTAATATGTTAATGATCATTTTTTATGCTTTGCAGAAAGGTTTGGCAAACAGAAGTGAATGATTTGTGATCAGATTAACAATAAAATTACAGATTTTATTTTTATTTCTTATAAATCAATATATAAGATTGTTTTATTATATCGACCTGTACTTTTCAGAGACAGAAACCGGTTGCGTTCTGGTGTAATTAACGCTAATTATTAACTTATTAACAAATGAAGGTATGATTCAGAGGTTAGCCATGCATGATTCATTAACTATCGCGCTACTACAGGCGCGGGAAGCGGCGATGGCCCACTTTCGCCCGATCGTTAAACGCCACAATCTTACCGAGCAGCAATGGCGTATCGTGCGTATCCTTGCCGAAAATCCGTCGATGGATTTTCACGATCTGGCTTTTCGCGCCTGTATTTTACGCCCGAGCCTGACGGGCATCCTGACCCGCATGGAACGCGATGGCCTGGTTCTGCGCCTCAAGCCAGTTAACGATCAGCGCAAGCTGTACGTTTCGCTGACTCCAGCAGGTTCAAAACTGTATGAAAGTGTGAGGATCCAGGTGGAAGAGGCATATCGCCTGATAGAATCCGATTTTACCGTCGAAAAAATGCAGCAACTTACCGTGCTGCTGGAAGAGTTTATTTCGCTGGGCAACGGTACGGGGGAGATGACAAAGAGGGGGAAACCGTGACTATTTCTCCTGTTGGCAAGACAGGAGACGCCACCACAGAAGCCGCAGTGAAACAGGGCGTTTATCGGCAATAGCATTTGCATATCTGATAAGTAAATGATTATTATTTACATAAGCAATTTTGGTACTGGCAACCCAACGGTAACCATCGCGTTCTGGCGAAAACAGATTCAGCCCTGACGCACTCACCGAATGAGAAAAATAACAACCTGGCCTGTCATTTTAATCTGAGCAAGTCGTCATCTGGGATGAAACAGAGGTAAGCGTCTGCCGCAACGGCGAGCGTGAGTCGTTGTTTCGTAGGATTAATGATATGGAAAGGTATGATATGTCACAGACTATTCAGTCCAGTCACTGGTCGCCGCTGACGCCGGCACAGTTGGATTTTTGGGAAGAGTTTACGTTTCACCCCCATCAGCCGGTCTCAACCGTCGCCCACTGTATAACGTTACGTGGTGCCATTAACGAACGCGCGTTGCTTGCCGCGCTTCAGCAGGTTATCAAAGAAACCGAGGTATTTTCCGTCCGCTTTCGCTTAGTTGGGGAAGACGCCATGCCGGTTCAGTATTGCGATCCCCACCAGTGTCCCGACGTCCGTATTATCGATCTGCAACAGCGGCGCTCTGCGCAGACGGTCGCGCAGGCCATGATGCAGGGTGATATTGACGGACAACTGAATCTGTTGCGCCAGCCGTTGGCCGCGGTATGGCTGATACGGTTCTCGCCTGAGCACTATATGGTCTATATTCGTGCGCATCATATTATTGTCGACGGTTTCGGCATGGCGTTAATAGAACATCGCTGCGCGGAACTGTATCAGGCCTATTGCGAGACTACGTTGACGGGGTTTCCACTCAACCCGTTTGCTGATTTTCTCGCAGAAGAGCAGCACTACGCGCGCAGCAAAAAGTGTCAGGCGGATCGCGCGTACTGGCACCGACTTCTCGAACAGGCACCTCCACTAAAGGTATTACAGAAAGGCGGAGAGGATTACGCAACCGAATCCCTGCACAGTGATACATGGCTTCCGGCCTCGTTCACTAAACATATTCTTGCGCTGGCCGAGTGGTGTCGGATTGGCTGGCCTGATGTACTGCTGGCCCTTTCCGCCGCATGGATGGCAAAACAGATCCCTGATGTGCAACATAACGGCGTCTTGCCTGTCTGGGTGCCGGTGATGAACCGGCGTGGTCATGCAGCGGCCAATACACCGTCGCTGGCGGTGAATATATTGCCGGTATTTATCACTTTCGATCCCCTGGAAAGTCTTGTTGATTTCCTGAAGCGTACCGCCATCGCGCTCCACGATATGCGTGCACACAGCCGTTACCGCATTGAAACGCTTGCCGCCGATCAGGGCATTGGCAAGGGAATGCGGTACTTCTTCTCGCCGCTGATTAACGTTCTGCCTTTCGATCCGCCGGTCTTTGCCGGCTGCGAAACGGCGCGTCAGGTGATGGCCAGCGGACCAGGAGATGGCTTTAATATTACCTGGCGCGGTCGCACCGATTGCAGTGAACTTCATGTCGATATTGACGCGGAAGCGGGCATGTTCCCGGGGCTGGATCCGCAGGCCATGCTCACCAGCTTAATCGACTGGCTCTCGCACGCCTTCGCTTCGCAGTACGAACCTCAGCCGTTGCTGTAATCAGCCAGTCCGGCCGCCATAAATCCCCTGGCGGCCGGACTGGTTTAGTTCAACAGTGCGCAAACGTCGCGGATATTTTTGCACTTAATCAGATCGTGCCCGGCCAGGCGACAGCCAAACTCGGCGTTAAGGCGTTCTCTGACCGTCTTCAGATGGTTCAGCTTCAACCCCATCACGATGAACGGCACCGTGGCATCCCATTCCGCGCGGGCAGGCTGCTGCATTGCCGCGCAGTAAATCTCCAGTATTTTTTGTTCAATAGCCGGACGCGCTGCGCAGGCGGGGGCGTTCAGCGCAGGCGATGGGTGTTGAGGTGTTTGCGCCAGGCTGGCGCGCAGCGCATGGCGATCGATCTTGCCGTTGGCCGTCAGCGGGAAGGCGTGGCGAGTAATAAATCGTCCCGGGATATGCGTACAGGGAAGGTAGCGCTGAGCGAAAGCGCGCAGTTCCGCCGCTCCCGGCGTGACGTGGTCGCCGACAAGGCAAATCGCCCCGAGAGATTTTTCATTAGCATCGTCCGTCGCGTAGTCCACCACGACGATATCGTGAATGGCGGGATGCTGGCGAAAGACGTCCTCGATCTCCGGCAGCGAAACGCGCACGCCGCGAATTTTCACGTAACCGTTGATGCGCGTGGCGAACATAATGACGCCATCAGGCCGGTAAAAGCCGATATCGCCCGTGCGGAAGGCGCGGACGGTTTCACCTTCGGGGGTGAGAAGATTCACAAAATCATGGTCGACCCGTTCACCGTTTTCCAGATAGCCGCAGGCGAGATTGACGCCAGCCGTATGAATGCGGCCCGCCACGCCGCAGGGGCAATGTTCGCCGCTGTCATGGCAGATGTAATACTGATTGCCGGCGAGCGGTTGGCCATAGGGAACGTGCTCAACGTCGTCGGGGGTGATGTCATGCCAGATGCTCCAGATCGTGGTTTCCGTCGGACCGCCGAGCGAAACCAGACGCGGCGCGGGACAAAGCGCCCGCAAACGCCGGAGCGTAGCGGGTTTTATATAATCACCGCCCTGCGCCACGAGCCGCAGCGTGCGAAGTTGCGCCGGTTGGGCACAATCCAGCAGCATTTCAAGTATCGCAGGCACTGAACACCAAAGCGTAACCCGGTGCTGTTCTACCAGACGACTCCAGCCGATCGCATCTTTTTCCTGCTCCTGCGCCGGGATCACCAGCGTTGCACCAACGCTCATCGCGGCGAACAGATCAAAAACGGACATGTCGTGATGCAGCGGCGTGACGGAAATAAACACGTCGCGCTCGTCTACCTGCCAGCGGGCGACAGTTTGCGCCAGCACATTAGCGGTGGCGCGGTTATTGAGCATCACGCACTTGGGTTTACCCGTTGTGCCCGAGGTATAGAGATAATATGACGGCTGCTCACTGGCGCTTTGCCCGGCGAATGGTGGGGGCGAGTCGTTATCCGACACCAGCGCCTGTGGCGTAACGCTGCCAACAACCTGCGCATCTTCCTGGCTGATCACCAGGTCGGGACGACAGTTTTCCAGCAGATAACGCGTGCGTTCCGCCGGTGAGTTGATGTCCACCGGCACGCGAACGATCCCGGTCAGCGCGCAGGCGAGCGAAATAATGACGTGTTCCGGGCTGCGCGGCAGTGAAATCGCCACCACGCTGCCGGGTTTCAGCTGACGCGCCAGCAGCCCGTTTGCCACGCGCGCAACCTGCTGACCGAGTTGTTTCCAGCTCCAGCGTCTGTCGCCGCAAATCAGCGCCGTGCGGGCGTCGTCACCGCTAAACAAATGTCCGGCAATGTTGCCCAGAAAGTCATACCCGACTGCGGTCGTCATCGGCGTGTTTGCCTGGTAATGGGAATACGATAGCGCCTCACGCAGCGAAATATTCAGCGATTCGCGGTCGACGATTAACTGAATACGCCGCGTAATTGCCTCCAGTACGGCCCGTATCGTTTCCGTGGACAGCGCCTGTACGACATAGTCCGCAACCAGCCGCAGATTACCCGCGCTGTCGGTCATCAGACGCATGTCCAGCGCCACCTGCGGCGTCTGGGTCAGACCGTCTTCTTCCCGGATGACGGATCCGGCGGGCAACGTTTCCCACGCCAGACAGTTAGTGAGGATCAGCGGCAGCACGGGCTGGTTTGCGTTTCGCGACGCCAGCTGGCGCGCCAGATCGACACCCGACCAGGCGAGATGATCCAGGCCGTGGAGAATATCCACCTGCAAACGCTGCGCATTCTCTTCCAGTTCGCCGGTGCGCTGATAGTGTACCGCGATAAACGTTGAGGCGTTGTTGGGCTGTTCTGCCGTCGCCGGAAACGCGCAGGGCACGCCGACCAGCAGCGTTTCATCCTCCGCCCACAGCGCCAGCGTGTCGAGGACGACTGCCGACAGCACGCTGTTGGCGAATAATCCGCTTTTAGCGCCGAGCCGGGTGAGGGTTTTTCGGCTGTTCGCCGCCAGCGTCCGGCTTTCACGTCGCCATTCGGGGCGCGTTATATCGCTCAGCGGTCGTTGCCAGGGCAAACGCGACGGCGTGACCGCGTCGTTGAGCGTCGCTTTCCACCACTCTCTGGCCGCTTCGCGGCTGTGGGCGGTTCCCGGCGATTCGACATCGAGTCTCCGCGGCACCAGTGGTTCCAGAGGCTGATTATCGAACAGGCGCGCGACAATGTGCGAGATCCCCTGACCGTCCAGAATTAGGGCATCAAAGCTGGTAAAGATGACATACTCGCCTTGCGTCGGCATGGCGATCAGAACGATGTTCCACGGCGGGAAGGCGAGATCGTGACAACGTTGCTGATAGCGCTGTTGAAGCTGCCGGAGTTGCTGCTCCGCATCATTTTCGCTGAAGGTGGTGAGGTCTATCCGCTCCACAGGCGCGGGCAGGGTGGGTAGCACCGTTTGCTGTTGTTTTTCGGCGTCGATCACCGTGCGTAAGGCGTCGAAATGGGCGATCAACTCCGCGACGCGCTGACAGAAACGCGACGGTTCCAGCGGTCCGCGAAAGGCTCTGAAATCATGCATCGACACGCCGCCCAGCGGCCACTGCGTGCTTCTTCCCAGCAGATAGGCCTGCTGTAACGGCGTTAAGGGTGTCGTCATCCTTTCCTCCCCGAATTGGGCATTGTGTTCGACCTCCGGCGGGCGGGCAAGCCACTGCGAAACCGGGTGGTGGATATGGTCGGGCTGCTGCGCCAGTCGACTGGCGAGCGCGTGAAAATGCGTAAACAGGCGTTCAGGCAGCCCTGGCTTAAAGGCGTCGGCCCGCACGTCCCAGTTGATCAAAATCTCGTCGCCATACCAGGCGACCTGCGCGTCCAGCGCGACCTGTGGGCCTTGTGATATCACCCAATTCAATGTACCGAGCTGTTCGCGGACGCGTTCGGAGAACAGCGCGCCGCCGCGAATACCGAAGCCAGCCGTAAAAACGACCGGCGAGTATTTCAGGCTACCGTGCTGTCGCGACAGGTCGCGCATAACGCTGACGCCAGGATAGTGACCGTGCGCGACCCGTTCATGAAGCTGCTCCATCGTCTCTTGTGCGTGGTGCAGCAGGGATATCGCCGGGCGGATTTCGCCGCTGAACAGCAGCAAATCCGTAAAATCGCCCACCAGTTGTTCCACCTGGGGGAAATCCGGATCGCGGAAAAAGGTCGGCACGTTGATGCGCAGCGCTGGCTGGGCAAGTCCTTCACCAATCGTCAGCGTAAACAGCGACAGGAACAGCGCGCTGAGCGTCAGATGATGCTGACGTGCGCAGGCGTTAAGGGCGAGGCTGGTTTCGCGGTCAAGAGACAGGGCTAATCGGCGGCTTTGACAGCGTTGTTTCGTTGAAAAAAGATGCGGAGCAGGGGGAAACGTCGGTAATTGCGCCTGCCACCAGAGACGGTCGCGCGTTCTGAGCCTCTGCAACTGCGGATCGTGAAGACGCTGGTCCAGATAGTGAAACCATGCCACCTCCTGTTGCGGAATAATATCGTCGGGCGGAGAGGCATAAAAACGCGCCAGATCCTCCATAACGATGCGAAATGACCCGGCATCAGCGGCGATCATGTCCAGATCGATATGCAACCGGCTTTTCCCTTCCGGCAGCAATGAGAGGCTGATTTCACACGGCACGCCCCGGTCGCGCAGCAGTTGCTGGTTCTCCATGCGGTGACGTTTCTCCGCCAGCCGGGTCTGGATGTCTTTGTCGGTACAGTGGCGGTAATCATCAAGACTCGTCGGAGGATGCTCCGCCACTACGTACTGCTGCCCCTCATCGCTGATGCGCAACCGCAGCATGGGGTGGCGGGCATACAGCGCGTTTACGGCCTGCCGGAAGCGCGCGCTGTCATGAATAAATCCGTCAAATTCGGCGTATAAGTGAGCGGCAACGCCGCCCAACGCCTGGGGCGACTGCCTGCCGACCCAGGAGGCCGCCTGCATTGGAGTCAATGATTTCATTGGGTATCTTTCCTGATTAAGCCAACGGAAACGCTCTGAATATATCGCACGATAATGCGAATGAAAATGATAATTATTATTCTTGCTGTTGATGTTTATTCAAAAGAAAGGCTATGATGCGATGGTTTACGATGGGTTAATTGCTGACCAAAGGGCTGAACGCGCCGATCGGAAGAGTGGCAGAGGGAGCAGGCAAAAATGAACGTTTGTAGGGAAAAACAACGCCATTGGTTTAAGAGTGTCATGTGGGCGCTCGGACTGGTCATGTTTGCGGGGCAATGCGTCGCACAGGGATGGCCGAGAACGTTTCATAATGCCGATGACACGGTCACGTCGATTCCTCAGCAGCCCAAACGCATATTATCGACCGCCGTCAGCGTCACCGGAACCCTGCTGGCGATTGATGCGCCGGTTGTCGCCAGCGCCACAGCGGTGAACGGTCAGTTCTTCGGCCAGTGGCAGGACGTCGCAAAAGCCAAAAAGGTCGCGAAGGTGTGGCCGGCGGGCAGCGTCGATCTGGAACAGGCGTGGGCCGCAGCGCCGGATTTAATTGTGGTATCAATCAATGGCGCGGATTCCGCGCGGGCGCAGCTGGCGGATTTACAGGCCATTGCGCCGGTTATCGTGATCAATTACGGCAATCAGACCTGGCAGGATCTGGCGCGCCAGTTGGGCGACGCGCTGGGGTTGGAGCAACAGGCCGCCGCACGTATTGCCGGTTTCGATGCGCTGATCGCCAGCACCAGAACGCGGATCCGCCTGCCGGAAGGACAAGCCAATATTATCAATTTCAATGGGCCGGGCACTGTCAATCCCGTGGCGACACCGGAAAGCGTTCACGCGCGGCTGTTGAAATCACTGGGATTCACCCTCGAAGCGCCCGACCCCGCATGGCAAAGTCATCTCACCCGCTCGGGCGATTTTATCTGGGTTGAATATGAAAACCTGACCCAGCTGAAAGCCGAAACAACCTTTTTGCTGAGCGCCAGCGATGTGCGTATAGACGAATTTATCAACGATCCTCTGTTACAGCGTTTGCCTTCTTCCCGCGCCCGCCAGGTCTACAGCCTGGGGCCTCACGCTTTTCGCGTCGATTTCTACAGTGCCAGTGAAATGGTTAAGGCGATCTCCGATCGTTTTGTCGTTGAAACGCCGTCCGCTGCGGTCACGCCGGAGGCGCGCTGAGATGTTTGCGCAGTGTCCGGGACGTGGGATGCGAAGTGCAGGGCTGGGCGGTGGTTTTCTTATTCTGTTGATGCTGGGTTTCTCCAGTCTCTGGTTTGGTTCGCGGACGATCCCGCCTGCGGTGATCTGGCAGGCGTTGACGCAGTTCGATCCGCAAAACAGCGCGCATCTGCTGGTCTGGCATTTACGCCTGCCGCGCACGCTGCTGGCGATGGTGGTCGGCGCGGCGCTTGGCGGAGCCGGGGTGATAATGCAGACGCTGACTCGCAATCCACTGGCGGACCCCGGTCTGTTAGGCGTTAACGCGGGCGCCACGCTGGCGATTGTGCTGTCGATTGCCTTTTTAAATGTCACCAGCGTTAGCAGTTATATGGTATTCGGTGTGGCTGGTGCCGGGGTTATCAGTATTCTGGTATTTATGATGGGTGGCCTGAACCACGCCAATCCGATTCGTATCGTGCTGGCTGGCGCGGCGCTGACTATCGTTCTGCTGAGTCTGACGCAATTGGTTATTCTGAACAGCGACGCCGACGCCTTCGACAGGTTTCGTCACTGGGTGACGGGCGCGTTGCAGGGACGGGGGTATGACGTGCTGCTGCCGGTCTCGGTACTTGCCTGTGTCGGCATTATTCTGGCGCTGGCGGGAGGGCGAATGCTGGACGTGGCGGCGCTGGGACTGGACACAGGACGCGCACTTGGCATTAACCCGCATGTGCTCGCAGGGATCTCTGCCGCGATCATCGTCATTCTGGCGGGTGCGGCCACGGCAGCGGCCGGACCGATCGGCTTTGTCGGTCTCACCGCGCCCCATTTTGCACGGGCTTTTGTCGGCTCGGGACACCGTCTGCTGCTGCCGTGGGCGATGATGTTCTCTGCAATACTGGTACTCAGCGCGGATATTCTCGGGCGGATGATTGGTCATCCCGGCGAGATTGGCGTCGGCATTATGGCAGCGTTAATCGGCGGACCGTTCTTCGTGCTGCTGGTTAAACGCTGGCAGGGGGCGCGCGTATGAGTCAGAGGGCCGGATGGGTGTGCGCCGCCCTGGCGCTGTTGCTTGGGGTGACGGGCCTGTATGCCTTGCTGGTCGGGCATTTTATGCTTCCCGTGGAGTCGGCCTTCCAGGCGCTGAGGGGAGAAGGTGATCCGACGGCGCAACATATTGTCAGGATGATCCGTTTGCCCCGCGTCCTGACCGCCATTCTGGTTGGCTTTGCGTTAGGCGTTTCCGGCGCGCTCTTTCAGTCGGTATCGAAAAATGTGCTGGGTTCCCCGGACGTGATCGGTTTTACCACCGGCGCAGCGACCGGGGCGATTATCCAGATCATTTTGTTTGAAGGAAACCCGGTCGCCATTGTGCTTTCTGCCATGGCCGGCGGGTTCGCCACCGCGCTGCTGGTCTATTATCTGGCGCGCCATTATGGCGTGGTGAAGGGCCAGCGACTGGTGCTGATGGGGATAGGCGTCGGAGCGGTACTCAGCGCGCTTAATGCTCTGCTGCTGGTGAAAGGTGATATCGACAATGCCGTGACCGCCACGCTCTGGCTGGCCGGTACCACGCAGGGACGCAACTGGTATCACGTGGCACCGGTGGCGTTAAGTCTTCTGGTGCTGCTTCCGGCCATTGTTCTGCACGCCAGAGCGATAAATATCATGGCGATGGGAGATGATATTGCCAGCCAGCTTGGGGTGCGCGTTGAGCGGACGCGAAGAACGGTAACGTTCTGCGCCGTCACGCTGGCCGCGGTGGCCACCAGTGCGACAGGGCCAATCGCGTTTATTGCCCTGATTGCGCCGCAGCTGGCGTTACGCTTAACCAGAACGCTGGGATTACCGGTTTTCAGCGCCGGGCTGGCTGGCAGTTGCCTGCTTCTGGGTGCCGATATGCTTACGCAAATTCAGCCGCTGGCATTAACCCTTCCCGTTGGTCTAATGACCGGGATTATCGGCGGCGTTTATTTACTTATTCTGCTGTTGCGAATGCCTTCCGTTTAGGTGGTATTTTTTCAGGCGGGCTCGGTGCGTCTGATGAGAAAGTAAGTCACTCATAATAAGGCCGTCAGGCTGCCAATATAAAGCAATGTGTTCTTTGTCGCTCAATCTAACAATAAGCAAATTTAGTGCGCATTTTGGGAAAGGAGAAAACAATGAGCGAACTAGAGAGTGATAAAGCACAACAGATATTTTTAAAATACCGACGCCGCAGTACGGCGAAGAAATACCCTGTTCCTTACGCAATATTTGGTTTATATGTATTTGCCGCCGGAGACGTCATGGCCGCAGAAGAAGTCTCTCTGCGTGACGATAATTCTCAACCGGATACGATTGTGGTCACCGGAGAGAAAGTGGCCCGGACGCTCTACGATACCAGCGGCAGCGTCGAGGTATTTGATGACGCACGTATTAATGCGATGCCGGGCGCGTCCCAGGTCTCGGATCTCTTAAAAATGACCGCCAACGTTGTCGATACCGGTATCGGCAACGATCTGCCTACGATTCGCGGTATCGACGGCTCAGGCCCAGCAAACGGGGCGAATGCTTTCCTGAATGGCACCCGGCCGCGGTTGAATCTTTCACTGGACGGGCGTTCCCTGACCTACAACGAGCTGGCGTTTGGGCCGCAATCCTTGTGGGATATGGAGCGGGTTGAGGTCTGGCGCGGACCGCAAAGCTATATCCAGGGGCGAAACGCGATTGCAGGCGCCGTGGTGATGACCAGTAAAGATCCGACCTTCGACTGGGAATCCTCAGTGAAGGCGGGCGGCGGGAATCAAAGCTCTACCGTGGCTTCCGCGATGTTATCCGGGCCGATTATTGAAGATCAACTGGCGGTTCGTCTCAGCGCCGATAGGCAGCGGCGCGACAGCTTCGTCAATTTAATCTCCTACGATCCGGTGGGCGATCCGCGGGAAATTGAAGCTACCAATCTGCGCGGCAAGTTATTGTTCAACCCGGCCGGGCTTCGCGAACTCACCACTAAACTGACCGTTAACCACTTTGACAGTCGGGCGCCGCAGAATGAGACGCTGAGTCCGAAAAATCATGTCAGCGCTCGTTTCGACCCGCGGCGTCCGGTGTTTGAGACCACCTCGACCAGCGGTATCTGGGATCTGGCCTGGGAAGCCTCGGAAAGCCTCAGCCTGGAGAACAAGCTGATCTACACCGATTTTGACAACCACCGTCGCACCGTAGAAAGCCTGCCGTGGGCCAATATTGACGGGAAAGAGTTCCAGACCGAGCCGCTGGCCCGCTTTGGCGTCAAAGGCGATACCCTGCGCGGACTGGTGGGTGCGCGTTATTTCCACGCCTCGCAGGATGAGTTTGTGAACCTGTTCGGCGGCAGTAAGTTCAAGGATAAAACGGAAACCTACTCGGCGTTTGGCGAACTGACCTGGGCCGTGACCTCAGAGGTGGATATCACCGCCGCAAGCCGCGTCGAGCGCGAGCATCGTCAGCGCAAAGGCGGTGCGACCCGGAAGGTGGATTTTGATGAAACCTGGGACGTTTTCCTGCCGAAACTTGATATTGCCTGGAAACCGTTACCGCAACAGACGTTAGGCATGAAGGTGTCGCGAGGATATAACGCTGGCGGGGCGGGAATGACCTTTGTCGCGCCGTTAATTAACTATACCTACGATCCTGAATATGTCTGGAGCTATGAATTATACAGCCGTCACGGGATAAGCGACTGGAATCTGGAATTAACCAGCAACCTGTTTTACAACGATTATAAAGATATGCAGTTACCGTATTATCTTAATTCCAACAGTAGTTCGATGGTGATCAGAAATGCGAATAAAGTCGAAACGTACGGCGCGGAACTGGGTGCTATCTGGAAACCAACTCTGGATTTTGAACTGAACAGTTCCGTTGGGGTTTTAAAAACCAAGATTAAAAAATTCTCCAGCAGCGGAATAGACGGACATGAATTACCGCGAGCACCGTCATTAACCGCAAACCTCGGCGCGAAATATATGCTGATGCCCGGACTGGAATTGAGCGGAGACGTTCGCTTTACCGATACCTATTATTCCCAGTATGACAACGATAGCCGGGGCGAAATTCCCTCGTCATGGATAGCGAATATGCAGGTGGCTTATACCTTCACCCATGGCCGCGTCAGCGTCTTTGCGCAAAACCTGTTTGATTCTGACAAGCGGATTATGGTGATCGACAACGATGTTTCGACGGCGGTGTTGCAGCGCCCTCGTCTTGTCGGCGTTGCCGTACAACTGGATTTCTGAGGCGAAAAGCGTGGGGGAGGTTCGGCTCCCCCAAATATCAACACGATCTGGCGAGGTGGGCAGTTCGCCTGAGAGGGGTTTATGAGTACGATTTTTTATCAGTCCGGCATGCAGCGTACGGAAAAGGCCAGCGAGGCTGAAGAACAGATCTGGTTTGAGCATCAACAGCAGCAGCATGGTGAAAGCCAGCATTGCTTTGCCTGGACGCTCGATAGCCGCGTCGATACCGGGCGTTTAGTGAATGCGCTCACTCTGGCGCAGCAGCAGACCGGTGCGGCGAACCTGAACTATGACTATGATGACGCACGCGGGTTGGTTCGACGGCCAGCCTCCGTATCGCCGGGCGTGACGATACAGGCCATTCGTCATGAACGGCAGGCGTCAGAGGCGTTGCTGCGGTTAAAAGAGACACCGTTCGATCTCGCCAGCACCACGCCGCTCCACTTTTACCTTTTTATTGGTGAAGATATCTGCATCCTGGGAATGGTGGTCCACGATATCCTGCTCATTTCGCTGGGACTGCCGGAAATAGTGCAGACCGTCAGCGCGTTTTACAACGGGCAAGACGGCACTCAGCCGCGCGAGTCCTCGCCGCCCGGAAGTCTGCCATCTCCCGTGGGCAGTCACTTATTGTCATCCTGCGCGGCGCTGCCGGGACACGTCGGCCACGGCGTTCACCTGCGCACTACTCTGCCGGTTAGCGCTGGCCCGCAGGAACAGGCACTCAGCGAGTGGACCGCAGGCGTTGCGCTGGCGCTCAGCGAGATCGCCGGACAGGCGCAGATCACGCTCTGGTTCGAGGGCGACCGCTTTCAGAATGGCAACCCCGCGCCGCTGGCGCTGACCTGCGCGGGTAAATCATCTGCAGAACTTGCTGTACTCATTCATCGGCACGTGCAGGGCCACGATATTATGCTCCCGCTGGCTAACGAAGGCGTGCCGTTGCGCGTGTGCTGGCAGACTGCGTTATCTTTACACGGGATTGTGTGTGAGCCTTTATCATTACCGCCGGGGCATACGCGCTGGCCGTTGACGGTGGCGTTTCAGGATCCCGCGCAGGTGGAGATTATCGCCGGGGCGCAGATCGCAGGCTGGGTCGCGGAATACTTACTGTTTAAGAGCCTTCAATGCCAGGACGTGCAGGTCAGCCAACTGCCGGTTAGCGTTGTCGTACCGCAGTCTACTTACTCTGGCGAAACGGATGTTCAGCAGCGCATTCTGGAGGCGTTTCGCGAAGCGCTGGCGATGCCGGAAATGGGTGAAAACGACGACTTCTTTGATTTTGGCGGGCATTCGCTCATTGCCACGCGAATTATCGGGCGCTTAAAAAACGACTATAGCATTGAGATCAACATTAACGATCTGTTCAGTTATCCGACCGCTGCGCAACTGGCGGCGTGTGCGAAAATGGATGAGGCACAGGCCAGCAGCGCGGTGTGCGAAAATGCGTATGTCAGCCAGCTTCAGGCACCTCTCTCCCTGGCGCAAAAGTCGTTATGGAAGATTTACAAGGCGCTGGGATTCAGCGAAGCGTTCAATATTCCGTTTGCGCTGCGCTTTCTTGATGCTATTGATGAAGAGATTTTCCGCCAGGCGTTCAGCGATATCCTGGTGCGTCATTCGGGTTTGCGTAGCGTGTTTGTGGACATTGGCGGCGAGATTTACCAGCAGGTCATTCCGCCCCAGATGCTCTCTCAGTACGAATGGTTCTGGCCCTCGGACAGCCAGCAGCTTGAGCCTCTTGATCAGGCGCTGAAGCGCGCCGCAGATCATCATTTTGAACTGGATAATGAGCTGCCCATTCGCATTACCTTTTTCAGGGATGAGAAAAATGGTCAACAGGTGGTGTCGCTGCTGTTCCACCATATCGTGCTGGATGAGTGGTCCGCCAATCTGCTGATGGATGAGCTTGCTCTGGCGGTGAAGAGTCGCTCTGCGGGTCGTACGCCGGAGTGGAAGAGCGTTCCGCCGCCGTTCCATGCATTTGCGTTGCAACAGCATGAAGAGGGGCTTAACGATCGGCATCTGCGTTACTGGCTCGATCGCCTGCACGGCGTGTCGCCAGCGATGCCCATTTTCGCCGCCAAAGAGCAGGTGAGGGAAGCCTCCGGTTCACACGGCGGATGGGTGGAATGCAAAGTCGAACGCGAGGTGGCAAAGGGGCTTTATCAGCTGGCGAAACAGCAGGGCGCGTCGCTGTTTAACGTTGTCTACGGCGGTATTGCGGCTGCGCTGCATTTGCTTGGCAACATCAGAGAGCTGACGATAGGTACCTCTGCCTCCGGACGTAATGATGCACAATTCTTTGATACTATTGGTTATTTCACCACCGTGGTGGCGCATCGCATACAGTTTACCCAGGTGCCAACCATCAATGCCCTGATCGATGACGTGAAGCGGCAAATCAATGATTCAATGCCCTATACCGACATTCCAGTCGACCTGGTGGAAGAAGCGCTGTTCGGCGATAAGCTTGCGCAGGACAGCCATATGTTCGAGGTTTTCATTCAGATCCACGCCAAAAACAAGCTCAACGGTGCGTTCCGTCTTGCCGACGACCGGGAAGTGCGTTTCCGCCAGGTTGATCCGGAAAAAACGGAGTCAGTGCTGGGGTTACAGTTTGAAGTGATGGAGGAACAAATCGACGGAGAACCAGACGTGCGTGTGATGCTGAGCTATCGCGCGGACCATTATTCTCCTGCTCAGGTTGATCTCATCGCCCGGACAACTCTTCAGCTATTTACGGTCATGGCCGAGTCGGTGGGGGGCCCGGACGTAACGATGGCATCCCTGCGCGAGAAGATGAACATCGCCCAACAGGAAGGACAACAACATTTATGAACCCAATGGATCACATTCAGCTTAGCGATATTCAACGTATCTATCCTGCGACGACGGTGGTTGAGCTGGTCTTCAGCGACGCGCAACAGGCGTTGTTTGTCAGCGCGCCGGACTGGGAAGATGAAACGCAGTCGCGGGTGCTGCGCATTAATCCGCAGACGCTCAGCGTGGAAGCGGAGATCGCATTGCCGGTAAAAGGATTCGGCGTGGCGCTGGACGATAAGCGCGGTTTACTTTATCTCACGCAGGGTTTTAATGGCTCGGTGGCGGTGGTGGATATCTGCAAGAACCGGCTTATCGCCACCATCCCGCTGATGGAAGAGGTCGTTTTTGAGCAACGTTACCAGCAGGAGGGCATTTCCGGCGCGCGGCTGGCGTTTTTGATGCGCGAACTGGCGCGCTTTGGCGTCAGTGAGGGTTATCCCTGGAAGCTTCGCGAACTGGTGTTTGATCCGGTCACGGAGCGGCTGTTTCTGCCGGGACTGGGGCTCGGGATCGACAGCGTTTTATTTGTTATCGATACCCGCGAGCGCAGGCTGGAAAAAGTGCTGCCGGGCTTTCGCTATAACGTCGTAGGCATCACGCTGGATCGCCAGGGGAGGAGAGTGTTTGTGTCGAATATGCAGGGACATCTTTTCGTTGTCGATCCGGACACGCTGAGCATCGTTCATTGCCATGAGGTGGCGGCCGATCAGTTACTGAATATGGTTTATGACCGCCGTCAGAACAGACTGTTTGGTGTGGATCAGGGAATCGATCGCCGAGACTGGCGGAACAACCATCTTGAACGGGACTACATTGCGCGCAGTCAGGGGCATGAAGTTTTTGTGCTCAATGCGGATACGGCTGAAATTATCGCCCGGATGGCGACGGATGAAATACCTATCGGTCTGGTATGGGATGATGAGCAAGAACGACTTTATGTTGCGAATCGGCGAGGGATACGCGTCGATAAGGGGGAAGGAACGCTTACTGTCTTTAATACTCGCAATTATACGAGAGTGCAGACACTACAAATTTCCCCTCATCCTAATAGTCTGGCGTTCGACACGGAGAAAAAATATCTATTTCTCACCGTGAAGAATGACGAAACGTTAATTCGGGATAAGCAACCAGAATGTGTAGCTCGCCTTCGTTTGATTAAAAAGACGGTAGAATAACTTTACAGACTCATATTTGCCTATCACTACAATGATAGGCTTTTTTATCTATAGAATTAGTAAGTAAATATTCAACTTTTGAACAGTTATAAAGAAATTTATTCTCAAGATACCTCGTTACCCAGCAACCAAAATGCCTATTACAGATGAGCATGTACTGAATTCTATTTAAATAACAAGAGCATGGGTTTTACTCCAGGATTGGCTACGCCCCTGTAAATGTCATATTTCATATAAAGAGAATAGTATTTAACATCAAGAGGATCTTTGTTCTCATGGCAACAAGTAAAACACACACAGGACTAATCAGTCATAAAAACGGCATCAGACGCGTGCATCTTTATGAAACATCCACATCCTGGTGCGTCAGTCACCGAAGATGCTACAGTAAAATCACAGGACGACGCAGTGGAAACAGCAACAGTCTTAGTCGCTTACACCTGGACAGTATAACCCCCATTGAACAGGAGAAGGAGATAACGGAATGACAGGTTATTTTGGGGGCAGTTTGGTTATAGAGAATTATTGTACGGTAAGACTGTTTTTTTACACAGGCTTACCTATAGCGATAGGGTGAACCGCCCCGGGAATCCTGATATATGCAAGAGGTGTACTATGCGTTGACAGCGAATTTTAGAATACGTATATTGTTATGTTATAACATATCTTGTATTCGGAATTATGAAACTCACTTTCCCACTGTTGATGTCTGTACTGCTGTTGATTCCCCTGACTGGCGCAACCGCTGGCAACTATCCACTGACAATTGAAAACTGCGGCGTTAAAGAAACCTTTAACCACGCACCTTCACGCGTGGTGACAATTGGTCAGCATGAAACGGAACTCATGCTGGCGCTTGAACTGAAAGATAAAATTGTAGGCACTGCTGTTTGGTTTGGAGCATTACCCGATGAATTGAATAAGCAGGGGGAGGGGCTGAAGCGACTTGCTGAGAATGCGCCTGGATTCGAAGCCGTAGCGGCCCAGCGTCCAGAGCTTGTTCTTGCTCAGTACAGCTGGCACGTTGGCCCGCAGGGAGAGGTTGCTACGCGTCAACAATTTGAACAGTTGGGTATCAGGACCTGGATCTCTCCAGCCGACTGTACTGCAAAAACAGTCACAGCTACATCCAACGGCGATGGCGTACGATCAAAACCTTACTCAATCGATATCATTCTTGATGAAATCTCGGCGCTGGCGCGCGTTTTTGATGTGCCAGCACGTGGCGAGGTTCTGAAGCAGAAGCTGTCTGATCGCATTGCCGCCGCGCAGCAGCAAATCCACATGCAGCCGCAAGCGCCACTTAAGGTGGTTTACTGGTTTTCAAGTCCACGTCTGAAAGGCGATCCATGGATAGCAGGCAGTAAAGGTGCGCCAGGCTGGATTAATAAAACACTGGGTCTGAACAATATCATCGATTCTGATGAGGAGTGGCCTGCGGTGACCTGGGAGCATATCGTTAAGTCTCAGCCTGATATTATTGTTATTGCGAGTATGGAAAGACGGCTTTATCCCGCCGATGACGTAGAGACTAAAAAACGGTTCCTGGAAACCGATCCCGTCACGCGTGAAATGCCTGCGGTCAAACAAGGGCATATAGTGGTGGTTCCTGCCATGTCGCTCAATCCATCATTGCGTAACGTAGAAGCAGTAGAACTGATTAGCCAGCAGATGAACGCTTTCGCTCCCTCCAGATGATCAGCAAATCTGTTTTTTACTGGCAAATCGGCCTGATAATTTCCTGCGGGATACTAAGTCTGCCGGTCATGATGATTCTTGCTGCGGCAACCGGCGATATACCGGTAAGTTTCGCGACTGCCTTTCGTGCAATAACCAATGGTCTGGGGCTAACGCACTTTGATTTACCCGCCGTAGAAGCAGGGATTGTCTGGCAGTACCGTATGAGTCGTGCGCTGATGGCGGCCAGTTGCGGTGGAGGGCTGGCGTTATGCGGGCTGGTTCTGCAATCGCTTTTGCGTAACGCGCTTGCCGATCCTTATTTGCTGGGGATCTCTGCTGGTGCCTCAACCGGCGCCGTCAGCGTGATGTTGCTTGGTATTGGCAGCGGCTCCATCACGACGGGGGTCGGGGCGTTTATCGGAGCCTGTACCGCTTTTATGCTGATCATATTGTTATCGGGTGGTATGCGCGTGAACTCTGCACGCATTATTCTGGCTGGTATCGCCGGTACGCAGTTGTTTAACGCGTTAACATCGTACATTGTCAGTACGGCGGCCAATGCTGAACAGTCACGCGGCGTTATGTTCTGGCTGTTGGGTAGCCTGAGTGGCGTACGCTGGGCTGATGCGCTGTTGTGCTTCGCTGTAGTTATCATGGGGTTGCTTATCGTGGTTTGCTATAGCCGCTCACTGGACACCTTTAACTTTGGTACGGAAGTCTCCTCGACGCTCGGAACGCGAGTGCTGCAGGTACGCGTTATTTTACTGCTGACTACTGCGTTGATTACGGCAGTAATCGTCAGCGCCATCGGTGCTGTAGGCTTTGTTGGGCTGGTCATCCCGCATATAACCCGCATGATTGCCGGGCATCGTCATTTGCTCACTATCCCTGTTGCTTTTCTTGCCGGATGCCATTTTATGATTCTTGCAGACCTGATCTCACGCACCCTGATTAGTCATCAGGTTTTGCCGATTGGCGTAGTAACTGCACTTGTGGGTGCACCTGTTTTTGCCATGATTCTGTACCGCAACCGGGAGAAATGATTATGCATATCGTGGTTGATAAGCTAAGCGTGACGCTCCAGGCTCGTCGGGTGTTATCTGATATCAGCTTTGTTGCGCACCGTTCACAAACGGTGGGGCTACTCGGTCCTAATGGCTCCGGTAAATCGACACTGATTCGCGCGATGGCTGGCGTCCAGCCCTGCGCGTGTGAGGGTGTGAAAATTGGCGGCAAGCTGACAAGTAACTTGAGCCAACGCCAGCTTTCCCGCACGCTTGCTTTTGTTCCACAGCATGCGGAGGCGGAGGCGGAGCTGAGTGTTATTGATATTGTTCGCCTCGGCCGCACGCCGCATCGCAATGCATTCACGCCATGGCGGCAGGCTGATGAAGATGCTGTACAACAGGCGCTTTCGATGATGAGGCTTGATGCTCTGACCCACAGAACCTGGCAGCGTCTGTCAGGCGGCGAGCGTCAGCGCTGTCAGATAGCCCGCGCGCTCACCCAGCAGCCGGATATACTATTACTGGACGAACCGATTAATCATCTGGATATCCAATTCCAACTGGAGCTGATGCGCCTTATTTCAGCGCTGCCAATTACCGTGATTATGGCATTACATGATCTGAATCTGGCTGCAAGATATTGTCAGCATCTGGTCGTGCTGCATGAAGGTCACGTTGTGGCGTCGGGTCAACCTGCTGCTGTGCTTACCCCTGAGCTGATTCAGTCTACCTGGCAGGTCGATGCGACCATCTATCGAACTGAACGGGGAATGATGAATATCCAGTACGCCTGAAATAGGGCTACGCATAAACCATTATTGATATTCAGCTCCCGCTGGATTAAATCACCGGAATGTCAGCTTTGAGCGAGAGGCAGTCCAGGAACTGAACAAGATTACCATCAGCTCGTAAGACGTAGCCAATGCAGTCATCTATGCACTAAACCAGCCTGCAAAGGTTATCGTTAATGACCTGAGCATTTTCCCTACCCAACAGAACAGGTAATTCGGCTAAAGGACACTTAAAGCATGCCCTGACTTATTGGGCATGTTTTTATATTTTCTCCATATACAACCCCTCCCGCGCTCCCTGCGGGGTTACTACGGCTAGTCGAAAAGTGGATCTTACATCCGCTCTTCGTTCAGAGGGCCCCCTCGTTACTTCAGACGGTCCGCTTTGTGCCAGGAGCGGAAGTTTGCAACATGGTTTTTACCCATTGAGTAGAGGGATTTCGTGCATATTTAAGCTGAATACTGGGCGTTACAAACGCCCTCATTGTGATTTTCTCACATGAGGATATAAGTGCTTTAAATGCAAAATTCCTGGCCCTTGAATGTCATTGATAATCTATTTGTAATAAAGAAGTGGTATATTCCTTAAAGCTTGAAATTATTTTAATAATTTCAACTTTTTCTATGGTTATATCTTCTATAACAGGTTTTTTTATATCTTGCCAAACGCGCCTCTCGCCATGATCGACTAATTCAGATACCTTACCACCTAAGATTCTAACGCAATTTTTGTTCGAAACGGCAAAAATACATGCTCCAGACTCTAAAATGATTGTGGGTGAAGCATTGAATTTACATATACCATCAGGATATTCATCCTCTGGTGTGGGCTGTGGGTAAGCCATTTTATATAGATATTCAAAAGCTTTATCTGTTGATGCATTAAAGATTTCATCATTGCATGGCATAGCTATAAGAGCATTTTCAGAATCAATGACATCATCATAATCAACGAATAAGGTTGATGTGCGGATGTCATTAGGATACATACTCCCGTTCAAAAAGAAATAAAAGAAACCATTCTTTATAGAATCGCCCCACTGCGGAACGTATTCAATCCAGATTGCAAAGCGATAGGGATCACCAAAAATCATAATATTCCTTTACCGAATAGTTTACCGATTTAGAGAAGTTCTGTTCGAAGCACATCAATGCTCTTAAGAATTTATAGTTTTTTATGTAGTAACCACTCATCCCAAGCATTTTTCGCATCAATATCGGGATAGCCTCGGCTTTTGATCATGTCCCTGGCAATCTCTGCAGGTAACTCAATCGCAGTAGCGTTATTTCTGATCGACTCAACATCCTCTCGTGTCAATTCTCGTCCGAAGTCCTTCTCTTTGGCTTCAAGCACCGCAACAAGGGCAGGAATAAAAACAGTAGCCATGATTTGCAATACTCCATAAGTGACTAAATTTAATTCATTTTGGCATAGATATCATGTCAATACATACCTTATAGCCACTGCATAACTGGAAAAATTTCATACTTTAGTTCGTTCGTGAGGTGCAAACGTCCGCTCTTTGCTCAGGCTGTGTGAAAACTCCTGATCACTTTTTGGTCTAAGCGATGGTTTCATATGATCAACCATTCTTGATAAACCCATGCGACGAACTGATTTTTTCATTAAAATTAGAAACATATGAATACTGCGGATACCGACATGGCCAATCACATTCAAGGACATGGCAGGCATCAGGTGACATTACTCCCTGATACACTGGATGATTTTGTCACTGAAGATAACCCCGTCAGAGTGGTTGATATCTTTGTTGATGGACTAAAGCTCGATTCTCTTGGTTTCAGAAGAGTTTATGCAAAGCGAACCGGACGACCCGGATATCACCCTGCCACCCTACTGAAGTTGTACATTTACGGATACCTCAACCGAATTCAGTCCTCCCGTAGACTGGAAAAAGAGGCCCATCGGAACGTTGAACTGATGTGGTTACTTGAACGATTATCGCCTGATTTTAAAACCATTGCAGACTTCAGAAAAGATAACGGTGAAGGTATCAGGAATGCCTGTAGGGCCTTTATTGGCCTGTGCCGGCAAATGCAAATGTTCACTGATGTCGTTGTTGCCATCGACGGCAGCAAATTTA
>DXKH01000002.1 GCA_019415335.1 Citrobacter sp. | reverse complement strand
ACTTTGCTCACACGGGAGAAAATTTTCGGGAAGTACCCTTCATCGGCAGAAGATTTAAACACCTGGGCAATGGTGAACTGCCAGCCAAGCAGCGAACCGCAGCAGGACATCACCATCAGCGCCATAATGACTTTACCCACTTCCGGCGTGAACATCTGCGCGAAGGCCAGACCAAATGGTGCCGTTGAATTTGCCAGCTCCATATTTGGCACAATCCCGGCAATCACGTTGGTGGAGACGATATAAATCACCGCCGCACCTAACGTACCGCCGAGTACCGCGATTGGCACATTACGTTCCGGGTTTTCCACTACATCAGTATTCGCACACGCAGACTCCAGACCAAGAAAAGCCCACAGCGTCATAGCGATGGAAGAACCTACCGCACTGAAGAAGGGGGCATGATGCGGATTCCAGGAATCAACGTAAAGCGTCGGGCTAAACCAGAACCAGCCGATAATGCACAGGCCTACCACCGGAATAATGACCCCCCACACGGTAATGCTGCTGATTTGCCCGGTAATGCGCGCACCACCAAAGTTAGCCACAGTACAAATCCACAGCACCCCGATGGTCGCAAGACCAATCTGCACTGGCGACAAACTCGCGCCGAGCAGTTCGGTGCCGTAACCAACCGCCGAAATAGCAATCGCGACGTTAGCAATCAGCAGCGAGACGCCGTAGGTATAGTTCGCCATAAAGTTACCGGATTTACCGAAAGCATACTCGGCATAACCGCCCATACCTCCTGATTTACGGCTGAACATACCGCATTTTGCGAATGCCCATGCCAGTGCCATTGAGCCTACGGCTGTCACCAGCCAGGAGATAATTGAGATTGTCCCGACTTCGGCAAGCTTTGTCGGCAGCATGATGATACCGGAGCCCATCATGTTGACCATCGTCAGTATGGTTAACTGAACGACACCCATTTTGTTCGATTTCGCCTGACTCATAATTTTTCCCCTTTCAACAGGGTGCTTTGCGCATCACGAGGCTTGATGACATAGCACCAAACTTGCTTACGACCATCATGTTCTTCGATATAGACACCCTGCAGCTCCGGTGCAAAACCTGGCAGCAGGTTGATGCCTTCTTCCAGAGCGCTGAAGTAACGCAGAACAGCACCACCCCAGATTTCACCAGGAACAACACACAGCACACCCGGAGGATAAGGAAGCGCACCTTCGGCAGCGATACGGCCTTCTGCATCCGGCAGACGAACCAGCTCCACTTCACCGCGTAAGTAGGCGTAGTTGGCTTCTTGCGGATTCATGCTGACGCGTGGGAAGTGTTCCTTACGGAACATCTCTTTTTGCAGTTGTTTCACGTTGTGACGGGCATACAAATCATGCATTTCCTGGCACAACTGACGAAGGGTATAACCGGCGTAGCGCTCTTCATGCTGTTTGTAGATGGAAGGCAGTACTTCCGCCAGAGGCGCATCAGCTTCCAGTAGTTTTTCGAAGCGTACCAGCAGGGCAACAAGTTGCTGCAGTTTGGCCATATCTTCTGCCGGAGTCAGCAGGAAGAGGATGGAGTTAAGATCGCATTTTTCCGGCACTACGCCATTTTCGCGCAGGAAGTTAGCAAGAATCGTTGCGGGTACACCGAACGCTTCATATTCGCCGTTACGTGCATCAATACCTGGAGTTGTCAGCAACAGTTTGCACGGATCGACAAAGTATTGGTTCTCTGCGTAGCCTTCAAAAGAATGCCAGTGCTCACCGGGTACAAATTTAAAGAAGCGCAGATCAACCGCAATTTGCGCTGTTTCATACGACTGCCAGGGTTTACCATCCACCAGTTCAGGAACGAACGGGCGAATGTGCTGGCAGTTATCGAGGATCAATTTGCGGGCATTAATACCGTTAACCACACAATCCATCCACATATTACGACCGCTGACACCTTCATGCATTTTGGCGTTGATATCCAGTGCGGCAAACAGCGGATAGAACGGGCTGGTGGAGGCGTGCATCATAAAGGCGTTGTTCATGCGTTTGTGCGGTACATAACGCTGTTGCCCTTTGATATGGCTGTCTTTTTTATGAATTTGTGAAGTCTGAGAAAAACCAGCCTGTTGTTTATGCACAGATTGCGTAACCAGAATACCCGGATCGTTCTCATTAAGCTCCAGTAGCAGCGGCGAACAGTCCGCCATCATCGGAATAAACTGTTCATAGCCGACCCATGCGGAGTCAAACAGGATGTAGTCACACAGATGGCCGATTTTATCCACCACCTGGCGGGCGTTATAAATAGTACCGTCGTAGGTGCCTAACTGAATCACAGCGAGGCGGAACGGACGCGCCTCTTTTGCCCGTTGCGGTGCAACTTCTGTAATCAGTTCACGCAGATAACTTTCTTCGAAGCAGTGCGCATCAATGCCACCGATAAAACCATACGGGTTACGTGCTGTTTCCAGATAAACCGGTGTTGCACCAGCCTGTAGCAAGGCCCCGTGATGGTTAGACTTATGGTTATTGCGGTCAAACAGCACCAGATCACCCGGTGTCAGCAGGGCGTTTAAAACCACTTTGTTGGAGGAGGAGGTGCCGTTTAAAACAAAGTACGTTTTATCGGCATTAAACACTTTAGCCGCATGTTGCTGTGCAATGCATGGCGCACCTTCATGAATCAGTAGATCGCCCATTGCAACGTCGGCATTACACAAGTCGGAGCGGAAGAGCATTTCGCCAAAATATTCCACGAACTGATTGCCTGCCGGATGGCGACGGAAAAACTCACCTCCCTGATGACCCGGGCAGTCAAAAGCGCTATTGCCCTGATTGACATAATCGACCAGTGCGCGGAAGAAGGGCGGGCGCAGTTGCGTTTCATAATGGCTGGCAGCGGTTTCTAACTGACGTCCATAAAACTCTTTCCGTGATTCGCAATGCTCGAAGACACCAGAAATACGTGGCAGATATTCTGCTGGTACACGTTCTTCATTTTCCGTTGCAATAAAAACAGGAATGCCATAGCCAGTAGCGTCTATTTCATCGAGTTTTCCACGTTCAACATCATTGACTGATAAAATAATGGCGGCAACGTCAATATAATTACTTTTGTCAATATTCACGCATTCACGATGAGTGGAAAAACAATCCGGGCAAGAACGGCTAACGGCAATTTTTAATTCTGACATTTTGTTCATCTCTTTATTTCAGGTAATAGCAGGTCCTCAATTTCTCAAAGGAGAAATTGATCACGCCGGAAAAAAAGCAAAACCCCACCGCTGATAAATAAATCAGTAGATTGCTTTTTGCAGATGCAATAACCCAGACCAGCCCGGTAACTGGCTATACTCGTCATACTTCAAGTTGGATGTGCTGCGACTCGAATTATTTAGAGTTTAAAAGGGTTAGCAGTATATGAGCACCGAGGGATACAGGTATTAACCTGTAATGCTTAAAGTCAGGGAGACCTGTACGCTGGGGTGCCCTTTAGTCAGAAGACTAGCGGGCATTAAAGAAATGAAAGTCAAAACTATTACGATGGGCAAACTTCATGATATGGGTTGTCCGCCTTATATGAGGCATTAAGCGGTTATTATTTTCCATTTACCTTTACCTTTTTCTGTGTCAGTTGAAGGTAGAGTTATTCTATCCATGAAATGGCTATAATCTGTGAAGAAGATCAACAAAAAACGATCATATCCCAAATAATAAATCATTAATGATGAATAGCGCCAGATTAGATGCTGTTTTGTTGTTTAAATGTTGCAATTTTGTGGGTTGTATTTTCATTAAAAAATTAAACCTGCCAAATAATAATTTTCGGGGCAGGTTTAATAATAAATTAATAATTATTTAAGCGTATTTATTGAATAATAATTCATGGCATAAACCGATACCCAATACCGGTTTCAGTAATAAAATGGCGGGGGCGGGCGGGATCTTGCTCCAGTTTTTGTCGCAGATGCCCCATATAAATACGCAAATAGTGGCTGTGTTCGACCGCGTTTGGTCCCCACACCTGATTGAGTAACTGGCGCTGGGTGAGCACTTTTCCGGCGTTGTTGAGCAGCACGGCCAGCAGGCGGAACTCAATCGGTGTGAGATGCACCTCTTCCTCGCCGCGGTGGATAACGCGGGCGGCTAAATCGACGGTAACATCAGAAAATTTCACCAGCGGATCGGGCGTGGTGGTGGCGGAGTGGCGGCGTAATGCGACGCGCAGACGGGCCTGCAATTCGCCAATGCCAAACGGCTTACTCAGATAATCATCCGCTCCGGCATCCAGCGCGGCGATTTTATCGCTCTCTTCGCTGCGTGCGGAAAGCACAATCACCGGCACCGCGCTCCACTGGCGCAGGTCGCGGATAAACTCAATCCCATCACCGTCGGGCAGGCCGAGATCGAGAATAATCAAATCTGGCTTACGGGTTGCCGCTTCCAGCAAGCCGCGTTGCAGCGTTTCGGCCTCAAAGACGCGCATACCGTCGCCCTCCAGCGCCGTGCGCAGAAAGCGACGAATAGCCTGTTCATCTTCAACAATCAGAACGTTTGTCACATATCCTCATGAAATTCTTCAAGTTCAGGGGCTGTTTGCTGGGGAAGTGTAACACGAAAACAGGCACCACCTTCCGGTCGGTTGAATGCGGTAATGGTGCCGCCGTGTACATCCACTATCGCCCGACAAATTGCCAACCCAAGCCCTACACCCGGTACCGCCGACTCTTTATTCCCGCGAGCAAACTTATCAAATATCGTCTGCTCCTGGCCTGGTGGAAG
This sequence comes from Citrobacter sp., assembly GCA_019415335.1. The sequence goes on along the minus strand of DXKH01000002.1, from coordinate 512 downwards.
ACCGGGGCCGTTATCCCAGACATCCAGTTGTAGATTTTCGCCCTCAACGTGGGCATTGATACCAATTTCGGCCTGCGCCCCCGCATATTTCACCGCGTTCTCCAGCAGGTTAATCAGCACCCGTTCAAAGAGTGGCCCGTCAACGTGGATTAAGGTCAGCGGCTCTGGCAGAGAAAGATTGATGGGCGACGATAAACCCGGTTCCAGCATTTGCAGCGCGCTGCCGACCACTTCTTCCAGCGTTAACCACTCTTTCTTCAAATTAAAGCCGCCGGACTGAATTCGCGCCATATCCAGTAGATTATTCACCAGTCGGGTGGTGTTCAGCACATGCTGGCGAATCTCGCTGGCCTGGCGGGCGTGGGGCGATCCTTCGCTTGCCAGATCGAGCGTTAAGATTTCTGCCTGACCGAACAGCACCGTAAGCGGCGTGCGTAAATCATGCGAAAGCGCCGCCAGCAGGGCGTTGCGGATCTGTTCACGTTCGCTTGCCATCCGCGCCTGTTCTTCGC
>DXKH01000019.1 GCA_019415335.1 Citrobacter sp. | reverse complement strand
CGCGCCCACTGGCTGGAGACATAGCCCGGATGCGCGTCATGCACAACGTATTGCGGAGTGAAATCGTAGATGTTTTGCATCAGGCGTAACGCTTCGCGCCACTGCATCTGGATGCCATCGTCACTTAAATCGCCCAGATGCTGACTCAACACCGCTTGTTTACCGCGCACCAGGCAGAAGGTATTTTTCAGATCCGCGCCGAGACACAGCACAGGCGGAACATTTTTAAAGCCTGGAGGCAAAGCCAGCGCATCCGGCACATACCCCCGCGAACGGCGCAGCATTTCGCCGTTTTCGCGCACCACCGAATCATCCATCCGCTGCACGATGTCGCGGTTATGTATCAAGAATCCGTCGGCAATCCCCTGCAAATCCGCCAGCGCCTGTTCGTTGCTGATAGCTGGTGGTTTACCGCTCAGGTTGCCGGAGGTCATCACCAGCGGGCATTGCAGTTCCTGTAACAGCAAATGTTGGAGCGGGTTCGCAGGCAACATCACCCCAACTTCGTTAAGGCCAGGGGCGATATCATCACAAAGCTCAGGAACGTATTTTTTATCCACCAGAACAATCGGCGCGGCGGGCGTGGTAAGCAACTGGCGCGCAGCGTCAGGTAAACCGTCAGCCACTGGCAACATGACCGCCAGCGGTTTCGCCGGGCGATGTTTGCGTGCCCGTAGTGTCGCCACCGCGTTACTGTTACGCGCATCGCAGGCGAGATGAAATCCGCCAATCCCTTTGATGGCGACAATGTTGCCCATTTTTAACTGTGCGATAGCCGCCTGTAATGCCGCCTCTTGTTCTGCATGTTCACCATGACTTACCCATTCAAGATGTGGGCCACACTCCGGGCAGGCCACCGGCTGGGCGTGGAAGCGACGATCGAGCGGGTCACAGTACTCTTTGTCACAAGCCGGACACAGCGGAAACGCCGCCATCACGGTAAACGGGCGATCGTAAGGCATGGCGCGAATAATGGTGAAACGCGGGCCACAGTGGGTACAGTTGATAAACGGATAACGATAACGCCGCTCGCCTGGGGTATTCATTTCGGCAAGGCAAGCAGGGCAAGTGGCGGCATCCGGGACAATTTGCGTATTCATAGTGCCGCCTGTGCTCTGGCGGATAGTGAACTCAGTGGGCAGTTGTGACCAGATAAACGGCTCACGCTCGACGCTATCAATACGCGCCAGCGGCGGGCAGTGCTGATGCAACTGCACAAGAAACGTTTCCGGGTCTTCCAGCAGCCGGACTTCTACGCCATCGCCGTCATTACAGACATCGCCGTGAAGATTTAATTGCTGTGCCAGTTGCCAGACAAACGGACGAAAACCGACGCCCTGCACTTTGCCACGAATACGCAGTTGGACACCGCAAGATGTGTTTTTTGCCATTGAGTTATTCCCGCCATCATGAATTGCGTAACCCGCCCAGCCGGACACGACAGCGTCGTATCCGGCAATCACAGGTCGGCGATACTGCCCGCTTCGTATTCTACGAATATTTCCGGGAATTCCTTTGATGCCAGAACAGTTCTGTAAGATTTTTAGAACATCAGCGCCGTACGGCGACGTTTTTCTGCGCTCAGTTGTTCAAGTTTATTACGATCGACACAAATCAGCGCATGGGTCGGGCAAGCCGCCATACACGCCGGGCCGTCTTCACGATGGTTACAGAGGTCGCATTTATTGGCTTCGGCTTTGTCAGCCCGTACGTTAAGCCCTGCGCCGCTGTTGCGAATCACCGGACGTACCACCACTTCCATCGCGCCATACGGGCAAGCCACAACGCAGGTTTTGCAACCAATGCAACGTTCCTGCATCACATGAACAAACCCTTTATCACGGCTGATAGCACCATTCGGGCAGACGTTAGCGCACGGTGCATCTTCACACTGACGGCAGACTGTTGCCGTAGAAATGTTCACACCTTTAATGACATGGATTCGCGGTAAAAAAGTTTCCGGGGTCAGCGATGCACAGTCCTGATTCTCCTGATGAGAAACCACGCACGCCACTTCACAGGTACGGCAACCAATACATTTACTCGCGTCAGCAATGATGAAACGGTTCATCAAATTCTCCAGCAATGACAGTTAATGCGCCGATACATTCACAAATCATGCCAGTTTTTAATTTACTGTTATTTAAAGAAATTAAATTCTGTAATGCAGGAAAAACGATGTCATCGACACTAGTGACGATGACATGTGTTGACAATGTTTATTGCGAAAGAGCAATGAGGGAGCCGCGGCGGATCAGTTTTCCGCTGAAGGTTTTCGGCGGTGAGAAATCCCCGCCATCGAGCATAAAAATCAGCCGTCCAATAATTTCCTGAATCATCTCAGTTACCGGAATTTTTACGCTGGAGAGCGCCGGAACGGTGTAGGGGGCAATTGCGATATCATCGAATCCGATAACTGACACCTGCTCTGGCACCGCTACGCCGCGCTCGTGCAACGCTTTCATCGCACCTATCGCCATATCGTCGTTACTGGCAACTAACGCGCTAAATTTAGCCCCACGTTCGAGCAACGTTTCTACCCCTTCGGCCCCGCTGGCGGGCGTCCATTTACCGTTAGCGATAAGTTTTTCATTGAGCGCAATACCATGCTGCGCCAGCGCGTCTTTATACCCGGCAAGACGTTCAACGCTGGTGGGGGAATCCATCGAGCCGGTAAGGAAAGCAATCTCCTGATGTCCGGCGTTTATCAACTCTGCCACGGCGTTAAAGCTGGTCTGTTTATGATCGCACCAGACGCTATGGCTGCTGTTTTTGCGCAGGCGGCGATTAAGCACCATTATCGGCTGACTGTGTGCGTCAATGATGTCATCAATCTCATCCACGCTTAAAAAACGCGGGTAAATCATAATGGCGTCGCAGCGCAAATCCAGCAGATACTGAATCGCCTGGCGCTCTTCTTCGGCGCTGTGTTTACCATCTGCCAATAGCAACTGTCGCCCTTTCTCTTCAGCCATTCGCGCGGCATGAAACAGTAGTTCACTAAAATAAATGCCGTGGTAAAGCGTGTTGGTCACTACCAGCCCCAGCGTCTGAGTACTCTTCGCCGACAGATTGCGCGCCAGCAAGTTTGGGCGGTAACCGCTCTCTTCTACCGCCTGAAACACGCGATCTTTAGTCTCCTGGCTGACGTAGCCATTACCTGAAAGCACGCGGGAAACGGTCGCTTTTGAAACCCCGGCGCGCTTCGCCACTTCCAGCATCGTCGTCATCATTTTCATCCCTTTACACGCAATCAACGCAGTGTACTGCACCGTTTGCCGATTGTCCTTGCGCAATCGGCGGGAAAAATATTCAGGTGACCGGTTTCACAAATATAAAAAATGAACAATTAACTCTCTTGCTTATTTAGTGACAACTATTCATGATTTTGTGAAACCGGTTTCCTAATTCCGTTTCAGCATCGGCATTTTCCGTCACGTCGACTGATAACAACTACATCTACCCTACTGATAACAGGATAAAATCCGATGGCCAAAAATTATGCGGCGCTGGCACGCTCGGTAATAGCGGCACTGGGCGGCGTTGATAACATCTCGGCAGTCACGCACTGTATGACGCGTTTGCGCTTTGTTATCAAAGATGACCAGCTTATCGACAGCCCGACGTTGAAAACCATCCCCGGCGTGCTCGGCGTGGTACGTAGTGACAACCAGTGTCAGGTGATTATCGGCAATACCGTTTCACAAGCCTTTCAGGAAGTCGTCAGCCTGCTGCCGGGAGATATGCAGCCCGCACAGCCCGTGGGTAAACCCAAACTCACGCTGCGTCGCATTGGTGCGGGGATCCTCGATGCACTGATCGGCACCATGTCACCGCTGATCCCGGCGATTATCGGCGGATCGATGGTCAAACTGCTGGCGATGATCCTCGAGATGAGCGGCGTGCTGACAAAAGGATCGCCGACCTTAACCATTCTGAATGTGATTGGTGACGGTGCTTTCTTCTTCCTGCCGCTGATGGTCGCGGCTTCTGCCGCCATCAAATTTAAGACCAATATGTCGCTGGCGATTGCCATCGCGGGTGTGCTGGTACATCCGAGTTTTATTGAACTGATGGCGAAAGCGGCCCAGGGTGAACATGTCGAATTTGCCCTGATCCCGGTCACCGCGGTGAAATACACCTACACGGTGATCCCGGCGCTGGTGATGACCTGGTGCCTGTCATATATCGAACGCTGGGTGGACAGCATTACACCGGCGGTGACGAAAAACTTCCTCAAGCCAATGCTGATTGTGTTGATTGCCGCACCGCTGGCAATCCTGCTGATTGGCCCGATTGGTATCTGGATCGGTAGCGCCATTTCGGCGCTGGTTTACACCATTCATGGTTATCTGGGCTGGCTTTCAGTCGCCATTATGGGCGCGCTGTGGCCTCTGCTGGTAATGACCGGGATGCACCGCGTCTTTACGCCAACCATCATTCAGACCATTGCCGAAACCGGCAAAGAAGGAATGGTCATGCCGTCAGAGATCGGCGCTAACCTGTCGCTGGGCGGTTCATCACTGGCGGTGGCGTGGAAAACGAAAAACCCGGAACTGCGCCAGACGGCGCTCGCAGCGGCGGCATCAGCCATTATGGCGGGGATTTCCGAACCGGCGTTATATGGCGTGGCGATCCGCCTGAAACGTCCGCTTATCGCCAGTCTTATCAGCGGTTTTATTTGCGGCGCGGTTGCCGGTATGGCGGGGCTTGCCAGCCACTCAATGGCAGCGCCGGGGCTATTTACCAGCGTGCAGTTCTTCGATCCGGCGAATCCAATGAGCATCGTCTGGGTGTTCGCCGTCATGGCGCTGGCGGTCGTGCTGTCGTTCATCCTCACACTGTTGCTCGGCTTTGAGGATATTCCTGTTGAGGAAGCGACTGCCGAGGTGCGAAAGCATCAGAGCGCACAACCGACCGTCGCCAAAGAAGTAAGTCTTAATTGAGGATGAAAATGTCAGTATTTCCAGAAGGTTTTTTATGGGGCGGCGCGCTTGCCGCCAACCAGTCTGAAGGTGCGTACCGTGAAGGTGGCAAAGGGCTGACCACCGTCGATATGATCCCACACGGCGAGCATCGAATGGCGGTGAAACTGGGACTGGAAAAACGTTTTCAGTTGCGTGATGACGAGTTTTATCCCAGCCATGAAGCGACGGATTTTTATCATCGTTATAAAGAAGATATCGCCCTGATGGCAGAGATGGGGTTCAAAGTGTTCCGTACCTCAATTGCCTGGAGCCGCCTCTTTCCGCAGGGCGATGAGCTGACACCCAACCAGCAGGGCATTGCTTTTTATCGCGCGGTATTTGAAGAGTGTAAAAAGTACGGTATCGAACCGCTGGTCACGTTATGCCACTTCGATGTGCCGATGCATCTGGTCACCGAATATAGCTCCTGGCGTAACCGCAAGCTGGTGGAGTTTTTCAGCCGCTACGCCCGGACCTGCTTTGAAGCATTTAATGGTCTGGTGAAATACTGGCTTACCTTCAATGAAATCAACATTATGTTGCATAGCCCGTTCTCCGGCGCGGGTCTGGTGTTTGAAGAAGGGGAAAATCAGGATCAGGTGAAATATCAGGCCGCGCATCACCAGCTGGTTGCCAGTGCGCTAGCCACCAAAATAGCCCATGAGGTTAACCCGCAAAATCAGGTGGGCTGTATGCTGGCGGGCGGTAACTTCTACCCTTACAGTTGCAAGCCGGAAGATGTCTGGGCGGCGCTGGAGAAAGATCGGGAGAACCTGTTTTTAATCGATGTGCAGGCGCGCGGCGCGTATCCGGCTTACTCTGCCCGCGTATTCCGCGAAAAAGGGGTAACCATCAACAAAGCACCGGGCGATGATGAAATCCTGAAAAACACCGTCGATTTTGTCTCATTCAGCTATTACGCCTCGCGCTGCGCCTCGGCGGAGATGAACGCCAACAACAGCAGTGCGGCGAATGTAGTGAAATCGCTGCGTAACCCGTATCTACAGGTAAGCGACTGGGGCTGGGGTATTGATCCACTCGGTCTGCGTATCACCATGAACATGATGTACGACCGCTATCAGAAGCCGCTGTTTCTGGTGGAAAACGGCCTCGGCGCAAAAGATGAATTTGCTGCCAACGGTGAGATTAACGATGACTATCGCATCAGCTATTTACGCGAACATATCCGCGCAATGGGCGAAGCGATTGCAGATGGCATTCCGCTGATGGGCTACACCACCTGGGGCTGTATTGATTTGGTTTCCGCCTCAACGGGTGAAATGAGCAAACGCTACGGTTTTGTCTATGTAGACCGTGACGATGCAGGCAACGGCACGCTGGCGCGCACGCGTAAGAAATCGTTCTGGTGGTATAAAAAAGTGATTGCCAGTAATGGTGAGGATTTAGAGTAAGCAACTACCGTCGCACGAACCAGGAAAGCCCGATAAGCGTAGCGCATCGGGCAATCTGGGGTTTGGCATCAGTCAAAATCAAAGAAACCATTCCGGCTTAACACCAAATCGGGCTGAAAGTGCCTTAATGTGGGATATTGTCAGGGATCGTTGTCCAGACAAAATCTGACTGACCAGGGATTTAGAGCCGATTTCGTTCTTCAAATCCGCGTAGGTCAGATTATGTTGATCAATCAGCGTATGAAGTAACGCCACGCCAACCGGCATTGCTGCAACGGCTTTGTCGAACTCTGCAAACTTTTCGTTATTGTTTTCATATTCTGCAATGCGGCTCGCCAGAAAGTCGATAAGTGGATTAGTATCATCTTCTTCAATCAAATATTCGACCAGTTCCAGTGCTTCA
>DXKH01000018.1 GCA_019415335.1 Citrobacter sp. | reverse complement strand
TAACAGAAGCAATCCACCGCCAGCGGGTGCGCGAAGCCGAAAAGCTGTTAATTAGCGAAGCGCGATCGCTCACGGAAGTGGCGGCGGTGTGCGGGGTTAATGACGTCGGCTATTTCCGGCAGATTTTTCGCAAACACACCGGCTTAACGCCAGCAGCGTGGAAGCGGCGTTACAGCAAGGAACATATCAATTCGTAGTGCCGGGGCGATGAAGCCCCGGCGTGAGGGATTACTGCCCGTAATAGGCATTGGCCCCATGCTTACGCAGGTAGTGCTTATCCAGCAGTTCGTTTTGCATCGCAGGGAGCTGTGGCGCAAGCTGGCGCGAGAACAGACCCATATAGGCGCACTCTTCCAGTACCACGGCGTTATGCACCGCATCGGCGGCATTTTTTCCCCAGGCGAACGGGCCGTGAGAATGCACCAGTACCGCCGGGATTTGTGCCGGGTTCAACCCACGCTCTTCGAAGGTTTTAATGATCACTTCGCCGGTCTGGTATTCATACTCACCGTTGATCTCTTCTGCGGTCATCAGGCGCGTGCAGGGGATGGCTCCGTAAAAATAATCAGCGTGAGTAGTGCCCCAGGCGGGGAGATCAAGTCCGGCCTGCGACCAGATGGTGGCGTGGCGCGAGTGGGTATGCACTATGCCGCCAATCTCCGCAAAGCGACGGTAAAGCGCCAGATGCGTTGGCGTGTCGGAAGAGGGCTTTTTGCTGCCTTCCACCACCTTGCCGCTGGCTATCTCAACCACCACCATATCGTCGGCGGTCATTACCTCATACTCAACGCCGGAAGGCTTAATCACCATCCATTGCCGTGTTTCGTCTATCGCGCTGACATTGCCCCAGGTGAACGTCACCAGATGATGAACGGGAAGCGCCAGGTTTGCCGCCAGCACGTCAGCTTTCAGTTGCTCTAACATATAAATCCGGCCTCCTGCATACGCGCTTCAATCCAGCGCCGCGCCTGAATAATCTCCAGCACCGGCTCTTTGGCTTTTTCGGTCCACATCTCAATCAGGAAAGAACCGCGATAGTTCAGCTCATGCAGCGTTTTGAAGATGCCAACAAAATCGACACAGCCTTCGCCAAACGGCACATCGCGGAACTGTCCGGGGCTATGTTCGGTAACGGGTTGAGTGTCTTTCAGGTGGATGGCGGCGATACGGTCGATGCCCAGTTTCAGTTCGGCGGGAACATCATTGCCCCAGGCGCTGAGATTGCCGACGTCCGGGTAAACGGTGAACCACGGTGACGCAAGCATTTCGTCCCACTTTTTCCATTTGCTGATAGAGTTCATAAACGCGGTGTCCATAATCTCCACCGCCAGCATGACTTGTGATGCCGCTGCCTGTTCAACCGCCCACGCCAGCCCTTCAGCAAACCGTTGCTGGGTGCCTTCGTCATGGTCTTCGTAATAGACGTCGTAACCTGCCAGTTGAATAGTACGAATGCCGAGATCGCGCGCCAGGCGAATCGCTTTACTCATAATCTCCCGCGCCCGCTGGCGCACGGCGTCGTCCCGGCTACCAAAAGGAAAACGACGATGTGCGGACAGGCACATTGACGGAATAGCAACACCCGTTTCGATCATCGCAGTGACCAGCGAAGCACGTTGTGCGGCGCTCCAGTCAAGACGTGACAACCGTTCGTCGGTTTCATCCACCGACATTTCGACAAAATCAAAGCCACAGCTTTTTGCCAGCACCAGCCGCTCCGGCCAGGAGAGATCTTTCGCCAGCGCTTTTTCATAAATGCCTAACGGATGATTACGCACGCTTGCCTCCCCAGATGGAGTCGATTTGCGCATGAAAATCAGCGGCCACTTGCGCCGGATTTGCTGCGCCTGCCAGCGACCGTCCGGCAATAAACGCTTTCACGCGGATCTCTTTAAACAGCGGCAGGTCAGCAGGGGTAATCCCGCCGGTAATGGAAAGCTCAAGGCCGATATCGGAAAGCGCCTTCATGCGTGCCAGATCGGCCTCGCCCCACTGTTGCCCGCTGGCCTGCGCGTCACGACCACGATGATAAATCGCCTGTCGTACACCAATACGATGCCAGTCACGGGCATCGTCCAGCGTCCAGTTGCCGAATAGCTCGATCTGAATTTCACCGCCGCAGTTCTGTGCCATCGCGTGGCCTTTTTCCACCGTGGCGAGCGGCGCGGCGCAGATGATGGTCATCCAGTTAGCGCCTGCGCCAAATGCCTGTTGCGCGAGCGTTTCACCCGCGTCGGCGACCTTCCAGTCGGCAACGATGATTTTGTCAGGGCACTGTTCGCGCAAGGCTTTCACGGCGCCAAGCCCTTCGTTTAAACAGAGAATGGTGCCTGCTTCGACAATATCGACGCTGTCTTTTAACCGCGTCACGTCGCGCTGCGCGGTTTCAAGTGATGAGTGGTCGAGGGCCAGTTGCAGAAGTGGTCGACTCATAATGTGTGCTCCTTGATGCGGGCGTGATAACCCTGAAGTGCGGCAATGAGATGTTGATAGCGTTGGTATTTTTGTTGGTAAAGCTGATGCGCGGCCATATCCGGCTGCAGGGTGCGTACCGGGTGTCGCAAGTCACGTTGGGCTTCGCTGAAATCGCGATAAACCCTGGTACCGACGCGGGCGGCAAGTGCCGCACCAAAGCAGCCGGTTTCTTCCACCTGCGGCAGCTCGATACGCAGACCGCTGACGTCCGCCAGCATTTGCATCCAGACATCGGAGTGCGCCGGGCCGCCAGTGACGCGCAGGGTGTGCACATCAGTAAAACGTTCGCGCATCCGGTTGAGATGGGTCATATGGCTGAACACCACCCCTTCATAGATGGCCTGTAAGAGGTGTGCACGGGTGTGAATGGCCTGCATCCCGTAGAAACCACTGGTCATCTCGAGTCCGGCGTTGCTGCCATACAGGAACGGCAGGAAAAAGAGATCGCCACCGGCTTTCGGCAAACTGGCAACGGCCTGATTAATCTCAGCAAATGAGATTTCTCCCCACTGTGCGGTAAACCATTCGAGATTGCCGGAAGAGGTGGGGCTGGCTTCGTGAACGATAAATTGACCATCGTTAACGTAGCGACCATAGACATACGGATGCGCTTCACCGTCACGTAAACCGTGGGTTATGCCGCTGGTCACCGCCCAGGTCCCCATCACCGCATTGAGGGTGAATTCGTCTTCGAGTCCGGCGCAGAGTGCGGTGGAAACCACATCAAACAGGCCGCCGACAACGGGGGTACCCGCTTTCAGACCGGTCAGTACGGCTGTCTGAGCGGTGATTTCCCCGCAGATTTCGGCAGATCCGACAACAGGCGGCAGGGCGTGATTGATTTCAGCAATCCCCAGCCAGTCGGTAAGACACGGGTCATATTCCCCGCGACTCATGTTGTAGAGATTGGACTCAGAAATATTGCTCTCTTCGCAACCTTTGACGCCGGTTAAACACCAGCGCAGGTAGTCGTGCGTCATCATCACGCAGCCAATTTGCGCGTAGCGTTCTGGTTCGTGCTCTTTCAGCCAGCGTAACAGCGACACCGGATGCCCGGTCCATAAGGTTTGTCGGGTCAGCGGATAGAGTTTTTCCGGGATGCCATCTTCCTGCCAGCGACGAACGATTTCCATCGCCCGGCGATCCGAGGACAAAATGGCGTTACCGAGCGGTTTGTCGTTTTTATCAAGTAGAAATAAGCCCTTTCCCTGCGCGGAGATGCCGATACCGACAATTTGTTCCCCGCTGACGCCAGAATGGGTAAGCAGGGAGCGAATGACAGCAGTGCAACATTGCCACAGTTCTGCCATGTCGCGCTCTGCCCAGCCTGGCTGTGGACTTAATGCGCACAGCGGCAGGCGCTGCACGCCCGCCTCCCGGCCTTCTCGGTCATACAGCCCGGCTTTCAGCCAGCTACCGCCACAATCTAACCCCAGCCAGTATTGCGTCATGGTTTATTGCACCTCATCCACGGCTTTCAGCAGATCAGCACCCTGCGGAACATCTTTAACAAACATGTCACGGACCTGGGTACCCAGCGCATCGCTAAAGGCTTTGCGGTCGAGATCGGTGATGACTTCCACGCCCGCTTCTTTCATACCGTCGATGATTTTTTGCTGATCTTCGGCGACCAGTTTGCGCTGATAGCTACCCGCTTCCTGCGCAGATGAGATCAGTGCCTGCTGGAACTCCGGGGTTAAGCCATCAAACTTCGCTTTGTTGATCACCACCAGAAGTGGGGAATAGGCGTGATGGGTCAGAGAAAGGTACTTCTGCACTTCGAAAAATTTTGCTGACCAGACGACGTTGATCGGGTGTTCCTGAGCGTCGATAGTGCGGGTTTCCAGCCCGGTATAGACTTCGGCAAACGGCATCGGGATCGGGTTAGCGCCAAAAACTTTAAATGCGGCGATATTCATCGGGCTGTTGTTGGTGCGGATTTTTAGTCCTTTCAGGTCGGCAGGTGTTTTAACTGGCTGGCGTGAGTTGGTGACATCGCGCCAGCCGTTTTCCCAGTAAGCCAGCACTTTCAGCCCTTTACCTTCAAGGGAGACTTTCAGGTCATCACCGACTTTGCCGTCGAGCGTTTTATGCGCGTGAGCGGTATCGCGGAACAGGAACGGGACATCGAGCAGGTTGATGACAGGCGAGAGTCCCGTAAAGTTGTTAGAGCCAGACATCTCCATATCAATAGTGCCGCCACGCACGCCGCTGATCATCGCCTGCGCATTACCAAGGGTGCTATCCGGGAACAGTTTTAATTTCAGTTCGCCTTTGGTTTTTTCCTGCAGTAATTCATTAAATTTTTTCGCCGCAATATGTTGTGAATCGGTTTGTGAGGTTTCATAACCGAAACGTAATGATTGTGCCGCCAGAGAAGATGTGCTGAACGTCGCCACTCCGGCAATTAATAAAGCGTAGGTTACAGAACGTAATTTCATTATGATTTCCTTTTAACTCATCCATTTAAGAGGAGCGGTAATGAGCTCCGGTATAAAAATAAATAATGCTAACAACATGAATAAAACCATGACGTAAGGCGCAACGCCTTTTACCGCATCGTCAAATTTAAGTTTCGCCACGCCGCATACCACGTTAAGAACATTACCGACTGGAGGCGTAATCAGTGATATTGAACAGTTGATAATAAACATGATGCCGAAATAGACCGGATCTATTCCCGCTTCTTTCACTAATGGCATTAATACTGGTGTAAGAATTAATACGGTAGGCGTTAAGTCCATGACCGTACTGATCACCATAATAGCGAGCATAATGACGATGAATAATAAGCGAGGCGAATCAACCAACGGTTGTAATAGCTCCGATACCATCATGGGTAATTCGGCGATCGTAATAAGCCATGCAGATACCGCAGCAGAGGCCACCAGGAACATCACCACGGATGTGGTTTTTGCCGCGTTAATCAGCACATGATAAAGCGTGGAGAAGGTCATCTCGCGATAGACCACCACCGAGACGAACAGAGCGTAGAAGGCGGCAACCGCGCCTGCTTCGGTCGGTGTAAATAACCCCGAACGGAAACCGCCAATAATAATTATCGGTAAAAAGAGCGCCCAAATACCGGAAACTAAGGATTGCCAGACTTCTCGCAGTGAGGCTTTCGGCTGACAAGGTAAATTCAGTCGTTTTGCCTGCCACCACCAGGTAACCATCAGCGTGACGCCCATCATGATGCCCGGTGCGATGCCCGCCATAAACAGCTTACTGATGGAGAGTCCGCTGGAGACGCCGAAGATAATGAGTGGTATGGAAGGTGGGATAATGGCCGCAATAATCCCGCCGGAACCGATAAGCCCGGCGGCGCGGTTTACCGGATAGTTGGCCTGGCGCATCATCGGCACCAGCAGCGCGGCGACAGCTGCGGTATCAGCAACCGCAGAACCGGACAGGCTTGCCATGATCATCGCTGCCAGCACGCCCACGTAACCCAGACCGCCTGGCCTGTGGCCTACCAGTTTCATTGGCAAGTCGACGATACGTTGCGACAGGCCGCCCGCGTTCATGATCTCACCCGCCAGTACAAAGAAGGGGATGGCTAACAGGGAGAAGCTGTCTGCGCCATTTACCAACGTTTGTGCCAGAATTTGCACATCAAAGATATCCATCCAGAACATCAATGAGATGCCGCACAACAATAATGCCCAGGCGATGGGAACACCAATTGCGATAGCCCCTAACAAACTGACAATAAATATAAGGATTGTCATCGTCAGGCTCCTTGTTGGTTTCGGCTGGGGGTATTTGTGAACTGCCGGTATAAGTGACGCAATTCCAGCAATGCGATAATCAGACTGGTGGGGATAGCGGCGGCGTACATTAAGCCAACGGGGACGCCAAGAATGGGCGATAAGTTGCTCCAGTCTTGCGCTGTTTTTTCTATAGCGCCCCAGGCCAGCCCCAGACACAGCAATAAAATGAGCGTATGGGTTAGCAGCGAAACACGTTGTTGATTAGCCGGTGAGAGTTTTTCGACTAAAAAAGTAACCTGCACATGGCTGTTGTCCATATAAGCAACGATTGCGCCAATAAAGGTTAACCAGACAAATAAAAGTCGGGATAATTCATCAATCGATAATATACTTGTGTGGAATCCATATCGAAGAATGATATTAATAAAAATAATACAAGACAGTATTGCGATGATGATCGCAAGAATGCCTTCGAGTATCCGTTTCATAACGAGTCCTTCTGGTTATGCAATATTTTTTATGCGCTAATGTTGTTAATATTCGTAATAATTATCAGAAAACGGCTAATTAGATATTCAAAGTGATATATAAGCGGATCTATTTAGCGAGATTCATTCAGAGAGTGAATGCCGTTACGTAATATTTCGATGCGATGGTGCACATCAGCCGTCGCATTTATTTCCAGTAGCTTGATGCCAGCAAAATGCAATGTTGACGATTCTGCTACATTAAATAACTCGCGAACATGATCTGTGGTCATCAGGCTTTCTGCGCAGAATGGTGCAAACGGTGCGTGTAAATCCTGCCATTCGCCGTATGCCCCGTTTAGCGTCGTACCAGAGAACATCAACGCGCCGAGTTTTCCGGCTTGTTTCGCCATTTGGGTGTGGGTCAGCGGCAGCGTTGTATTGCGCCCTTCAATGGCAGAGCGCGCCCAGTTGATACAGATGCTGATGTCATAATCGGTAATAACTTCCAGCACATTTTCTAAAGGCAAAAAGCCTTTTCGGGGGGAAGAAGATGTCATGGCGTCGCAGTGTTCCAGCACCAGCTTGCACGGCCAGTCCCAACTGGCGATTTCTTTCAATGAGCGGGCAAAAGCGTCCGTCGCTTGCATAACATTAGGATTCGTTGCTAACGGTGCAGCCTGGAGCGCCAGTGCGAGCACTTTATTAGCCTGCAATGCGTTGATTTTATTGAACAGGTGGCGGTAGTACGCCACGCAGGCCTGGCGCTGTTCTTCATCACTGGAGGCGAGACCAAACCCGCTGTTTTCGCTGCGGCGACGCATGGTTTCCATCACTGCGGTGACGACAAATTTCCAGCTCTCTGGCGTATGACGGAGTAACCATTGATCGCCAAGAGGGTGAAAATTTTCCAGGCAAGGTTGTTCCAGACCCAAAATGTCTGGAGTCTCAGATAATTGTCGCCAGAAATCCTTCTCTTCCTCTTCACTTCTTTGGTGAAAAGAAGGTGCACAGGGATACGCGCCGATAATATAACCGGCATTATTCGTTTTCATTATGTGCTCCAGTAATCATTTTTTATAAAGCAGCGAGGGCCACTTTAACCACGATCTTGCGTATTGCCGTAGTGGCATTTTTATTACATGCCGGGCGATGTACATCCTGCGGGAAGAAAATAGCGTAACTACCCGGTATCATTTCTATAAATGATTCATGTTCACTATCGTGATAAAAAATAATATCGCGCTGCTCTAATAGTGATTCGCTGACTTTATTGTTTCCCGTATCAATGGCAATGCCAATTTTCTCTTCACCCCACGCCAGAAACTGAATATCGATATACCGACGATGCACTTCCGGACGGTTTTCCACCGCTTCGCGTGTGGTTAAATCGATAATTTGCGCATAAATATTCTTGCCGTCGATTTCGACAACGCCCGGATCCAGGGCGTTGAAGTCGGTGGTGCGCAGAAAATCGAGCGCCTTTTCAATGGCGGCGGGCAAACGGCACGGATTAGGCTGCGCGATATGTCCAAAAATCATGGCTTATCTCCTTATAACGCCTGGATTTTTGCCCACACGCTGTCATCAACGGTAATACCGTTACGGCGGTTTTCTGCCAGCAGGGTAGTAAATTCGTGGCCGGGTAAGCGAATGGCCTGATTTTCGTCAGCACGCTCGGCACTGGTAACGTAATCCATAATGCGTTGCAGTTTGGCATCGCGGGTGGGACCGTCGATAAGCTTGTCCACTTCAATGGCAATAAAAATTTGTGAAATGCCGTATTCGTCGCTGTTGTCCTCGGTGACTTCGGCAACCGATGCGCCGTCAGAAAGGAGGGTAGCGATCATATCCAGCACAATCGACATGCCCGAACCTTTCCAGTAGCCCATCGGCAAAATGCGGCGATTTTTCTCAATAACGCCAGGTTCTTTGGTCAAATTGCCCTCATCATCAAAGCCACCATCTACCGGGAGCTGACGACCTGCCAGGCGATTAACTTCTAACATGCCGTAAGAGAACATCGACATCGACATATCGACCATGGTGATCGGCGTGGAAGGAATGGCGACGATCAGCGGGTTGGTGCCGATGCGACACTCTTTTGCGCCCCACGGTGGCATTACGGCGATGGAGTTGGTCCAGCAAATGCCAATATAGCCTTTTTCCGCCGCCTGCCAGCCGTAGCTGCCGCCGCGCATCCAGTGGTTGGCATTACGTAGTGCCACCAGACCAATACCGTGATCG